>JAFXCD010000110.1 GCA_017521605.1 Lachnospiraceae bacterium | reverse complement strand
CTATCTCTAAATTTGAAATCTGTCAATATATCTCCCGATATATTTTGCTAATTTATTTCAATACCTTTGTAGGTATCAATTCATTGTTAATAAATCTTTTGCCTTGTTTATCCATACACTTACCCTATCAGTTCTCGCTGGATCTACGTCCTTACATTCCTTCATTCTGTTTTATGGATAAAGATACAGGGTAGACTTTTGCTTAGTTACTGCCTCATTGGGCTGATGGAGAAGACCTCCTTATCCCTGTACCTATATCGGCAATAATAATCTATTAAGCCGCTAATAACTGGCTCTTTCTATATTCTCCGAAGACAAGTTCCGGTTGGTAATACACTTTTTTCTTTGACAATGTAAAAATCAATGTCAGCACCTTTTTGCTGATAACCACTAGCGCCTGCATCTTTTTCAGCGGATTGTTTTCCCTTGTTTTCAGATAGTCATACAGTTGTCGCATCTCCTTATTGGTTGCCACCATTGTCACGGAAATCTGATAAAGTACGCTGCGCAGATTCTTTCTTCCACGCTTCGAAATGCATGTTCCACTTTTGTTTTTTCCAGAACTGTCCTCTATCAGGTTATATCCTGCCAAACGGCTCATCTGTCTTGCATCCTCAAAACGTAGCGGGTTACCCAATTCTCCTAAACATGTCGCCAAAGAAACCACTCCCATCCCGGTTATACTTAACAGATACTCTGATATCTCTGTCTTCTTCAATGCATCTGCCATTTCGGCTTCCAATATCTCCAACTGGTTGCTTATTAACTCCAGTTCTTCCATTAGCTGCTGTATCTTAAAACGTGCAGCGTATTCACCATAATCAACACCTATACTCTCCTTGGCAGTTTCTACCAGCTGTGCAGCCTTTTTCCTGCCAACCGTCTTTTTTACTGCTTTTTTGATTTCTTTCAGCACACCTTCTTCACCTAATTCCAATATAAATTTAGGAATAGGGCAAACTTTCAAAAGGTGCATGGATGCTTTCCCTTTAAAAGGATGCTTGAATACACTTTCAAACTCAGGAAAATATTCATCTAATACCGCAGTAATCGTATTCATAATGGCTTTCTTTCGCTTATTCATACTATGCCTGGTTGTTGTAAGTCCACGCAATTCTGCATAAACATCATGAGGAAGATATGTTTCAAAATATCGTCCATCCTTAACCAGTCTCGCTATGGTAAGTGCATCCTTTTTATCAGATTTAGTCTGACTGTTATCATCCAGTTCCTTTGCCTTTTTAGTGTGATATGGATTTACCAGTACAACCGTGATTCTCGCCTGCTTTAACAGAAAATTTGTAAATGCCTTCCAGTAATGTCCAGTTGGCTCCATTCCCACAATAACCTTATTAAAATCTTCCTTCTTGCAGATTTCATAAATCCTTGTTAAGATTGCATTAAAACCATTTCTGTTATTTTCAAATTTAAGTGCCTTATCATGCTCAATACCTCGGCAGTCTACAAATCTTGCCCACTGGTTATGCTTTGCAATGTCAACACCGACAATTAAGGTTTTACATGTGATTGCCTCAAGTTTTTCGTTGGAATGGTTTTTCTTTTTCATTTGCTAAAAATCTCCTTTGTGTTGATGCATTTAAAAGTCGCCAAACTTTCTTACATCATACTGGGAGATTTTTTT
>JAFXCD010000109.1 GCA_017521605.1 Lachnospiraceae bacterium | reverse complement strand
CAACAACACCTGCTGCTGCAGATACGCCGAACTCTTCCTCACAAGCCTTTACTAAATCATTTAATTCTAATACAGTTAACTCTTTGATAGCATCGATTAATTCCTGAGCTGATAACTTAGCCATTTTAATATCCTCCATTTAAATTATAATAATATTATTGTTTGTTAGTTTATTGATGAAGTTTCCTTCATAATTAAGCATTCTTCTCTGCGATCTGATTAATAACGCGAGCGAAGTTAGCCATAGGTGACTGCATACTTCCAAGTAATCTGGAAATAAGCACGTCTCTTGAAGGGATGCTTGCAATTGCTTCCATACCCTTAGCGTCGTAAACAGTGCCTTCAACAACACCTGCTTTGATTTCCAAAGCTTTAGCCTTCTTAGCGAACTCAGCAATTACTCTTGCAGGTGCAGTAGCATCCTCTGTAGAGTAAGCCATAGCGCTGGGACCATTTAAGTAAGGAGCAAGTCCTTCAAAATCAGTTCCCTTGAAAGCAAAGTTCATCATGGTGTTCTTGTAAACCTTGTAAACAACTCCTGCCTCACGTAACTGCTTACGTAATTCGGTATCCTGTTCTACAGTAAGTCCACGATAGTCAACTAATACAACTGACTGTGCGTCCTTAATACCGGCAGAAATCTCTTCTACGATAGGCTGTTTGATTTCAATCTTTGCCATTTTATTTCCTCCTTTATAGATTTTATGCCGAAAGGAGTTTTATAAAAAATAAAACCTCCCTGGTCAAAGACAGGAAGGTAGCATCATTTCACAATTAACTCACTCTCCTCGGTAGGATTTACGGTTGTTTGCACTTCCACCTACTGTCTTCGGCTGGTTTATTAACCTTTGATAGCTTAACACACTTATTTATTTATGTCAACAACTTTTCCAAAGTTTTTGCTTATTTCAAAAAAGTAATGGTAAAGCAGGTATATTCCCCCACCTCACTTTTCACTTTTATTGTCCCGCCCATTCCTTCAATAATGGATTTTGTCAATGCCAATCCGATTCCCACACTTCCCGGATTCACCGCATTGTCAACTCTGTAAAAACGCTTGAAGATATGAGGCATCGCCTCTTCTGCTATTCCTACGCCTTCATCTTCAACCTGAATCCTTGTAAACAGATTATTCTCTTCTGTCCGAATCGTAATACAAGCATCTTCACCTGAATAGTCAGAGGCATTCTTCAGCAAGTTAATAACCGCTTCTGTCAGCCATTCTTTATCACAACAAACCTTCACATTTTCCTTTAAGTCACTACTACCCATTCCTACAATCTCTATAGTCTGCTTTCTCTTGTCCAACAGATATGTTACTGCCTCCTTCGCAGTTCGCAATACTTCTGTTACATTACATTCCTTTTTCTCAAATTGTATACTTCCGGCTTCAATGCGGGCCAGCTTCAGCATGGCAAGCACCATCCATTCCATACGATCCAGTTGTTTCCCGGCTTCTCTCAATACCTCTTTACGTTTTTCTGCCTCCTTGATTTTATCATCATAAAGAAGCTCTATAAATACTTTCAATGAAGACAAAGGAGTTTTTAACTGATGAGAAATATCAGAAATCGTATCCCTCAGGAATTCCTTTTCCTGTCCTTCCTTCATCCGACTCTCCCGCAGAATTGTCACCATTTTAAAAAAGTTGGTATACAGAATCCCCAAACTTCCCTGCTTATATACCTCTGCAGCATAGTCCAGTTCGCCGCCAATAACTTTTTCCATCAATGCAGATATGGTATCCACATCTCCATAAAGTGCCCTAAGCTTCCTGCGAAACAGCAAATAGAGAATCACATCAAACAGAAACAAAAGTCCTGTAAGCAGGAATGCTTTTCCTATATGAAATTCACTACAATACCAGGCAACACACCAAAACACTCCTGTAAATACCACTACACACAACCAAAAAAGTCCTCTGAAGCGTTTCCATTCATAATTATCCTTCACCATTCACCTCTATCATAATCCGCCTATTTATTTCTATTCTTCACAAAGCGATACCCAACCCCTCTTACCGTTTCAATGTAATCTGCGTCTTTGCCCAGCTTATCACGCAGACGTTTTAAATAAACGGACAAGGTATTATCATCAATAAATGCACCATCCACATCATATAGTCTCTCCAGCAAAGTATTTCTGGACAATACCACATCCCCGTTCATTACCAGCTCCTTTAACAAGCGCATTTCGCTGGCGGTGCATTCCACTACTTTATCTTCACACAATAGCCGAAACTCCTCAGGCAAAAACTTATGCTTTCCGAATTCATATACCTTCTTGCTTCTACCGGCATTCCTCTCGTATCGTCTGATATTGGCTGCTATACGGGACATCAGTTCCTTAACCCGGTAAGGCTTAGTTACATAATCATCCGCCCCCAGCTCCAAGCCTTGGACGATATTGGCTTCATCAGATACTGCTGTCAGAAAAATAACCGGCATTTCAAAACCGCCATCTCTGATTTCCTTACAGAAAGAATAGCCATTACCATCCGGAAGCATCAAATCCAGCAAGACCAAATCCACACTCTCATCCAAAATCCCACGTGCCTTTTGCAGGTTATCTGCACAAACCACCTGATACCCTTCACTTTGTAATGCATACTCTGTTGCCATGGCCAAGGCAAAGTCATCCTCTACCAACATAATTTTACTCAACACGCAGCCCCCTTACTTCCTCTTTTTTCCCAAGTATATCGCATCTTCATCCTGTAGGCAACATCCACTTTACTCTAGTTATCCTTTATCCTACCATCAGAAAGCCTGATGATTCGGTCTGTTTCTCTTGCCAAATCCACATTATGAGTTATCAGAACCAATGTCTGATTTAACTCCTTAACAGATCTTTGCAGCAATGCCATAACCTCTTCCCCGCTCTTACTGTCCAACGCTCCTGTAGGTTCATCAGCAAGTAAAATTGTAGGTCTGTTTGCCAAAGCCCTGGCAATGGCGACACGCTGTTGCTGCCCTCCTGACAATTGAGACGGCAAACTCTTTCTCCTATCCTTCAGTCCCAGCATCTCCAGCACATAATCCGTATACTCCCTGTCAGGTTTACGGTGATCCAAAAGGATAGGCATCTGCATATTTTCCTCCACAGTCAGTACCGGTATCAGATGGTAAGCTTGAAATACAAAACCTATTTTTCTGCGACGAAATATGGACATCTCCTCATCCTTCAAACAAGTAATATCCTTCCCCTCTATGTACACATTTCCTTCTGTAGGGGAATCCACACCACCGATAATATGAAGCATAGTGGACTTACCGCATCCCGAGGGTCCCACAACAGCTACCGATTCTCCTTTATCTATAGTCACATTCACATGGTCCAGAGCTACCAGTCGATTATCCTCTGTTCCATAAATTTTTGTCACGTTTTCCAGCTTTATTATTTCCATTTTATCCTTCTCCTTTATTCACCGCCGCCCTGAAGTTCCTCAGCCATATTAATTTCCATCCCCTTGATAGGCAAATATACGGTTGCGCACATAATCAATGTACTCACCACTATCAACAGAATGCATAGTCCCCAAGAAAATGTGAAAGGTATATAGAATCCCTGACTCACAAATTCCATTGCTCTGTCTACTATCAAATATCCTAATGTTACACCTATAATACCGGACAATATGGATGTAATAATTCCTTCCAATAAAACCGTAAATATCAGTTTTCTCTTTGACATTCCCAACACTCTCAGTTGGGCAAATTCTTTTCTCCTAAGATACAAATCACTGGCGGTAGTGTTTATTACATTCAGCATATTCACAATCACTACAAAGAGAATAAAAACAGTAGCACCCACCAACAAATCATGTAAATCTCCCATAAAACTCAACGTATCCAGATAGAACACCTGATTATAATAATCTCCATTTTTACTTACCCAGTCATACATCGGTTGAAACTGCTCCGGCAATCGATATCCGCCTATGTGGTACATGATACCTGAGATCTCAGTCGTTGTCAGACCCGTTTCTTCCCAATATCTTTCCTGTGGTAATACAAAACGTAAGTCTCCGGACAGAATAGCCCTATTCTCATCCTTGGCCACAATTCCTTCGATGACATAGGTCTTAGTGGCACCTTCTTTTACTAACTTTTCATAGCATTCTCCCATTACTTCCCACGCCAGCTTGAAATCCACTTCACCCTTCTTTATATCCCACCCTCTTTCCCGGATTCGCTCCTTCATCAGGTCATCCAGTTTTTTGTAATCAACAAAGGTGATGGTATCCCCTACCCGATAGTCCGTTATATCATAAACGCCCCAGGAAGCATTTAATGTTACTTCTGAACTTTTCATAGAACATGTCTTATTCACCAGCACGATTCCCTGATCACTGATATTTAACGTACCATCCACCAGCTGCGATTCCAATCTCCTATAATCTTCCTCATCATATCCCACCAGACTGTTTTTCATAAGTAATTCGCCATATGCATATTTGCCAATCAGGCTATTTTCTTCTTTATTTTTTAGATAAGTTTCCTTAAGTTTTTCCTTAATTTCACCGATATCCGTTCCCTGTTTGAATTCATTTGTATAATGTTCATACACCTCCAAAACATCCGCAGTATAGATACATACTTCATACACCGGCTTTGACTTTTTCACCTGTTTATTCTTTTGCAAAACCTCCCTGTGTTCCATGGGCAAAAGCATACTGTCATATCGCTTCTGTCCAAATCCCGGCTCCATGGCTATCGCGTCCAGGAACTGATACTCCCCAAACTGTGCCGAATCAATGGTCATATAACTATAAAACGCTCCGCCTAAAGACACAGCCACAATCACCATAGCAATCCCCATAGACATAGCACCCACAGACTTCCACATCCTGGCAGGATTACGTCTTAAGTTCTTATATGCATAATCCCCTTCTACTCCAAACAAATATCCCACCAGACTTTTCTTACGAACCTTTACTTTTCCTGTCTTTATCTTAAACTCTCCTCTTACTGCCGCAACCGGAGTCAGTTTATTTACAAATTTGCAATTTTCCTGCATCACAAAATACAAATCAAACAAAAAGCAAAGCAAAATCAATGGTATTCCTATCACATGGAAGCCCACTTCCCATTCTGCCTTCAAAGCTATGGGCAAATATGACAGAAATCCCAACAAAATTCCCAAAGCAATTCCCATACTCTCAAGAAGGAATCCCATGGCAAAAACCATACTCTTCAGTTGTCCCTTTGTAGATCCCATGCAACGCAACATTCCATAATCCTTAATCTGCTCCAGGGTTATCAGTTGTATGGAATTACGCACCACTGCCACCCCAAATATAGCAAAGATATAGGCAATCAATAATGCTGACAATGCCAAAACCACCATGGCATTATCATCCTCTTCCACAAAATAAAAGCTTGCCAAAGGTGATAATTTTGCTTCTACCGCATATTGCTTCTCTATCTGCCTTATAAAATGCATCATCAAAAAAGGCTGTTTAAAATTCACCTGTATTGCACAACCATGTGAACCTTCCTGTATATCTGAAACAATCTCCCGCTCTGCAATACAATCTTCCTCAGCAATCTGCCTTGCCACCGCTTCTGATGGACATAAAAATCCAGCCTCATACTTTAATTCTTCTCTGGCCGTATTCCTTTCTGTTACGTAAAAACTCAGCACACTGTTTATAAACGCAAATAAAATCATTGTTGAGAGAGACACTCCAAGCACCGTAAGAATTGTTCTTTTTTTATTATATTTCAAATATTTCCATGCTAATTGCTTATAATCCGTCACAGTTCATTCCTCATTTATTAATTTATTTTATGATAATTATAGCACAAATAGCTTACTTCCTCGTGACAACACTTCTTACATTTTTGTAAGAAAATAATAACATCACCGAACATCCTCTTTGAGAATCACTTCGCAATTCTCCTTGGCCTTCCCCCTGTACTTGCACATCTTCCTATAAGACACAAAATGCCGCCCCGAAATCGGAGCGGCATTTGAATGCACTAATTATTTTACACAAACTTAGAAGTAGCAACCTTCACACCAGGGCCCATAGTAGAGGTCAGGGTGATGCTCTTTAAGTAAGCACCCTTAACTGCACTGGGCTTAGCCTTCATGATAGCGTCCATGAGAGCTTTGAAGTTCTCTTCCAATGCTTCCTCAGAGAAAGAAGCCTTTCCAAGAGGAACATGTACGATATTTGTCTTGTCAAGACGGTATTCAATCTTACCAGCCTTGATATCAGCGATAGCCTTGGTTACGTCCATAGTAACGGTACCAGCCTTAGGGTTAGGCATTAAGCCCTTAGGTCCGAGAACCTTACCTAAACGACCCACAACACCCATCATATCAGGTGTAGCTACTACTACATCAAAATCTAACCATCCATCGTTCTGAATCTTAGGGATGAGTTCCTCACCACCTGCATAATCAGCACCTGCTGCTAAAGCTTCGTCCACCTTAGGTCCCTTAGCGAAAACCAAAACCTTTACAGTCTTACCGGTTCCGTTAGGAAGAACTACTGCACCACGAATCTGCTGGTCTGCGTGACGTCCGTCACAACCGGTTCTGATGTGTGCTTCAACAGTTTCATCAAACTTAGCTACTGCAGTCTTCTTTACAAGAGCGATTGCTTCGCTGGGATCATATAAAGCTGCCTTATCTACTAACTTAGCAACTTCAGCATATTTCTTACCATGTTTCATTATTATACCTCCTAGGTTCTAACGACAATCTCCTTGGATTGTCTCCCAAATTAAATTAATATTAGTCTTCTACTACAATACCCATACTTCTAGCTGTACCTGCAATCATGCTCATAGCTGCTTCCAGACTAGCTGCATTTAAGTCAGGCATCTTGGTTTCTGCAATTTCCTGAAGCTTAGCCTTAGAAATAGTAGCAACCTTGTTCTTGTTAGGAACACCTGAACCTGATTTAATGTTACAAGCCTTCTTTAAAAGTACTGCTGCAGGGGGAGTCTTTGTAATGAAACTAAAAGTTCTGTCTGCATATACAGTAATAACAACAGGGATAATTAAATCACCCTTATCTGCTGTTCTTGCGTTGAACTGCTTTGTGAATTCAACGATGTTTACACCATGCTGTCCAAGTGCAGGACCAACCGGTGGAGCCGGTGTTGCTTTTCCGGCAGGAATCTGTAATTTGATATAACCTGTTACT
>JAFXCD010000108.1 GCA_017521605.1 Lachnospiraceae bacterium | reverse complement strand
GACATTTCGTTGTCTAAATGGTTGGTAGGCTCATCCAATACCAGCAAATCTGCCGGGCTCAAAAGCACAGCCACCAAAGCCAGTCTCTTCTTCTGCCCGCCGGACAGCTCCCCACATTTCTGCTCAAAATCATATACTCCCAGCTTGGTCAGCATACTTTTGGCTTCTGCGGTCAAAGTTGCTTCCTCCCCTTCCGATAACTGTTGTTTCTTCTGTAATTTGGCTTCCAAAGCTTTTTCTACAACTGCCGAAATTACTGTTTTCTCGGCATCAAATAACGGATTCTGGGGCAAATAAGCTACCACCACATGGTTTGCCATAACAATTTTCCCTTCGTCCGGTTCTTCCAGTCCGGCAATCATCTTAAGCAAGGTACTTTTGCCCGTACCATTAATACCTATGATACCTGCCTTTTCCCCCTCCTGTAAAAAGAAGCCTGCATTATCAAATAGCTTTCGCTCCCCATATGCTTTTGTAATATTTTCAACGGTTAATATATTCATATTCTGTTATGTCCTATCTTTGCTGCTCTAAGCGTTTTTCCCTTACAAACTCTTCCAATTCCATAAGCTCCCTATCGGATAGTTCTCTGCTATCGAACAGAGCCATTAAGAAGTTCTTGATGGAATTCTGATACAAACGCTTTAAAATATTCCAGCTTTCCTTTTGCACATAAATCTCCCTGTCTATCATGGCAATATACACATTATTTTTGCCTTCTTTTTCTACTGCCACAAACCCCTTTTCCTCCAAACGCGCCAAAAAAGACAATATGGTAGTGGGCGAAAGCTTCTTGTCGCCTTCTAAATGTTTTTCTATCTCCATACGAGTCACAGGTTTGTCCAGCTCCCAGATAATCATCATAATTTCCAGTTCTGAGTCAGGTAATCTTTTCATACGTTTCACCTTCCCTTCTACATTTGCCTAATATACATAATAGACTGTTATTTGAAATATTGTCAATCCTAAAATCACTCCACGGATAGCTCTGACAGATTTTCAAAATCTCCACGAAAAACGTTCACATCAATATATTTTTCTCCCCCCTTGTATCCCTCTAAAACACTTGTATCTGAGTATTGCCAGAGGGTCCACTGATCCTTTATGGTAATATTCGGTGTGAAATACACATCCCGAATCCATAATGGGTACTCATCAAAATCAAATTCTCCTTCTAAGTACTTATGGTATACCTTGTTAGTGGTATATAACATGGGCTTTACACCATATTCCTGTTCCAGACAGGTACACATATGCTTAAGCTCTTTCACTACCTTTTCTTTTTCAGGCGGATTCCTAAATTTATCCCCGTAATATTCTACGTCAATAACCGGTATCAATTTTCCTTCTAAAGACCCTACTGTACGGATAAAATTTTCTGCTTGAGTTTCCCCTTCACTATCAAAGCTAAAGAAATGGTATGCCCCGATTTTTAAGGAAGTTTGAGAAGCATTTCCCCAATTTTCCTTAAACTTCTCATCCACATGGCTACTACCTTCTGTGGCCTTAATATATGCAAAATCTATATTCTGCTTTTGCAGAACTTTCCAATCAATATTTCCCTGATAGTGAGATACATCTATACCCTGTACAGGATAGTTATCCGCAAATAGTGTATTTATCTTCACTTTTTTAAGTCCAATGGCAGTGCCTAATTCGATTATTAATAGTATAAAAAACAGAACTATTATTCTTTTCTTTGTTATGAATTTATTAATGCTTTTCATCTCTATTCGATTATTCCTTATCAATACATATATTAAACTACCACTGTATTTTAACATAAGATTTAAGAATTTTAAAGCCGATAGATTCTTCTACCGGCCTTTTGCATATTTCTTCTTTTCTACTCTCTCACGCCACTCTCCAATATCCTAAAAGTAGCCTTTTCACAATCAATTTCACACAGAACGCCCACCGGCAAAACAGTCATGGGAGTTTGATGCACAAAGTCAACATTTTCAAAAATAATCATATCTTCCCTGTGCACCTCTTGGTTAATTACTTTTTTTATTACATTCCGACTCTCTTCATCCAGTTTACCGGTGATGATTCCTGCAGCCTTATCAAACATGCCTGCCGCCGCAAAAGCTCTCAGCTCATGTAATGCCGCCAGATGGCTTCCATAAATCGGTCCATGCTCTGTCGCTATAAAAGCACCCTCAAAAAACTCCGGCTTGGGGAAGAATTTGGTACCCATAATCTGTCGAAGCGGTCCGCCGCATATAGGGAATATCCTCCCCTGCTTCACGCCCTGTCCCTGCAACACGGAATATCCAGTATTGCGGGTCCATTTGATTTTCTTGGGCTCTATATCTTTCCACTCAATGGGGGTATAAGCCTCACTGCACTTCACTTCTCCAATCACATCCGTTTCAAACAGAGTCCTTCTTATAGCATCCTCCGTATAGGCATCCAATGAGCCCGGCTGAGCAATGGGCGTCAATACACAGGGACCGTAGTACGCCCTTACTCCCGCATAGGAAAATACCGTCATCCAGGTAGCAATGTCCGAAAATCCCATAAAGACCTTAGGATTGTCATGAATGACCTGTGTATCAATGTATGGCAGCACTCTATACGAGTCATCACCTCCCATATTGCAGATAATGCCGCTGATTTCCTGATTTTGCAATGCCCACATCAAATCCTCTGCTCTTTTCTCCGGATGTGCATAGAGATACTTACTGCCCTTCAAAGCATGGGGTGTTTCCACCACCTTCACCCCGAAAATCTCCTGAAAACGCTTCTTTCCGGTCTCATACCGTTTAAGCATATCTGCATCTCCGGCACGTCCTCCCGACAGGGAGATAAAGGCCATGGTGTCACCTTTCCGAATCTTTCTTGGTACAATTAGGTCCCTCATAATCTCACCTTTCATCCCTAATCAATTTTTCTATGGCAAGTGCAGCCCGATACAAACGATATTCATCCACACCATACAGCATCACCCCTCGCCGTACGCCAAACACATTCTTCTGACTTCCTACAATGGTAACCGAAGGCAATCCGCAAAAATGCATTATATTGGTTGGCCCACACACTATGACTGCATCATAATCAGCCAGTTCTTCCCTCACTTCTCGTATCATTTTACTGCGTTCTTCCATGGCTCTCAGATATTCCTCACTCTGTAGTCCTCCGGGTGTTTCTTCTAATGCCGCTTTCAAGAGTGTATTGCCGTATTTCATCATAGTATCGGGATTGGCTTCGTAATATTCCACAATTTCCTTAAGCGTTTTCCTTGATGCTGCAGAGGTACCAAGATACTCTTCCAAATGTGCCTTAAATTCATACTTCATAATCGTCCCTTGAAATGGTGTGGGCATCTGTTCGATTTTCCGGATGCTTGCACCACGCCCTTTGAGCAATCTTGTTACATGTCTTCGGAACTTATTTTGTCCCAAGGACATCCTTTTCCAATTCGCAATATTGATGGCTATCTTCAGAGTATTACAGTCCGCCGCCTGCAGCTTTGGTAAAGGTTCTTCTCTCATTGCAGAATACAACCGCAATGTGGTTGTAAAATCCTTGGCCATTGCTCCGGCACTATCCAGGGTCTTTGCAAACGGTATAATTCCCTCCGATGACAATGCCCCAACTGGAGGCTTCAAACCGCAGATACTGTTATCCAGTGCGCACAAAATAATCGAAAACGAAGTATCCGTTCCTACTGCACCATCCACTATCCCGGCTGCAACTGCAACCGCCGACCCACTGGACGAACCGGAAGGACTCAACCTCGGATCCACCGCATGAATCACCTGTCCGCCACGGGAACTGTAACCTCCCGGCATGCCGTTTGTGGTATAATTTGCAAACTCTGTCATGTTGGTTTTCCCGAGAATGACAGCTCCGTTTTTACGCAAATTCCGAATAACCGGTGCATCCTTCTTAGCAATGTTATCATCCAGTGCCAGGCTTCCTGCCGTTGTATGTAGACCTTTCACATCAATATTATCTTTTACCAAAATAGGAGTTCCCCAAAAATCCCCTTTTTCCACCTTGCTACAGGCATCAAGTTCCTTTGCCTGTTCTACTGCCGTCATATCCAATTCTGCAATACAGTTCAGACCGTTTTTCCCACCTTTTGTTTTGGCTTCCGTAAGAGCCTGCTGTACCTGTTCATATACACTCATATTTTCTCCTCCCCATAATCCTTAATCAATAAGTAGCGTACCGCCTCCGTCAAATGGTCAAGGGTTTCCTCCTGAAAGGTCAGTACCCTTCTCCACATAGCAGCCCCTCGGAAAGCATAAAGAAAGGAATCCATAACCACATCCGGGTCTACATCATTAAACTCCCCGGTGGATACCCCATACTTCACCAGCTTATGCCAGTATCGCTTATCCTCTGTATTGCTACTGTCCGGTACCTGACCGTTTCCCATGGAGGCATACTCAAACAAGGCATACGCCATGGACTCCACATCCGGCTCCAAATCCTCCCGATAGACCTTCAGCAAATTCTCCAAAACATCCACAGCACTCTTCCCCTGCTCGATATCTTCAAAAACTCTTTTTTCCTTGCTGATTAACTGAAAAAGAATTTCCTCCTTACTACCAAAATGCCTGTATAAACCACCCTTACTTAAGCCTGTAGCGTTACAAATATCCTGCATGGATACATCCTTGTACCCTTTCTTGGAAAAAAGCTTAGCTGCTTCCCTGCAGATTTCTCTTTTCGTATTCTCACCCTTTGTACCCATATATACCTCTATGCTTTTATATTTGCGACGGCATAGTCGCTTTTACTCATGTTAGCATTTCTTATCATTTTTGTCAACCAAAAACGGACATCACACGATGTCCGTTTCCAAATATCTTATCATTTACTCATGCCACTCATTATTCAAGAATTCCACCCTACTTTGTAACCATTCTAAAAGAAAATCTGCTGCTTCCTCCTGATTGGTACATGCTGCCGCAGGTACAGATAGTTCATTTACAAACGGAGCATTATTGATAATATTGTTCCATTTCTTATAGTTTCTGGTAAAGGCCGCCTGGCATCTGGTTTTATCCTCTGCAATCATTGCAAAGGCACGCTCAAATACGCCCGTATCATAAGCCTTGGTCCAGGTCTTCCTGATAGAATCCTGCATCCATTCCTCATAAATCAGTACCGCCAGCCAGGGATTGATGGTTTCATACTCACCGCCGCCCTCCGGTCCGCCATCTACATCCGGTACGATATTAGCCGCATAGAAACCGGTACCGTCCAGACAACGGTCCTTATTACCCAATCCGGAGTCAAAGTCCCAGGGTGCCTGGAAGGTCAGCTTTTTATCACCTTTAGGGCCAAAATCCACTGCCATAAAAAAGCTGGAGTAGTAAACATCCGCATCACAGAACAATTCATTCAGGATATAAATATCTACCAGGGACTGTACATCAATCACCTGCTCCACTGCCTCTTTTTGCGTAATCTCTTCCGTTTTCCTGATGGAAGTATAATCCTCATTAAATATATATGCCTCATCCCGATATGCGGCATAGTACATAATTTTATAGACATTATCCAAGTAAGAAGCCACAAAGTCTCGTTGCTCCTTTGAATAAATATCATTTTGTATAGTAATACCGATATCTTTCTTATCACCATATACCGGGTCGCTTAGGCATTTCATGGTTCTGTCGCTGCCACCATCCCCGTCAAATGGGACCAGAGCAGCATTGTCCGCATAGGATATTTGGAACCGCTGGAGCGGATCCTCATTCATATAGTAACCGTCAAACTCCAGGAAATAGCCGATATCCGTACCGGTATAATCATCCTCCGCTTCCGTAATATCTATTCTGCCTTTGTTAATCTGCTGTTGTTCCGCCAGCAGGTATACCCCCCAGTATTCTCCGTTAATCACTACCTCTACCAGCTCTACATCGGAAACATAAAGTCCGTCTGGCTCCAATATCTCTTCAGCAATGGTGAGTGCAGTCTTATTACGGAGCATGGAAGCATCCTTATATTCTGCAAGAAGTACCCAGTTTTTATAGGTTTCTCCCCCATTTAATCCCAGTAGATTCTGTGATTTCTTGAATTTAATACGAAGAGGCTTCTTATCGTAGGAGGTAGTCCAGTTGCCGCGCACCTTCACTTCCGCTTCTACCTTGTCTATCACCACCTTTTCATCGGCATCCGTCAAGGTAATGGTACAATCCTCATAATAAGGCTCTGGAGGCATCACATAATCCGGTGTCCAGGAGGCAATGGCCTGTGCCACATGCTTCGCTACCGGCCTGGTTACAAAGTCCATCTTACTACTCTCCTGATTCACAGTCTCTATGGAAAGCACCGGGATAGTACCTGTAGCATCCTCGACCGAAACGGAATCCTTCTCTGCTTCTTCCTTTTGTCCGCACGCACTGAAAATGCCTACACACACCAAAAATAATAAGGAATATCGTAAAAAACGCTTCATAGGGAAAACAACCTTTCTGTTTAGAGTAAAACAGCGCGGTCATAAAGACCGCGCCGCATCTGTTTCTTTATTCAGCCAATCCGCCGAATCATAAGACTTAAGCCCAAGGATTCTCGGTAGGATAAGGTAAGCTCTTAGGCTGGTTGTAGTTCAAGTCTTCTACAGGAACTCCCAAGAACTTGAAGATTTCGAATAAAGTCTTTCCATAGTGACCGAATGCAACTGCACCGTGATGAGGATAGTTCTTCTCGATCAATACGTGACGATAGAATCTGCCCATCTCAGGAATAGCAAATACACCGATTGCACCAAAGGACTTGGTAGCTACATTAAGTACTTCACCCTGTG
>JAFXCD010000023.1 GCA_017521605.1 Lachnospiraceae bacterium | reverse complement strand
TGTCTTACTACATTCAGTTTGATTGCAAGTTCTTCTTGCGATAGCCCTTTTGACTTTCTAATTCTTTTGATATTTTCATTAAGCATAATCTGTGCCTCCTTGTTTTTGATGGCTCAATTCTATATTCAAAAGAGCCGTTGCCACAAGCAACGCATATTAACATCTGCTTATTTACAGACCTTTCTTCAAAACATATTTCGCAATTTGTCTACTTTCACCTTGGTACTCGCCTATACCTTCATATTCCTTTTCAAAGCCACACTTTTCCAAGACTTTTTTAGATGCAATGTTTTCTGACACACAAATTCCATATACCTGATTTAAATTCTTTTGGGGCATTATTTCATTCAAAAAGGCTGTTAATGCTTCTGTGGCATATCCATTTTTTGTATATTCTTTTCCAATATGATATCCAACCTCAAAACCTTCCGCTAATGATACCAATTGAACATAACCTACATTAGTTCCATTTTTAAGCAATACCGGATATACAAAAGGACCTTCTGCTGATTCGTACATACTCATAAGAAACTCTATCGTTTCCTTGGCATCTTCTATTGTTTCAAAAACCTCATCAGGCACAAATTGTCTAGTGTCCTCATCCAAAGAATTTCTATGTACACTTTCAGCCATAGTTAAATCAAATTCGGTAATAATTACTCTTTCTGTTTCTATTCTCATTATTGTATCCTTCCATAAAATTCAAGTTTTCTAACTGTTCTACATATTGGAATTTGTGTGTCCAACAAATTGATAACTATATAGAACATTAAATCCATAATTCCATTTCCCCAGAATCACAAAAACCAAACTTTTCATATAAATGCTTTCCTACTTCTGATGGTTTTAATTTTATGGTATGAATACCTTTGCTCTGCAACCATTTTAGTAGTTCTTCCATTATTTTTGTAGAATAACCGTTTCTCCTTTTTTCAGGAATACAATACACATCAATAATATATCCATACATTGGAGTTTTAAAGAAACAAAATGGAACATCTTCCTTAATTACTGCACCACCACACGCAATAACACTATCATTTTCATACACCAGGTAATGACAACCTTTTTCTTCTTGATATAATTCTTTGTATGTTTCATATATCTGTTCTTCGGCATTATCCTGTAACAAAGCTATTGAACCTACTTCTTTAAACATATCCATTTTTAACTTAACAACAATATTTAAATCTTTGATTTCTGCTTTTTTTATTTCCATAGTAATATACTCCATACATACAAATTCAAATCTTCAGTTGCTTTCAATCTCTCCACAAGACTGAAATTTACCTCTCTGTTAATGCTTCAACAATGTTTTTTTCAATATATTCTACTCTGTCAAAAACCATAGGCTTAAAATGTGCAGTTATGGCTACTACAATTTGATTTTTTCTATCAACATATATAATATTACCACCATCACCAATAGCGGCAATTACCTCTCTTGTTCTGTGAGGAAGCCACCACAAAAAACCATAATCCTGATTTCCAAATTTCTCATCGGTAGATATGTAGGATTTTGTCATCATTTCAATCCAATTCTCACTTATAATACGAGTATTATTATAAACACCGTTATTAAGCACCATCAAACCTATCTGTGCCATTTCATAAGCTGAAAGAGATAATCCCCAACCTGCAGTTGGCATACCTGTCGGGTCCAAAAACCAAACCTTTCCATGGTCGTTTTTGTTCATTAAATACTCAAACTGGTCTTCTTTGCTCTCGCAACCCGCATTGCTTCTTGGTGCAATTCCTAAAGGTTTAAAAAGATATTCGTTAGCAAAGTCAAGCACATTCATACCACTTGTAATTCTGATAATTCCCAAAAGGATTTGAACACCAAGAGTGTGATATCTGAATTCATTAGTGATACCTTTGCGACCACCCAAAACATCCAATGTTGTCAGTGTCCAATCTTCCGATGTGCAAACCTTTGTCCAAGGTTCGCTCTTTCCCTTATATGGTGCTGTCATTGTAAGCAAATGTTTAATTGTAACTTTAAATATCGTTTGCTCTCCTCTTTTAGGAGTGTAGGTATCTTTGTAATAGTCCATCACAAAGTCGTCTACACTTTTTATCAAACCTTGGTCAATAGCAATACCTACCAACAATGATGTTACAGATTTTGTCACACTCATAACATTCATTGTATCTTTTTTTGTAAAACCATCTTTATACACTTCAATTTCAAGTATGTTATCTTTATAGGCTACAATCTGCTTTATATTAATATCGTTTATACTTGAATAAGTATCTAAAACTTTCTTCATTAAAACTTCCTCCTGTAAAGCGGCAAAAATCATATTATTTGGACGTCCTATAATAAGCCTAAGTGAATTAAAAATATATTTCAATAGTTTTTTTCACAAAAAAAGATATCTAAGTTAATAGACATCTTTTTCACAACATAAAATTCAAATCTTCTCTCTATCAATCGCTTCATCAGACTGGAATTTAGGCATACTTGATAGCACTTAATCTGTAACTTTTATAATAGTACATTCATCTGCTTTAACAAATCCCAATTTTTCATAAACAACATACCTTCTACAACTCAAACTCTTCCTGGTGGATGTTTGCATATTCATCAATTTCTGCTTGCCAACGTTTTATTTTTTCCTCAGTTATACGTCTACCAAATCCAGCAGCAATCATATCTCGTTTTTTTTCTTCAACAGTTCGAATAGGCCCCTTCTCCTCACTCTTACACTTATCCACAAACTCACACAACGAATCCGTCAGTTTTATGTATTTCTTTCCTTTGTCATGGTATCTAAAGAATACATAACCATTCTCTTCTTTCCCAATTCCTATAGTAACATCATCTCCTGAAACAGTAGAAGCTATAGGCAACATATCATCTTCTATAAATTCTTCCAGTATATTCATATTGTCTATTAACTTCTGAAAATTAAAATATTCATCAGCATTCCCCAAACCATAAAATCCACGCACATCCGAGGATACTTTATTAATCTTAAATTTCGTCTTTGGCGTTCTTCCACCATTATACTTCAACAGAAATCTCTTATATTCCTCCGGTAAGGTGATATTATTTTCCTTTTCAAATGCCGCTATATGTTCTTCAATATTGGTATTGTCAAATTTTGATATTAACATACTATGCTATTCCTCCCATTCATCATCTTCGAACTCATCATCCCATTCTTCATACTCACTTGCATCTTCTGCCATTCTCTCTAAAAAAGTCAGAAGCGAATCCCAAACCGGCTCATCTATTCCGATACCAGAAGCATGATCCCAAGTAGTAAATACCTTTCCTTTTTCATTAGGTTCTTTCTTGCATAACCAGTAGGAAAAGTAATTATCTTGTCCTAAAACAAACCAATCCGGGCTAAATGGTGCTCGCTCAGACATTTTCAAGGCTTCTTCCATATCATAAATTCTTCCAAAAGAAAAATCTGCATATTTTACACTAGAATAGAACTCCTTCATAGCTTCAGGAATAGATATATCTAAAGAATCTTCATTATTCAGTTCATATTCTGCATTTGTTTTGTTTAAATACATTAACATCTTTCTCTGCTCCTTATGTAATAATATTATTTTTGAATAAATTGTGCTACATAATCTGAAATAACATTTCCCTCACCCGAATCATACCAAAAAAACAATCTGACTCCTTTAAGTAACTCTATTTCCGTCTATTGTGTCCACCACATCAAAACGCTTTCATCTATCGCTCCAATTCTTCCTTACCAAAACATTCACTTCCTCCATTTTACCACATTGCCATTGTCAATTCCATTATATTCTCCTTACAAACAATAAGTAGTGGCAAAGAAACCTTGGGACCACTTTACATTGTTCAACCGACAAAGCCACTCTATGGCGAGGAGACCTTGGACCCTAGGTCCAAGGAACTCCTCGGCGCAGAAACAAAAAAGACTCAGGAATAAATCCTGAGCCTTTTTATTTCGTGCGGAAGATGGGACTTGAAATGAGGACGGAGCAAAAAACCACGTAAGAAAGGAGGTTCTGGCACCGCTTCCCGCAAGGGAACCCTTGGTATATCCGCAATACATCTTGTCTTCTTGAATCACAACCCAACTTTTTCATATTTTAACGCAATATTCATCAGGAATTTCTGTTAATAATTCTTTTGTGATGTCTTTTTTTATTTCATATTCTAGCGTATCATATTCCTTTTGTTCCTGCGGTTTACTTAATATAAATTGTATCTTGTTCATATCGGCAAGTACTATACTAATTTTCTTTTTTTGAACTGTTTTAGGAAACATGAACTTATTGTTATCTCTATCATAATCGTAACCAACAAAACCACTTTCGTTACCTAAAGACATGGCAATCATATATTTTTCCGGACAATCCCCTATATATCCAATTGTTATTTCTCTTGCTTTGCTAATAAAATCAAACACTTTTTCAAAAACACAATGTTTTTCTTCTACATTTGAAAAGTTATGAACAAATACCACATTTTCAGATATGTCTTTTTTATGCATACACTCATTATATATTAATTCTGCATCCCCATTATCAATTTTACATCCTAACAAATGCCAAAAATTGTAATGTTGAAAGGTAAGTTGACAATATTTTAAAGTATCCTTTTTGCCTTTCTTAAAAGCAATAAGATAATCATTGCCTTTCATTTTATTATAAAGTTGTATATCATTATGTAAAATAGCTAATGTTTTACTGCCTATTTTTTTATCATTCGTTCCCAATATTTCTCCCCTTACGTCAACAAAGAGTTATGGAAACCCACAACTCTTTGTTAATGTTTTACTGGTTTATTAAGTTGCTTACCAACTGTTTGTAGGCCTTCCACCTACTCGGCATTTCGGACAGCTATGCTTCCTTCATTTGCTGATGCCTGTGTAAAGTTGTTGTCGATGCCAGTCAACACCGCTGCACGCTCCTTATGCAGATGTCCGAAATTAATCGGAAAGAAGTTTCCTTCTTTGGCCACAGAAATGTAATTGACGTTACATTTCCTATTTATATTATATCCCAACTCCATCAAAATGACATCATCGGAATACACAAACTTTTATAATGCTTTTTGTGAATTTTAATCAAAAAGCATAACATACCAAAATACTAATCATTGTTAATATCATATGTTACATTTTTTGATTCGTCAAGGAACCCAAGCACTTTAATTTCTGACCTTAAAATCAAACTATACTAATTCCACTTTGATATACTCACTATACTCCTTGTTGTCTAAAATTATCTGCAATGCCGTTTTGTATGCAAATTCTTCGCTAATAATATAAGGAGCCGTACTGCAATATTTTAAAAACACACTTATACTAATTGGAGAAAGAAAATCCTTCTTCATTTTTGCCGCTATTTTCATATCCGAAACAGGTTGTACAAGTATTACCCTGCAATCTGGATTCCATTCCATTTCTAAATCCCTCAAAAACTCAACCAAATCATTATGTGTAGCTTCCATTTCGTCATCCATTTCATGGTCCCATGATGAAAATATATCTCCTGTTTCATCAGGTTCTTTTTTACATAACCAATAAGAAAAATAACCATCAAAACCAAAACATAACCATCCCTCGGATTTGAAGGGCTCATCTTCTTTTAATGCAATGTTCAAAGGATATATTTCTCCAAATGGTAACTCTACAGAGTCATAAATCTGATAAAATTCTTTTAATGGTTGTGGTAAATTCTCCGGAATAGCTTTTCTATCATTGTTCAGTTTAACACTCACTCCAGCACCATACTTCATTTTCATTTCTTCTAAAAATCCGATAATATTCATAAACATCTCTCCTTCCATCAAAGACTCTACCATATTCGCCTGTCTTACGAATCATCTGCAAAAGCAACTTACGAATATCCTTCTTGTCCTCCTGCAAAATGGCTACACTTAATCCTATTCTTGCCATATCTTCTTCCGCGCCTTTTCTAACATTTCCATCCACTTATTTTTATCTGCGGAAAGACAAAAATAACGCTCTGTAAATATTTTCAACATTTTTTCCAGTATCAACCAGTACTCTTCCATAGAAAGAATCACCTTCTCGTTTCTGCGGTCGTACATAAACACATAATTCTCTCCATCCTTTACAGCATACAAATGTCCTTCCGACCATAAATCCCATTCATAATTCTGTTCCTGTACTAAATTTTCCAAATGGTCTAGCAAAATTGTACGATACACTGGCTTCATACCAGTCGAAGTGAAAGATTTCCACACCTTACTAAATCCTTCTTCAAAAAAATACTGAATCACCCATTCTATTCTCTTATCGGTAATCTCTATATAGCCTTTTCCAATTGAGATTTCTTCCTCTAATACTTCATCCAACAATTCGCCTATATCGTCATCATTCAGGTCAAATTCTTCCAATACGCCTGCCTTCAAATCCTCATATATACCTGAATCAGGCTCCAAAGCCATAAATTCTTCTTTTGTAGTCGCTCTAAAATCCTCCAAAATCTCTCTGATAGCCTGCTTAATTCTTGTGCGTAATTCACCTGTTATCATGTATTTCAGCCTCCAAAAGCACACATAAAAAACACTAATCCCACCAGCAGTAATATACATTAGTTAACTTCTTATGTATTTTCGCCGCTGAATATATCTGTCCATTTTTAATAATCTTATAATCCTTTGACATATCATCTATTTCGCCAATATCACTGGGAAATAAGTCTGATGATTCGTCTAATAATTCTTGGATATCTTGAAAAGACAATACGCTAAAAATAATCAAGGTATCCGCATAAATCCATACATCAGCTTCCACTTCTTCAAAACCATATATTTCAATATAAATCTGTGCATCTTTATCTTTGTCATTTATCTTCTCAATTAATGATATATTCTGCTGTTTTCCTAAATCTCTTTCACAGTTAAAATCCGTAAACATTTCATCAACATCTAAAAATTCTTTATATGATAGCAAATAATGATTCTTAAAATCTCTTTTATCATAATCACGTTTTAATAATTCTAAAATCAGTTCTTTTTGTTCTTTTAACATAATTACACTCACCGTTAAATTTATATAATCATATGATTTTATCCGGACATGCTCACCTATTTCACACTAAGTGATTCCGTTAGTCAAAAAAATAGCTAATTCAAGGACATTTTTTACCTAGAAGAAAAGGCACTATAGATTATAATATCTCCCCGTTCTTAATCATATCAATAGCAACAGCAATTTGGGGATATTTAATTAATTCCTCTTCATTTTCAGTAATATCAAACATCTTGAAGTTTTCTATATTATTTTTTGCTTCTTGAGTTTTTCTTTCGTACTGAAGAATTTTTAAATCTTTATTTACAAGGACTCCATACTCATTTTCATCCTCGTCTTCCATGAAGGAAGCTAATGCTGTCCTTCTCAAATCAATTCCAGCTTGTATTAGTATACTCTTCAAATCATCCCATTCTTCATTAAGCAATTCTGTTAATTCAAAAATCTCCTGCTTATATAATTCCTCCATATATATTCCTTTCCAAAGCTCAAATAATCACATGCTTTGTAGCTCACTAGAAGTCTAATTTTCTCCTTATTTCTAATCTTTTCGCAAGCCCCTACACTTACCTCATTTACGATTTTCTCACGCATATAATAAATTAGTAATATGTTTTTTTACCTGTAATACTTTATCTTCATCTTTACCAACTACCAATATTCCAAGAGAAAAATATGTACATACCAGGACCACTATATCATCTTTATAATAATAATTTCTAACACTGTCACTAAACCAAGCCTTCTCAAAGGAAAGACTATTCATAATCTGTGAAATATACTCCATCCTTTCTGTCATGGTTCCATTAAATGTCGTCTTTTTCCTAATCATATCATCCATCTGTTGCTGGGTAAATGACAACCAATTGTCACTAATATGATATTCTTCTTTGTACATGTATTTAAATGCCATATGAAATAAATAGCTCTCTAAAGTATCCGCAAATAACTCCTCATAAGAATAAACCGGAGGATTATCGCCTTTTGACATATCCAGATACAAATATGCTTCTGACCAGTGTGATAAAAAGAGCAATAATGTCTTAGGATCATAATCAAATTCATCATCATATACACTCGCATAATAATCAATTATTGCTACGATATTAACCTCTGAAAAACCATCCCATTCATTTTCAAGAAGTCCACCATCATCCTGTCCCATTTTCTCAAGAAAATCCATGTACACTTTGGGGATTTCAATTCCGTTTTCATTAAAACCAACTAAATCCTTCAAACGCTGGATTTGTTCTTTGGTGGCGGGCTTAATTTTCTTGCTCCATTCATTATCTATTGCATTCATCGTGGCACAAAGTCTTTCAATTACACTTTCCGAATCACCTGATAAAAACCTATTCATGTACATAATCCTTTCGTTATTATTGATAATGCTCCTGCATTTTCAGACTCACCTGAAGCCAGAAATTAAAATACCTAAAGTAGCACTCCAACGTCATTATACTTATTCTGAAAAATACTCATCCAATAGTCGCCTAATATATGATGGTGTTACAGGCACTTCCGAATCAAATGGAGGGTATTCCAAATATGTCTTTTTATCTTCAGATATGATATGAATTCTTAACATTCCCTCATCATTAGCTCGTACAAACCAGTAGAATATCTTTCCCTCATATACTATTTTTCTTTTACCTTTCTTTGACACCATACCTTTACCAACTCCAAAGATTCACGTGCTTTCACTCTCTCCACAAGCCTAAAAGTGTATAGACTTAATCTTTTAATAGCACATCTTCTCTTTCCAAAAAACAAAAATCTTATTATAATCAATTTTTTCTTCAATAACACTTTCCAGTAAATCTACAAATTCAGGTATATTCTCCCCTTGAAGTTCCATATCCTGTGGAGTGTTATCATGTTCTGCAATACATCCCATATAACAATTGCAAATAAGTATATCAGTCTCTAACATCCACATATTCTTTATATCTTTTTCAAAATAAGGATTTTCTCCGTATTCCCAAATTCCATCTTCCCAAAGAACAACCTCATACATATCTCCCCAATCGCCTTGTCCTTTTTTATGATACTGCTTGCACACATTGATAGCATTACATAATTGTTGATAATGTTCCTGACTAATTCTAGCCTGATACATATCTGCAACTTTCTGTGCGAGATTTGTTAATCGTATTTCCAATGTTTCTTTCATTTCTTTTATCTCTCCATAAACTTCGAATAATCACTTTACTCTTTTGTGGTATGAATAATCTGATTCAATATACTTTCCTTGTTGACGCTCTTACTTATACTATTCTGACCATCCTCTAATAATAATAAATCTACAACCTCATCAATCTCTCTTTGCGTAATAAATCCTGTTTTTATTGCACTTTCAATTATGACAAATATACTTTCTTCACTTATACCCTCTATCATCTGCGGCAAGTATATTGTTTTTTCTTCCTCATATGCCATCCACGCTGTATATGCCACCGTGTCTACCAATAGTGACCATAATCTTGCAATACTCAAATCTTCTTCTGCTTCAGCAAACTCCGAAATCCCTACACATTCTGCATTGTCGATGATTTCGTACAAATCATCCCCAGATATACTTCTATCCTCACACCACTTCCAACACTTATCTAAGGCTTCCCTTCCATCTAAATATCTTTCGTCTGATTTATCAATTGCCATAAAGACCTTTTCAGATATAGTAATAGCCAAAAGTACTTTAACATCAACGCTTAATTTTTCCAGTTCCATAATAATGCTCCTAGCATAAACTCATAATTTGAGTTTTAACAAACCCAAGTTTCTCGTTCTCTATTTTACTACAATAATCAATAATCTCATTTTCAAGCTTTCCTGAACTATCAATTATATTTAACTGAATAGCCTCTTCGATTATCTGATTATAATATTCCTCATCAATACCTCCTAAAAATTGTGGTATTGGTTCTTGGTTATCTATTATGATATTATAGGCTATAAAAGATACTACTCCTAATATAACTCCATACTCCTTTTTCTCGTTTTCTGATGCTGTCACGTAGTAATTAACTAAATCATCCTCATCTTCATTATCTAAAAAATCATAAATATCCCAAATCTCTGCACTTTGATCCTCTATCCATTTCCAGCAAAAGTTCATAGCCTCTCTGACTCTGATATACTTTTCAGCTTTTTTATTTATTTTATTAACAATTATTTCACCAATATAAGCCAACAAAACTACCTTGTTAATCTCTTTATTATTTGGTTCTATTTGCATATTTGCTCCCCCATATTCTCAGTATATTCTTCTACTTTGCTTTGCACTCGCTAAAATCTTCTGATACTCATCACCAGTCATAAAATTTTCCTCAATTAACTGCATAATTAACTCTTCAAAGTATTCGTCATCAATACATTCTAAATCTTGAGGGTAATTATAATCCTCATCATAGTTATATGCCTGCCATGCCACATAAGAAATACAAGTCATTATAGATGCATACTTATTTGCTATTTCAACCTCCTCAATATCAAGCACAATATCTGCCAGACACTTACCATCACTTGATATTTTTTCACAAATCTCTATTTTAGATATCTTTTTATTCTCCATCCAATCCCAGCATAATTTTATAGCATTCTTTGCGTAGTCATAATCCAAATCCTGTTCTTCCACACTATTTAGCACCATATCTGCTATAAACAATGCCACTTTACACTTTTCCTGTTCGCACAAATCTAATAGATTCATTTTCCCTCCCTAGGATTCCGGTACATCGCCTAAATCACTTTTTAAATATCTCTTAAATAATGTGCCCCACTAATTTGCCCAAATCGTAAGCATATCAAGTCCTACCAACTTCTCTATGCCATCCAAATCTGTCAAGCGTACTTCTCCTACTTCCAATATCTTCAGATTGGGTAACGCCTTCAAAAAACTAAGTGTATGTATATCCCATTCGCATGTCTTTAAACGTAACACTTCTACATTTTTCAAATATACAAAATCCTCCGGGAAAACCATACCCGAATTACAGGCAGCCTCATCTTCCTCTACGCCTGCATAATCGTCTTCCTTCGCCCAGTATTCCTTCACGGTATCCATAAATGCCTTCATGGCCGCTTTTTGTTCTTTCATCTCCTGGAACATCTCCTTGGCAGTTTTCTTGCGGTCTGCTTCCTCTTCCTTTGCTGCCTGTTCCTCTTTCAATGCTTCCTCTTCTTCCAGAGCTTCTTCTTTTATTACTAAACATTTAAAATCACCAAATTCTTTTATATCAATAAAACTCTCAACATTTTCATATTTGCCGGTATTAGATATGCAACGGCAATCCCATTCATCTCCTGCATCCAAAAAGCTAAACTTCTCCGGAAGCTTTTCGTTTCCAAACTCAACCGTCAGACTATGAGTAGTTTCAACAGTAAAATACTTAATAACATTCAACTGTTCCTGAGTAATAGGTCCCTCCGAATTTTGAAGATAATCTCTAATACATTTCTCGAACCATTTTGATTTAAACTTTATTTCACTCATTTTGTACCTCTTTTCTCCACAACTTTCAAATTGTTCTTCCTTTTCTTACAATACCTTTGTACTCTCCACTTAATAGCTTATATATCCCCGTTGGCTCTAATTCCTTTGCCTAAAAAAGAAAGGGGACGTATGAGACTTTTCCTGTATTTGTTCCAGTGTAGTAACAGTATCCAATTCTCCAACTGCTCTTCTTTCTTCCAAAATCATCCAGCGTCTCCATTTTACCACATTGCCATTATCAATTCCATCATATTTTCCTTACAAACAATAAGTATCGGCGAGCAAACCCTAGGTTCGCAATTCATTGAGCAACCGATACTTGCGGCACTCGAATTCCCTTCGGGACTCCTCGTTCTCGCAACTTTCGCCACATAAAAAGAACGCAAAATAAAAAAGACTGTGAACAGTCTTTTTTCACTTTACGCTCTTTTTGCGTTGCTCAATGTAATGCGGAAGATGGGACTTGAACCCACACGGTGTAACCACCACAAGATCCTTAGTCTTGCTCGTCTGCCAGTTCCGACACTTCCGCGCACCAACAATTGCTCTTTATCAAGCAAATATGATAATATCACCTGATGGAACAATTGTCAATGCTTTTTTTTAAAAAGTTGTATCTACTTTTTATACAATTCACCAAAAACACTGGTATCAGTTACCTCCGGAGTTTTTTACTATCCATATTTCTTAAGGTCTCAGTCCCATACCACCTTCCAAAGTCAGGGTTTCACCCGTCATATACTTGAAGTCAGGGTTTGCTACCTGTACACAAACACGACCAATCTCCAGTTCTGAATCACCAAAGTGTCCTGCCGGGGGCATCTTTACATTTGCCTTAAATGCTTCAGGGTAAGCGTTCTGGAACTGTTCAAGCTGTGCAGTCCATGCCAAAGGACATACCACGAATACACCAATGCCGTCCTTAGCCCATTCGGTAGCCGCCACTCTTGATAATCCACGGATCCCCTCCTTAGCCGCTGCATATGCACACTGACCAAAGTTACCAAACAAACCTGCACCGGATGCGAAATTTACAACAGTCCCCTTAGACTCTGCCAGATAAGGATAACATGCCTTCATATAGTAGAATGCTGCATACAATCCAGAATACATTGCCAAGTCGAACTGCTCTGTTGTGTGGTCATGTAAAGTCACACCGGAAGCTGACGCCTGAGCATTGTTAATCAATACATCGATTCTGCCAAAAGTGTCCATGGTCTGTTTTACTACGTTGTTTACTACTTCTTCATTATCTGCCCCTGCATTTACATCTGCCTGCACTACCAATACCTTGATACCATACAAACGTTCAAGTTCTTCCTTTGCATCCTCCAGTTTCTTTACATTACGTCCTGTAATAACTAAATTTGCACCTTCCTTTGCATAAGCAGTGGCAATACCATATCCGATAGAACCACATCTTCCGTCACTGAGTACTGCGCGACCTGCACCAGTAATGATTGCTGTTTTACCCTTCAAAAATCCCATAACCAACCTCCATATATAGTTTTATTATTCTATAAGTCAAGTATACTCTTTATTCTTATGAAATACAAATGCTTTCTAAAAGTTTTACATTGAAAAATATGTATATTGGTGATATGATACCTTCGTTGCTTGTTAATTTTTGATAAAGGATTTTATATTTATGACTCAAGATACTATACAAACGAAAAACAATCTTACCGCCTTCATGCAAGGCCTAAAGGATGGTATCCCTATCGGTTTAGGCTACTTAGCAGTTTCTTTTTCTCTGGGCATCGCTGCCAAAACTGCGGGACTGACTCCTATGCAGGGCTTTGTTGTAAGTCTGCTCTGTATGGCATCTGCTGGTGAATATGTAGGCTTTTTGTCAATCGCTGCAAGTGCCGCCTACATGGAAATCGCTATTGCTACGCTAATCGCTAATGCCCGTTATTTATTAATGAGTACTGCCCTGAGTCAGCGCATGGAGTCTAAACTATCCATAAAGCATCGCTTACTGATGGCCTTTGGTATAACGGATGAACTGTTTGGTATTGCCATTGCCCGTCCGGGACACCTAAATCCTTACTATAGCTATGGTGCCTTTATCACCTCAGCCTTTCCATGGGCACTGGGTACATCCCTTGGGATTATCGCAGGGAATATGTTGCCTGCTCGCTTGGTAAGTGCTTTTAGCGTTGCGCTGTATGGCATGTTTCTTGCAGTTATCATTCCTCCTGCAAAAAAAGACAAAATTATCGCAGGATTAATCATTGTTTGTTTTGGAGCCAGTTATACAGCTACCCTTATTCCCTGGTTAAAGGATAGAACAGACGGAACACGAACTATTATCCTTACAATAGTGATTGCTTCCCTCGCTGCCATTCTTTTTCCCAGAGAAGTTGCAAATGACAATACACAGGAGAATACCCCATGACAGAAAATGTATATATATATATCACTATAATGGCAGCAGTCACCTATGCAATCCGTGTTCTGCCCCTTACCCTAATCCGTAAACCCATTAAAAAACAGTTCATTCAGTCCTTTTTGTACTATGTCCCTTATGTTACACTGGCAGTTATGACCTTCCCTGCTATACTGTATGCCACACAAAATCCTGCTTCCGGTGCTTTAGCATTACTTTTAGGAGTTTTGGTGGCCTGGTTTGGATTTGACTTATTTAAAGTGGCTATCACCTGTTGTGCTACAGTACTGATTGTAGAGTTGTTTTTATAGGCGTTTTTGTAAAGGATATCTCTGAACAGTTACATTGACCATGTTTTCGTTATATGGTATACTCTTTTCATAAGGGTACTATTAACAACCATACTTATCTTACGTATTTACATAAGTGGAGGTTCAAATGCACACAAACGAATCTGCAGAAAACTATTTAGAAACCATATTGATGTTGAGCAAGGTGCGCCCTGTAGTGCGTTCTGTTGATATTGCTGAAGAACTTGGTTACAAAAAGTCCAGTATCAGTGTAGCCATGAAAAACTTACGGGAAAAGGAACATATTACAGTTACGAAAGAAGGCTTTATCTATCTTACCGATACCGGAAAAGAAATTGCAGAAATGATTTATGAACGCCATGAATTGTTAACCAAATGGTTGATAAGCTTAGGCGTTGATGAAGCAATTGCCTCTGAAGATGCCTGCAAAATCGAGCATGTATTGAGCACAGAGAGCTTTGAAGCGATAAAGACACATACAGAAATGCTATAATATAAAAGAAGTCAGGAAAATAACCACCGGCACCTTCGTATCCTATTCAGACCCGACTTCCAGGGGTACCTCATTAGAATATATATGTGCCGGTGGTTTATTTCCTGGCTTCTTTATCAAAAATTATCTTTGTACACGTCCTGAAGCGTCTCCTCCTGCCAGAGTTTCCACTTCTTTTCTGGATACCAAATTGAAATCTCCGGGAATGGTATGCTTCAATGCGGAAGCTGCCACACCAAATTCCAAGGCATTTCTGAAATCTTTACCATCCAACATTCCACAAATGACACCACCTGCAAAGGAATCTCCACCTCCTACACGGTCTACGATAGGGTGAATGGTATATTCCTTAGAATGGTAAAATTCCTTAGTATCGCGACTATATATACATGCAGACCATCCATTGTCAGACGCAGAACGACTCACACGCAAGGATGATACACAATATTCAAAATTAAACTTTTCTACCATCTGCTCAAAAATAGATTTATATCCTGCCAGTTCCAACTCACCACTGGTTACATCTGTCTCTCCCGGCTTAAATCCAAGCACTAATTCTGCATCTTCTTCGTTACCGATACATACATCCACATACTGCATCAGGTTGGTCATAACCTTTTGTGCTTTTTCAGAGCTCCACAATTTCTTACGAAAGTTCAAATCTACTGAAACCTTTACTCCTGCCTTCTTAGCTGCAATTAATGCCTTCTCTGTCAGTACTGCTGCTGCATCGGATACTGCAGGAGTAATACCGGTAAAATGGAACCAGTCTGCATCTTTAAAAATAGCCTCAAAGTTAAACTCTGCTTCTGTAGCAGTAGAAATAGAAGAATGTGCTCTATCATAAACCACTTTGGAAGGTCTCATTGCTGAACCGGACTCCAGAAAATAAATACCCAGTCTTTCTCCACATCTTGCAATATACTTAGTACCTACATTGTACTTTCTAAGAGCTGCTACTGCACATTCGCCAATCTCATTATCCGGAACCGCTGTTACAAACTCTGCCTCATGTCCATAATTTGCCAAAGATACTGCCACATTGGCTTCGCCGCCTCCATAGCATACATCAAACTCGTCTGCCTGAATAAACTTCTCATTATTGGGTGTTGATAATCTTAACATGATTTCACCCATTGTAATTACTTTTGCCATTGTTCTGTGCCCTACCTTTCAATTGTTCTACTTCTGTACCAAATGTATCGCAAAGCCACCAATTTCCTCATCCAAATATATGGCCTTTAATGCTCCCTTGGTATCCTTCTTGGCGGAATCTTCCTTGAAATTTACTCCTAATACTGTTTTCATATAATTTACTGCTCTATCTATATAGTTAGTTCGAATGGCAATATGTCCATTCTTGCCTAAATATGGCTCTTTCATCACCTCTAATGCACTTCCGGCAAAAACAGAGCTACTTCCCACTTTTGCAGACATTCCGAACAGGAAAGCAAAACGCTTGGCCACTTTTACTGCCTCTTCTTCGTTCTCTGCATTAACACCTATATGTGCCAGTTCAAACCCCAACATGGTCTGAACTGCTTCTCTTGTCAATTCCTCTATCTTGTCCCACTCACCTGCACTAATCAGATCTCCCGGAACCATCCAGGAACCACCACAAGCAATAATCTTAGGAAATGCCAGATAGTCATTAATATTCTTTGCACTAATACCACCGGTAGGCATAAACTTCATATTCACATAAGGAGCTGCCATAGCCTTAATCTTAGCAAGACCACCGGACTGTTCTGCCGGGAAGAATTTCACCACATCCAAGCCAAGCTCAATGGCAGCTTCTATATCAGTAGGACTGGATGTACCAGGAGTGATCGGTACATTCTTCTCCTGACAATACTTAACAGTCTTCGGATTCAAACCGGGACTTACAATAAACTTAGCACCTGCTGTCACTGCTGCATCTACCTGTTCTGCGTTTAATACAGTACCTGCTCCTACACACATATTTGGAAACTGCTCTGTCATGGCTTTTATGGCACCTGCAGCTGCCTCTGTACGAAAAGTCACCTCTGCACAGGGAAGACCACCTGCACATAATGCCTTTGCCAATGGCACTGCATCTTCCACCTTATTAATTACAACAACCGGCACAATACCAATCTTTTGAATCTGCTCCAAGACTGCATTCATTACCTAATCCTCCATCCTGTTTCTACAATATCCTTTTGTTAATTCTTACCACCAAACAAAAAAATATACATTCTTTCAAAATGTAAGCACTTACATTATAGCATAATAATCCGATTTTGCAACCGGATTATTATATTTCTTTTCATAAATTATTTTGTTTCTCTCTCTTCATCCACTACTATATTACCTGTCTTTTTATTCCTTATCAGCAAAGCTCCAAACAATACTAATGCACAAAAACTGATTAGAATACCTTCTTTTCTTCCTTTAGGATCATACTCCAAAGCAATCTCGTACTCTCCCGGCTCTAATGGTATGGTTATTAAACAATCAGCGAATAATTCAATTTCTACTTCATTACCATTCACCATTGCTGTCCACCCCTCTTCATAGGGTACAGACAATAACAGCTTACCTTGCTTTTCCATTGAGATACGTCCGGAAATATGATTGCTGTCATATTTCACATCTTCCATATGCTGCTGTGAAAGCATATTCAGGGCTTCATTCAATACATTAAGATTCATTCTATACACCACTATATCTACACTTGGAGTATCATCTTCTTCATCACCATTCTCAATACGTATTTTACTTCCCTGCTCCAAATATCCCACATACATAACACTATTATTTTTCAAATCTTTAAAATCCTTAGTTCCGTAATCACCGCTAAAATCCAGCTCTGTATTTCCTCTTCCATTTACCGCATAATAGTAAGTAGTTTTATCCGCTACCAATAGCAAATCCTCTTTCTCTTTCTTGGTATTGGCTCTGATAAACAGATTATCTTTGATTCCAAGCTTCTTTACAATTTCATTCTGAAGCTTCAAAGGATCACGCCCTTGGGTATCCGGCATCTCAAAATCCAAAGGTACAACATATCCAAACGGTAAAGTATAATTGCATTGATATAAGGTAACCTCTCCACTCTCTGTTACGGCCGTATACAGCTTATCCTCTGCTTTGGATGCTTCGTTTTGCATTCCTTTTTCTGTATCTCCGAACATATACTCTACGTTTAACATCGCCGAAGTCAATGCTGTAGCCCCATCAAAAGCATAATACACTTTACTATGACGCATACCTAATGCTTTATAAAGATTCGCCACGGAAGAATTCATAGTGGAAGAAAACAAAGAGGCACTGGGATAACCGGCCAATATTGCATCATTTTTGGTTCTCCGTTCAAATTTCTCTATGCGAAAAAAACCATCCGTTTGCTCTTTTGCATATTTATACAGAACTTCATAATCTTTAATTGGATTCAAATATCCTGTTCTGCTTACTGTTCCTATACTGGTATTATAAGTATTAATTCCTGCTTCCACACCTATCAATACAAATCCCGCTACACATAAAGCCTTCTGCCACTCATGCTCTCTATAATGATGATAATAGTACAAAATCATTGCATATACTGCCAGAAATGCCATACTCAAGGCTTCCAAGCCCAAAGAGATATCCTTATCCTCTACAAATTTCTCACAAAACAATAAAAACGCCACTGCTCCCATAAAGCAATATACTATTTTGTTCTTGTCCATTTCGCGAATATAGGTAAATGCCTCAAAGCTCATAACTAAAATCAGAAAAATATAAATAAAGGATTGTCTGGCCGGAAGAGAATCCGGATAATTCAACCCGTGCCAGATAAAATCCAATATATTTATGGAGAAGCTAAACAACATTACAATCGTCAGTCCCAGCATTACAAATCGCCTTTTAATGGCAATTTTATCACAAATTGCAAACAAAGGTACCAGTAACATCACTGCCACACCACAATAAATATTGGGCCAATGCTCCAACTGGCGTTCTGTAGTAACACACATCTGGTGTCTTGCCAATTCATCCAAAATTGAAAAATAAGAACGGATTTCTTTGGGGAATTCCATTGCGCCAAAATCCGTAGCTATAATCGCACAAACTTCCGGAATCAGCAAAACTGCTGCCAATGCCCCTGCCAACAATGAATATAAAGCAAACTGCCAGCATGGTTTTACATAACGTTCCTCTGTAAACAGCAAAGATATAAAATACAACACTAAAAAAATGCATATCATAATGGATATATAAAAATTGGTAAAAATACTAAGTGCTAAGGTAATACAATATAAAACAGGCTTCCCTTCTTTTACCAATTTTTCCAGTCCCCATATGATCAGAGGAAACAAAATGATACAATCCAGCCACATAATATTCCAATTATAGGCTGCCATATATCCGGAAAGAGCATAAAATATGGCAAACAACACCGTCGTAACTGACTCTGTCTGAAAATGCTTTCTTAAATAAGCACAAAAAGTCAAACCACACAATCCCACCTTCACAATCACCAAATAACTCATAAACTCCATTAAATGAGACTGTGGAACCAAAAAAGCCAACCAATGTAGGGGACTTGCCAAATAATATACATATAGTGCCAGAAAATTAGACCCTATTCCCACATTCCAGGAATAATACAAAGGTTCTCCTGCTCTTACCTTTTCAACAAATTCTGTAAAAAACGGCATATACTGATGATACATATCGGAAAACAGGAAACTTCTGTCTCCAAAAGGATATATACTATTTATAATAAACAAGAGAAACATAATACCACTAGGTATTGCCCATGCTGCAAACAAAACAGGATTCCATTGTACTCTGATTCCCCTTTTCAGTTTCTGCCAAGCCTCCATCATTCCATCCTCACTTTAACAAAAAATCCTTGGAGGTATACACTCTTTCCTCCCCTTCCTCTAATGCAATTTGAATACTATGCATTCCATAACGTAAGTCGGTTTTCAATTTACTATTAGCTCGAATATAACACTTACTCAATTTACCTTGCTCCCAATAAATATCCACCCGAGCATTTCCTTTTATACAAAGACCTTTCATAGCACCTGTATTCCATGCTTTGGGTAATGCCGGTAATAATACCACTCTCTCTGCCGTACTCTGCACAATCATTTCTGCCATAGCTGCTGTAGCACCCAAATTACCATCAATCTGGAACGGCGGATGCTTATCAAACATATTGGGGTATGTAGAATGTTCCAGCAATTGCTCCATATGCTCGTAAGCCTTTTCTCCATCCCACAGCTTTGCATAGTGATTTATAATCCATGCCCGGCTCCAGCCGGTATGTCCGCCACCATGCGCTAATCGATATTCCAAGGTCTTTGCTGCAGCCTTTGCAAGTTCCGGCGTCCTATCCATGGTAATCTGTTCCGATGGATGCAAACCATACAAATGGGAAATATGACGATGTCCGGGCTCTGCTTCTTCGTAGTCCTCCTGCCACTCCATAATAGTTCCCCTCTTACTAATTTGTGTGGTTTTCAGCTTTTTACAGATTTCTACGGTTTTATTGATAAAGCCTTCTATGTCCTCAATCTCTGCAATACTTAAGTTCCCCAATACTTCTTCGGACAATGCCTGCTCATTCACCAGAACCTGATATGCCTTCTCACACTGAGTAAATAAATCTCGTAGAATCTGATTATCCATGGTCACTCCATAACCGTTAGCTCCCATCTCTCCGGATGACAAAATATATGTATTCTCCGGCGAAACGGAAGGACAAGTCACCAGATACCCATCTTTTTCTACTAGAAAGTCATGGAAAAACAAAGCTGCTTCACACATAACAGGAAACTGCTTCTGTAAAAAATTCAAATCCTTTGTATATTCATAGTGATTCCACTGATGAGTACATAACCATGCCACTCCCATAACCCAATAAGAACCCGGAATCCACATATCCTGTGTAACTGCATCTCCCTGATAATCTGTATTGTGATGTGCTACTGTACCACGGCAGCCATACATCTGTCTCGCCACTTTTCTGCCATTCTTTGCCAGTTTTTCCAGCAAGTCAAACAAAGGCATATGGCACTCTGATAAATTACAGTTTTCTGCCAACCAATAATTCATCTGTGCATTAATGTTAATAGTGTATTTACTATCCCATGGCGGAGTCATATCCTTATTCCAGATTCCCTGCAAATTTGCCGGCAAACCATCCTCTCTACTGCAGGAAATCAAGAGATATCGTCCGAAATCAAAATACTCCTTTGATAAACTAATATCCTTCATGCCCTTTGAAGCATTACGAATTCTTTCATCTGTAGGTATATCTCCAAAGCTCTCCTCTGTATCCAGTGTAAATTCCACTCTTCCAAACATAGAGCTATAATCTGCAATATGTTCCTCCAAAAGCTTTTCAAAAGTCTTTTGCTTGCTACGTACAATACGCTCATGCATCTTTTTGGTGAGCAGTTCCTGTAAGCCCTGCTGCATCCTTATTTCCTGTATTTCAAAACTTGACTTCACTTCTAATCCTACCAGCTCCGGCAATTCGGAATGTTTCATCATATATTCTGCGATAGCAGCATCCTTTTCCTCAGCACTATAATGATAATCTGTATCTGCCGTAAAGGTCAGTATCACTTCATCTGCGTTTTCCACCTGCAAATGCTCTCCAATCGTCTTTAAGCTGCCACCTATAGCCCGAGCATGAAGCCTCATGGCAAATTCCCGGCCACCTCTCCCGGTATTGCCATACAGGGTAATTTCCTGCATACCATCTGCTGACACACCATCATAAAATCGTTCTCTTCCCAGACTTGCACAAAAGGAAATCATGCCCTTATAGTCTGCTGATATACGCATAATCATACAATCCGCCGGTTTTGATACAAAAAGTTCCCTTGTATATTGTATTCCTTCCGCACAAAAAGTAATGGTACATAAGGCTTTTTCCAAATCCAACTGTCTCCTATAGTTGGTTACATTCTTTATTCCCGTAAAATCAATATGTATATCCCCCAGTGTCTGATAGGGATGTACGCTATTGGGACATCCTGACATGGCCAAAACCATTAATTGCTCTGCTTTACTGATTTCCCCTTTGAAAATCAATTCCCTAATCTGAGGCAAATATTTTTTTAAATCCGGATTGATACGATTTACCGGTCCCCCATACCAGATGCTTTCCTCATTCACCTGAATCCTCTCATTACAGGGATTTCCAAAAACCATAGCCCCTATTCGACCATTTCCCAAAGGCATGGCCTCTTCCCACATTTTTGCCGGCTCTCTATACCACAATAAACTCATACTCCCCCTCCAAATACCTGAAAAAACTGTTCATTTCTGATAAAAACCATAGAATAACCATATCACATTTTTCTCTATGAAACAACTTAAGTTAGTCAAATTCTTAAGTCTCTTCTGTGCTTTTTCCATTTAAATTGCATATACTGATTAAGTGAATCTAATATATCCGAGAAGGGGATCTTATGAAAATTGGAATTGTAGGCAGAACCAAAGATACACATTCTTATGAGAAATATCTGGAAGATTTGCAAATACCCTATGTAACATCATTGAGCTTGGGAGAATTAGGTTCCTGTGACGGTCTTATTTTTCCCGGGGGTGGCGATATTACCCCCCAACTGTTTCAACAGTCCAATCAGGGTTCTCTAAATATAGATACTGAGCTGGATCTGCTTCAATTAAGGGTCTTTGATTTAGCTTACCGTGCTTCCCTGCCTATTATGGGGATTTGTAAAGGGATGCAGCTTATCAATATCGGATTAGGCGGTACTCTTACTCAACATATGAGTACTTCTGATATTCATACTTCACCATCTCAAGATTTGTATCATATTACTTATGTTGCAGAAGATTCCTTTCTACACCAACTATACTCTACGGAATTCGTGGTTAACAGCAGACACCACCAGTCAGTAAACCGGCTCGGTCAGGAGCTGATTCCTATCCAGTGGTGTCCCCAAGATTCCTGCATTGAAGCTCTAATTCACTGTACTCTTCCAATTTTCGGAGTCCAATGGCATCCGGAACGTTTACACTCTGCAATTACGACTATCAGCGGAACTCCCCTTTTTCAATACTTTCTATCCTTTGTGTAATACTTTCCATAATCTGTTTCGGTTTGCGGGTAATCTCATCCTTTACCCGCAACTGTGCCATATAAAATAAGGTTTTTAAAACTTTTTTCAACATCTTCTTAGTTTCATCGTCTACTTCCTTAACTGCAGACATCATACAGTTAATACTATTACTCCAATCAGCGGAAAAATCTATCAAATTATCCTTTTGCGTAGAACTAATCACCTGATATAAGGTATCCACAAAGGTACGTACCTGTTTCTCATCCATTGACAGTATCCATTCATTCAGGGTATCATCCATAAACTTCTGCCCCTCCAGAACCTGTTTTATATCCACCAATCTCCCATATCGCACATGCCAGCTAAAAGGATCATGTTGCAATAAACCCAATGCTTTACTCTTCACTACACGATAATCCATTGTATTCTCAAACAACATTCCAACCAAAGAAGAGTGGGGAATAATCTTTACCGTACGTTCCTTCACTGCAGCGTAATCATATTTATCCAACACCTCCGGTCGAAAACTGGGACCATCCATGTTGTATATCTTTATAATTCGGTTCTGAATTTCTTTCTTGCAGTTCATAGCAGCATAAACTGCAAGATTCCCTCCCTTAGAGTGTCCTGCAACATAGAACGGACGATGAAACTGACTTGCCACCATGTTCAGATACTTCACACTATAAGCCTGCCCAGGTATGGGATCCATAAAAGCCATATTTAAATCTTCCTTCCACCCCACTATGCTTTCGTCCGTCCCCCGGTAAACCACATAAACTGTACTATCTTCCAAAAAGAAAGTAATGGCTGAAAACTGAGTTTCATACTCTGTTTCAACAATGTTCACATATCCGTTCATTTTCAGACCGCCATATCGTTTACTTTCTAACATTGCCTGAAACAATCTTTTATTATTTCGTACAAACCAGGTGTTCTTAAAAAGCTTCTCATAATCCTTATGCTGAGATAATTGCTTTATTGTCACAGAAGGTTTGTTTTCTCTTACATCCGGTACCATACCGTCAAATTTTAAATAGGCAAACTGACATAAAATCAAACTGTCCACTTCATTTACCGGGTCTTCCAAAAAAGAGCGGTTCCCATATGTATTTATATAATCTATAATTGTTCCTGCCATTTTTATTCGCTCCTTTCGCCTTATCCCCCCCTTATTATATGGGTTCTATTTTCAATATACAATGCTCTTTCTTAATAATTAATTTAATCTTAATACATTTTTTCTCTTTTTATCCCCCTCATTCTCTGATATAATAATAGTATTCGCTTTTTAGGAGGGCTTTATGAAAAACAAATCACAAATAAATACTTATTTTTTCTTTATTTTTTTTGGTTCACTTATTTTGAGATGCATTTTAGCTTATACATATAAAGGCTTTCTAACAGATACAGCCTGTTTTTCATCATGGGCAACCAGAGTTTTTTCTGAGGGCTTTAGTAATTTTTACTCTCCGGATGTTTTCTCCGATTATCCACCGGGCTATATGTATGTTCTTTATGTACTGGGCGCTATTAGTAATTGGCTTAATCTGGAATACCTATCCGGTGCCAGTCTGCTCTTATTGCGCCTCCCTGCCATTCTCTGTGATATTGCAACCGGATGTATCTTATATATGACAAGTAAAAAGCATTTTACTGGTTATACTGCCTTGCTGCTTTCCGCATTATACTTATTGAATCCTGCCGTATTTATCAACTCTTCCATGTGGGGACAAGTAGACTCCGTATTTACTTTAACAATTGTCATCATGAGTCTATTACTTAGTCAAGGCAAAACCATTCCTTCCTACTATGTATTTGCTTTAGGCATCCTATTGAAACCTCAGACCTTAGTATTTACGCCCTTACTCCTATATGGTATTTATGAGCATGTTTTTCACAAGGATTTTCAATGGAAGACTTTTTACATCAATCTTTTTCATGGCTTGCTGGCTGTAACCGGTATGCTTTTAGCCGCTATGCCTTATGGGCTGGATAAAGTAATAAAGCAATATGGCAGCACCCTGGGCTCTTACCCATATATCTCTGTAAATGCCTACAATTTCTGGAGTTTTTGGGGATTAAACTGGTCTTCACAGGAAAAGAGTTTCCTTTTTTTGACCTTTGCCCAATTAGGAACTTTAATTATTATATTACTTACCATCCTTTCTGCAGTATTATTCCTTAAAAGAATTAAACATTCTGAACGTTACTTTTTGACCGGTAGCTTTTTAATCATTACGATGTTCTTGTTTTCTGTTCGTATGCATGAACGTTATTTATTTCCGGGTATGATTTTACTTCTTATGGCTTATGTTGTAAGCCATAAGAAATTCTGGTTATACAGCTACTTGGCATTTTCCTTTAGCCACCTGCTAAATGTATGGCATGTACTATACCATTATGACCCACATAATTACAACGCAACAGCAACACCTATTATAGTGATATCTCTTCTCATGATTGTTGCGGCAATTTATTACTATAGCAGCATTATTCGGGCAGGTAAGCTTCCTGCCATACTCCTCCCACAAAAGCAATCTAATACAATTCTAAACAAGGGAGAAAATATAGGAAAATTACTTAGCCCTAAAGAGCCCGTAGCCTCTCGTCCCTCTATACCTTTCAACAAGTGGGACTGGATTGCCATGCTTGGTATTACCTTCTTCTATGCTCTGATAGCTTTTTATCAGTTGGGTAATACCACTGCTCCCAAGACAGAATACACTATGCCTTATTATACCTATTTAGATTTGACTACTGAAAACGGAGAGCTTATCAATAGTTTAAGTTGGTACTTGCTAAATGAACAGGATAATGACTTTTCACTGGCTGTTTTAAATGAATCTACTAATGAATGGGTCCATGTTCAGGACTTTACCATGAAAAGTGTATTTAGCTGGGGAAAGCTAGAACTGGCAGAACCCGCCAAATCCATTCGTATTACAAATCTTACTGATGATGCTAATATAGGTGAATTAGTACTTCAGGATGCAAATGGTAAAATCCTCCCTGTACAAAACACCTCCGCTTATCCTTCTCTTTTTGATGAGGCTGATACTTATCCTGATACCATCAACCACTTAAGCGGTTGCTATTTTGATGAGATTTATTACACTCGGACAGCTTATGAATACATTAACGGACTACCTACTTATGAAAATACCCATCCACCCTTTGGTAAAGTACTGATTTCCTGGAGTGCCCGAATTTTTGGTACCACTCCCTTTGGTTTTCGTTTTGCCGGAGCATTATTTGGTGTGCTAATGTTGCCCTTTATGTATTTATTAGGCAGAAATATTACAAGAAATCGGGCTTTAGGAGCCTTTATATGCTTCCTTTTTGCCTTTGATTTTATGCATTTTACTCAGACACGACTGACTACCATTGATGTATTTGTTACCTTCTTTATTATTGTAATGTATTATTTTATGGAAAGATATATCCATATAAGCTTTTATGACAAGACCTTGGAAAAGACGTGGCTTCCTTTGGGTGCCTGCGGCATTGCTTTTGGTTTTGGAATCGCCAGCAAATGGACCGGTGCCTACGCAGGGGCGGGATTAGCCGTTATTTTCTTTGCCCAACTGCTTTTGCGCTACCGCGAGTATCTCTATGCAAAGCGTTCATCCAAAGGAAGTTCCAATGGTATTTCCCATAAATACATTATTAAGACTTTTCCCCAACACACAAAGCGAACCATCCTGTTTTGTATGATTTTCTTTGTAGCAATACCTTTTGTTATATACCTGCTATCCTACATCCCCTTTGTGGATGCGTATCGTCCGGGCTTATTCCAAAAGATGCTAAAAAATCAGGAAACCATGTTTAAATATCATAGTGCTTTAGAAGCAACACACCCCTATTCTTCCACCTGGATAGAATGGCCTATTATGAAGCGACCTATTTTCTATTATTCCAATAAGCTGGAAGGAACACTCCGACAGGGTATCAGTTCCTTTGGTAACCCTTTAGTGTGGTGGGCTGGTATCCCTGCACTTATTTATACTGTTTATCTAGCCATAATAAAGAAACAGAAAACCGCCATGTTCCTGTGTGTAAGCTTTTTAGCCCAGTATCTTCCCTGGACCTTGGTTAGTCGTTGTACCTTTATATACCACTACTTCCCAAGTGTTCCGTTTATTACTTTAAGCATAGGCTACTGTTTCATGCAGTTAAAAGAAGGGACTTGGTTTAGAAAACATAAAAGAAGTTTTTATATTGTATTATCAGCTTATGCACTTGCAACATTTATACTATTCTTAATGTTCTATCCGGTTATTTCAGGCCGGCCAGTGCATTATGAGTATGTTGATAAGTTTTTACGCTGGATGGATAGTTGGGTCTTTGTTATCCGCTAACAAATAGGAAATATAAGCCCGTGGTGTTTCCTTAATCATTGTTTACGGCAAAGATGTGGTAAAAGACATTTGACACATGGCAAAGATATAGCAAAGAGCCCACCACCACCATTGAAAGGTAAAACATGCCTTGTTAAAATACAATCATCAAAATTTTAAACGAGGTGACATTCAATGGACATTTTTAACATTTTATTAGTAGGACTTTTATTTATTCTTGGTGTAGGTACTTCCATCGTAATCATAGGCTATATGATTGTAATTCTTTGCCAGAAATTTATTGGAAAGCTTGTACATGGTAAATCCTTATATGATTAAGACTATTACATAACAAATTTATTTCCCATAAAGCACCGACCCTGTATCATGGGCCGGTGTTTTAATGACTCATTTACTTAATTCTACAAGTTTTTTCTGTAAAATCGGTATCATGCCAAAGGCTACGGACAATTCATCCACACCCATCTTAATAAACTCTTCTGTTAGTGAAATATCTGCACTTAATTCCCCACAAATAGATACCGGTATGCCGGCTTTATGAGCATTTTCCGTAATCAACCTTATTATACGCAAAATAGCAGGGTGATATTTATTATAATGAGCTTCCAGCTTACTGCTTTGTCTGTCCATTGCTAAGGTGTATTGTGTCAAATCATTGGTTCCAATACTGAAAAAATCCACCTCCTTCGCCAACAAATCACTAATCAATGCTGCTGCCGGTGTTTCTATCATAATACCATGCGTCGGAGTTCCAAATAAATTTTTCTCACGTGTAAGCTCTGTTTTAGCCTGTTCCAATACTTCTTTAATTTCCGTCATCTCTTCCATAGAAGTAATCATAGGATACAAAATCCCCAGATTGCCATATGCAGAAGCCCGTAATAAAGCCTTTATTTGTGTTAAGAATAACTCCCTGTTTTCTAATAAGACGCGAATCCCCCGCATTCCCAATGCCGGATTCTCTTCCGATTCCATGTGAAAATATGCGCACTGCTTATCCGCTCCTATATCCAGTGTACGTATCACAACATGCTTCCCCTGCATAGCTTCCAACACTGTCTTGTAACATTCAAATTGTTCCTCCTCTGTAGGAAAATCCTTCCTTTCAAAAAACAGAAACTCACTACGAAGTAATCCAATTCCTTTAATATTCAAATCCTTTAGCGCTTCTACATCTTTTATATTACCAATATTGGCGCAGATACATATTTTTAACTTATCATAAATACTATTCAACTCTTGCTGACTTAAAAGTATCTGTTTTTCTTCTTTCACTGTTCTTAGCTTTTGCATACATTCCTGCAAAACATCCTGTTTTGGCTCTACATAAAAATGGCCTCCTACACCATCTACAATAGCAAGCTTTCCATCCAATGAAGTATCCATGCCGATATCCACATTTATCAACGCAGGAATGCCCCTTGTTTTTGCAAAAATGGCCGTATGGCTATATAAGGAACCCTCTACTGTAATGAAACCCACCACTTTCTCCAAATTCAACTGCAATGCTTCTGAAGGTGTCAGTTCTTCCGATAATACAATAATGGATTCCTCATCCTCTATCCGGGATTTCTTTCCCCCCTGCAGAGCATCCAGCAATCTTTCTGAAATATCCCTGATATCCAAAGCTCTGGCCTTTAAATACTCATCATCCATTGCTGCAAACATTTGCAAATATTTCTCCTTAATTACTGTCACCGCATACTCTGCATTGTAACCATTCTTCTTTATAAGTGTGGTAATATCATTTACATAGTTATCATCTGTCAAAATCGCTTCATAGATTTCAAAGATAGCAGCATTACCTTCTCCCATCTCTTCTCGTGCTTTTCCATACAAATCCTCTATTTGTCCAATAGTAGCTTCCTGGGCCTGATGAAAGCGTTCCAACTCACCATTGATATCCGTAACAGGAATGCGTCTAGCCTGTTGCTCCCCTTTTTTACAGACACGTATTTTACCTATGGCAATTCCCTCATATACACTTTTCCCCTGATATATCTGCATGTTAACCGCCTTCCTCTTCTGTAATACTACCCTAATTATTCTTTGGAGTTTTGCACCTTTTTTAACATTTCTTCAATCTCTTGCCTTGTAGCAAATGCCTTTGAAAATGCACTGGCACTTCCGGAAGCTACAGCCATCAAAAATGCCCACTCATAATCCTGTCGTTCCAACCAGCCTGCCACAAATCCTGCCACCATGGCATCTCCAGCCCCCACACTGTTTTTCAAAACACCCGACGGTGCTGCCGCTGAAAACAATTGTCCATCCTCTGTTAAAAGAACTGCTCCTTCACCAGCCAGTGATATTAACACATTACGAAAGCCCATCTTCTGCAGTTTGTACCCATAGGGCACTACTTCCCCTCGTCTGCTAAAACTGGTCCCAAACAATTCGCCCAGCTCATGATGATTGGGTTTGATTAGAAAAGGAGCATATTCTGCAGCCTTTAACAATCCTTCCCCTGCCATATCCAGTACTACCAAAATTTCCCTTTTTTGTAATATTTTCATAACCTTTAAATACCAATCCCGGGATAAAGATGGAGGAATACTACCGGACAATATCACAACATCGCCTGCTTGTACTTGTTTAAACTGTTCCAATAGTCTTTCTTCTTCCTCTACTGAAATCACAGGTCCTTGACCATTTATTTCCGTTCCTTCTTCATTCACTAGCTTTACATTTATTCTGGAATTCCCTTCAGCCACCTTAATAAAATTGTTGCAGATGTTGAAATCCTCCAATTGACGCAAAATCTCATCCCCTGTAAAACCACCTGCAAATCCTAGTGCCATACTTTCCACGCATAAATTTTTAAGCAGTAGTGATACATTTATTCCCTTTCCTCCCACTTTCAATTCTTCCCATTCTGTACGATTGGTTCTCCCCAACTGAAATTCAGGCACCTCCACCATATAATCCAAGGAAGGATTCAATGTAACTGTATATATCATAATTAGTCTTTATCCTCTTTCTTAGTAAATATTCCCTTTATTCGTGCTGCAATGCCTGCTACAATGGGCCGTATGGGGCGTAGTAATAACCATCCTCCGGTAAACAATCGATACCATGGATTCCGTACAGATATGTACTTGTCCTTACGGTATATACCAGCCATAATACCCTTCATCTGACTCCTCATAAGAGGTCCTTCGATTTCCCTCTGATTATCTCCTACCAGATATATCCCCTCCGGCTTTATCTTCCAGATACGATGAAGTACCAAAATATGCCCTGTATTCTCTGCTACTCTTCGATACAATACCACATCTCCACGTTTAAGTATTCTCTCTGCCACAGGCTCTACAACCGCTTCATCCCGTCCCGGTACTAATACAGGATACATACTGTACCCCTGGGGCTTTATCTGTATATTGTTACCCTGTTCCAAGAGTTGCTCTATATCCTGACGGTTATCTTCCATAGTCTCTCCTCTCCTTATACAGTTTCTATTATAAACAGTTTGTAATGCAATCTCAACTGACAATTTTATAATCCTTCCAGTAGCCTTTTTTTCCATAAAATGATATACTGGAAAATAAAGTGATAGAAATTATGGCTTTCTGTCTATTCTACCTACTAAAACTATTACAGTAAATCAAGGAGAATCCCATGCGGCAAAACAAAAGCTTCATATTAAGAGAAATCGCAAACATCCCCTATCTGCTCCCTTATGGACAAATGATGGCTGACAGAAAACATGGCGTGCAGGTCAATGCTACCGGTGCCTATCTTTGGAAATTGCTGGAGCAGGAGTGCACCATGGAGGAGCTATTCAGATGCAGTGCGGAATATTACGAGATTCCCTCAGAGGATTTGACAGAATTTCAAAATGACATCCGCCAGTTTGTAAAACAACTGATCTCTTATGGTATTGTAATCGATGAACCCTATGTTAATACAAACCTTCATTCCGTAACCCTTTCCATTGCCGGATTAGGTGTGAAGCTACTGGGACCTGCCCAGGCATTTCCACAGGAGTTTTGTCCTTTTGAAGCTGCCGGCTGCGAAGCTATACACCAGGAAGTATTATTCCAACCGGGCTTTCCACCAGCTCGTCAAAATGGTTCTTTACTAATTCGTAATGATGAATTAATGGTACTGGAAAACTCCGAAGGCTATATCCTACTTTTTCCACAGGCCAAACATATTGTGGAAATACATTTAAGCTTTGATGGTTCCAAGGTTCTGTGTTACTGTCTGCCCCCTTATGACGAGGATTTTCATTATGATATTTTTCACGCACTGCGCCTTACTTACCTTTACCTGTCACAAAAGAAGGGCATGGTAGCACTCCATTCTGCCTCTCTGCTCTACAAAGAAAAAGCGTGGCTGTTTTCCGGACATTCCGGTATGGGCAAATCCACCCATACCAACCTATGGAAAAAACTTTATAAAATTACTCTTTTAAATGGGGATTTGAATCTGTTAGCCTTTGAAAACGGTCAACCTGTAGTACACGGAATTCCCTGGTGCGGTACCTCTGAAATCTGTACCACCGTGACGGTAGCTTTAGGTGGTATCATCCTCCTCAATCAGGCCTCTTCTGATAGAATTGAAAAACTTCCGGAAGATAAGAAACAGCTACTTGTAAGCCAACGCTTGATTTCTCCTGCTTGGACGACAGATTTGTTTGATCGAAACATGAAAATTGTGAAAGATATTGTTTCAAAGATTATGGTATGCAAGCTCCATTGTACGAAGGAACCTACTGCCTCAGAAGTTATGAAGAAATATATTGATTGTTATCTTGATAAATTAAAGAAGTCCGGAGACTAAATACCGGACTTCTCTTTTATCTTAAAATCCTCTTACCATCTCATCAATTTCTTTTTCGTTTAACACTACACACTTCTTATCACGAATTGCGTAAACTCTGGTACATACACTTAGTACCGTAGGTCTGTGAGTTGTTACAATACAGGTACGTGGTTTCTCATCCTGCATGATATTACGCAACACTCTTCTCTCCGTAGCAACATCCAATGCAGAAGTTGCTTCATCCAAAAGTAAAATAGGTGCATCTCTAAGCAATGCTCTGGCAATGGACAAACGTTGAGCCTGTCCTTCAGAAAATCCTCCTCCACGCTCCTTTATTTCACTATTAATACCCGCGGGCAATTTCTCCACAAACTCCCATGCACAAGCACCTTTTAAGGCCTCTATAATATCCTCATCCGTAGCTTCCGGATTTACATTACGCATATTCTCAGCGATAGTACCGGAAAACATGGTGTTTCCCTGTGGTACGTAGGAAAACAGTTTACGAGTGGAAGGTGTAAGCGGAACAGACTCTTCTCCGCCTGTTAAATAAGCCGTACCGTTCTGTGTCTGCATAAGCGACAAGATCAAACGAAGCATGGTCGTCTTGCCTTCTCCGGAAGGTCCCACCAAAGCAATAATTTCATGAGGATTAACCTCTAATGACGCACCGGCAAAAACTTCTGTTCCAGTCTTATAAGAGTAATTTACATCAAACATCTTCAAGCTGATACCTTGATTTTTATTATTTTCATAGAAAGATTTTACCAATTCATCGTTACTGTAATCCTCGCGGGGCATCTCTACGATATCCATAAGACGACCGGCAGAAGTAGCAAGCCTAATAGTTGTAGGAATTAATGAAGTCAACCCGTTAATTGTTCCTGTCAATGTACCCGAAAGCCCCAAAAACATGGTCATTGTTCCATAACTTATTGCTCCGCTCCATACTCTATAAATCCCCCAACCATAAGAGGCATATGAAACCAAAAGGCCTATTGTACTCAGTAACAGCGAAGTTCCTATAGACATTCTCTGAAATTCCAAACGCATATCTATATACTCTTTTTGAATCTCTTTCAATCTATTTATATACAGACCTACCAAATCAAATGCTTTTATAGTCTGAAGGTTTGAAAACGCTTCTTGATTATATCCCGTCATTTTCGCCCCCATTGCAGCACTTCTCTGATTATTATTGGTCATACGTTTTGTAAGTGTTCTTGATAACAGCAAACTAACAGGCATACTTATAAATGCAAATATAGCAAAAGTGGCATCATAATATATAACCATAGCAAAAGCCGAAACAAATCTAAATACATATATAATCAAATTCGGAGCAAAACTTAATATTCCACTGGAAATTGTACCAACATCAGAACTCCATCGCGTCAACAGATCACCTGTATGATAATTACTGAGTGATTCCCAATCCGTGATCAAAATTTTAGAAAAAATATCTGCTTTAACATCTGCATCTACTTTCATGCTAATCTTACTGGATACATAATTGGAAATTTGACTCATTAAGCCGGTTCCAATATTTATGCCTATCATCATACAAAACGTAGTTACCAAGCGACCGGTTTCATATCCTGTAATAATATCAACTAAATCTTTTGAAATCCAACTACTCACAAGGGATATAACAGTCCCTGCCATGCCAATTAAAGTATAAAGGATCATGGACATCCAATATTTTTTTGCATAGTAATAAATCCACTTTATCTGCTTAAATCTTTCTTGCAACCTTTCAGGATTCACTAAATGCATTCTTTTCACTAACTTATGTATCATATAACCACAACCTCATACACAAAAACAGCATCATCAAAATGATGATGCTGTTTTATTTACCTTATGGATTTATCTCACTTGCTCCGCCACCTTGAACATTAAGTGATTTATCACATGTTACTGTCACATTACTTACACCAACAGTTCTTGTCGTTGCCTCATCACTAGCCTGAGCCCATATCTTATATGTAACCCAATCTCCATCCTTATATGCGTCTGCCAACAGCACTCTTGATACAGATACTGTTCTACTTCCGTCAAAAACACCACCAAACTCTGTATATGCATCTGTTAAGTCTCTGTCAAATGTGACACTAACATTAGAAGCATCTGATATATGCTCCAACCCGGTATGATGTCTTAATTTGATTTCAAATACTCTATGTGAACCATTCCAATCCTGAACAGGATATACATCAAAAGACCAACAATCCTGTGTTCCGGTAGGTCCCGTCATCATTCCGCTCGCTGCGTATACACCTTCAGCCAACTCTTCGTTTATCATTACAACCGGTTTCTCATACTTTTTCATTATACTTGCCTCCCTATAGCAAAACTTACTCTTTTACATAAATAACATACCATATTTTTACACTTTTGTAAACTGATTCGTCACATTATTGTTATTTTTGTAAAAAATATTACTAAAAACATTTTTCCAGCTTTCTTCATTGTACATTTTATATCAATACATCAGATATCATTTTCTTAGCACAACACTACTGAAAAATACGCAGTTCCTTCATCAGTTCACTTCTTCTTCTAGCCTCTTTTAATACACCACCCGTTGATGTATTACGCACTCTCTTATTATTTCTCAAAAACCTTACCAATGTCACTCCCCATAGCACCGGCCATAACAAAAAGCACTTCCCTGCCTTTTGAAAATTCAACCTCATCTGATGATGAAACTCCTTAATATAAGCCATCAGCCCTGTGCCATTCATCATCACCATGCGATTGTTATCTGAATTGCCAAACTCCTCCGAATCTAAAATCTCCCTCAATAATAGATCCGTATTCTCATCACATTTAACCTTCCATGCAAACGTATCTTTCGGCATTCCGAAATATTTCATGCAAACTGCAGAAAGCATTTCTGCAAACTTCTCTAAACCGCATTCTTTTGTTAACATGGTGAACTGCTCACGCTCTTCCTTTAACCAGTCTTGCTTCCAAATCATTACCCAGTCACATAATAACTTTAAACCAAAACCCGCATACATGAAATGCTGCAACATATGTAACAACAACTCATATGCATGATATGGCTTATCCAAAACAGGCAGTTCCAGCCCCATAATTTCTGCTTTTTGTATATGTACAGCACACCTTTCCATCTGTCTTTCCATAGCCTTATTGATCTTCTTATACGCAAACGGTTCTGCCAGCATACTATGAAGTTCAATGGAAATCCCCTCTGCAGATACATAAACCATATGATGATTTGAATGTTGGTTTTTTGATATCCGGAAGCCGGCCTCTTTCATAATCTCTGTAATCTGTTTTTCATCTACTGTATTCGGTAACAATAAATCTATATCTCCCGATTTACGCAATTCAGGCACTGAATAAAAGCCTGCCGTTGCTACTCCCTTTAGAACAACTGTCTCAATATGGTGTTTCGCTAATAATTCTACCACATATCGGGTCAGAAACAGTAAACGATAGGATTGTAGTACAATTTTTCTTGTTTCCTGTTCTATATAGGGTTGTTTATCTAAAAAGAGTTGATTCTCACACAATACATCATATATCAATGATAAAACAGCATGTCTTCTTGCCATACTTATCAGATTTGCGCTGTTTATATTTTCAATCGACATCTCTTTTTGATTTGATACATTACTTATAGCAACTCTTAAGACATTTATCAGCTCTATCTCTTCTCTTGAAAACATATCCTTCACGCTGATTATTTCTCCTTCTTATATCTGGATTTCGTAATTTTACTATCTACTTCCATCTTTCTAAGCAGTGCAATTCCTAATGCCATTGGCCAATAACCACGCATGGTAAACAATAATGAAGCTCCCCTAATTACTATCTTCCATGACAGTGCTTCAATCTCCTTCAAATACTTACCCTTAGCCAATGCTTTCATACTTTTCTTTACAAAAGGATTCTTACCATATTCCTTTAACGCCTTTGCTGCTTCCCGAATTCTCTTTTCTTTAAATTGCAGTTCCTGCTTGGCAAGAAAAAAGCTTCCAAAGAAAATGTGAAAATACATCAAATCATAATAATCTTCTTTTATATTCCGTTCCTTCAGAAATGTCTCAAAATCCTCCGCTATTGAAATCCATACAGGCATAAAATTGGCTTTGTACTTAAATGTTACAGATTCCTCATTGACCCTGTATAAATACACACTCTCATCCACAAAAGCATATTTAGGCTTATATGCACAACAAGCCATATTGTGGGCCTTATCCTGCGTAAAAGGGTAGGCCTTGCAATAAAGTTCATTCTCTTCCAAAAAGGCTTTTCTATATAACTTTCCCCAATTATATGCCAAATGCCCATACATATAAAAGCCTTTGAATCGAAAACCAACCGTTTCTGTAACCGGCCCGTCCTCTAAATGATGTGCATTTGGTTCGCTAACACTCTTTTCATTAAATCTGCGGAAGCTTCCGGTAACAATATCAGCATTCTTTTCCTCCGCACATTTTACCAGTGTTGTAACCACTCCTTGTCCATCCAAACAATCATCCGAATCCAGGAAAAATATGTATTTACCTGTTGCCACCTGCAAACCAGAGTTACGTGATAATCCCAATCCCCGATTGGTCTGATGTATTACCTTCACTTTTTCATACTTCTGTGCGTATTCATCACATAATCTTGGGCAATTATCCGGAGACCCATCATCCACCAGAATAATCTCTATATAAGAATAATCCTGTTGCAAAACACTATTCATACATTCTGCCAGATAAGTTTCTGTTTTGTAAACAGGAATGATAATACTTACTGTAATTTTTGTTTTCATGTTTCTCCCTTTGTTAATATTAGCATACTAATCCGATTATCTTTATTAACTCTTTTTTATTTTCTCGCCATATCGAACTCGCTTATAAATTTTATATACAAACAGGGTTGGTTTATGCATTATACAATAGAAAATATAATGCATTTTATAACCACATTGTTTTGCATAATTCCAAAAGGGCTTCTCGCATTTTCCTTCATAATACAGAAGCCAGGGTTTCATAAAAAATGCATAATGTATTATTTTGGCCTGTAATAATTCTCTTTCCCCATTCTCTTCCAAATGACTCAGATTATTATACTCTGTTGCTGATTTATAGACAGTCTTCTCTCCCATTAAACAATTTAGTATATCTTGATCCGGATAATACAATATCTTTTGGTTTTTTATCCAAAAGTCATTTATTTCTTCTTTTGAAATGTGCTTCCTTATTTGTGGAATATTAAACAAGATAACACCACTGTTAAAATAATAATCTGTTTTTATCCCTAACCTTTCCTTATACTCCGGGATTCTTACTTTGTCTTTCTCATTCCAGCATGCTACAAGCATAGCTTCTCCAGACGTTCCAAATTGGGAATCATAAAACTCATCAATCTCATCATATACTACCATGTCTGCATCCAACCATAATACACGTTCTACATCATTTGGTAATATGTAAGGAATTAACAACCTGTAAAATGCCTCTATGGAATACATTGACTTAGAAGCATCATGTTCCCGGAATATACCTTGTTCGACTAATATACTCCTAACTACTCCATGACAGTATTGTTGTACAAATTTTTCAATCTCTATTCTTTTATTCTCATCCAAATCACAATACAACAAATATATAACTAAATCCCGCTCCGTATTTTGGGCTAATGAAAACAACATTACTTTCAAAGGCATAACAAATTTATTGTTAACCGAAACTGCAATATTCATCTTTTCATCTTCTCCTGTTTTATTTATATAATTTGCCGGCCAACCTTGTAGCAAAAAATAATATCCGTTCATGTGTTAATAACATATGAACAATTACTTTCTTATATTTTCGTACATATTTTGAAGCATTATAAACATTTACGTATTTCTTTATTTCATCTTTGATTTTCTCATGCTCTTTAAAATCCTCTGGTTTTTTGTACTCCTGTCCTTGCATTACCTTTACAACCCAATATTTCCAAATGTTCTCTACATAAAAGAGTTCTGTACTTTTAAGCTCGTCAATATCGTATTTCTGTTGTAATTCCAGAATTGCTGACAAGCTTTCCAATATTTTATCAAAAGACTTTTCACTATTAGATAAACTACCTTTTTGGTCACAATAATAATACAAACGTTCCGGTAATAAGTAAATCCTTCCTTTGCATCTACAAATGTATTCACAAATAAAAATAAAATCCTCGTGATTATTCAGGCTTTCGTCAAAAAAAATTTCAACTTCTCCGGTTTCTGATAAAATCCTATTGCGCCTGAACAGTTTACTCCATACAGCCATAGTTACTTGTTGATATATCACACTTGGCAATGCTTCTTCCGGGCATTGCAATTCGTAATATGTAAGTGCTTTTGCTTTTTTTATCTGCTTCATCCCATCAGAATTGCAACGGTGACACCCACATATTATCAAATCTCTATCGCTTTTCAAACTTTGTACCATCTGCTCATACATTTCCGGTGCTATAAAATCATCCGAATCTACAAATCCTATATATTCTCCCCCAGCTATCTTCAAACCGGCATTTCTGGCACTGGACACTCCTTTATTTTCCTGATGAATAACTTTTATTCGACTATCCTTTTGAGCATATTCATCGCAAATCATTCCTGATTTGTCCGGTGAACCATCATTAATTAAAATAACTTCAATATTGGTATAAGTCTGGTTTAAAATACTGTCCAAGCATCTTGAAAGATAGGCTTCTGCTTTGTATACCGGTACAATAATACTTACTTTTCCTTTCATTTCAATACCAAACTCCTTATTGCTTCTTTTATTTTTCTTTGTTACACTATAACCAATCATAAAAACCTTGAACCAAATGTTCCCTGTATGAGTTAAATGGAGGCAGTTATGTCAGACAAAGAGACTATATTAATCTTTCAAAAACCGGATTTATACTTCTTTCCTCATTATAGCGCAATCACCTTTAAACCCTATGATATATCGGAAAGAAGTTTGTCCTATATCATTTATAAGCTACTATATCTATGTCGTATTCCCCTTTGCTCTTATTTCTGGGGGGGGTGGAAAAAATATATTCCCACTGCCAAAAGGGTAATTATCTTCGATTATGGATATCAACGTGGCATGGAGCAATACATCCACAAAAAGAATCCTGACTGTAAGGTTTTTCTGTTCATGTGGAACAAAGCTGATGCTGCACATAAAAACCACACCATATTTTCTGATAAATCGACTATATATTCCACTGACCCAGGAGATTGCCGGTTCTATAACCTGAAATACAATCATATATTTTATCCAATAGAATATGCTCAGACCTACTCTGAACAGTACAATAATCAATTGTTCTTTTTAGGTGCTGACAAAAACCGGGCACCACTCATTAAACGTTTAAACGACCTTCTCACACAAAGCGGACTAGATTGTGATATCCGTATTTTATCCAAAAACACTGATAGCAACTACCGAAAGGAATTTTCTGATATCCTAACCTCTCACAGTCTTTCCTATGAGGAATACTTAAAGGAACTTAAACATTGCGGTCTGCTGTTGGATATTGTACAAAACGGGCAGCAAGCTCTTACTATGCGGGTCTTAGAATCCGTTTTTATGTCCAAAAAACTGATTACCAACAATCAGGACATCAAAAACTATGACTTCTACCATCCCAATAATATTTTAATACTACCCGAAACCATAGATGACTCCCTTATTCCTATCATAAAGGAATTTTTGGGAAAACCTTTTAAGTCTTATGATAAAGAACTTCTGCAATGCTATGATTTCTACCACTGGCTGACTAAGTTCGATGTTTAGGCTTTCCTATAAACTCCAGACCCATATTCAGAATACTACGAAAACGCCAGCTCCTGCAATAAATAAGCAGATTGATTGCATTAGGTATCAACAGACATACCAAAATCATTTTTACAAAATATATCCAACCGCCATTATGGAGCATTTGTGTACCAATGCTGTAAACCAAACCCAGTTCGATACCTGTTAACGCAATATATTGAATTATCTCCATTAAATACTGTTTTAACTCTTTGCATATATATTCACAAATAAGTACTTTCATTCGACATGCTATTTGCAACAAATGAGAAAAAAAAGTTCCTATTAGTACACCAATAATTCCCAGCGGTATTACCAAGCTCAAGGAAATCACCAAATTTGTAACTGCCGCCAAAACAGATATTTTCTTTTCCTTCTGAAACATACCCGTAACACCCAGCATCATACTTAATGGTAAGCTTATGGTCTGGGCAAAAAAGTTGATTACACACCACAAAATAATGGTAGTATCCAGTCTATATTCGGTGCCTAACCAAATATCCGTTACAAAAGGAGTCATTAGTGCAAATAAACCGCAACTGCAAAAAGAGGCTAACCAAAAGAAAATAAAAGTAATCTGTCTAAGCACTCCATAATCTTTTTCATGATCTTTCTCTACAAACATATTCCCGACTATCGGTTGAAGCGTTCCGGATAACGTCAGCAAAATATTGGACACTGACTGAGTTATCATACAATAGTTGGCATATAATCCTACTATTCCCACACTAATGAAACCGGAAATAATCAAACTATCTGTTGACACTAATAGTTTTAGTGATAATCGTGAAACAAAAATATTTTTTACATCTGATACAACCTTATCTACAATCTCCTTTTGTAACGGAGCCTTTTGCATTTTCTTCAAAAAGGCATATTTTTTGTTCACATACCTTGCTATCAACAGATTTAAAACAATCTCTATCACAATATTCAAAGACAATGCCAACACATAATTTTGCCAAAATTCCACAATTATGATTATGGCAAGATAATTCATTGTACTGGCAATCAATACCCCAATTGTTATAACGTATTCCCGTTGGTCTGCAATTAACACCGACCTTTTATAGGAAAGCAGATAAGAACATACCGTTCGAATTAGCCACAAAATATATACTAATCTGATATAATCCAAAGAAAAGCTGTTTTCTTTCAAAAACAAATGTACATAAGGCATAATGCATAAGCCCAAAAGAGAAATAACAATAGCAAATATACTATAAGCCTTCCGGTACAAATTCATTATGGACGCTATTCTTTCTTCATCCTTAGCCGCCAGATAACCATACAAATGAAAAACCACCGCTGTTGAGATACCCAACTCCGTAACAGATAGCAGCGCTATAATATTGGATATAACACTGTTCATACCTACCAGTTCTTCACCCATTCTCAGATTTAATACTCTCTGACTGACGAACCCCACTATTATTAATAATATCTGCGAAATAACACTAAAGAAGCTATTTCGAAAAGCATTTTTTATTCGCATAGACCCTTTAACACCCTGTTCCACTTTTCCATGATACTAGTCATCTGAAACTTATATATATTATTCTTGGTTCTATCAGCAAAAGAGCTTAACAGTACCTCGTTTTCCACAAGTTCACTGATTCTGTTTATCATCTTTTCACAATCAAACGGTTCCACCAAATATCCACTTATTTCGTCTTCTATTATTTCATCCGGACCGGTTGGTATATTAAAACTGATACACGGGAGCTTATAAGTCTTCGCTTCAAGTAAACACATTGGTAGTCCTTCCACTCGCGATGTCAATACAAACAACTTTGCTTTACTTAAATACTCATCCACACAATCTACCAATCCCGGAACTACCAGCCTACCCTCTAATCCATACTCTTGAATACAGGCTTCTAATTTTTTTCTCTCATCTCCCTCACCCAATACAAACCATTTCCAATCAGGATATCTTAATAATACCTTGGAAGCTATCTCTGTCAAATAATCAATCCCTTTATCATAAACCAATCTCACTGCTGTTACAATCCACTTTTTCTTTTCACCTTCATATGAAACAATTCTTTCTTTCATAGGATTGTATATCGCTTCTATTTTCTCGGCACAACCAATTACCTGACCATATCGGACTTTGTCCCCTTCTGTTAGTGTAATGATATAGTCAGCACGCTTTGTAATATTCTTTAAAATAAATCTGCGATATGAAACTGTTAACTCATAATCACAGTTAAAATGTTCCCAGGAAACAACCTTTATCTTTAGTCCCCTTGAAGCCGGTATGGATAAACAATCCAAAACTATATCAATATCAATAATGATATCTATCGCCTTTTCCTTTAGAAATCTACGTAACTTAGGAATGATAGGTAAATATGCCAGTCCGGGTTGTATCCACCGCTCCCCTAATTTATACTGTTTTATATTATCATCTATGTAAAAAAAGGGGCTATCCTTTTGCTCACAAAGACTCAAAAAGCAGACTTCAAATTGTCCCTGCCTTGCCAATTCATTTGCTATCATAGTGGAAACTCTTTCCGTGCCACCACTTCTAGTTATATCCCCGGAAAAGAAACAAATTTTGACCATCATTTTCTCCCGTTACTGTTAAAATAATTAATTAATCTTATTATTAACTCAGCAATTATGCAACTAACTATACATACCAGAATCGGAAATACATATTGCCCAAGTATGTTATCTTCTATCTGAAGCACTCTATATAGTACCTTCAATACCTCCATCACAAAAATATGTAACAGATAAATCCATACATACCAAACAGAACCTATTCTTATAAATACTTTCAAATATTTACTCACTTCTTTATTCTGCCTGACAGCGTATAAAAACAAGCCAACTACAATAATAACTGTACTAATATGTGTATCCATATATTGTCCAACCACAAAAAATTCTACCACAATTAGCAGAAATCCAACTAAAACCATACACAAATTACATGGCACACTTATTTTCTGCAGAAGTTCTTCTTTATTCTTTGCAATCCATATTCCCAACATAGTAAAGGGTAACCCAAAGGTAATCGCATTTCTAAATAATATTACAAGCCTGTTAATATCATAATTATTCTGTACATAATATCTTCCGAATATCTGTATAATCAGCAATAAAGGAACTAAAAAAAACATCTTGTTTAACAGGTTTCTCTTTCGAAAAAACCATATAATTATCCAGGTCCAAAACATTGCATATAAATACCACAGGGTACCATTAAATAAAGTCCCACAAAATAACACCTGAATTAAGTTCTTATTAATAACATTCTCTTTCAAAATTTGATGTACTGTATTACCTTCAAATAAACAACCCTGAATAAATCTCCAAATACAATAAAACAATTCTGTAAATATCAACAACTTCAAAATATATCTGGCCTTATCAATTATCCAGTCCTCACTCTTACTATAACTGAAATATCCTGATATCATAAAAAAAACGGGGACTGAAAATCGCAACCCATATATAATGCCATCTCCGACCACCCCCGGAAATGGACAATGCAAGCAAATCACAATTATGCATGATATTCCCTTTAACAAATCAATATATTGATTTTTCTTTACCACCATAACGGTTCCTCATTTCTCAGACTTCACTATGAACTATTTCTCCCAACCAAACTTTTCCGTCTGCTTTCATGTGATTAGCGAAATACAAAATTCTCATATCCCTTTTTCGTCTCATAAATACATATAAACTGCTTTTCTCCATTGAAATATCTATAGTATATCTTTCAATACTACCTCCATTCCAATTAAGATTACTTAAGCTAACTACTCTTTCTTTTCTATCTCCATGTTCATTCACTTGCTCTAAAACCACTTCTGCATCATCATAAAAATAAGCAAATCCAACATTTTCCACTATAATTTCCAGTTTTAATTCCTTTACATTTTTATCAGTAGCAACAATCTCCACATCTCTCACCAGGAAACGATATCCTAAATGATTTCCTATATAATCATATAGGCTGCACCCCTGCCATACTCCCGTTCCTTCCCACTTCCACTCTTTCCAAATCCCTAAAAGCTTTTTATCATATTCTTTGTTTAAATATGTAATATGCATCCTTTTCAAAGTTTCCACTGTACTGCCAGGATTCTCCACTGCTAAATACTGTTCCCCGCAAATAGCTTCTCCACCATTAGGCACCCTTTGACACAATTCATCCTCAAATCTCAATTCATCTGTTTTGCACCACAATGAATCCCAGCTCACAGAATCTCTGGGCATATTTCCAAACGTTCCCAGGTGATTCTCTGAACCAAATATAGCATCATCAAACAATCCCATGTTGTCTGTTTCATGATTCATGTGTAGCATACGCCAGCAGGCAGGTCTTCGAACTGCGGTAAAAATCCTGTCATCCAGATTACTTTTTAAAATACTCCACAATTCCTTCAGCTTTGTAGGCTGTAAAAAACGTGAAGTATGCATCTCACCCCAATTACCAATCAACATCCCCTGATATACAAAAATATGCTCCGCATACTCATTAATAACGGGGAGCAGTTGAAGAAAGTGCTCTTTTACTGTTGAAAAGAAAAATGGTTCCTTTTCCAACGCCTTTCCTTCATGGTCATAGGTAATTCTTAGTACTATTTCATAATGTTTTTTCACAAAAAAACGTAAAATTGTACGAATATTTTCCAAAGCCGCTTCATCTAATTCTTTTTCCTTATATGCACCAATATTGATAATCACCATTACTAATGTATCACCTTCAATATCGCACCATAGCATAGGTTGAAAATCCGGCATTTGTTCTGCCAAAAAGGTGTATATCCGATACCAGCCTCTGGAGGGATTTTCTAAGCTATTTATAGTCTCTGTCAAATCTGCCTTCCGTAAAATCCACTCTTCTTTTTCTGAAAAGAATCTATGTAACAGTGTTTTCATCTGCTGCCCCCACATCAACCTTATACACTCTGATACGAATCCAAACTGCTATAATAGAAAACATCATTCGTAGCATATATACAATGGGCTTCAACCCCGAATGCATACTAACCCCTTCTACCCTGGCATGCATTACAGCAGGAATCTCCACTACTCTGTAACCTAACAAAATCATTTGCATAATCATATTTGCATCCGGATATTTATCATCAAACTGATTATATCCGGCATAAAAATCAATGGCTCTTCTGCTTAACCCCTGTAATCCCGTGGTGGGATCCTTGATTTTTTGGCCTGTTCCACACTTAATTAAAAAACGAAACATTCCAATAGCCATCTTTTTTACTTTTGATATGGAAAATGTCTGGCTGCCTTCCAAAAATCTGGAGCCCAATACAATATCCGGACACTTTCCATTCACATCCGGTGTTGTTAATTTATTATATATGTTCAATATATTGCACACATCATGCTGACCATCTGCATCCATTTGAACGATATAGTCATAATCATTCCGTATGGCATATTTGTATCCTACCTGCAAACCACTTCCATACCCCAAATTAAATACATGGGTTACCACTTCCATACCCTTTTCCAAAACAATACGCCGAGTATTATCCTTAGAAGCATCATCCATAATCAACACATCAGCTATTTCCGCAATGGATGGCGCCTTTAACTTATCCAACAATTCACCAATATTTTTTTCTTCATTGTAGGCCGGAATAATAATCAACATTTTCTTTCTGTTCTTCATATCCTAACCTCCTTGTATCTTTATTCTTTCATCAATACCAGTAATTTCTCCACTTCTTCCGGATTCGTAAGCTTTTTCTTAGAAGCATTCACGCCATACTCTTTTCGCTTATCTTCCTGTTCATAAAGCTTCCTGATTCCGTCACAGATAGCCTCCGGGGTCAAATCACACAACAGCCCATCCACACCGTGAGTTACCTGCTCTCGATTTCCACTACAATCTGAAACCAATATAGGACACCCTAAAGTCTGTGCTTCCTGAATAGCAATGCTCTTTCCCTCAAAACGGGTAGCATGCACATAAATATCTGTCTGTGCATAGTAAGGATATGGATTATCCACTGCACCCAAAAGCAAAAAATCCTCTTGCAACCCCAACTGTTGAATCTTGGTAGTCAGCATTGTTCTTTGGTCTCCTTCACCTAATACATACCAACGTGCATCTATCCCTTTATCCTTCAACAGCTTCATGGCTTCTATAGATATATCATAGGCTTTTTGAACAGTTAGTCTTCCAACTGTTAATATGCGAAATCCTTCATAAAAATCCGTAAATCCACCCGGTTCCTTTGCTTTATCACGAATATTCTCCTGATTCAGAATATTATGAAAAACCTCTGTCTTTTCTTTACACTCTGGATATACCGCCAGAATGCTTGTCTTTACTTCATCAGACACAGTAAATATTTTATCAAACTTCAAATAGCAATTTCTATCCAGACTTCTATTGTATCCGGCTTCTGAATAATCCACATGTACAAATGTAGCTTTCTTCTTTGCCTTTACATGGTCTGCCACATAATAAGTAGCACCACCTTCCAAATAGGCTATTGCCAAGTCATAAGTCTCCTCAAAACGTTCTGACGCTTCAGATAATACTCTCCACAAAAGCTTGTCCGGACAGATTTTACCGCTTGTAATCTGCTTCATTAAATGTTTCAATAAATACGGGAACAATATAATCCCCTTCCCTTTTGCAATCAAAGCCTTTAAGACTGTTTTCATTAAAGCTTTGCGTCCCTCAGCACTTAAAACCGAACTGTCACAGTAACATTTATTTAATAGTTTTACATGCTTTGGCAGTCTCTCCCGAAGTTCTCCCTGACCGGTAATCACATACAAAGATACTTCATATTCTTTAGGATCCAATTGTTGCAAAAGCCCCAATAAAGCAACTTCTGCTCCAGCCAGTCCTAATGTATTAATTGTAATCAATATCTTCTTCATCTGCTACATTGCCTTCCAACTTATCCAATCGCTCTTTGTTTTTTTCGCATTCTCTTTTTAATAAAGATACCTGTATTGCCAATTCGCGATTTTTTCTGGTCAAATCCGATATCATAGTAGATAAAAAATAAGCTCCGCAAATAATACAAAAGCCTGCCAATGACAAAATCACCATGCCGGCAATGCTGATATAATTCTTCAAAAGCACCGGTCTTAACAGAATCCCTGCCAGTATTACTAAAAAGGATACACCTCCCCAAATAATACAAAAGGTTTCCGTCATTCTCCTTTTTGCCAAGGATGTAACTGTTATACACAACAACGCAAATCCCACTAAGATGATACAAGCACGTAAAATATCAGCAACTTCCATATTTCTTCCCTACTTTCTCTGTTCTGTTTTCATCGTATATCTGCTGAACACTATATTGGTGGGTTTTGTACCCTGACCTTTCTTCATAATACTACCATTACAGAATATATGTGTATCCACACTATTCTCTATGAATCGTAATCTGGCATATGCTACCATCCATCCAACCATTGCACCAATTACCAAACCTATTCCAAACCATATAGGTTGCAAATGCGTAGCCCATATGCTTCCCAATAACGTAGCCAACCAAAATGCCACAGATGTCATCAATGCACCAGTCATGTCATTATAATAATACTGGAAAATAATTGCTGCATACATAGTAAACAGAATAAAATATCCTACCGCCAGACATGGATAAATCTTCATTACTAAGCCTCCCAATCCCAAATAAGGCAATAAGGTAATGCAAATAAAATAGACTATTACCGATAAAATGAACTGAATTCGAACCATGTTCATTAATTCTTCTGATAATTGTCTAAACATACGTCTCTTCGCATTTTCAATATCCATTCCCCGACCACCGATAACCGCTTCTGAATATGCACGATATCTTTCATGAAAATGCATTTCCACTCTGGTTATAAATAATACACTTGCTGAAATATTAGTAAACATGGCAATAAATGACGCCATATCATAAGGTTGCATACAAACAAAACTATCTACAACAACCATCCGCATATCGGTTCCCCAAAACACAAAATTATGGGTATACAGACCTAATATATAAAAGAAATTAGTTAGAACAAGCTTCCAATACTTTTTAAAATATTGATAAACCTCTTTATATTTTCCACTATTCTCTCTAAAATAACTTTTTGTTAAAGCAAATTCTAAACAAGCTATGATAGCAAAGCCTACTACCAAAGATAACAACATGGCATAGGTTACTTCCACCTTAAATAAATAAACTAATATTAATGATAGTATTATTGTTATCGACATACCAATGAAAAAAAACAAGGATATTTTCTTATAATCCTTACAAATAGATAAATAAAGCATGGAATAAAATACAAGAACCAATGAAATATAGCCGCAATACCCTGTAAAAACATAGTAAATCGGCACATTCCCTACTACATGCTCCCAAATACAAAAAGGAATTCCCCATAAGCAGCTGAATACAACATTAAGAATCAATCCAAAATAATAACAGGGAAGAATATCCGAATACGTCTCATTGTAAATTACATCTGACATATATTTTGACAATACTGCATTAAAGGGTGATGCTGTCAGAAGTGCAAAGATAAATATATAAAGAACTGTACAAGAATATAATTCGCGTGTAGCATATCCTACCTTTGAAAATCCTAATAACAGCTGCATTATGATAATCGCCCCGATTACCAAAAACATTGGTGCGATGGTAGCCACCATACTATATGTAAAACCATAAATATGGGTAGTAATTGTGTTCTTTGAAAATATTTTATTTAAATTAACACCAATACCTGCCATATATGCCTCCTTACTATATCTTTACACTCTAAACAACCCTTCTGGCCATTTACATCCATATTTTTCACCAAGTTCCCTATAAATCTCCTCATAGGTTGCCTTCATCTGTTCAATACGATAATTCTTCTGAACACGTTTATAACCAACTTCACCCATGGTCGCACGCAACTCCGATGATTCTGCCAGCTTTACAATTGCTTCTGCAATCTCCGAAACATTCATAATATGTGTCAATATACCTGCCATTCCGTAATCATCACTTTCACCATAAATAAGCCCTCTGCAGTTACCCACATCTGTTGCAATTACCGGCTTCTTAGCAGCATAGCTCTCTAAAATAGTCAGTGGCATGCCTTCACTGATACTGGTTAAAATGGTAAAATCCATTTTTCCTAAATACTGTCTGACATCAACTCTGCCGGTAAAATATACATTTGTAATTTTCAATGTTTCTACTAATTCAAAACATTCATTGGCATATACCTCATCCTCATCCATAGGACCCATAATCCATAATTTTATATTAGGTACCTTCTCTTTTGCATAAGAAAATGCTCGAATCATGGTTTTTACATCCTTAATAGGTGTAACACGTAATACAGCCCCTATATTAATCCATTCCGTCTCTTCATCCGTCTTCCCCGGCAAATCAGCAAAACGTTCCATATCAATACCGTTGGGAGTAATGATAATTCGGGATTCCGGGCACCCCAACTCCATCTGTAATTCTTTGGCATGTTCATACAAACTGGTCACCTTATCAGAACGCTCATATGCCAGACGAGACATTTTTCTAAACTGGTCTATCCATATATTTTTATAAATTCCTTCTACCCAAAAAGCTTTAATAATCTCTTCTTCACGTTCACGTGTATAGATTCCGTGCTCTGATACCAACAAACCGCAGCCATACCTATACCGCGCCATACTTCCCAACAAACCTGCATATCCTGTAGCTACACAATGATAAAAATCTGCTTTGGGAAGATTGGTCTGCATTATCAGAAATAGCGGTAAATAAATAGAACGTATGGTCCACAAAAAATCCGAAAATACAATCTGCGGAAACTTTAAATTATAACACTCCTGTACCACATTAAAAAAATCTGCCCCCATAAGTAAATCATCTATACTGATTTTCTTATTCTGAAACATATCAAACAGGGTATCCCAATCCACCTGTTCATTCAGAATTACACTTCTCAGAGCTCTGTACTCCTGTTTATTCAGCCTTGTTCTTCTACCATATTTCCGTTTCTTACTCCAGTCATAATCATTCAGATAAGCCTCATATACTTCCGTAACATTATCCGGTAATGTATATAGAAATTTACCGCTCTGTTCCCTATCTGTGATAATCGTCAATAAACAAAATTCTATGTTGGGAAATGACTTTATCATACTATCAATCCAACTGGAAACACCACCCATAACATAAGGATAGCATCCTTCAGCCACGATACAGATTCTCATACGTTTCCTCCAGTACATTTGGGAATTCAAAATTCCTTTTGTCTTACTTATTCAGGCATATAATAATATAATTCATCCATGTTCTTTAAGTAAATCTTTACATTTGCTTCATTAATCATCAATAAATATGCTTCATCTTCAATCTTTTTAACACTAGCACCTTCAACCTTTTCAATATTCTGACCATTGGTACGTAAAATGAACCAGGCATTTTCCTGCATATTTTTTACTTGCAAATTCAAAACATTATCAGTTAATTGGTGCTCGTAATCAAGACTCAAAAAGCTTCTTACCCTTCTGTCACTCTCAGAGGCAGTAGTATTATCAAACACATGAAACTCTTTCCAGAAGGTGTCAACATTTCTGGAGTAATCATCATACATCTTTTCCCATACATCATTCTCACTTTCCGGCCATGCTATAGGATACATATCCAAAAGCGTATTGGAATATCCTAATGCCGTCTGCAAACTCTTCATTCGCAAGTCCTGTGAAAAGGTATAATATACACCATCTGTAATGGTATTCTGTAATGTAATATCCTTATTCAGGTAAGATACTATAGGTGTAGAAGCATCATATCGCTGTACTATGGTTTTTATATCCTTCAATGCCGATTCCTTTTCTATAATTCTTCTTAATTCGCTGACATTTTCGGAATCATCGGCATAAGCAGCTGTAAAAACATATCCATTGTTTGCCTTCTCATAAAACTGGCAGTCCCGTGCCATTTTATCAGAAAGCGAAATATTCTTTTCTCTACAATTTATGGAAACTCCTGCTTCTGCTCTTTGTTCATTTAATTCCTTTAAATAAAAAACATATTCATCTTCTTTAGGCTCATTATTATCCAAATAATCAGCTTGTGCCATAAAAAACACAGATTCATGCAATCTGTTTCGCTTCATGGTAGCATTAATACTGGGCCACATAATATCTCTGAACAGATCACTTTGATCCCTGCTGTAAAGTCGCATAATCTCTTCCGTATTCTCTTCTGCAAATCCCGGGAAATTTGCAACTGTCAGATTTTGTGCGTTAATTACCGGATATATCTCATAAGGATGTAATTCTGACATCATAGCATCCAGTATCCCTAATCCAGTGCTGTCACTCATATAATCTCCGTTTACAGCAAAAACAAAAGCTTTTTTATAACTATTTCTCCAAATAACAGCAGGAGACATTTCGTTCTTATGCTTATAGTTTTCCAACTGTTCTTCTTCCAGCATTCCTACCATATAGGATTTTGTGCCACCGAATACGGCGTACCATGGAATATTTAAATCTAAATCCTGTCTTTTAGCCTGTTCTTCTTCCTCCACGGCATATATGGTATCGCCACCAAGCAAAAATCCACCAAATAGTTTTACACCCGTCAATTCTACCTTATATGCTTCCACGCTTTTTATACCCAGTAGTTCTCTCAATCTGCCATTTTTAGCAATTACATTCACATCCGGCAAATTACAAAATATCATAGATATTTCTTCATTTGTCAATGCTCCTAAGGAATTTGTATCCTTCCCAAAATCCACAAAACCCGAATCAATCAATAAGACCTCCGGCTTATCCTCTGCTAATATTTTTAGCTCATCCACCGAAGAGTATTCTTTCAACTCCCTTTTAGTATACATACACCATTGTTCTATAATATTGCCTAATTGAGTACCTGTATCTCCAAGAAATGCTACATACTCATAATCCTTAGTACTCCCCATATCTCCCATCTTCCACGAAGATGTTCTGTCCAAGGGAGTTTCTACCGCATATTCATTTACATTATAATCATTGCCAACATCTTTAATCACCTGTGTAAACTGGAACATAAACAATAGCACCAGCATTATCATGGTCATGCTGACTAATCTTCTGCGCGATACCATTCTATCCATTATTTATCCCTCGTATTATAACCGTAATCAATCGCCAGATTATACAAATCATATGTATTCTGCTCTAATACATAACAAACAAACTGGTCTGTTTCCAAATAAACCTTCATTTCATTGGGATACTTACGCATAAACTCCTGTGCCCAATAATACATACGGGACATAGTTGTCAATCGGGCATAACTTTGATACGGTGCCAGCCCTCCTGCATAAGACAAGTTCATATTTGCATATTCTTCAGACACCTTCTCCTCACCTATTGTATATGTAGAAGCATAATCCAAAGGTATTTTATCAATAAAAAAGAAGACCTTTTCTGTCGGTATTGTAACTATGGTTTCTTCATCCATATTCTCTAACTGCTTTAATAATGTTATTATTTCATAATGATATCCTCTCTTTTCGCACATACGGAACTCATCGTTAGCCGAACAAATTGTCCATGTAAAATCCTTGTTATTCCTCAATATATTTGTTAAAGAAGTAATTGATTCATTTCGTTCAAACATATTGGGAGTATATGGTTTTCTAAGAATATCATTACTGATTAAAGCTATCCAAACCAGTGCAATACATAAACACGATAATACATTACCTACCAAACGCCAGCGCCCATCACCGGTACACAATGTTATGACCGCATCCAAAGCACCGGTCAATGCAACCGGAATCGTATATGCCACATATATACAGCATCTGCTGGAATCCAATAGAGTAGGTAATCCAAGTGTATCTGCCGTTAATGCAATCAATAAAATAATTGTACTTATTGATATCGTAAACAGCATTGCACCCTCACAAGGTTTTCGCAAAACATAATATACACAACCCGCTCCCACAAGACCAATAACCGATAGCCACAATATCCTATTAAGTAACACAGCATTGCTATTCCATATAAAAACAGTTAATTTTGTATTTATCTTCAGACTAATTTCTCCTACTAGTTCATTAAAGCTTTTTTTCTTTCCCTGTACAATATTCTGATTTTGCGTTTGCTCCAAGTCTTCTCTTTCTACATGATTCTCTTGTATGTTTTCCTGCTTTATAGTTGAATCATTATGACTGATTTCAAATTCATTTGGGCTTGTTATTTCCGTTACACTACTATCAATGTTTCCTTCCGCCTCTGTACTCGCTGAAGGCTCTTCGCTTATGGAACCTTTTATAACATTACTGGCCCAATATAATGAACCTTCTAATCGCGTTCCTGTCGCAAATGCAATTCCCATAGGTAATATAGCAACCAACACACTAATCAAACAGGTAATAACAATATTACCAAAATACTGCTTTCTAACCAATAAAAAGATATAAGCCAGTGCCATAGCTATACAAAAGAAAGCAGCAATTATTGTATTATAGAAATGAGCGGACAAGGTCAATCCGAATGCCATGGCAAAACCATACAGCGAATACAGAGATTTTTCCTTCTTTTTCTCCTGTTTCACTTCATTATAACGTTCTTGAAAAAACTCAAAACCATAATATATTGCCGGTAATATGAAAATCATGCCAAATTCCTGGGGCAAAGAACTTGAAAAACGCCAATATGTACCTTGTGTATACATCCCGCCTATTGCATAAAAAAATATGCCGGCATAAGCAATATACTTTTGCTTACAGCAAAGCCTTAAAAAATATAAAAGTGCAAAATTAATGCACACTACCTGCACAAAAGCAAATAGAGACAATAGAATATATGTATCAAATCCAAACACTTTATGTAAATAATAAATTACACAATGGAAACCATGGGGATATACGCCTGCCACATATATATTATTATCACTTAATGCGTTAATCCAATAATTGTGAACAGGTATGTCTGAAGCTGTATAACCATATACAGAAATTATTCCCTGACCATATACATAGATTAATACAAGCAATAATATAATCTGCAAGATTATCTCCAGAATATTCTGCATTATGATATAGCCCACATTCTTAACTACAATCTTACTTTTCTTCCAAAATCTATTATGCAAACGATATGTTGCAGTCTTTGTTCCAAGACGCTTTAAGGTTATTCTCTTAACATTCGTCCCAATTTCTTCTGCCACCTTCACTACCGGCACCTTATTCAGCTTTACCCAAACTACATATGCCGGTACCACAGTAGATACAATTAAAGTCACCCCATTACTAATCTTCAAAAGCTGTAATATCTGTACCATTGTGACGATATAAGAATTTCCGATCAAAAAACTGAAAAGAATCTGATTAATAACTGTTCTTCCCTTTAACAGATGTCTGAATACAATCAGTGGCAAAATCAGAGTCACTCCAAAATAGGCACAAAATATGCCAATCATCTGCCATATCATAAAAGTTGTCATTGACATATTCTCATCTCCCTTTCATACAAATAAGTCTTTACAAAAATATACGTATCATTTCCAATGTCTCTTTATCAATAACCACCGATGAACTTCTCAACTCATCCAGCACACTAAAAAACTTTTCTTTTTGATTACTGGTAAAATATAACTTCAGCTGCATGGTATAAGTGGACAAGGTATTGGGGTGATGATACACGGAACGTTCACACCACTTTTGGCTCTTCTCAAACTCATTTACCTCAAGTAATCTGATTGCCACCATTTCATAATGAACATTCAGCAAACGAAGCGGTTCCTTCTCATATATCAGCTCACAGGTTTCATCCATAATATTTACATAGGTCTTTTGTTCCAGTTCCGTAAGCACATTCTGCTTCAAAAAGCTATCCATATATTCAATCAGGTAACATGCATAATCAACCTGATGCTCATCATTCTTTAAAACAGCTTCTCTGACACTATGCACCCTGTTTCTGAAATCATTAAGTGTATCCTGTAATACGGATGCTGCATAATGTGCTGTTTCCGTATCTTCTCCATCCATAGCCATCGCCACCTTCGCCAAGGACTGATGTATATCTCCACGAACAATGTTCATCATAAGATTACGCAAATTTTCCTTATCCGTAATCTCAATAGCTTCTTCCAAGGGTACCACATTACGCTCTCTGTCTTCATCTGCGTGCAAGTAAGTTTTTACACGCTCCTTACTAAAGATAACATCTTCCAAATCCACCGTATCCGAAAAAACCACCAAAAACAGAACATGACTTATCAAAAAGAAACAGGGACCGATAATGGGACAACAGAACATCACAACCGAACGAATAATAAAGCCTTTCTGTTTTTCCTCTTTACGCACAATATTCCAAATCAGATAACAGACTACAATTATTAAATTAATGATAAGCATTATCCAAAACATGCTCTTACATTTCCTCCATCACCTCGATGTCCACACCCATATTAGCCATTCTGTCAATTACATGTAGTGAATGCTCTTTGCTGGTATTGGACAACAATATGTAAAGCTTTCCATCCTCTAAAGTACCAATATAATCTGTATCTCGTAATTTGGCTTCCAAAAACATACCTGCCTGTTTCGGATCATTAGACCCCGACTTTACTCTTAGCAAAGTACTATCTGTCAATCCCTTACTTTCTGCATTCATAAATGCATGTGACAACGCTGAAAATGCTTTAGTTTCCATAATACGCGTTCCTGCCACATATCTCTCGCTTTCCAAAACCTTAAGATATCTGTTTGCACGCAACACTGCATTTTGAATCAGAGCGCTGACAACTGTTAGCTGATTTGCCTGACTTAATGTCATTCTTTCCCATGGAATCCCCCAGATACAAAGAATCATCTGCATCTTCTCTCCTTCAAAAATCGCATTGGCCATAAGTGGATATTTTTCATCTAAATCCTTATTGATATAAACTTTCCTTTCCATTAAGGTTCTATAAAACTCACCCATTTCTGCATATTTAATGGAATTCCCCATTCCTCTTGCGGTTTGAGAGGTAGCAGAAAACAATCTGGCATACTCATTATTGGAAATAGTATAAATGGCTACATCCCTGCTTCCAAATAGCTGTACCAGGATTTCTGTTGCATAGAATAACACTTCTTCCGCACTATATTGGTCAAGAGATGATGTGATACTATATATTTTACCAATACTGTCATTCTGATTTACAATCTGGGTTTCCAAAGCATCCTTTACACGTACATTACTATTATTAATATCCTGAATATCACTAAGTTGAACTGACAAGAATTCCTGTTCTTCTTCACTTTCTCTCTTCAGAATATTTAATTTATCCTTCATATAACCGATAGTCAATCCTAAAATAAACAGCTGTGCAATCCATATATATGTATTGGAATCCAGCATTAATTCAAAGCCGGAACGTTCATACATTTGTCTAAAACAATAACCTGCTGTAGCAAGCACTGCCGAGAATGTAGCCTGCTGCTGTCCATAAATAATAGCAAACAATAATACATATAATAAATACAAATCCAAATTTGCAAAATATGCACTGTCTGCAGTACGATTATTAATCATAAAAAATGGCACAAAACAAATCAAATTCTCTACAAATGGAATCATGGCATGAATAAACCATCCGGCTTTATTCATAAGTCTTTTCCACCATGGTAACTTTTCCTGCTCTCCACGAAGAAAAATATGACTATTCTTCTTCATATGCTCTGCCATTCTTTGAATAATGGCTTCCAAGTCACAGTTTAACGGAATATTAAATTCCTCACACATACGATTATTGGAAAGTACTCTTCTTTGACCCAGTTTTTCGGAATATTTAATTTCAATTTCACCACCTACCGCTTCACGAACCATCTGTGCCAGTTCCTGTTCGGAAACTGCTTCTGACACGGACAAATTGTAGATGGAATACTTTTGGCTGTCTGCCTGCACAAAACGATAAATAAACTCTACAGCGTCTGTTTCATACATGAATGACATTAAATGATCATAGGTTATGGATATAGTTCCCTTTTCCAATGCCTCAAGACACATACGTGCGCATATATTGTTATTTACATCCTTTCGTTCCTGGGGAATACTGTAAATATTATCAATACGCAATGTCAGAATATCCAGTCCTCTGTTCATACGGAAGCTTCTACATAATTCCTCTCCCTGTGCTATTACCATACCCCGCAATGTTGAAGGTGCTGTAGGACTTTCCTCTGTAATAAACCTGTCATAATCATAACCATATACTTCATCTGATGACAGATAAATAAATCTACCCACATTATTCATGGAATATGCCATAAGAATATTCATCAGACTGGCAGAAAAACGAACCGCATCCTTTTCCTCCTGCCACCTGAAATTCGTATCATGCGCACCCATAAATAATGTCAAATCCGGATCTATACTCTTAAATATCTCATCCAGACAGGCACAATCATATGTAAAATCATAGCGTTCAAATACCTTCTGATATGGTGCCTGTTTATAGCGGCTACCGGTCAAAAGATAAATTCTGTGTCCCTCTTTATTTAACTTAATAATCAGGTTGTTAATAAAACTCCCGGAACCACCGATTAATAAAATATTCATTCTTTATTCCCCTATTTTCACTCCGTACATTATCAAGCTCTTTTGAAACTGTAATACATCTTCACCAATATCTTCCGCATCTGCTTCATACTCACTTGCCAGCTTTTGTACAATCTGCTCCGTGGTATAGCCTTCCACCAACATCTTCCATATTTCTGTCCCAATTGCATTCATTTCCATAGGACGTTTATATGGCACACCTGTCTGTTCCATATCCAGCAGATAAAATCGCCCTGCTGCATAACGTAACTGATATTGTTTGCTCCATTCCTTAATCGTTTTCGACATTTTTTACAATTCCTTTTTCTCTCTTTTTCCCCATAGTACCCCATTGTCAACTAAATTATAACATTTATCGACATAAAAAAAAAGACCGAAAGCTGAATTTCGGTCTTTTATACAAATTTTACCATTGATTCAATTTATTTATAGGCATTTTACTAACTCGCACTAATTTGATAAAACGATAAATTACAAATTACTGTTTTTCCAGAGCTTTTCCAAACTGTGTTTCATAGAGCTCAGTATAGGTTCCACCGGCTTTTACCAGCTCTTCATGTACACCTCTTTCCGCAATTACACCATCCTTAATTACCAAAATTTCATCTGCAGCCAGAATGGTGGACAGACGATGGGCGATAAGGATACTGGTTCTGGATTCAATAATCGGATTAATTGCCTCCTGAATCTTACTTTCAGAGATGGAATCCAAGGATGCCGTCGCTTCATCGAAAATAAACAGAACAGGGTCCTTCAAAAGTACACGAGCTATAGAAAGTCGCTGTTTTTCACCACCGGACAGCTTCAGACCTCTGTTACCTACCATGGCATCCAGTCCCTTTTCCTGTTTCTGTACGAACTCATAGATGTTGGCTTTTTTACAAGCTTCAATCATCTCTTCTTCCGTAGCATCCGGCTTTGCATAAAGCAGGTTTTCACGGATTGTACCATTAAACAGATATGTTTCCTGTGATACTATACCTATCTGATTACGCAGATATTCCAAATCCAGCTTACGCACATCCACGCCATCAAAGGTCACCTCTCCGCCCAACACATCATACAATCTGGGAATCAGATTTACAATGGTACTCTTACCAGAACCGGAAGGCCCTACGATGGCAATACTGTTACCACTCTTCAACTCAAAATTAATATCCTTTAAAATCTTACGTTCTTCATTGTACGCAAACTCTACATGCTTAAATTCCACATTTCCCTGAGTACTTTTCGGTATAATAGCATCCTCTGCATTCTTAATCTCAACAGGCATATCATAATACTCAAAAATACGAGTAAACAGGGCCATGGAACGAATCCATTCCACTTGCATATTCAGAAGAGAGTTTACCGGTCCGTACATTCTGCCAAGCAAGGTCACCAAAACCGTAATGTCACCCACTGTCAGGTCGGAATTATACTTCATCATGAGAATACCGCCTACCAGATAAAGTAACATGGGACCCACACTGGAAAATGTGTTTATAATCACCATGAACCAGCGTCCGGCCATACTTTCCTTGATATTCAAGCGTATCATCCGCTGATTTGCATTTTGGTATTTTTCATATTCGTAATTCTCCCTGCCAAACAGTTTTACCAAAAGCTGACCGCTGACAGACAGTGTTTCATTTAAAATACCATTGATTTCATCATTGCATTCCTGGGATTCCTGAGTCAGGGTCCATCTGGTCTTACCTGCCCATCTGGTGGGAATGGTAAACAAAGGAATCACCAGCATACCCACCAATGCCAGTATCCAGCTTTCTTGAAACATAATAATCATAGCCACTACCAGAGTAATTACGTTGGACAAAATACTGGTAAAGGTACTGGTAATTACCCTTTCCACACCGGAAATATCACTGGTCATTCGGGTTATAATATCGCCCTGATTATTGGAAGTAAAAAAGCCCTGTGACATCTGCTGTAAATGCTTATACATCTTATTACGCATATCATAGGTAATATGCTGGGCAATCCAGGTATTCAAATAACTCTCTGCCACTCGGATCAAATTTGCTCCCAGCGTCACGCCCAAGGATGTGATAATCAGAATCACCAGCATCCGCATATTCTGCCCAATGAGACCTTCGTCAATAATCTTTCCTGTCAGTACGGAGGGTAATAAACCAAATGCGGAAGAAACAATGATACAGATAAGTACCACTGCCATCTGCTTCCAGTAGGGCGCCAAATAAGAAAAAATGCGTTTTAATAAGGGCAAGGTAACCTTTGGCATGTTAGCCTTTTCCTCTTCTGTTAAATATCCCCCTCGCATAGAACCACCTCTTGGTGCCATGTTCTTTCCTCCTATTAACTTGCTTGTTTGTATTTATTTTGAAACGCACTGCGAATCTTCATTTCACTACCGTTTTTCAGATTTATAATATTTTCACGATGCTTCCACAAAATCACCAGTGAGCCGATAGCTACAATACCAGCCACTATTAATGATGGTTGTATCACCAAATAGTATAATGGTCCAATAGTAATTGTACTAAAGGTACCGGCCACAATATAATCTGTAATAAAAGCCACCAGGAAAATGATTCCCACCACAGCCAGAAACAATCGCCAGTCCAATCCGAAAATCAATCCTATGTATGTAGCAAATCCTTTTCCACCCTTGAATTTCAGATAGAATGGGAAAATATGTCCCAGCACCGCCGCCACACCTACTGCTGCCAACAGCCAATCCACCTTATTGTAGGGGATATCAAAAAGCAAGCGCACTGCCAATATAGCAAAAAAGGACTTCAGTACATCATGCACCAGCACGGCTGCTGCCGCTTTTTTACCAATAATGGCTAATGTATTGGAAGCTCCTAAATTTTTGGAGCCTTTTTCCTTTAGATTAATCTTCTTGAATTTTGATATGTAAAAGGACATACTGGAAGAACCAATAATATATCCAGCCAAAATAATGCCCACATATTTCAAAATGGTAATAGACACTCCCATACTTTTTCCCTTTGTACTCTGTCATTTTATCCTTTGTATCTATATTTTAGAAACCATTCTTACGAATTTCTTCCACCAGATTCCGGCCGTACCACTCACAACCCAGACAGTTGGGGTGTAGCTTATCCAGGAAATATTCCTCCAAATGGGGAACCAGTTTAAAACCATCCACGATAGTTACATTATCGTACTTTTCTGCAATTTTCTTTAATTTGCCGCAGAACTCTATCAATGTAGGTTCGCCGCCTTCCACATCCCCTCTCCACAAAGGAAGGATACAAAGCACCGGAGTATCTCCATAAATACCCATCAGCTTCTCATAATACTCTTCAATGTCATCCATGGTCTCTGTACCAAACTGATTGGTTCCCAGTGCTACAATAATCTTATCAGGGGTATAACCCTCCATTTTCATCAGAATCTTAGGGTCATATATATATCCGCCGATTCCCTGATTTACAATATCATAATTCAGCAAACGGTTTGCCACACTTACATAGGTCTGGGCGGAACGAAGAGGACCAAAGCCCTGAGTTATGGAGTCTCCCAGCCAAAGCACCTTTTCTCCCTTTACTGCAGGTGTGTACTCTCCGTCAATCTCAAAATTCTTAATCCACATAGTAGCATCTGCAGGTGTATATAGGATTACTGACTTCTCCCCTTCCGGTAATGTAAAAGAAAGCTTACCCTCTTTATCAATTTGTGCCACATAGCGGATATCTGTAATCACACCATCCACAGCCAGCTCGATGGAATCCGGCGAACCCATCCATACGATTTTGTAATCAAAAGAAAAGCTTGTAGCTGTAGTGGTAAATTCCAAGGTCTTTGCACTGCCGGCATCACATCTTTCAAACCAGAAATCAAAAACCTCTTTTAAATGATTCATCTGGTCCTGATTGTACTGAAAGGACTTTAGATAACCATCCTCTGTTTCCGCAAAACTGTATGCCCCGAAATAAATAGCTTTTAATTGTTCATTTGTTAATTTCATAAATATACCCCATCCTTTTATTTTTCTGTGGTGCTAACGCATCATTATTATTTTATCATGATACACCGCTTTTTTCCATATAAATTACGCTTTTATCATTGTCATTTTGAATAAGATTTTAAAAAATAAATCGTATATTATTGCCAAAAACGAATTTTCATTTTATTCTATTATGGAATAGCATAATACCTATATCAACAATTATCTTTTGGAGGAACTTATGAAAGACAAAAAGAATTTGATAATTATGATACTTTCCATAGCAGTAGTAATTCTTCTCGTTTTACTTGCATTTATGTTTGGTCTGAATGCCGGAAAAAGTACTCCTGCAAACAATGCTTCTGCTACTGCATCCACACCGGAACCTGCCACTTCTGAAAATCTGCAGACATCTACGGAGAACATTACCCCTGAGCCTACAGAGGCTCCCCAGTCAGAAGCTCCGGTAGCGACAAGTGCCCCTTCAGCAACAGAGGCACCCACAGCAGAACCGTTTGCTACCGAAGCACCGGATACTCCCTCTGCGGAATTACCCAAAGATGCATTTACCCTGGACATTAATACAGATGATAACTGGGGAGAAAGTCCTAAGTTTTATCGCATGAACATGGTACTTACCAACAATACAGACACCGCGACAAACGGTTGGACTCTTCGTGTCAAAGTAGGCGAAGGCACTGCTATCGACAGCGGATGGCGCGGAAAATACAGTCTGGACGGCGACACTCTGATTGTTACCAACGAAGACCATAATGCCAAAATACCGGCAGGAGGCTCCATTGACTTCGGCTTAATCATTTCCGATCTTTCAGGTGATTTAAGCTACACGGTAATACCAAAATAGAACTTTAACGGGGCTGCTACACCATGTGTAACAGCCCCGTTATATTATGTCGGACATATTATGGTAGTCAGGGACTTCCTCTGACTTTCTGTAGGCAACTGAAGTTTGCCATTCTCCAACAGGACATTAATGCAGTGTAACAAAAACCATCCATCGGAATGAAAAATGAACTGCAGTTCAAACTCCTTAACCTTTCTTAAGTGTGCAGGAACGGTCCGAAGTACAGCCTCCACATAAGGAGCCTTCAATGCTTCAAACTCTGCCTGATACTTTTCTTTAATTCTTTCTCCAACGGAAAGTAACTTGTTTTTAATTTCCGGATTGGTTAAGATCACTATCTGCCATGCTGACTTAAAATCTCCGTCATAATCACCGTTCGTCTTGATATATCCACGCTCAACGAGCCATGCGTAGTCTCGCTTTGACAGCTTATCCTCTTTCTCCTGGTTATATAGTGCCATCACTCTTTCCTGTTCCTCGGGGATATTTCTTTCCATCGGATTGGTCCTATCCGACCACGGCGAATCCATCTGCCACATCATCTGTTGTCCGATCCCATTCCACATAGGGCCAAATCTTTTAAAAAACGCAAACTCTTCCGGCAAGTTCATTTCCCCTAATAGCACTTCTGCATGGTAGATATTTTCTGCCCCATCCGGTCGTATGGTTGCTACTTCTTCAAAGGAAATCTTCTTATCCATCAAGGACTTTCCGGAAGAAGCCGTAATATAGGGAATCAGTGTCCACAGAAGATAATTTTTATCCGCTTTTTTCAGCTCGCCTGCTCCTATGGAGTCGTCCGTTTGATTGCAAAGGATACCTGAATCCTCCAAAATGCCACTGTTCATCAGATCTTCATACAGATTATTTGCAAACAATTCTGCAACTTGCTTGTTCAAATCATTATACATAAGCAGTTCTGCTTCTGTAGACTCTTCAATCAAGAAGTTAGCAATATACCTGTCCTTCTGCTTTAGCAAAAATCCATACTCCTCTAAAAACTCCACTTCCCCTTCTACAAACACCGGCGAAACAGCTAAATTCTCTGCAATCTCATTTATGGTCTTTGCTTCTTTGCGTATACAGTAACAAATATTTTGTGACAGCGCTGAACGTAAGAACTCATCCGGTGATTTTGTTCCAACAGAACCACTCACACCATATACTTCAAACTTAATAGGGTTAAATTTCAATTCACTTGCTTCTCTCATCTTATCCATACCTCTTTTCAACTCTTTCTTTGCCTCAAACAAGTGCCACTTAACCGTGCCTTCCGGAATTTCCAGTTCCCGGGCAATGTCCGCCTGCTTCCGATTTTCAAAATAATACGCAATGACAATACGTCTCTGCAACTTGGAAAGGTAGGCAACTTCCTTTTGCAATTTGCCTATTACTTCCCTGTCATCATCTGCATCCTCGACTGTATTAGGGTCCGCCAACGTCTCTGCTACTTCGTCGATAGATACTCCCACCATAGCCTTTGCCATACCACGGTAATAATTACTAAGTGTGTTATGGGCAATGGTCCAGATGAATTTACCTGCATCCACGATACTATCCTTGATAAGAAGTGCCTTAAACGCTTTCAGCACGATCTCCTGCGCCAAATCTTCTGCATCCTGCTCACTCTTGCAACGCTTCAGCGCAAATCCAAAAATCGGTTTTACATATTCTGTTATCACTTTTTCTGCATCTTGTTTGTTCATTTGTTTTCACCTCTTTGAAAGCTTTCACTTATATAGACACTAGAGTTTTGGAAAGGTTGGAAAAATTTTCAACTTCTTTTATTTTATCAAAAAATCAACATTAATTGTATCAATCCTGCGGATAACAAAGCCACAATCCCTCCTAATACAATTCCTTTGCAGGCTCCTCTCAAATGAAACCATGGGTCTTCATATTCTTTCACCATATCTTCCGTACCGGGAATTCTCACCTTTTTACTATGGCAGAAATGTCCCCAGTCCAGTACCAAAAAATCATAAAAATTCACCACAAAAAACAATATAAAAACATGTCTAAATACAGTACCAAAGGTTCTGCAGCCGGAAAAATATGCAAAAGCCGCCAACGCCACAACAAACACTACTATGGATATCAATTTCTTACAAACATGAGCTTTTTCCCGCCTCTTTATAGTATCCTTGTACTGAGGCAATTCCTCCACTCTCTTAATAATTGCCGGAGGATAAGACATAATCACACTTATCGGATCCTTATAAATAGCTCGCAAAGCCAATATAGTAAATAGCGCACAACAAACCACACATTCTATCAATATAATCATATCTCTACACCTTTCTCTTTCTTGCTATCAGGCAACACAATGGTGATACCTTACACTTGATTATATCACACTCCAATACTTGAAAGCCTTGTTTTTCAATAAACTCTGCGAATTCCTTTCCGTGCAGATTCATATACGCCCTAAATCCGAAAAGCTTAAAGAATCCTGAGCGAATCAGGAATCCGCTCCCCTCCCGATACATAAAGGTCGGGGCAAATAATAGTCCCCCCGGCTTTAATACTCGCCGAATCTCCGCCAATGCCTTTCCAGGTTCCGGCATAATATGTAAAGCATTGGCTATCATCACTGCATCAAAGCTTTCCTCTTCATAAGGCAAGTTCGTTGCATCCTGCCTTTCAAAGTGTAAGCATTTGATGCTTTTCCCACTCTTGTCATAGGCGTTCTTTGCTTCCTTTATCATATTCTCAGAAAAATCCGTCGCCAACCAGTTTTTACACTTACTCGCTAAGCGGAAGGTAAATTGTCCGGAACCACACGCCAGTTCCAACATCTTACTGTCCTTACTTATATATTTACTGATCCTTTCTGAAATCTCATCATATGCTTTCCCGGCACTTCTCACAAATAACCAATATATAGGGGCATATCGTTGCCAGAAGTTTTTATTGTCCTTAAACTTGCTCATTTCTTGATTCCTCCTTTGCATTCACTTCTATATATGAATATATAAGCATATATAGAAGCGTTTGTCAAGCACTACTTTTCCATACCCTATATCTCTTCACAAGTATTATAAAACGGCTTAACTTTATAACTGTAGTGACTATAATAATTCCCACCAACAAAACAACCGGGCTTACCGCCCGGTCGCCATAAATCAATTCATTTTTTTCTACCTGGATTTTGCCCTATACTATCTCCATCTTTCTTATGGGTAAAATCCTTCAGTTCAAATTCGAATCTATAAGTATAATCAGCACACTACTTATTGCCTATACTTGATAATACTGTGCCTGCGCGGCAAACATTTCAGCATAAATTCCGTTCTTCTTATTTACCAGTTCGGCATGGGTGCCGTATTCCTTGATTTCCTTATCAGAAAAGACCGCAATCCGATCACAGAACTGACAGCTGGAAAGTCTGTGGGAAATGTAGATAGCCGTTCTTTCATCCACCAGATCGTTGAACTGGCGATATATCTCATACTCCGCCATAGGGTCCAAGGCTGCCGTAGGCTCATCTAGTATGACCACCGGTGCATTCTTATGCAATGCCCTGGCAATAGCAATCTTCTGCTGTTCTCCACCTGAGGGTTCGATGCCATCCTCCTCAAAGTGCTTAAATACATAGGTATCCATCCCTTTGGAAAGCGTTGCAAGCTTTTCTGTAAGTCCTACTTTATCCAAGACTTCTGCAACTTCCCTTTCATGCTCCGGGGTAGACTCGTCCTGAATCAGCACGTTTTCCTTCATGGAAAAGGCAAAGAGCTTAAAGTCCTGGAATACCGGTGCAAATACATTCATATATTGCTCGTAATCATATTCTCTGATATCCACACCATCCATATAAATAGCTCCTTCTGTAGGGTCATACAAGCGACACAAAAGCTTAACAAGCGTCGTCTTTCCCGCACCGTTAAGACCTACGATGGAAAGATGTTCTCCGGGCGTCAAAGTCAAATTGATATTCTTCAGTACTTCTACATCAGATCCCGGATAAGAAAAGGACATATTCTTAAATTCAAAGGTATGTGGACCTTCCCCTACCGGCTTTGTGCCTTTCTGAATGGCCGCCGGATAATCCATAAACTTCACATATTCATTGGCATAATTGGCTCTCTTATACAAATCCTGATAGCCCATCACCAAATTTCTCATAGAGTTATAGAAAGTTCCTGCTGCCGTAAACATCTGGGTGGTTACACCGATAGTTATTTTTCCGAATATTGCTAAAACACCCACATAAAAATAGATTCCAAAATCACGAATGACATCCACTATCATCAATAACAAGCGCAATGATATCAGCTTATGAGAAAGGTCACCCCACATCCCCACAAACATATCGCTGTAGTTACGCCACTTATTCAACATCATCTCTTTGGCACCATACAGACGAATATCCTTGCCATAGCGAAAATCCGTCAATTCCCAGCCCATATAACTAAAAACTCTGTTGATTTTGGATAAATCCGCATACTGCTTCTGTTCGATTTCATTCATTCTTTTATTCAAGGCTGCAGATAACACCAAAAGTACCAATGTAATCAACAAAATAAGCGGTGCCTGACCTGCAATAATCACCACCACACCAGCCACTGTAAAGAGAGCCGTTGCCATATTAAATAAGGGCTCTACGATACCATTTAAGCCTCCGGAATACCAACTCATACCATTCTTTGCCAGCTCAATCTGATCCAAGGCCTTCTTATCCTCTGTCAGTTGAAAATCCACTTCCATGATTCTGGCACTCATAAGGGAAGTATAGTGATTTTCAAACTTTAAGCTATAGCGCTCCAAAATATTACCAAAGAGTCCATTTAATATGCCCAAAACATATTCAGACAGAATAATCACTAACACATATGTAATAAGTCTGTTTACATCCCTATTTCCCAATAATTCATCCACAATACGGGGCATCATCAGAATCGGAACAAACGGCGTAATCGTATTCACAATCAAACGTAATAAGCGAATCACAAAGTAGCCCTTATAACGTTTCCAGGCCGAGGGTAGGAAATATTTATACACTTTAAAAATCACATTATCTTTCATCTGCTCCTCCTTCCTGTTCTTCGTAATACTGTGCCTGTACACGAAAAATTTCTGCATAAGAACCATTCTTCGCAAGCAGTTCCTCATGAGTACCGTATTCCACCATTTCACCGGTCACAAACATGGCAATCACATCGCAGAAGCGTGTGGAGGATAATCTGTGAGAAATATAAACTGCAGACTTTTCCAGAATCATCTTGTCAAAATTCTGGTACAATTCATATTCAGCCAGTGCATCCAACGCAGCAGTGGGCTCGTCTAACACAATTACCGGTGCATCTTTGTACAAAGCCCTTGCCAGTGCCAGCTTCTGCTTTTCACCACCGGACAAATCTACACCATCCTCATGCACAATCTTTAAAAGTTCTGTATCCACACCCTTTTCCAAGCTGTCTACCTTCTGCTTCAGACCTGCCATAGCCACACATTCCTCAGCCATTTTCTTGTCCGTTTTCTCGGGACTCTGCATGGACACATTCTCCGCCATTGGGAAAGCGAAAAGTTCCACATTCTGGAATACCGGTGCAAACACCTTGTAATATTCACTTCTTCTGAACCGTTTGATATTCACACTATTTAAAAGAATTTCACCCTCTGTCACATCATATAAACGCAACAATAACTTGATAAAAGTGGTCTTCCCGGCACCATTTAAACCAACCACCGCCAAACGCTGTCCTGCCGGAAAACTCAAATTCAGATTCTTCAGGGCATACTGCTCAGCGCCTTCATAACAGAAGGATACATTCTTAAACTCAAAGCTTGGAGATTTTCCTTCCAACACTTTAGAAAGCTCCAGGAAATCCCCTGTCTCTTCCGCAGGATAATCCATAAAGGTTCTAAAGTCATCTGTTTGCATGGAACAACGCTGGATATCTCCTACTGTCGCATAAAAGTCCGAAAGAGCGGAAGAAAAGGCTCCGCACAGTCCTAAAAACAGTGTAAAATTACCGATTTCCAACCCCTTTTCCAATACTTCCACTATCAAAATATAGTACATGATTGCCCCGGAACATAAACTGGTAAAGGAGTAGATAAAAGAATGCCGCAACCAGTAATTACGGCTCTTTGCATATTTCTTCTCGGAATCCCTTAAAACTTCTGCCTGCTTACCCAAAAGCCAATTTTTCATGTTAAAAAGTCGGATATCCTTGGCAAAATCAAAATCCTGAGTACAACGCTCCATATAACTTATCTTTCGCCAATTAGGCGCCATCTTATCCCAATAGGCTACCTTGTCCTGTTTCACGGACAGTAAATAGGAACCATAATTGGTCAGCATAGCCACCGTCAGTGCAATAATCAAACGCCAATCCAAACCGATTATGGCAGAAGCACTGACAATCATGGTCACTATCAAAGTACTCATATTGTTCATACAGTGCATCATACCCTCTACACCGTTATTATTTCCTCCGGTAGCATTATTGGCTCTTTGAAACATATTCAACATATGGGGCTGTTCCAAAGTTTGATAGTCCATGGACAAAACCTTCTCTATACGCTCTGTAATCAAATCAAAACGCACCTTGATAAAGTACCATGTTTTACTGTTAATAATGATGTTCGCCCCCATACAAATCACTTCCACAATAAGTGCAATTAACAACACCCCTACAAGTGGTTTGAAGTCCTTCTGCGTTTGTCCCGCTTGAATCTGTACAATATCTATCACAAACTTTGCAATATAGCTCCACAAATACCGCATCACGGACTGGGTCACCGCACCAATCAAAATAAGCCCGATACAAACCCTTTTGTATTGCCACATCTTTTTCACGATGTAAGCCATATTGGAAAACAGCCCATAATTGGTATGGGGCACCTTTAACTTCCCCTCTTCATCACGTTCTCCCGGTAAAACAGTCTCACCCCTACGTGTTTTCCTCTTTTTCTTTTCTTCTTTCACAGCACTCTTTTTCACGAATTTTTCTCCTGTTGTATTCTATTCTCTAATGAACCTTTTGCATTGTATACTATATAAGTATCCGAAACGCCAAAAGGTTGGTGAATTTCGGGTATTTCATGATTTTTATTTTAATATATTTTTATAGAAAACTCAATCAACTATTCCTTGAAACCATTCGCCAATTACTCAACAAAACGACCGGATTATCCACCCGGTCGTTAGTCGCATTTCTATTCTTTTATATTTTCTTCCCCATAAACCGTTCCGGCATCTTACCATAGTTAACACTTTTAATCGCTTCTATGATTTCCTCTCTTCTGCTCTCCGCATCCGGCAAATCGCAAACAATATCATTCAAATCGTATGGGCCATTTCGAAAATGCCCAACAGACGCCCCGTGAAACTCCCCATCAATTAACAAATACTGCAATGGCTCATGGTCATAATCCAATCCTTCCGTCCATATTTTTGCTTTTTCCTTCAGAATATGCTCCTGCGCTTTGTGTAAGATATCATTTCTATGGATCGGATATACAAAGTGCATTTCCACCGGCTCATAGTTTTTCAGGAGTTCTACATCACTTTCCAACATATATCCGGCATTTTCAGACATCAGTAAGCCCGCCTCTACCAACTCCGCCACTGCCAACTTTATTTCCTTTTCGGGTATCTTATAAAATGACTTAGCCATAACTGTATCAAACCAAACCATTCGATAAGCAAAACGTTGCAATACTACTTTCAAAGCCTCTAACCTTGTGTATCGGTCTAATTTCACAACCGGAAACATCTCCTCAAATCGATACCACCCACGGTCCCATTCTCCATCATATTGATCCTCATAAATCAAAAAAGCTTCCTGCAAACGGTGCAAAATAGGGGTAATCTGCTTCACTAACATCCCTGTTTCTTCTTTTAACTGCTGAATAGTAAAGGGGCCGGCCTTTTCAATCAAATGAAGTATCTGCTCCTGCTCCCAAGTAGGATTGACTAGAGGTTTACGATAAAGTGCCGCAAACAGTTCCATCTCCTCCGGCACTATCCATCCCAGATTGCCTCCTGCAAAGCGCCCCTTCACTAGCTCACGCTTCCTTTGGCGTTCTTCATTAAACTCTATGTCATCAAAATCTGCTCGAAAGCTAAGTGTAGGCGGCTGACCGAAACCATTCCAATACACATTTTGTCCGGGCTGGGTATCCCGATATAGCTCTATGTATTCTTCTTCATTTGCCTTGTCTATGAAACACTGACGTTCCATGCGGAGAGATATTATTTTCTTATCCATTCTATTTGGTTCCTCTCGATTCAGCATACCATCTTTTACACTGTTCAATTCTGGCACCCTGTGGTGTGTCGCCATGCTCCGGGTCACAGGAATACTGTACCAAAAGCCCACAAGGAATGTCCGGACACTCTCCACAGTGTACAACCCCCTTACTCTGACAACACACTGCCACAGGACATTCCCCATGAAATGGGTGTCCATTTGTTTCAATACAACCACCACAACCGCAGGATTCTTTATACTCACATCCGGTGTAGTGAAGTCCGCATCTTGAATCTATCATCTCATTTCTCCTCCTCTTTTGTGATTCTGTAGAAATTCTACTCTTCAAAACATGACATCTGTATGTCATGTTTGATTGCAAATCAACATCTAGCATTGATTCATATTTTACTTCTATGTATTTGCAGCATCTTCTCAAGTTCCACTATATATCGTTCTTTAAAACTCTCCGGTCCGATAATCTCCACTTCACTTCCAAAACTTAAAAACCACTCCACAGCCATCTCCGGACTTGTAAATCCCCATTCCGTATAAAGTTTTCCATCTTCTTGCTCTATAAAAGAAGTAGGACCGTATTCTTCTACCAATCTAAACTTTACCGATGCGTCATACACCGCCTTAATCACATAGTCATCCGCCATATGTGTTCCAAACTGCTTTTTCTCCTCCGGTAGCTCTCTTACAATAAAGCAGTCCTCCGTCATCCGCAAATCCCACAAACGCCGAAGCTTAAACATGCGAAAATCCTGCTGCTCCTTACAAAAACCGAACACATACCAATCCGACCATTTGAACACAATCAGGTAGGGCTCGATAACCTTGTCCGCCTCTCCCTTATTGTAGCAATAATGAAAAGAAATGCATCTGGATTCTTTAATTGCCTGCTTAATGATATCCATTTTTGTTGCCAAATCATCTTTATAGAAAGATGCCAGGTCTATCATCATATGCTCTGTCAGCGAAATTACCGAACTACCCCCAATCTTCTGCGCCAGCTTTTCTGCATTTCCAGAATTAGATACACTATCTAACGACTTTAAACCTGTAAAGATGGCTGACAACTCCTGCTCCGTAAATACAGTAGTATCCAGAGCGAAGCCCTCCATAATGGAAATCCCACCATTGGCACCTTGGGTAGTTACAACGGGAATGCCGGCCTTACAAATATCTTCAATATCACGATTTATAGTACGTCTGGACACCTCAAATTTCTCTGCCAGATAGGGTGCCGTCACAAACTTCTGCTGTTGCAATGTGGTAATAATACCGATCAAGCGGTCAATTTTCATAATATCTTCATTTCCTCTCATATGGCTTCTGCCTATTATCTCCTATTTTACCTTGTATAGGCAGAATTTCCTAGCTATAATTTCTCAATCTTCTGCCTATTTTCAGCATTTCATCTTCTTTTAGGCAGAACTTTTTGTCCTAAAACCACTTAATTTTCTACCTATAAGTGCTTATCACCAGTCCTATGGGTAGAAATATCCTGCATAAAACCACCTAAATATACAAATTCTTCTACCCATTAAGCTATATGATAACCATATGGGTAGAATTCTCTGATTTGAACCCACAAAAAACTCTCATATTTTCTACTCACAATCACCTAATTCCAGTCTCATGGGCAGAATTCCACAGTTCGTCCCCCGAAAAGTAGTCACATCCTCTCCCTATAGGCACTTTTTTCCAGCCCTATGGGAGAACCGAAAAAGACCCACCGTGTCCACCACGGTGAGTCTCTTATCAGTTACTTTATACTTCTCTCTCTTTCCAGTCTTCTGCATCAGCAAAAGGTCCGGGAATAACAGTCACACCGCGGTGCTCACCGAAATAGTCGGTATTAAATGTAATCGGTGTTCTGTCCGGATTCTCGAAATACTGCTCCGGCTCAAATGCCTTACCTAAAATCTCAGTGTTAATCATTCTATCCTCAAAGTCACCTAAGAATTCATACACATTGGTGTCAAGATAATACTTTCCATCCTTTTCTACCAGCTCTACACGGATATCATCGGGAGTATTATTCACTACCTGTCCGCTTACTTCCTTCTTCCATGCCTTTGCACCACCCAGATACAGGTTTCCTTCTGACCATATCGGCAGATGTCCGAAATGCACAGGCTCCAATGCCTTCATATTAGCAGGCTTGCTGAAATCAAACTGTGCACTCCACTCCTCGAAGGTAGGATATTCATCAAAGGTCCATGTACCTACTACACGATTCTCAGAATCCACGCCATCATCAGAATCATGACGGGTAAGCACATCCTGTGCAGGATACTTCTGTACGAAAATATTGTTATAGAATCTGTCATCGCCATGAAGGAAGGTCATAAAGCCCATCACTTCCGTACGATGAGGCATATGATAAGGGGTATAACGCCAGGTAGTACCGCCGCCTACATCTGTCAGCGCACCACACACCAGATTATGTACCATTGCCACACCCTGGGTAGCAAATCTTACACCTGCTTCGGAAAGCATGATATTATGATCAATCAAAGTAGGTCCATGACTTACCTCGATGAAAATATCCTGAGACATCATACCACCGGGAAGAGCCTTGGCAAACTTAGGTCTCTGATTGTCATGAAGAAGGTTCTGGCTGATTCTGGTTCCCTGTGCTTCCCAGTCACACCATACACCCATAGTACAATGATGAATATGGTTACGACGGATGGTTACGTCAATTGCTGCGTGAATCTTAATACCAGAAATCTCCGCACCGCCCAACTCCATCATATTGTTGATGTGATGGATATGGTTGTCCTCAATAATACTGAACACACCACCCATACGGCCGATAATACCACCCTGTTCGCAGTGGTGAATATTGTTACGGCGGATGATATGACTACCGATTCTCTCCTTCTTCCATCCATGGAACTGACCGCGACATACCGCATCACGCTCCATCTGGGTAGGACTCTTTACGTATTTGTTGGTAAAATAGTGATTGTTGTCCGGGTCATAGTACTTGCCCAGAGAAATACCGGAACACTTACTGTTCGAAATATCGCAATCCTCGATAATCCAACCCTTACTCCAATGCGGTCCGATCATACCATCCTGGAAAGCAGCGGGAGGTGCCCAGGTAGTTGCAGCCTTATTAATATTAAATCCGCTTACGGTAATATAGCTTACTCCTGTTTTTGCAGGGAAAAAGCACATACGTCTTACATTGATTTCTACATTTTCTTCATTAGGATTAGCTCCCAAGAAGTTGGCATAGATAATGGTTTCATCCTTTTCCTTATCCTGCTCGGTATACCATTTATAAAGAGAATCCTCGGGTACCCAACTATACTCATATACTTCCGGCTTCATACATTCTTCCAAAGTAGCGGTCTCATACATAGCCTTGTCATTCAAATACACACAGCCGGTATGCTTGTCCGCCTTGGCAAAATACCAGTCGCCATACACGAAAGTGGTATAGGGATTGTAATCTCCAAAGATACTGTTAATAATGCGGCATACCCATACATCACCTTCATAGTTCTTCCAATTCTTCACTGCTTCTGCACCGGTAATAACTGCCCCCAAAGGCTCCACACTACGGTAAGATATACGAGCTTCTGCAGTACCTGCATTGACAGGATTTACATACTCACGATAAACCCCCGGCGCTACCAGCACCTCATCTCCTGCTACTGCTACTTTCGCTGCATCATCAATACGACGAAAAGGCATCTCCTTTGTACCGTTGCCATCATGACCTGCTTTCGAATCTACATAAATTTTCATTGTAACCCTCCTTAATAATCACCCCTATTATTCTATTTTTATTGTAACACATAATCCCTTTTATCAATAGTAGATTTCACTCCAAATACGGAATTTTCCTCCTATTATCCTGCAACAATATTATACATATTTATAGGGACTGACATTTCCACATCAGCCCCTTGATTTTACTAAAACACCTAATTCCTTTATCCTCTTGCTTCTCTACGTTTTTTTCTTCGTTTCCACAACGGAACTATCGAAACTCCAACCAATAAGCAAGACATAATTGAACCATAGAATAATACTTTATTGTTAATAAAACGTACCCAAAGATTTGTTGTTACATAAAAATCTGATATTGTTTCTACTCTTTGGTTACCTGCAATATCTGTCAAAGTAATTATTACTGTATGAGCCTGAGTTGTATCACCCATGATATCAAACACAAAATCCTGCAGATTACTACTCATCTGTCGGATTTGCTCCTCATCCCAGGTAGCAATTACTTTTCCATCCAGTTCAACAGTTACATTAACCAATCTCATATTATCTGTTGCCTGCATTAATACACTAAGTTTCTCCAAGGGATAAGTCGTTTTACTTTCCAAATTGGTAACAATCAGATTCGGCAATGTTTTATCAACACCAAAATTGATTTCCACATTCTTTACATCCAAATTGTTCTCTGCAACATTTCCTGCCTTATCCTCAGAATAAATAGAAATACGATATGTACCATCCTCTATAAAGTTGCTGGCGAATATTACGTATTCATATTTATACCATTCACCATCCTCTGAAATCCTATTTACTACATAATCCTTACCTTCTACTAAAATGATTGTTTTATCGTTTTTAAATAAGGTAATTTTTATATTCTTAATTTCATCCGGATTGGTCTCATATACAACAATATCCTTAGCTTCCTTCACCACACTGTTATTCAGTGCCTTGGTAGTCTCATCCAATCCATAGGTAGAACCATTACGATTTATAGAGAATTCCAGAACGGATACTGTTTGGTCAACAATACCTTCAACCACCATATCCTCTGTAACATTTCCGGACATATCTGTTACCCAACTCTTGAAGCGATAGATACCATCTTGCTCTATATTGGTAATCGTGTATGTACAGCCTTGACCATCCATAACCACTTCTACCTTTCCTATATCCGTACAATCTACCTCTTTGATTTCGCCTGAGTCATCTCTGATTTCTGCCATCAATCTAGGAGTAAATCCTTCTGTATCCAGATTCGTATCCTCAACCGTCACCACAAATCCAACTGTTTTATTCTTATTAGCTGATTTGTTTCTAATACCGGTTACTCTTGCAGTCGGTTTGGTTTTATCAATAGTCAATTTGTTTGACTCATAATCACCCATTTGGTTTGTTGAAGGATCCTGGTAAGAAACAAATATCTTATAGTCACCTTCTTCAGACAATGTAAACGTACCCACATGTCTGTCCGCGGATGCAGTTCTCCAGGATACTTCTACTGCTTTCTGCTCACCACCATCTTTTGAAACACTTACTTTTACATCTTCTTCATAGAAGTTTGCTTCATCAACAGTAATATTAACCGTAATATCGTCTGCATAATAAGAAGTATTATTTGCATTTTGAACAGCTTCGTTAAATTCTACAGTTACATTTGGTGAAAGATTATCAACAATATAACGTTTTGAATCCTTATATTCTGTAGACAACAATGACTTATTATATGCAATATAATCGACCTTACCATTAATCTGTGTTCCTGCACGCAGCTCTGAAGCAGGAAGTAAAAATGTAGCAGTAGCTGTTTTCTTACCATTCGTATAAGTAATCTTCTGAGCCTCTATCTTATTAGAAACATTTTCTCCATTTGCTGATGAAGTTCCTTCTGCCCTGATGTAATTAAAATCAAAGCTATGAATACCACTCACCCCATCTTCTGCAGTAATAGTTACTACGATTGGTTCATTATAATACTCATACTCAGTTCCCTGCATGTTCTTCTCAGCAACCGGTGTACTATAACTTACTGTAACATTCTCAGGTGGTGTCTGATCTACTGTAAATACATCATTCACATAATCATCAGCAGAAATCAACGCCAAATCCTTATACTGTATGTCAAATTCATAATTCGCATCTGCCGAAAATGTAATCTGTGCAGTATGTACATCTCCGTTATTTGACCAGTTGCTTCGATTCTTTAAGTAAGCAAAATAATCCGTAACCTTTATTTCATTACCGTTAACATCTTTAGCCTTAACAATCACTTCAACGTCATCCGCTCTGAAATTACGCTCTGTTATGGTAATATTTGCCGTCTGCTGCTTATCATAATACTTTATTCCCTCTAATTGCTGTTTCACATCATCCGGGCTATAGCTTACCTGAATCTGCGGTTTTACAGTATCAATGATAATCTTGTGTGAGACATAGTCAACCATTGCGTTGGTGGAACGGTCTGCATATTTTAACTTAACAACATACTCTCCATTATCCACAAAACTAATGCTGCCTGTCCACTCATCACCATCCTTAGACCAATTATTCACCTTTACCTCAGCATCATTTACTTTGACAATCATGTCTTCTGCATAAAAGTTTGCTTCATTCACCTTAAAAGTAACTGTCATCGGTGCATTATACAGAAGTACTACACCAGCATTTTCAGATGAATAATCAAATCCTGACAAAGTATTTAATGTATTTTCATTGATAATCTGGCTAGCCGGACTATATGTAACAGCACGAGTAGGCGCTATTGTATCCACAATAATAATCCTGTCTGTATCCGTAAGCTCCTCACTGGTGTTTCCTGCCATATCAGTTGCTTTAAAACGCAGATTTCCACGATATTGCTTTACTTGGTCTGCAGTCAGAGTAATCTCCGCCGTTGCTGTACGCTTATTTGCATCATACGTGAAATTACTTGCACTATTTCTTATAATATGGTTTTCAGCATCCTTGTTAACCGAACTTGCCCCTGATTGCTTTATAAAGGCCCATTCAAAATAATCAATAGGAGAGGTGACATCCTCTGCAATGATCTTAATGGTTACCTTATCTTTATAGAATATATTGTTTGATTTGCCCTTATCAGCAATCGCTGTACTATATTCAAATCTAAAGTTATCTTTACTGGGTGCAGTCTTATCAACTGTAAAGCTGTCTTTCTTCTCAAATGCATTGCTTGCCATATCAATACCGGAAATAACCACCTCATAATTAGCATCCACATCATAGGTAATTTTGCCGGTCCATACATTGGTTGACTTATTGAAACTCCAAGCACTCTGCTTTGTTTTCAAATTGAAAGGAACCACATTACCGTCAATATCCTTTGCTGTTACACTAACAATAATGTCATCCGGATTCACATTTCTATCTGTAATCGTAATTGTAGCAACTCTATTCTTGTTATAATATGAACCATTGTTTGCCGTATTATTATCATAAGTAATTTGGATATCCGGGTCGTCACTGTCGATGGTAATGACATTACTGGTGTAAACAGCCATTGGATTTCCTGCCCGGTCTGTGTACTCCATCTTAACCTGATAATTACCGTCTATTAATTTACCGTCCTTCTTACCCAATTCCAAACTAAATTTATGAATATTCGGGGTATTTGCATCTGTATTCCAGTTCTTGTTAGAAGCATACTGATATCCGTCACCATTTTTCACTTCAACTTCATCCCTGTATACAGTTACAACTACTTTTGAGGCATCAAAATTTATTTCCTCCATTTCAAGTCTGAAGGTCATGGCATCCTGATAAATAAATCTGGTTGTTCCATCCGGAACAGAAACAGCATTATCATTAGCATCAACCATTCTCTTAAAAGAAGCCGATGTGGTATCATATGCCTCTTTTGCATCTAATGCTAATATTATAGGAGGATTACTATCCACTACAATCTGATCCGTTGTGAATGTAATAGGACTGCCATTTCCACATCTGTCCTGATAAGTCAGTGTAATCACATGTGTACCTTCCTGTGTTTTAGGAATATAACACTTCACAGGATAAGTATTCCCATTCTCAACCTCTCCAACTCTCACATTGATATCAGGATTCTCTACTCCATTGTCCAATACTTTCACTCCTGCCTGATGGAAGTTTGTTTCAATGATATCAAATGTCACCTCTACATAATCATTAGTATTTGAGCTTCCTTTGTAGTAACGGATTGTACCATCCGCAGATGATGCGGTTGATGTACAACCGCTATAGGTAACTTCTCCTTTTACTGCCGGAATATTATCAATGATCATCTTTTTGGTTTTCATTGTAGCACTCAAACCGGAGGTGGCATTATATGATATGGTTAATTGATGAACTCCTTCTTTGTCATTAGGAACTATACATGTTGCCTCTATGGGTTCTTTTGTATAATCGATATTTGCATCAATCTCAATATCCCGGCCATCATAATTATCAATTATTTTTAGGTTTGTACTATCAAAATTCTTTTCATTGATTTTGAAGGAAACCTTAGCCTCTGATTTTTTGTTATAGTACAATATCTCATTATCGATATACTTAGCTTCTGAATAATCCATAACCTCTATCTCAGCAGGCTTGCTGTCGATAATAATTGGCTTTGAATCCTCATCAATATTACCATTACCGTAAACGGACTGATAATTAAAATGCAGAATATGTTCTCCCTCTGCTGACTTAGGAATTTTATAAACTGCCGATACAATATTGGAATTTTCTCCACTTATATTCCAATCTAAGTCAATATTTTCATCTCCATAAAAACTATCTGTAAAAGTCAGCCCTGTCTCTGCAAAATTATCCTCAGAAAACGCTATGCCAACCTGAAATTCCTCATCTTCCACCTTACAGAATAGCTTTTCATCTTTTTCTACCGTATTGGTTTTATCATCATAAATCCAAGCAAGACCTTGAGCTGCTCTGTCCATTACAATATTATTTGTTACCAATTGAATTCCATTTCCATTTTTGCATGGATCATCATATTTCAGCCTCAGCACAAATGTACCAAAATTGCCCGCGGATATCGTATATACAACTCTTACTTTATCCGTGCCTTCTTCAGAGGAACATACCAATTGGTCTTTATCTATTGTGTAAGTTTCCCACTCATCACTATGTTCCGGAAGGAATGAAACCTGAAGTTCCAGTCCCTCTTTATGAAAATTGGCTTCTGTAATCTCAAAGGTAATTTTCGCATTATTCTCATCTGCTGCGAAATACTCTGTATTATCAAGGCTAAATATTGGCTCACTATAAGCTATTTCACCTGCCTCAGGTGGTGTAGTATCGATAATTACACATGTATTATGAGTAACATTTATATTACTTCCCTTATCTGTATACAATAGTGATACATTGTGCACACCTTCCGCTTCTTCCGGAATTAAGTATGTAATATAATTTTTATCCCCATCCGTTCTTACACTATATTCTATTCCTTCACTACTATTGGAGGGGTATGAATCAGTTAAACTCAAGTAATTATCTTGGAAACAACCTTCTTTTAACTCAAATGTAATTTCCACATTTTGATTATAATAATGTGGTGCTTTATCATTTTCCGGTTCAACTCCAACGGAATTACCATCAGTTACTGTATATGTTACATTGTCCAAATTGGCATCAATATTATCCATAAGTATCTCTGCCGACGTCCAAAGTACTGTTTCTGTGGAATCCTCTGCTACATATTTTAAGATAATCCTATGTTTCTCGTTTCGGGCCGAAGGAATTCTGTATGGATTATACCACTCTTTCTTATTATCTGGTAACGTATACCATTCATCTACTTCATGCTCTATTGCAACTCCATTATCTACCAAAACTAGTTTCTTAATATCATCAATATTTGCTTCTTCAACATCAAAAAATAGCCATAAATCACCATTAGCAAATACTTTCATCTCTTCACTTATTTGAGTTGCATTCACATTTTCAGGTTCAGAACCATCTGCATTTTCAACTCTTTTAATACCGGAGTATTTGACTTCATTAATCTTTGGTAACGTAGTATCGATTATATTTATTTTTTCTGAAGTCCAATTAATATCATATTCTTCATCATACTGATATTTTAAAGTAATGATATGCTCTCCTAATTCTGTTTCTGCAATCTTATAGGTCGCCTTCCATATATCGCTGTTTTCGTCACCTACCTTTGTCCACTCTAATTGAATAGGGTCAGCCTTTGTACTATCTTTAAACGTAATACAATTTGTATCCATCTTTTTCTTTTTGATATAGAATGTCATTTCCATATCCCCATTATAATACAATTTTACATTTTCATCATCCCCTGCTACATAATCCTTATCAGGAGCAGAATAACCCGGAACACCTATAATATCATTTGACGTAAGCCATGGGGTATAAACCTTTCTGTCTAACTTCGCTTTCTCCCTCTCTATCATTAAGTGTTCAGATGTAAAAGTTGTTTCATAACCAAGCTTATCCTTAGCGGTTATTATAATCTGATGGTCACCTTCCTTGGATTCTTCAATCTTATATTCTGCTATCCATTTATCACCTTCCCGTGTCCATTCCACTGTGGGTTGGTTGTCATCTGTATAGTATGAATCCTTAAATATTATTTCTGACAAATTGGGTTCTGTAATGGTAAATTTCAGATTCACATCACCCTCATAATAGAATTCATAATCTGAATCTTTACCATTTTCATAATTGTTAGGCAAAGTTTTCTCTACACCGTTCTTCTTCACCAAATATCGTTCGCCTTCATAAGTAGCCTCAATTGATGGAGGTGTCTTATCATATATAAGCGTTTCTATTAATTGATTTTCCTTATTTATAGTATTATATATAGTAATTTTATATTCGCCTTCATCTGCTATACCTACAACACCATAAGCATTATTAACACCGCTCCCCATCGGTTGATGTACTATACCATTCTTAGAAGCAGTTAATATATGTAGATTAGGATTATTAAAACTATTGGGAAACCACATGGAAAATGATTCATTAAAATACACTTTTGCGTTAGGCTCCCCCCCCCAACTATAACTTTCTTTTTTTTGACCATTCTCACCTTCTACCAACACATAATAATCCACCCTTTTCGGAATACCATTCTTAAATTCGTCATATGCAAAATATCCTGACGATAAATATGTTAATCTTGGCAACAAACAAATAGTTTCTGATGTATAATTCGTTATATTGCCCACATTATCAGTAAGTTTTATTTTTACCACATAATAATTTACTGATTCATTTGGATTATCATTATAGGGAATACTATATGTAATAATCTCTTTCTTATCATTTTGGTCACGAATCTCTTCTGTACACTCGTTTCCATTTCTGTAAATCTTAGCCTCAACCTTTTTCAAATCGCTTTCATCAATAGTAAAGGTCATATTCACAGCTTCATTATAGTACAGTGTTACATATTCATAATTATATTTTGGTTTTCCTTCATTATTCTTCTCTGTCATCGGAATATATGTTCCATAGATATATTCCGTAGATTCATTACCATAATTATCCTTCTTTTTCTTTTCACCACCAAACCACTGACTATACTCTGCTTTTATTATCTGTGGTCCGGTCTTATCAACCACTACACTATATGCTTCTGTAATTCCGCCGGTAGTTTTATTTCGTAAATAAAATGCTTTTTCATATACCCCCTCTTGATATCTATTATAAGTCTTCTTTTCGTGACCCTCTATTTTATTATCCATCAACAATTCATAACCAGTAGGCGGCTTTACCATTAATATATGATCATATATCGCATTTTCCTCAACCTCTACCCAGCCATCAGCATCTGTCCAACGATGATACTTAGGTTGTTCTTCCGGCTTCGCCTCATTCACAATCTGCACATCATGTTCTATTTTACTCTCAGCATACTTCCCGCTCTTTCCTACAGATGCCTTTATTCTGATCTTTCCGACTTGACCGTCATTAAAAACAAGGATGTTTTTACCATTCTCCTTTTTAATATAAGCAATCTGGCTGTTGTTACTTTCTACTTCCTCACCATACTCATTAGTAACAAGATCTACAACAGTGTAAGTTATTTCTCTACCATTTTTCATGGCATCATCATCAAACTCTGCGGAAATCTCAACAGATTTCGCGGTACCATAGATATGCTCCTTACCGGGAACTGCCGTAAACTCCAGTTTTGTATGCAATCCTTCAATCTTAAATTTTAACAGCTTTGCCTCATTACTGTTTTTATCCGTTCTCAAAACCTCGAAACTGCAAGGGAAATCACAATCGCTAATATCCCACATTCCATCTTCATAAATCGCCTTGACCGGACTGGTCAATACCTTGTAGTCATACTTTTGCCAATCTGAATCACCCACGGAGACAGCAAACTTATCATCACTAAAACTGATATACTCTTTATTGATGACTTCATAATCTCCACCGGTTACATCACCACCGGTTACGGAACCATTATCCGATACAGACACATTCCCACTTTCCTGTGCATTAACCACCCAATTCAACATGGGAATATTATTAAATAATAAGACCCATATCATCATGAAAGCTAATGTTTTCCTCATCCTTAGCGTTGTTTCATTCATAACCTTACACCTTTCTGATTTTCAAACTTTTCAAAATTCCCTTTACTCAATTGCTTCTGTGCATTCACACAAGATAATATCTACATCCACACTGAATGTCGGCAGCTCGCCGGTCCACTGCATTAATACCACATTTTCCATGCTTGCAGACAAAATCGTTGTTTCTCTTACTTCTACTGTATCCAGACGTACTGTTTCGCCCAAATCCTTCTTTCCCAGGGAGGCCGTTTTATCAAATACCTTGCCCAGCTTTCTGGTTCCCTTCCCATGTCGGAAAGGTCCTGTCATACGGCCTATATTGCCGGAACCGGCCACCTTTTCCGTATGCTTATTCTTTAAAAAGTGAGAATGGGTTACTTGTAGCTTGTCTACATTATCATTCTTCGCCTTTATATCTTCAATCGCCTTCTTCGCTGTGATACCGCTTAGATTACCAATGACACCCGGTATATTAAAAGCAAAGAACAGACAAATGGATACAATGAACAAAGCACCACTTAATACAAAAAACATTAAGGTAATAATCTGCAATACTTCTACTGACATATTATGAATCCCCCTTTGTTCCGTATGCTGTTGTTATTGCCTTCTGTGTTTCCACCATCATCTTCAAGCTCTCTAACTTCATAGTATCTGTCATATCTGTTGTAGTTCTGACTCCTTCCAAATAACTATTCAGTCTATCAAACAAAGAGAGTATCTCGTCTTCTGTTACGCCATCCTTCTTGAAATCAGTAGCATACTTGTGAATGGAAAACCTTGCCAGCTCCAACATCTCCAGCTTGACCATCTCACTTTCTTTATCATCTTCGCATACCGCTGTCATTAACTCATCAAGCTTCTGGAAAAATGGCATATACAATCCGCGGTCACTGGCTTCCATCTTAAGTCCATCCACATCCCGATAAAATTCACCAATGAAAGCATACGCCTTTGCCATACCCAGATTAGGATAATCCTCCGAAGCGTTCTGTATAACCTCCTGGAACCATGGGACAGCCAGCTTGGCTCTTGTTATGTGCTTCATGCTGTCCTCGCCATACTCGTAATAATACCAATACAGCTTAGCTGTTTCAAAATGGGACTCCACAAAGCTTTCTACATTATCCTTCAATTCTTCCTTATTATTCTTGAGGGATTTTACAAGGATCTCTTCTTCTCCAATATCATATTTGCTATCCTCTTTAAAAAGCTTGATTAATCCCAGATATGCTTCTTTCTCTCCTGCTTTATTGGACACCAGCATGGCGGAGCGGTACAGCTCGACCTTCTCATCATAATCCAACGTTTTCTCTGCATCCGCTATGATTTCCAAATACTCATCGGAAGCCAATTCCTGTGACGCATAATTGGTTAAAAGTCCTGCAATTCCAAACAAAATGGACATACACAGGGTCAACACGAAACCACCCAACTTCTTCTTCTGAGCCTTTTGATACATATCATCAATCTCATCATAATGCTCCAGGTCATACATCAATTCCGCACAGGACTGATAACGTTCCTCCGGATCCTTTTGTACACACTTCAGTATAATATTTTCCAAACCACTGGACAAAGTAGGGTTAATTTCTCTGATAGGCTTTACCTCATAAGGTGGCTCCGAAGGGTTATGCCCCGTCACCAAATGATACAGGGTGGTACCCAGGCAATAAATATCCGTTCTGGCATCTGTCTGCCCCATACCGCCAAACTGCTCCGGTGCTGCATATCCTATGGTTCCCAGACAGGTAGTATCTGCCAGATTCTTTTCCTTGTACTCACGTGCTGTACCAAAGTCAATCAAGGTAATGGTGCCATCCGGCTTCAACATAATATTAGCCGGCTTCATGTCACGATATATAATGGCCGGTGTTCTGGAGTGCAGATACCCCAACACATCACACAACTGCTTGGCCCATTCAATCACATATTCCTGTGGTAACGGTCCGTATTCCATGAGGGTTGTAGAAAGTGCATTTCCCTCTATATAGTCCATTACAATCAAAAAAGAGTTCTCATTCTCTATTACATCTACAATACTGGGCAGATATGCATGCTTCAATTTCTTAAGCATATCCGTTTCTACGATAAGTCCCTGACGCACTGCCTCAAAATCCAACACACCATCCTTACGGACTTCCTTAATCGCCCATGTTTTATTTGCTTTTTCATTGATGGCCATGTATACAACACTCATACCACCATGACCGATTTCACTTAATATCTTATACTTGCCATCGACAAGTGAGCCTATTTCCAGCATTTCTTCCTCCGCTAGTATGTTCTTATGGTAATAACCGAAATATTATCCCGCTCCTGCCTCTGCTTGTTCAACTCTATTAAGGCAAGTTCATTTTCTTTCATTTGCTCTACTGTAGTCATATTGTCCGGTTTGAAACGTTCATATATCTCTTCCGGTGCAATCTCATGTCTAAATCCGTCACTGCACAACATATATACAGCATTCTGCTTCCTATCCCCTGTAAAGAACTCCGGATATACCATATCCGAAACGCCGATACACTGTAACAAAATATTCCTTCTGGGGTCCACCTTGGCCTGCTCGGGAGTAATCTTCCCTTGCTCCAGCTCCCTCTCCACGATAGTCTGGTCTCTGGTAAGAACCTCTATTTCCTTCTCAATCTCATAAACACGGCTGTCTCCGATATTTACGATATAGTATTTATCCTCCAGCAAAAGTACAGCAGCCAGCGTAGTTCCTATCTTAACTCTCTTCTCTGCACCATATACCTTAATCTTTTCATTGTATTTTCCAATCAAGGCAGCCCATTCATTCTTCACATCATCCTCAGTAACACCTTTGGCAAGCAAATAAGGCATTCTCTCAGTCATCCACTTACTAAATGCCTTCACCATGGTGGCACTTGCAATCTCACCCATCTGCAAACCACCTACACCATCACACAATATTCCCAGAACACACTTTTTATCTCCTACTGATATCCCTTTCACAGCAGCACTGTCCTGATTCGTTTTCTTCGAAATTCCTATATCTGTACTGGCCGAAGCTATATATTCCACAATATGTACTCTCTTTCACTAAAATATATCTCTTTGAAATATTTTATGGGCTTCCAATACTTGTCCCATAATACTCCACATTCCATTATGCCATGTAAATGCAAATCTTGCAATATTTTTTGGAAAAATATGAAAAAAAACGTACTCCTTCCAAAACATTTAATTGTTTTGAAAAGAGTACGTTAAAACCAGCGTTTTTGAACTCAATCGTAAGTTTTGATTGTAGCTGTCCTTATGTGCACCCAAATGGCAATTTTCGCCCTAAGGTCTCTAAATTAATCTACTACAATATATTTATGGTTAATATCCCTTGCAGCCAGTAAGGAATTATCCATCTTATTGCTTAAGCTGTTAGAATGTATGGAGCAATTGGTATATCGGAATTAATCTTGGACTTCAACGTCCGCCATGTAGACTGATAACCAGCTCCTCATTCGCAGCGTTCGTTTTATGCAGGTTGAACTGCCTTAGGTACGTTCGTGTCACACCACAGTAGATTGAATAGGCAATGAGTAAAACTGGTATTTATCCATTGCAATAATCTTAAGGAGTGACAAATTTATGAACGCAGTAGGTATCGATGTTTCTAAAGGTAAAAGTATGGTTGCTATTATGCGGCCTTTTGGCGAAATCGTTTCTACACCTTTTGAAATCAAACACACAACCAGTGACATCCATTCACTTGTAGAACTCATCAACTCTGTTGAAGGTGAGTCCCGAATCGTAATGGAGCATACAGGACGTTACTATGAAGTCCTTGCCCATCAGCTTTCAGAGGCTAACCTTTTCGTCAGTGCCATTAACCCAAAACTTATCAAGGATTTTGATAATGATTCCCTTCGTAAAGTCAAATCCGATAAAGCTGACGCTGTTAAGATTGCACGATATGCACTTGACAAGTGGCAAAGTCTCAAACAGTATAGTCTTATGGATGAATTACGCAATCAGCTAAAAGCCATGAACCGTCAGTTTGGCTTTTACATGAAGCATAAGACTGCTATGAAGAATAATCTCATCGGTATCCTTGATCAAACCTATCCTGGTGTTAATGCTTACTTTGACAGCCCTGCACGTAGTGATGGTAGCCAGAAATGGGTTGATTTTGCATCTACATACTGGCATGTGGACTGTGTCCGTAAAATGTCCCGAAACGCCTTTGTTGACCATTATCAAAACTGGTGCAAACGTAAGAAGTACAATTTCAGCCAGTCCAAAGCTGAAGAAATCTATGGAAAAGCCAAGGAACTTGTTCCTGTACTTCCTAAGAATGATATTACAAAGATTATTATCAAGCAGGCTGTTGACCAGCTTAATAGTGCCTCTACAACTGTTGAATCACTTCGCACCTTAATGAACGAAACTGCATCTAAACTCCCCGAGTATCCTATTGTTATGGCTATGAAAGGGGTTGGTCCTTCACTTGGTCCTCAACTAATGGCTGAGATTGGTGATGTTTCCCGCTTCACTCACAAAGGTGCTATTACTGCCTTTGCCGGTGTAGACCCCGGTGTTAATGAATCCGGAACCTATGAACAAAAGAGTGTTCCAACTTCAAAACGAGGTTCTTCTGACCTTAGAAAAGCACTATTTCAGGTAATGGATGCCTTAATTAAAACACATCCACAAGATGACCCTGTATATCAGTTCTTAGACAAGAAGCGTGCCCAAGGCAAACCCTATTATGTCTATATGACCGCAGGTGCCAATAAATTTCTAAGAATCTACTACGGACGAGTGAAAGAATATCTTGCATCTCTTCCGAAATCTTAATTATCCACTATGATTTTCAGACCAGCACTGACGTGGTGGTCTTATTTTGACACCTAATTTTTTAACCTATATAAGGTTTTCAAAGGTTTTTCAATTTATCCTTGACTTTTTATTTGCAGGCTTCATGGGTTACCTCACCTTCGGTGAGAGCCATTCCGATTAATTTAAAGACCGTGGTTATTTTTTAGGTGGTTGGTGTCCTTAAGTAGAGATATAATTAAATATTTAACAAAAATCCTTGTAAATTCTAACTAATAATTTTCATAAGTTCCTCTTGATATTCAATTGTTACACCTATAATTTGAAACCACTCAAGTGATTCAACCAACTGTTTTTGAGCCAATATTCGTTGTTCCTCATTTATATTTTCCTTTAACACTTCACCATCAACTATTTTTTTTATCAAATCAAAACAAAAGATTTCCTCACCATTTGAAGTGCAATTATTATGAATATCCACTAAATCATTTAACTGCTCATAAAATTCTGTATTCACTTGTCACCTCTATTCTAAATTAAAAACGCGGTTGATTATACTACCAGGATTCGCCGATGTTGAATGCCGGGCACGTTGTCCTATTATTTGCACTTGTTTAAATCCTTGACTTCTTGCTGCTTCCTTTACTGAATCAAGCCATTTTTTCATTGCACTTGCCCCAATCCTATTAGGAATATCTCCTTCATTTGAATAAATAGCAATATCTCTTAAAATTAGTCTATCTCCATCTATTTCTATTTCTGCCAATGCCTCTATTCTATGTCCATCTACTTCTATGAAATCTTCATACAATTCTCCGTTTCTAAATATAGAAGCTGTACCACTCTGGTATGCTAAACACATAGGAATTCCAAGCAGTCTTATTCTATCTATTGCTTATTCTTTATTCCTATATCACAATTATCCTGTAATAGATAGAGGTGTGCGTCACCACTCTTGAGGCACATTTTTGTGACCCC
>JAFXCD010000022.1 GCA_017521605.1 Lachnospiraceae bacterium | reverse complement strand
GGGGTGGAACAGTATGAAGCTTAAATCAAAAGTGGGGAAGGAGATTCTGCTCTTTCTGGTCATCTGTTTACCCATAACCTGGCTGTTAGGTTGGATAGCCTATGATGGTTTGTTTGGAGAAGAAGTGGTTCGCTGGGCACACGGAGTACATACAATTGCCTGTTTTATGCCGGCATTGACGGCTATTTTCTTGTGCCGTATGAATAAGGAAAGCCTCTGGAATCTGCAATTTATGCCGAAGCTACAGAAGAATGGGATGGTTTATCTGTTGGCAATTTTGTTGGGTGCTCTGGTGGTGTGTCTGGAACTGTTGCCCACACCTTTTTTCTTTCCTAAGATGGCAAGCTTCCACCCTGAGGCAACCCCCATGGTGGTTTGCTTTACCATTTTGGCAGGGATTTCTGCAGCCTGTATCCAGTTTTTTGTAAGTATGGGTGAAGAACTGGGCTGGATGGGGTACTTATATCCCCGGATGGAGAAGCTTTTTGGTATGGCAGGAGCAATCGGTTTGTCCATTGTAATTCGTACAGGCTGGCATTTGGTGATGGCCCCCTGGGATAAGCATCTGGGATATACCATGTTCATACTTGCTATTATGCATATTATGCTGGTGTGTATGGGGGTATGGCTGACCAAGAAAAGTGGTTCTGTGGTACCGGTATCTGTGCTTCATAGCATGGTAAATACAATGACAGCTGCTTTAAACGGATGTCTGGTGATAGATAATAACGTATATGAAGCCAATCGCTATGTTGTGGAGTTGGTGCAGGTAGTACCCTTTGTGATTGTTGGTGTGATATTCTTTGTGATTTTGAAGAAAAAAATATGATGTAATACGAGGAAAAGAAAAGTGAAGAAGATACAGAGAGCGATAGGAATGGCTTTGATGGCAGTTGTTTTATTAACAAATAGTGTACCTACACAGGCGAAGGAACTGTTGCCATCAGGTACGAGTAATGAGGAGATTGGTGAACGCATAGAGGCTTTTGTGGAAGAACATGCAGAAACCACTGCCGGTATGTCTGTTAGCGTATTTGATGAGGAAAATACCTTTTATATGGGGTATTTTGGATATGGTGATAAGGAAAATGGGGTTGCCATGGATGCAGAAACTGTGGTGGAGTGGGGCTCTGCTACTAAGTTGCTGGTATGGGTCAGCGTAATGCAATTATGGGAGCAGGGCAAGCTGGATTTGGAGACTGATATAAAGGAGTACCTGCCGGAAGGCTATTTGGATTTCTTAACATATGATACGCCCATTACCATATTGCATTTGATGAATCACAATGCCGGATTTCAAGAGGTGTACGCCGATTTGTTTGTAAAGAATAAGGAAGATATTCTTCCCTTGGAGGAAGCTTTACAGGCTCATAAACCGGCACAGATTTTTGAACCGGGTACGGTGACCGCATACTCCAACTGGGGATGTGCATTGGCAGGACTGATTGTGGAAAGAGTCAGTGGCATGAGCTTTGCGGATTATGTGCACGCCAACATATTTAAACCTTTGGGGATGGAGCACAGTGCATTAAAGCCGGATTTGAGTGATAATCCATGGGTGCAGGAGCAAAGAAAAGTGCTTCAGTGTTATATGGTGGATGGAATGTTGATTCCTGATTGCTTTTACTATATTACCTGGTATCCTGCAGGTATGTGCACTTCCACCTTGGAGGACTTTGCTGCCTTTGGTCAGGCATTATTAATGAGTGATGGTCCATTGTTTGAAAAGGCAGAGACCCGTAAGGAAATGTTTACACCAACCGCTTATGCGGGAGGCAGTGATATTCCGGCTAATTACCATGGTTTTTGGATGATGCCCTATGGAGTAGAAGTGCTAGGGCATGGTGGAAATACGGCAGGGTGTTCCTCGTATTTGGCACTACATTTGGAAAGTGGAACCGGTATGGTGGTAATGACCAATCAAGCCGGTGAAACCGTTTATAATAGTGAGATGCTGGAATTGATTTTTGGTAAGTATGAAACAGAAAAGTGGTTCCCGGAGGGGCGTGAGGATTGGGAAGGTATTTTCAGACCGGCTAGAACCGTACGAAAAGGTCCCCTTAAGATCATGAGTCTGACCTATATGCTGGGCGAGCCCCTGAGAGAAGCTTACTGGGCTGCCGGAAATGATGGGGTAGAGAAGGTTTATTATCTTTACGGAGACTGGGTAGATGTACCCACTTGGGAGTTTGTGTTGGAGCTGGGATTGGTACTTTTGTGGTTGTTGGCAGTGGTATTTTCCTTGTTGAGCCTGCCTGTAAAGTTGATAGCCAAGCTGGTGAAAATGATTCGAAAGAAAAATGCACCTACACCCTTAAGCCGGTGGAGCAGCCTGGCAGCTGTGGTACAATTGGCGATTATTATATTGTTTTTGTTGGCGATAGTCATGGTTAGTGCTTACGCTACGGCAAGTTCCTATATGTGGATTTTTTATGCACTTGCTGTATTTATGTGTGTGGTGTTGGGACTGGCTATTTACGGCTTGTGTAAATCCAAGAAAGTGGAATTAAGTAAGAAGTGCAGATTTTACAATGGAGTAATGGTAGTGATGTTGCTGGCTACATTTGCAAATATGCTTTATTGGAATCTGTTTATGTGGTGGTATATCTAGAAAAATATGATGTGAAACCCCTTTCAAATTAGTGCGAAATAGTGTAGTATGGAAAGCAGGAAAAGAAAAACCTACGGAGGATACTACATGAATTTAGATAAAATTACAGAATATTTAGAAACCTTACCGGGAAGGGGAATCCCTTCTGTGGATTGTATGATTTATAAAGAACATGAGTTGGTGTACCGTCATATGTGCGGAACCACGGATGAGGAATACAGTAAGTCCATACAGGGGGATGAGTTGTACATTATGTTCTCTATGACTAAGGTGCAGACCATGACCGCTGTTATGCAGCTGGTGGAGCAGGGGAAGCTTTCCTTGGAGGATGAAGTGGGCAAATACTTGCCGGCTTATGAAAACCTGACAGTGGAAGTGGATGGTAAGGTGGAAAAATTGCAGAAACCTATGCTGGTGAAGCATTTACTTTCCATGCAATCCGGATTGGACTATGACCTAGAGCGTCCCGGTATTAAGCGTGTACTGGCAGAAAAAGGGCAGCAGGCAACCACCAGAGAGATAGTGGATGCCTTTGTGGAATCCCCTCTGAAATTTGTGCCGGGAGAGCATTTCTTGTATAGCCTGAGCCATGATGTGGCAGCAGCTATTGTGGAAGTGGTAAGCGGCATGAGCTTTGGTGAATATCTGAAGAAATACATCTGGGAGCCACTGGGCATGAAGAGAACCTTTTTTGCTAAGCCGGTGAATCAGTCGGAGAAGCTGGCTACCCAGTTTGTAATGGATGAACAGGGCAAAACACAGCCTATGGGACCTACTTGCAATTACCAGCTTTCTGAAAGTTATGAAAGTGGTGGGGCAGGTTTAATCAGCTGTACAGAGGATTATGCCGTATTTGCGGACACCTTGGCTTGTGGTGGTATTAGCAAGGATGGTGTACGTATTATCAAGCCGGAGACCATAGAACTGATGAAACAGAATCTTTTAGGCGAAGCATCACAACAGGAGATTATTAACAATATGGGCCGCTTGGGCTACGGATATGGCTGTGGCGTCCAGGTATTGTTACAACCTGAGCTTATTGGAAGTCCGGCTCCGGCAGGCGTATTTGGCTGGGATGGTGCAGCAGGAAGCTGTATCATTATGGATACCAAGTCCAAGATATCTTTGGTCTATATCCAGCATGTACGCAGTTGCGGTATGGCTTACGGCGAAGTCCACCCTAAATTGAGGGATCTTCTTTTTGAAGTGTGAGAGGAAAGGGTGTCCATTTGTGTATCGGGCACGGCTTAATATACCCTAATGCAGGACTGTATGAACTCGTCGGTTCTTGGTGAGGTTCTTTCGAACCTAGAACCGCTACGTAGTTCATCCAAGCGAGAGCGTGTCCAAATAGGGTATATTAAGCCGTGTTAGATACACAAGGATCACTATGTATGTAATTATGTTAATTTCCCCCAAATATCCACTTGTGCAATAAGAAAAAGTATCAAATATTACAAAAATTCGAAAAATTCAAAAAAGGTCTTGCTTTTTTCGGCAAGACCTTGTATAATCATTTTTGTTCACGGGGTGTGGCTCAGTTTGGTTAGAGCGCCGTCTTAGGGAGGCGGAGGCCGCAAGTTCGAATCTTGTCACTCCGATTAAAGAAGTCGATAATGTCGGCTTCTTTTTTTGTGCTATGGCGGGGTGGATTTTTAGAAAACAAAATATTAATGAGTGAATTAACAGAAAATTCACCAAAAACACTAGCTTTTATGAGAAATAAGTGATATAATTATAAACATGATGGGGTAGTAGGGAATGCCCAAATACACAAAAAGGTAGGGGGCGTATTGCATGGAGGCATACGGAAAGCCGAATTATGATGAATTCATCATATATGATTGTCTGAAAAAAGAATATCGCTATCCGATGGGGATGGGCAATTCCGATGGTAAACCATTCCAAGAAATATTAAGGGAGAATGGCCTGGCATCAGAAGATACGATTGATCAAATTGTTCAGAAGGTAGAAGAACTTGCAGTTGCAGAGAAACCGCAGGTTTATTCGGCTGAGTTTTTATTAGGTAATGAAGAGCATTTAACCTCATGGTATCGCGTGAGTTTTGCCAACACAATTCCAAGAGAACTGGTTAGCATTACTTTTGCAGATATTGACAAGGAAATCGCACTCAAGAATCAACTGTTAAAGAAAACAGAATTTGATGAATTGACAGGTTTGATGAATCGTAAGAAATTCTGTAAAGAGATAGAATTGATTATTCAGGAGAATAAGGAAGCTGTTATACAAGGCGAATATGCATTTGTGTATTTCGATGTAATACGTTTTAAGGCAATTAATGATCTTTTTGGTATGGAAAAGGGAGATGAATTGCTACGTTATATTGCAAATGTTTTGCAGAAGTTGATAGGTGCGGAGGATAGGGCCTGCCGTTTGAATGCAGACCGCTTTGCTGTATTTGTAAAGGTTTCCGGTGAGAAGCTGGAAAAATTAGTAAATGATATTGTTGAACATATAGGAAAATATGATTTACCTTTTGAGATTGCATGCAATATCGGTATTTATGTGACAGGCGAAGAACAGGTGGCAGTAAACACCATGCTGGACCGTGCCATGTTGGCACAGTCCACTATAAAAGGCAGTTATGTTACAAAGTTTAATTATTATAACCAGAAAATGCGTGACGAGATGCTAACGGAACAGGAAGTCGTAGGTATTATGACTACCGCATTGGCAGAAAGGCAGTTTGTGGTTTATTATCAACCTCAGTACGACCATTCTACGGGAGTGCTGGTAGGTGCGGAAGCACTGGTACGATGGAAGCATCCGGAAAAGGGATTGATTTCTCCGGGAATTTTTATTCCTATTTTTGAAAAAAATGGATTTATTACCAAGTTGGATTTATGCGTATTTGAGGAAGTGTGCTTGTTTTTACGTAAATGTATGGATAACAATATGAAGATAGTTCCTATTTCTTCTAACTTCTCAAGACATGATATTTTCCAGCCGGATTTCGTTTCCCGATTGGAAGGAATTCGTCAAAAATACGATATACCGTCCAAATATTTGAGAGTGGAGATTACAGAATCTGCCATAACAGGAAGCGGTATACAAGCTAATGAAATTGTTAGAAAACTCCATAACTGTGGTTATGTGGTAGAGATGGATGATTTTGGAAGCGGATATTCTTCTTTGAATGTGTTAAAGGATATTGAACTGGATATTCTTAAGCTGGATATGTTGTTTTTGTCCAAGGAGAATCAGAATAATAAGGGTGGCACCATTATCAGTTCAGTAGTCCGTATGGCCAAATGGTTGGATATGCCCATTATTGCAGAAGGTGTAGAGTCTGTAGAACAGGCAGATTTTCTACGTAGCATTGGTTGCAATTATATCCAGGGATATTTATATTCAAGGCCATTACCGGAAGAAATGTATGAAGAATTACTGGGAGCAAGTGATGTGGGCGAAAAGGTTCCACAATTACAGCTGTTACATGATTTGGATGGCAACAATTTCTGGAATCCTATATCACAGGAAACTTTGATTTTCAGTAATTATGTTGGTGGTGCGTCCATCTTTGAGTATCAGGACGGTAAGGTTGAAGTGTTAAGGGTTAATAAGAGGTATTTAAAGGAGTTTTCCGATTATGTATCTGAGAAGGATATTATAGAGAATGACCCCATGCGCTTCTTTGATGAAGAGAATAAGAAAATATATACAGATATGTTGGACAGAGCTATCGAAACCAGAGAAGAGCAGGAGTGCGAAACCTGGCGTAAGATGGTTACCTCCTGTTGTGATGGTGAGTGGTTGTGTATACGTACCAGTGTACAGTTAATTGGTAAGAGCAGTGACAGTTATCTGTTTTATGCTATGGTACGGAATATTACAACAGAGAAACGACAATATGCAGAAATGCAGAATACCATTGAGCGTTTTCGAATACTTGCAGAACAGGCCAATGTATACTATTGGGAGTATATTATTGATACCCAGACAGTGTATCCCTGTGACAGATGTGTTAAGGAAAGAGGTTTGCCTGAGATTGTGTATAAGTATCCGGAAAATGCACCTAAATTAGGTGTTGTACCACCGGAAGCAGCGGAAATCTATCGACAGTTCCATGAACAGTTGGGCAGTGGTATTAAGGAAGCGGAGATTGTAGTTCCTATGACCAAGAAGAAGCTGCCGCACCGAGTGAAGTACACAGTTGTGTTTGATGAAGGTGGAGTGCCAGTGAAAGCATATGGATGTGCCATAGAACTAAAGGATGACAAATAGAGTACATGGAACCAGCCCCTACAATGTAGGGGCTGGTATTAGGTTACAAATTATTTTACTTCCTGTGCCTGCTCAGCAGCAATCACTGCGCCGATTGCAGTTGCAAAGTCAGAGTACTTAGGAATGGTGATTTCTACATCCCATAAGCTCTTGAAAGCTTCGGAAATCTGTTTGCATTCAAAGAATTTGGTTAAACCACCAATAAGGATATAATCCTTGATGCCCATATGAGCAGAGGCCAGTATACCGGCCTGACAGATATTTTCTATTACTAAGTGTACGATACCTGCTGCCACATCCTCGGGTTTGGACTGGGCATCGGCTTTGGCAAAATTAGAAGCGGTAACGTCCAAATTAAGACCGGGAAGCTTTTCACGGGATAAATCGCCGATGCGTAGGTCGATATTGGCTACATCCCCTTTGGCGGAAAGTGCAGCAATCTCATTGATATCATCGGTATTTAACGCAATGGAAGAGAGACCGCAAATGGTACCGCCACCAAGACCAACACCACCTAAATGTTTCATTTCGGTTTCAGTAACCTTGACATAAAAGCTGCCGGTTCCCATGCTGACTACAATAACTTCTTTTTTGTCTGTGAGATAGTAACCACCGGTACCGGTTGCTATGAACTCATCTACCTTGTAAGTGGGACAGCCATATACCGGTTTGTCTACATACTTGCTTCCTACACCGGTACAATAAATACCATCCACATCACTTAAGTCTAATTTGTTTTCGTATAAATATTGACCAAAGGCACCATATAAGGAGGCCATCTGGGTGTCGGCACGAACTACCATAGGTGCCATCATAGTTTCTTTTTCAAATGCTACAATTTTAGTGGTACTGCTACCAATATCAATACCAATTCTGATTCCCATCTTGTCGTCCTCCATAAAAGGTTGCAGTCAGTTATTAATCACAACAAAACCGCTTTTGCATAGTATATCATTTATAATGCCAACTGTATATAAAAAGATGAAAAAAGTACAAGAAGGCTTTTTTTTCATGAAAAAATAAGGTATGATAAAAATAATAGATATCTGGTTTTGGAGGAAGAGAATGGGTTTGGTCATTGGAGGTACCGTAGGGGTAGTATTTGTTATATTTTTGACGGTAATATTGGTGAGGACCTGTCTGTTTAAGCCTTATGAAGAGGTAAGACCCGAGCCGGAAAGCGTGGCTTTAGACAGGGAGAAGATTATTAAGGATATGCAGGAATTGATTCGCTGTAAGACGGTGTCCTATCGTGAAGAGTTTTTGATGGATTGGGAAGAATTTGCTAAGTTTAAGCAGGTTTTACAGAAATGCTATCCATTAGTACATATAAATTGTAAGTTGGAAAAAATAGGGAAAACAGGTCTGCTTTATCACCTGGAAGGAAGGAATCATGAAAAACCTTGTATTTTCATGGCTCATTATGATGTGGTGCCGGTATCGGAGGAAGGTTGGGAGAAACCAGCCTTTGAAGCCATTATTGAGAATGACGAAATGTGGGGCAGAGGCACATTGGATACTAAGGGAACTCTTTGTGGTGTATTGGAGGCAGCCGAGCAGCTTCTGTCAGAGGGGTTTGTTCCCAAACAAGATATGTATTTTGCCTTTTCCGGAGAGGAGGAAATTTCTGGAGACAGTTGTCCAAGGATGGTGGAATGGTTTGAAAAGAGGGGCATTGAGCCCGTTATGGTGCTGGATGAAGGCGGCGCAGTAGTAGAGAATGTATTCCCGGGGGTTACAGGGGAGTGTGCGCTTATCGGTATTGCAGAAAAAGGTATGGCAGATATGGAATTAGAGATGGAGGGTAACGGGGGGCATGCCTCTACACCTCCTACAAGAACCATGCTGGGACAGCTATCTGAAGCGGTGGTAAGGATTGAGAAGCATCCTTTTAAAGGACAACTGACAAAGCCTGTGGCTGAGATGTTTGATACCTTGGGAAGACATTCGGGCTTTGGATATAAAGTTTTATTTGCTAATTTGTGGTGCTTTAAACCGTTACTGAATCTGGTATGCAGACTGTCTGGGGGAGAATTAAATGCCATGATGCGCACTACCTGTGCCATTACCAAAATGGAAGGCTCTAAGGCCTTCAATGTATTGCCACCTAAGGCGAGTGTAGGCATGAATTTGCGTCTGATGGGAGCAGATACCGTTGAATCTGCCAGGGAGTATATCCAAAAAGTTATTAAAAATGACAAGATTCAAATACGGATAGTGGAAGGCATGAATCCTTCTGCTATATCCCAAACAGAGGGAGAAGCCTGGGATAGTATAAAGAGAGCCATTCAGGCGACCTGGAGCGAAGCAATCGTGTCTCCTTATCTGATGATGGCTTGTAGTGATTCCAGGAATTATTCCCGTATTTCGGATAAAGTGTATCGTTTTTCGGCTATGAAGCTATCCAAGGAAGAAAGAGCCATGATTCACGGCAATAACGAGAGGATTCCATTGGAAACATTGGTAAAAACAGTGGAATTTTATATTAGATTAATGAAGGAATGCTAAAAAATGAGGGATAATAGGGATAAATTAATTGCAGAGAAAAAGAAGGCGGCAAGACAGGCAGCAAAGAAAAGGACCACTCCTTTTGAAAAGTCTGAACACAAGGGCGGTAAGAAGTCCGTAATAACAAAACAGAAAAAGGAAAGTGGTATCTGTCCTGTTTCTGAAAAATGTGGCGGCTGCAAATGGATTGATAAGGAGTATACTGTACAGCTGAAGGAAAAGGAGAAGTGGGTAAAAGGATTGCTGGAGCCTTTTTGTAAGGCAGAGCCTATCATAGGTATGGAACAACCCGCTCATTACCGCAACAAGGTGCATGCGGTATTCGGTGAGGATAGAAAGCATAATATTATTTCCGGTATTTATGAAGAAGGAACCCATAAAATCGTACCTGTGGACAATTGCCTGATTGAAAACGAAAAGGCAGATGCCATTATTGTATCTATACGGGAGCTTTTAAAATCCTTTAAAATTCGTCCTTATAACGAGGATACGGGCTATGGATTGCTGCGCCATGTGCTGATTCGTACGGGGGCAGCTACCGGACAGATTATGGTGGTTTTGGTATTGGCTTCACCTATTATGCCTTCCAAAAATAATTTTGTAAAAGCACTTTTGAAGCTACATCCGGAGATTAGCACTATCGTGGTTAATGTAAATAACAGAGGTACCAGTATGATATTGGGTGATAAGGAACAGGTGATTTACGGTAAAGGGTATATTGAGGATGTACTCTGTGGTAAAACATTTCGAATCTCTCCCAAATCCTTCTATCAGGTGAATCCGGTACAGACTGAAAAACTATATAGAAAGGCGCTGGAATTCGCTGATTTGCAAGGGAACGAGACTGTACTGGATGCGTATAGCGGTACCGGTACCATCGGTATTATCGCCAGTGATAAGGCAGGTAAAGTCATTGGCGTGGAGCTTAACGGGGATGCAGTAAAGGATGCTAAAGAGAATGCAAAGTGTAATAGTGTAAAGAATATTCAGTTCTATCAAAATGATGCGGGACAGTTCCTGATGAGTATGGCAGAACAAGGGGCGAAGGTGGATGTGGTACTTATGGACCCGCCCAGAAGTGGCAGTAACGAAGCCTTCTTGAGTTCTGTGGTAAAGATGAAGCCTGAAAAGGTGGTTTACATTTCCTGCAATCCGGAAACCCTGGCAAGGGATTTGAAGTACTTAACAAAACAGGGATACAAGGTAAAGAGAGCTGTTGGATGTGATATGTTTCCGTTTACAGGCCATGTTGAAACGGTATGCTTATTGTCCAAGCTTCGTGAAGTAAAACATCATGTGAATGTATCACTGGAGATGGACGAGTTGGATTTGACAATCGCGGAAGCGAAAGCTACATATAAGGAAATCTAAGATTGGGTGCAGGATAAGTACGGATTTCATGTAACGAATCTGAATATCGCTCAGGTAATGCAGAAGCACGGCATCATAGAACGGGAAAATTATAACAAGGCTAAGTCAGAAAACAGTAAGCAGCCGGGATGTCCGGAAGAGAAGATTATGGCAATTGAGGATGCCATGAGACATTTTCAGATGATAATGAGCAATTAGAGATTATTATTTATGGTTTTGAGGAGAGAGGAGGCTTAGAAAATGAAGGTTGCAATTTGTGATGACAACAAAATTGATCAAGATTATGTTATAAGCCTTCTCCGTACATGGGCTCAATTAACTGGCAGAAAATTGGAGTTATATACTTTTACTTCAGCGGAGCAGTTTCTTTTTCAGTATGCAGAAGAAAAAGATTACCAAATTCTTATTTTGGATATTGAAATGGGAAAAATGAATGGCGTAGATCTCGCTAAAGAACTGAGGAAGGAAAATAAGGAACTTCAAATCATATTTGTGACAGGATTTCCGGATTTCATAGCAGAAGGATACGAAGTAGATGCGATTCATTACTTAATGAAGCCGCTCGAACAAGGAAAATTTTTAAAAGCTATGGAAAAGGCAGTAATTCATTTGAAACATGTGGAACCGGTTATTCTTTTACAGGAGAGTGGTGAAGCAATGAGGATAGCCACAAAAAATATATTATATGTGGAAGTTTTTTCTCATTCCTGTGTTTTGCACACAACTGAGGAGCATGTCGAGTATAAAACATCCATCAGCAAACTAGAAAAGGAACTTGGAGAGCAGTTTGTCAGAGTACATCGTTCTTATCTTGTCAATATTGAGTGGATTAAAAGAATTGCAAAAACAGAGGTTATTCTGGAAAATGGTGATACCGTTCCATTATCCCGAAGAAAATATAACGAAGTAAATCTTGCATTTATTGATTATTTCAAGAGGAGACTGGAGACGCAATGAAAATAGTAGAAAAAATTTGGGGAAAAATGATAGATCGCAGAATTGCCGAATACCAGTCTGATTTAATTGAAAAACACTGCGAGGAAGTGCAACATATCTACAAAACTATGAGAGGATGGCGGCATGATTACCACAACCATATCCAAACGCTTCTTGCATTGTGTGGTGATGAAGAAAGAACAAGAGAATATTTGTGGAAACTTAATGATGATCTGACGACTGTAGATACAGTTATAAAGACGGGAAATGTAATGATAGATGCCATATTGAACAGCAAGATATCATTGATGAAGTCTAAAGGAATCGGAGCCAGTGCTAAAGCGATCGTTCCGGAGAAGCTTTCTGTATCGGAAATTGATTTATGTACGATAATCGGTAATCTCTTGGACAATGCTATGGAAGCTGTTTTACGCCAAGATGAAGGTTCAGAACGATTTGTGAGAATTTTTATAGGAATCCTAAAGGAGCAGCTTTATATTTCCGTCTATAATTCCATTGGTGGAGAGCTTAAGAAAAACAGAAATCAGTATCTATCTACCAAGAGTGGAAATAATCATGGATTTGGTCTTGGCCGTGTTGACTATATTGTGGAGAAATATAAGGGATTTGTAAACCGCCAGAATGAAGAAGGAGTATTTGCAACAGAAATACTGCTTCCAATGGATTAGATACCGTTTGGGCTTAAATGATAACCACTCGCGAAAATTTATCGTGAGTGGATTTTTATTATGTTATAGTGAGGCAAAATGAAGTAGAACAGGAAGGACATGGGATGAATCAAGATAAAAAGTTTACAATCCTGCAAAATCTTGTTTATTGCGCAGGCATTACTAAGAAAAAATATCCGAGGCTTTTAGTGTACTGTATCAGCATCATTTTGATAAATGCACTGATTCCCGTTATCACTGCTTTTTTGCCGAAGGTTGTTATAGAAATGATCATAGAGCAAAAGAGACTGGGAAATTTATTACTTGTGACCTGTGTTTTAACACTGGCATTGGCTATATTTACAGGTCTCCAGAAGTATTTGGAAAAGTTAATCTATTGGAACAAGTTTAAAATGAACGATTTTTTCCTTCAGATGGTAACGAGAAAAGGGTTAACCACTGACTACCGAAATCAGGAAAATGAGCATTTCAGAAAACTGCAGAGTGAAAGCTTTGCAAGCTGCAATGGTAATTTTTCTTATTATGCACAGACTTATGATGCAGCAGTACTATTTTTTTCCAATGTGCTGGGTTTCCTGGCATTTACAGGAATATTGATAACCTTAAATCCATTTTTGTTTCTCTTTTTGTGTACAACGACGCTGGTCAGTTTTCTTTTAAACCGTCGGCTTCTTAAATGGGTGGATAAAAACAACGAAGAAAAAATCGGATATGAGCAAAGGATGCAATATATTATCCACGCATCAAATGATATGCAGGCAGCCAAGGATATACGCCTTTATCATATGACGAAATGGATGAATCAGCTTTATAAAGAAAATATGAACGGAATCCATTCCTGGTATCGCAAGTATACGGCGATGCTGTTTGGCGTTTCGGCAGTTGACAGCGGTTTGACATTTTTTAGGGAAGGAGTAACATACCTGATTTTGATCTATATGGTTTGGATAAATCAGATTTCGGTTGCAGAGTTTGTTTTATATTTCAACGTGGTTGCAGGTTTTTCTGTTTGGCTTAGCAGCATACTTGGACAGATCAATAATCTGGAAAGGCTTAGTCTAGCCATGAATCGCTTCCGTTCCTATCTTGATTATCCTGAATGCTATAGGCGGGAAGATGGGATTGAAGTGGAAAAAACTGAATTACCCGGAGTTATATCATTAGAACATGTGAGCTTTCGATACAATGAAGATGACGAAGATATTATTAAGGATATGAATCTGGAATTAAAATCCGGAGAGCATCTTGCAGTTGTGGGGTTAAATGGTGCCGGAAAGACTACTTTGGCAAAACTCATCTGCGGATTGATTGATCCTACACAGGGGCGGGTACTCTATGATGGGGTAGATATCCGAGAGTTGAACCGACTTCAATATTATCGTCTTTTTGGTGCTGTGTTTCAGGATTATTCTATTTTGCCGGTTACCATTGAAGAAATAGTTGCGGAGGATGTCGAAGAAGAAGTTGATGTAAGACGTGTAGAAGAATGTTTGAAACAGGCAGGATTGTGGGAAAAGATATTATCTCTGGAAAAGGGAAGTAAAAGTCTTTTTGACAGAGCTTTTTGGGACGACGGTATTAATTTGTCGGGCGGTGAAACACAGAAGCTTTTATTGGCAAGGGCACTTTACAAGCAGGCACCTGTCATTATTCTGGATGAGCCCACTGCGGCTTTGGATCCCATTGCGGAGAATCGTTTATATGAATCTTATGATGACATCATGAAGAACAAAACTACGATTTTCATTTCGCACAGATTGGCTTCAACCAGGTTTTGTAATCGTATTTTAATGTTAGAAAACGGGAAGATAGTGGAAGAAGGTACCCACGAACAACTTATCCTTAAGAAAGGGATATATAACAAGTTGTTTGAAACTCAGGCCAAGTATTATCAGGAAAAATCAGAGGGAAAGGAGAGCACGGATGAAGTTTCGGAAGAGAATTGAAATAACAAAACGCGGCTACGAACTTTTGGGAACATATACACCGGGACTGATTAAGGCAAAAACTATCTCAGCTACTCTTGAGGCTTTATCGCCGTTTGCGACCGTTTGGTTTTCTGCCCGAATCATTAATGAGTTGATGAATGGGAGAAGACAAAATGTGATTATTCTATATGTCGTATTGGTTATAGGGATTCATTTGATGTTTTCCATGATCAAAAATGTAATGGATAAAATAGTAAACGACAAAGAATCCGGCATGTGGAATTATTTTAACAAGATTTTTTCAGATAAACAGATGAGCATGGATTATGTGGATCTGGAGAATCCGGATATTCAGAAACAGCGACAAAAAGCAGAGGAAAATCTGTTTATGTTTGGAAATGGATTAGGACAATTGATATGGGATACAGAGAGTCTTGTGAAGGTAATAGTTGGCATCATCGCATCCGTCTCATTGACAGCCTCCTTGTTTTTATCCAAGTCAGGGAATGCAATCATGGATTCAAATCTTTGGATGCTGGCGATTCTTGTTGTGATGATTCTTTTTGGAATGGTTTATCATTTTCTGACGCAGAAAGAAAATACTGTGTTTGAACAATGGACCAAAGGGACCGTATGGTTTAATCGTGCATTTATGTTCTATGGACACGAATTATATGATAGTACGAAAAGGGCAAAGGATGTAAGGATTTACGGTCAGGAAAAAATCGCTGACAGAGAAATGCAGAAGATGGAAGAGCATAATGAGAGTGATAATGCATTCTTGGCAAAGATGAGCTCTTGCCAGGGGTTACTATACTTTTCAAAGGGAATCTGCAATGCTTTGTGTTACATATTTGTTGTTGCAAAAGCAAGTAGCGGAGCCTTTGACGTGGGTAGTATCGTTCAATATGTAGGAGCACTCACCGAATTGGTAGGATACGTCGGTCTTTTGACATGGATCTTTTCCGAGAATAAGATCTATACCAAGCATTTAGAGAAATTGTTTGCTTATTTGGATATTCCCAATAATAAATACCAGGGAAAACTTCCGGTTGAAAAAATCTTTTTCTGCAATAACGGAGAGAATGATTACGATATTGAATTCAGAAATGTTTCTTTCAAATATCCGGGCAGTGACACCTATGTACTTAAAAATATCAACACAAAACTCAGCATCGGAAAAAAGCAAGCCTTTGTAGGCACAAATGGTGCCGGTAAAACCACCTTTGTAAAATTGCTTTGCAGACTATATGATCCCACAGAAGGGGAAATTCTGCTAAATGGCATAGATATTAGAAAGTATGATTACGAAGAGTACATGAAATTGTTCTCCTTTGTTTTTCAGGATTTTAAGCTGTTTGCTTTTACATTGGCACAGAATATTGCTGCGGACGTCAATTATGATAAAGAGAAGCTGGAAGAATGCATGAAAAAAGTTTCTTTTTATGAACGGTATCTATCCATGGAGGACGGTCCGGATACATATCTGTACAAGGATATCTCAGAAAATGGTGTGGAGATATCTGGGGGAGAAGCCCAGAAGATTGCTTTGGCAAGAGCATTATATAAAGGGACTCCCATGATAGTACTGGATGAACCTACTGCGGCTTTGGATCCTATAGCCGAAGCACAGGTATATGAGGATTTCAGTAATATGGTTAACAATAAAACTGCTATTTATATCAGCCATCGCTTGTCGTCCTGTCAATTTTGTGACGAGATTACAGTGTTTGATCAGGGAAGAATTGTACAAAAGGGTACACATGCGGAACTTGTAAAAGAGGCAAATGGTCAGTACTATGCGTTATGGAATGCCCAGGCGCAATACTATATTTAAGTCTATGATTCCCTGATAAGGGCGCACTTCTATACATCCCTTGGATGTATCCGTGCGAGGTGTATTTTCGATGACACCTGATTGGCTTCGCCGGTTTTGCCTACGCTACGCTTCGGAGAGTTTCACTGTAACAATTGGGATATCGCAAAAGGGCAAAGTTTGCTAAACTTTTACAATACTATTGACTGTATATATGAATATATATATAATTATGTGTGCGATTTTGCGTCATCAAGACGTAATTCGCACATTTTTTTTTGAGGATATTTAATATGGAAGGTTTTGATTATGAAACGAAAATTAATGATGTGTATTTTAGTACTCGTAGTATCGTCCTTTGCTGCTTGTGGAAATGGAAGTGGCAGCGATTCTGATGTTCAAAGTGAAAAGGAAGAAGTGATTGAACAAAAGGGAGAAAAAGCGGATGAATCAGAAGAAACAGAAAAAAAGGAAGAAGTAAGTGAAAAAGTAGAGGAAGAGATGGATAAAGAAGTAGAGGCGGTCCGGAACGAAAGCTTTGAATGCTTGCCGGAGATGATGAATGCGTCCTTCGAAGATTGTTTGATGTAAATAGATAATACCATTATTCGTGTGGATGGAACCATGAGCTTAAATGAAGTGATTACAGCACTGCAAAACAGTGGTGTGGAATATACATTCAAGGTAGATAATAAGGACTATAATCCGGATATGCTGGTGGGTCCGTGGAGTGGTCTGGCTGTAGAAGTCTATAAAGATGGAAATCTATATTTTTTGCTATCTGCATCTAACAGATCGGACGAAACAATAACGGGATCTTCGGAGGGTCTTAAGGTTGATTCGCCTCTACCAATGAGATGTGCTGAGAACACCTATTATGCCAAGGGATTTCGTAGAGATGGAGAGGGACTTACATATGGAAGCGTAAAAGAGCAGCTAAAGGAATATACTGATATTATGTCAGAAAAAAGCGGAAGTGTTTTAGATATACATGGAAATGAATACCAGGGTATAGAGCTGCGGATTCCTATTAAAACTATTAATGCTGGAGGAGATACAAGTATAACGTTAACCTTTTTATTTAAAGCAGAAGATGGAGCATGTGTAGGTGCATATTCCACTGTTTTACTTCATTATTAATATATTTAAGGAAAGAGTAGGAGTATAATTATTATGAGAAAGAAGATCACAAAAGTATTATTATCATTAATGGTTGCGTTGGTTTGTATGTGTAATTGTAGTATTAACGTGTTTGCAGAGCCGGATTCTTTCATGACAAAGGAAGAGGTTATGGAGAAATATTCTGTAGATACGGGAAATACACAGGCAGATGAATTATTTAATACATTTTTGGAACATGCAAGTATTATGGCTTCAGAAGACTATGATTACTTTATTGATTACTATGAAATTCTTGCGTCATATTATCAAGAACGCTATGTTGATTATTGTAACGGAACAGTAGAGGAATGGGAGAGTAAAGAAGGTTTCGAACAATTCTTGTGGGATGTTCTATATGTTTCACCAAAGCAAGTTATTACAGATTATTCATATGATAAAGTACTAGCGTCATTTCAATAAATTTTCGAGAATTGTGTAGCGGCGAATTACGACAATTATTCTAAAGTTGATGAGAACTTTGCAAATTCATATCTGGCAATCATGGAGTGGCAGTACTACTACATTGTGGAAAATAATGCAGTTTATAACTTTATGACAGGTGAAGACTCTTTGGGAAATACAGTGATCGGTGAGATTACGGGAACGCAGGCACAGGACTTTATAGAACAAGAGGCACAGAAAGACGGTGCAGAATCTACACAGTCCGATGACACTGCGGAGGATAAGAATGTAGTAGTTAATGAAAAGGAAGAAGAAGAGGACGAGGAATCAAAAGATGAAAAATCAGAAGATGATGAATCAGAAGATGATGAATCAGAGGATGAAACTTCAGATTCCAAGAAGTCCGGGTTGTTGATTGTTGGTGTTTTGGGAGTATTGGTTGTAGCAATCATTGGTGTTGTTGTCTATCGTAAGACCAAGGGAAATAATAAAGCGGCATAAGTGTGGTGGAGATTCAAAAAGCAGAGAATCAAAGTTTTGAGGGGTTGTCGTGAGGGTCTGACTGTTAAGCCAGGCCCTTTATTAAAATTTGTATAAGCGTTTTGTGGAGGAGGGGAAATGAATAAATTAAAAAAGGTTGTTTTAAATTGCTTGCTATATATGGCAGTTTTTAGTTTGACAGCATGTGGTGAGAAAGAAGTGGAGTCTTTGGAAATACAGGAAAATCCTACTGCTACTCCTATGGTGGAAGAAAACCTTTCGATTGGAAGAGAGGAAGAGATAACTTATATAAATGACTTAAATGGTGTAAATTGGGATGAGATTCTTAAAGTTTCGACAGGTGAAGCGAAGAATGAAGCTAATCCGGAAAATCGGATGGCACATAATGTGTATGTCGATCCGGATTTAAGTGCTACTTCCGGGAAATTTGACGGATTTATGATTGATTTTAAAGCGGATAAGGCAGGAATGGCTACTTATTGGTCTCTTTGTAATTGGCAAATGAATAAAGAGGATCTGATGAGCAAGTACGATGTCATTGATGCTTACACAGGTGCATATGCAGGTCTGCAGGTGAGACAGGACGGTCCGAAGGCCATCATGTCGTTTTGGGAAATTAAGTACCTGGATGAGTCGGGCAATGAAATGAAAATCGAGGCAGAGCGCATTTATCCTTCTGATGGTGATACAAACAAGTTCGGCGGCGAGGGAGAAGGCACAAATTATATATGCGACTATAAATGGGAAGAAGAAAAATGGTATCGCATGTACTTAAACTGTTATCAGGATGAAGATGGCAAGACCTTTGTGGAGCAGTGGGTAGCAGATCTTTCGACGGGAGAATGGACACTGATCAGCTGTTTTGATACAAAGCTTTATAACTCCTATTTTGAAGGAGGCATGTCGCAGTTTATGGAAAATTATGATTATGATTATGCAAATGAAACGAGAACATTTGAGTATCGCAACATTTGTGTAAGAGAGTATGGGCAGAAAGATTGGACAACCATCCTTACAGCGGATCTGTCTGTGGACACTTACTGGGATAATAAAAAGGGAAAAGCTTTCTACGGAGCGACGGAGGACCGTTTTTACGGAATTGCAAACGGTTACGGTCCGGATATTTTTGAAAAGGATGAAGTTGTCTGCGATACATTTACGATTAAGCCGACAAAGAATCCTTACGATGTTGAATGAGTTGCATTGCAAGCCTGGTGGCAGCAGGCGTATGATGAATGCGTGTTACCCATTGCATTTATTTATCTTTCGTCAGAGCAAAAAAAGCGGTGTTAACAATATGACGGATTTGACAAACTCGCATACATACAGGAGCATTCTGTTGGTGAGTATGATCAGGTCAAATATCGCTGCTGATGTTTAAAGGAAATTTTGCCGGCTTTATTATTGGGTAACGTGCGATAATCTACATGTTTGCTGCTTTAAGGTGCATAATTACCCCATATATTTATATACGGTAAGGTGTTAATATATGGTTATCGAAGAAAAGTGTAAATGTGGATATGCTTGATTATAGTAAATAAATCTATAGATTTCTTTGAGAATATATGATATAATTAAATCGATTTACAAGGGCAAACCTATAGAAATGTAGGGACGCAAAGCAGGAAGTCTAAGTAGTATGGTTTTATGTGTACTATATTGATGGTTCGGTTGCAATAATTTTATTGTAGCCGTTTTTAATTTTGTTACGGATAAAAAATAAAATATATAATAAGGTATGCAAAAGCGCAGATTTTTATCAAGAACCATGAAGGAATTGCAGAATGTGGCTATAGAAACAATAAGTTAACAGATTAAAGAGGCAAAGAATTGACATGGTGGAAATTTGTGTTAAAATAGTATAGTAAGGTAAAGTGGCATTTTTATAACCACGGAAAGATTGGTGATTATATATGAAGGTTAATACAAATACAAAAAGTGGTGAATCACTGAAGGATTACATAAAAGGGCATATTAGTGTATTGTCATATTTTGAATTGATTAAGCAAACAGTAGATATGTTAAAGAAGGTACAGGGCGAGGGAATTCAAGTGGTTTTGGATATGGACAAAATGACATTGAAGAATTCGCAGCTGCAGTTTCAATTGATTACAGAGGAGTCTGTTTATGAAGGTGCAAGAATTAAGGCGTTTTTGAAGGAAATTACCTTTGGGTGTGTCTTTGATGGTGAAGAGGATTGTAGTAAGGTGACAGAATTTTTGCATTTTCTGGATGATACGTGGAATGGAGTGGAATTGCTGGATATTAAAAGATTTATAGCTGGCGGACAGCAGGTGAATGTTCTTGCTCAGGCGAATGTTCCTACTCAGGTGAATACTTATCCTGCACAGATGCCGGGAGACGGGGAAACGGGTGTGTTGGATGTTTCTTATTGGGAAAATCTTGAAAGACAGTATGGAGGCCAATCTGATCAGGGAGGTCAGGCTGAGTATATGGGCCAACCTAATAATGGAGAAACGGGTGTGTTGGATCCGTCATTCTGGGATACTGCATTAAATAGTACACCATCACAAAGATTGGGAAGAACTGCCAAACCGGCTCCGGTGCCCAAACTGGTACATACAACAAGCGGAAGAACGGTAGTTATTAACAGACCCAGTTTTTGGGTTGGAAAAGATGATGTGGATTTGTTGATAGATAAGGATGTAATCAGTAGAAAGCATGCAGAAATTATTGTAAGAGGAAACAGTTATTTTGTTGTTGATAATAATTCCACAAATAAAACATATGTGGATGGAAAAGCGATACCCGGTAAGGCTACCGTGGAGATTTTTAATGGTACAAAAATAAAGTTTGTAGATGAAGAATATACATTCTATATTGACTAAAGGTAAATAGAAAAGGAATAAAAACTTATGAATGACATTGTAATATATGTTTTGCTGGGCTTGAGTGTTGTGTCTGCTGTGATTGCGGTAGTATCGCTGGTGTTGGTTTTGAATGTGTTAAAGAATCAACAGGAGATAATTAAGATTTGTAAAGCAAAACCTGTGGAAAATCATGCTTCGACAGCACAGGTGGTGAGCAATGGAGAAAAAGTGGCACAAGTAAACAGACAGGAAACGAAGAAACATGGAATTATAATTTGTAAGAAATGCTATGCTGCTATTTCGGAAACCAGTGTGGCCTGTTCAGTTTGTAAGATGCCTGTAGGCAGGAGATAGAAATATGCGCAAGGATTATTACAAGATACTGGGAGTGCCCAGAGATGCTGATGATGCTACCTTAAAAAAAGCCTTTCGTAAACTTGCCAAGCAATATCATCCGGATACTAACGGAGGCAATGCAGAGGCTGCGAAGAAATTTCAGGATATAAATGAAGCATACTCAGTTTTGAGTGACGAAGAAAAGCGCAAAGCTTATGATGAGGATAAAGGTGAGCAGTCAAGTGCTGCCGGCAATGCCGCTACCGGACCAAAGAAGACCAGTCAGACAGCTAATCCTTTTGCGGGATTTACTCAACAGAATTTCAAAATGGATTTTGGCGATATGATGTTTGATGAGATTAACAAGAAGAAAAAAGAAAGTGATAAAAATGCAGGGGTAAATTTGAATGATGTAAGTGAACAATTTGCCAGCTTTTTTGGTTTTCGTCCTAAATAGTAAAAAGTATCAAAAGAGAATAAGAATATGAAATTGGTGTTAAGAAGAGTGCTGACTGTCATAATGGTGCTTTCACTAATTATGGTGAAACCATTGCAGACAAAAGCAGAAGGGAATGAAGAAACAACAGAATGTAATGTTATATCTATAGCTATTGATGTTAGTGGTTCCATGAAGAAAACGGACTCTCACAGGCATTCTATAGAGCTGATTAAGTTATGTATGGATATCTGTAATGAAACGGATTATCTTAGTGTAACCGCATATAATGACCAGATTGTTTATCATAGCGGCCTGGTATCAATGGGAAATGCGGAAGGCAAAAATAAGTTGGTTGAGGAATTGGATGCTCTGCAGTTCCGTGGAGAAACCGATAACGGGTTAGGACTGTTAAAAGCCACTAATGCAATTGTAGAAGCGGGATTGGAGTATGACAATGCTTTTATTATTATGATTTCCGATGGTAACACGGATTTGGAAAATAGTAAGACCAATAGAACAACCGCCGACTCGGATGCAGATATGGAAACAAGTACACAGTTGGCTATAGACAATGATATTATGATAAATGTGGTCGGCTATACTGATGCATATAACCAAGATACAGGGTTGTTATCAGTGGTAAGTGCTTCAACGGGAGGCAGTACTACTATTGTGAATAATGCCACGCAGTTTGTTCAGGTAGTATTAGGAACATTCTTTTACGGATATGAACACGGAAAAGCGAATTTTCAGGCAAGCGAAACAACGGAAATAGTTAACCGTTATGAAACTCATACGGAAGTTCCGAAGAATCAGAAGTGTTATGAAGTGCTTTTTTCTACAGAACCCATGTCTGATTGTGAAGTGGTAAATGTGAATGAAGGTGTACAGGTTTTTCGGGGAAAGAATTATCTGATACAAAGAATGGACGAAGAAGGGCAATATGACTTCAAAGCCATATATAGTCTGGAAAAAACATCAACCTTAATTTCAGGTACGGTCAGGGTTCAGAAAAAAGAGCCGGTAGTTGCGGCACCGGTACCTACAGCACCGCCGGTGGTAGAAGATTTGGGAAAAGCTCCTAAGGGTCAGAATGTTGAAAAACAGATGTATACTTCAAAAGAAGCATGGGTAATGGATGTGAGCAGTCTTTTTGAGGATGAAGACGGGGATATTGTGAAATACAGTGTGACCCAAAATTCTGGAGAAGCAGAGTGTACATTATCCGGAAGTATGTTGAGTGTTACTATAGATAAAGCAGGAAAGAATGAATATCTGATAGTAGCAGAGGACAGTAAACAGAACAAAAAGGAAATTGCTCTTGGTTTAGAGATTGTGCCGGCATGGAAACAGTATCAGGGATTGCTTACAATTATATTGGTATGTGGTATTCTTCTGGTTGCAGGTGTGATTTGTGCATATATTATTAAAGCAGTATTATTTGGCGGGAAAAAGACGCAAAATGCTATTTCGGGCAGTATTAAAGCATACTTTATTGATTTAAAAAGTAAAAATGAATCAGTTGACTTGCTTTGGGACTTGGAAGATTATCCGCCGGAGGGTGTAACACTGGAAGAATTGTTCTTGAGTAAGGGTATAAAAGAGAGTTTTAAAGATATAGAAAAGGTATGCTTTTATCCCGGTAAAAATACGAATGAATTACTTTTGGTGCATTGTATGGAGGGCGGAATATTTCTGGGCGATCAGAATGTTAAGGCTAATAAGCCGATTACCATATCTTCAGGAGATATTTTGTATATTTCTTTTGCTGAAAATGCGTCAGAAATAGAAATGAAATATACGGCAAAAAGTGATTGCTTGAACAGATAAAGCAGAAATGAGGAAGTAGATGGGTATAGAAGTAAGTGATATTGCACTTGCACCCCAGGTTGTTTTACACCAAAGATACATGATACAGGAAGTCCATTATTTGGGACAAAGCGGAATTGTATATTTTGGTGAGGATTTTCAAGAAAACCGAGAAATTGTAATAAAGGAATTTATGCCCTATAGTATCGCTAATCGCGATATGGATGGAAAAACAGTTGTTTGTAAACGGAATGGGTATAAAGACCAATTTCAGAAATTCAAGAAAGCCTTTGATGCAGAATGTGAGTGTATATTAAGATTAAAGGGTTTAAAAAAACCATATGAAGGTTGCGTTTTGAAATATCTGGATTCTTTTACGGAGAATGGGACGCGCTATCTCATAACAGAAAAGATAAGGGGAAAGAGTTTACAGGATTATATTGAGAATGGTGAGGATTTCTCTATTCGCTCTACCATGCAACAGTTGGTGGCGATTGTTCGTCAGATACATAAAAAAGGTATTATACATTGCGATATAAAACCATCAAATATCATACTGAATGATGAAGATGAAAGTGTTACACTGATTGATTTTGGTTCTGCCAGTTTTAAAAAGGAAAAACAGAATGATATGGTTTTTGTGAGCCGGGGATATTCGGCACCGGAGCTGTATCACGGTGGTAAGATTGATTATCGGGCGGATATTTATAGTATAGGTGCTGTTTTGTATTATATGTTGACAGATAGCCAGTTGCCTGAGCCGGATGATTATGAGGAACAGGAAACCATACCGCCAATTTCGAATTTTACTGAGATACCGCCATTGTTGGAAAAGGTGATACTAAGTACACTAAATAGAAATAAAAATAAAAGATTAAAGAGCATTTTTTTGCTACAGCTTATGTTGCAAATGTAAATAAAACAAAAGAAAGGATAAAAAAATGGACGTTATTACACAAACAAACCGAACCATGCTTTTTGAAGAAATTAACCCTGAAAAGCTGGATTTACTTACTTTGGTAGGGGACACAAAAGGGCTGGAAAGTCTGGATGATGCAAAGATTAAGGAGATTCATAGCCAGTTATTGGTTACTAGTTTTGATGAATTTTTAGATAAATTCCAACCGGTGGTATACTCCTTCTTTAATGCAGCAACACAAAGTGTGGCTTATACCTTGGAGAAACCGGATAATATTCCGGAGGAATATATTTCAGAGATACCTTTAAATAAACAGAACGATTTCCTGAACATGCTGTTTACCATTATGGATTCTAAGAGATCACAAGGAATCATCAATGTAGACTTCAAGTTTGATAAGATTCTGGATATGATTTCTCCTAAGAAGATTATGAGAGACATTAAACAGGTTCGTAAGGAAATTCATTATCTGTATGGTGAATATGAGAAGCTGGATGATGGTGATCCTAAGAAGCTGGATATCGGTGACAAGCTGAACTACAAGTTTGAAGAAGCAAGCCAGAACTATAACAATGTAATGGCTATGTTACCTCTTGCAATTGAAGATATCAAGACAAGACTTTTGTTAACACAATCATCCGGTAAAAAGCAGGAAAGTGCTTTACAGATTGGTATGCTTTCCATGAACGAAAACGGTGAATTGAAGGTTTTGGAAATTGCAAAGAAGGATAAAAATGAATTGATGGCTATCTCTGCAACAGAAACCAATACCGGTTTGGTAGAGGCATTTAAGGATGATTATGATGCAGTAAATGAAGAGCCTTCAGAGTATGTAAAGAGTCTGGTTGTAAGAACCTTCTGTCCTATGACTGCAGTAACCAATGCTGATGTTAATGTAGAACAGGAAATGAACAACTACAATACTTATTTGGAATTCTACAAGAGTGCAAAGGATGATTTTATTAAGACTGTTAAGCCTTTAGTAGAAAAACTGTTGGGCGTAAGAGTATTCTTTGAACAGTACAATACCAAGGAAAAAGGAATGCGTCCCAGCTTATTGGTTGCAAATACAAGACTTGATATGATGGTAAGCAGTGTCAATATTGAACGTCTTACTACATATTTAAATTCCGTAAATACAAAGAATGATTACAGCAATACTGTATGGCTTGGTATTGTGCCCAATATTGAATTGGAGCAGAGCCAGAGCAGAAGAGCAACAAGACAAAGATTTAGAGGTAATGCAGTTGTAGAAAAAGCAGAAGGCAATACCATGGAAGCACTTTCCAGTCTTATGGAAGCAATCAGAGAATACAAGATTCAGATTTTCTATAACTTCCAGACAGGAGAAGATACTACCTTTAATTATGTGGCTACTTCAGGTGTGGATAAGTTTATTGAAAAATCACAGCCTGTAGCTAAGAAAGACTACAGTGAATATATATCCTGCTGTTTGCCTAACTTTACCATCGTGCCCAAGGATAAATCAGAGGTTGTTCTGGATAACAGAATGCAGATGAATGAAGATGGTAATGTAGAGCTTTCTAAGGCTAGAGAAGATGTTATGAAGCTTTGGATTGAGGGTATTTATGTGGGGGCAGCATATGCGGCAGCCGGTTTGGTAGCAGCTTGTCAGTGTCCGGATTATTTACGTGAGCATTATAGTAATGTGTCAAAGAAGTATCCCGGAGTAAGATATGATATTGAATCCGGAGACCACTCACTGAGAACAGTAACCACCTTAGGTAAGGAGATTACCGGTTTCACCAATACAATTAAGAATACGATTAACAGCAAGGGCTTTGGTTTTGTGTTTGCTTCTGAAAGCAGCCAGATGCAGGGTAAGGAGATAAAGAATCTTACTGTATATAAGGCAAGAACCATGGCAGTTTCAGATGATGTATATGATTCTATTTACAAAACTATGGTAAGTACATATGTAGAACGTATGCTTAGATTCCTGACCAATGACTTCAAGCAGGAAAATGTGGTGAAGTTCTTTAGTAACAATCCTAAGAGCCAGAAGTCTTTATGGGAAGCTGATAAGAATCTTGTTAATGCAATTGTTCAGGAAGGTGACACCTTAGACTTTGTAATTGATGATGTGACGAATGAATGTAATATCAAGTTGGGCTTCAATGGTAATGTGAAGAATCTTAAGGTTTCTATTACTAAGAGCACAACTGCAGGTAACTAAGTGATCAAATGAAAGTCAACTTTCATTTATCAAATAAAAAACATATAGGAGGAAGAAGATGGGTTTTAAAGTAACTATCGAAGCAAAAGAAACAATTAACCTGGGGATTGAAACAGTAACAGAAGTAAAGTTTAATACTGATACCCCTAACGACAGTAATGCACGTTCCACAGATTTAGGAATGACTCTTACCATTACTGGAAAGATCCGCGCAAATATCGCAGGTGTTGCAGATGATACTGTAAAGCTGCCTACATGGGCACTTGTACCTGCTGAAGACGCTCAGTGCTATGGCAAGGTAAGCGTTGATGTTATTTCCAGCGGAATGGTTGTACGCCAGATTATTATGGATACAGCATATGTTGTAGCTTATAAGGAAACATTTGGCGATGAATCCGGTGTAGGTACATTCGAGTTAGTAGTTAAGCAGAAAAAAGACATGAACGCTAACGTAGAATACCAGGGCGGATTTGCGTACTAAGACTATAAAAGGAGGAGATAACAATGGGATTTATTTTAAAAGTTGGTGATTCAATCAATTTGGGCGTTGAAACAGTTCAGACTGTAGATTTCAGTGTAGATACACCCAAGGATTCTAACGCTAAAACAACTGATGTTGGCGTTACAATGAAAGTGACCGGTAAGATTCTTACCATGTTAGACAACAGTACTGAAGCTACTGTAGATCTTGCATTATGGTCTATGGTACCTGCTGAAAAGGCAGACTGCTATAAGAACGTAACTGTAATGGTAACTGCTGCAGGTCAGGTAGTTCGTGAATACACATTACCTAATGCTTTCGTAGTAGACTACAAGGAGAACTATGGCGATACCGAAGGCGTAGGAACCTTTGAATTAGTTGTTAAGCAGAAGAAGGATAAGATTGGCACTACCGCTATTACCGGTGGATACGCTAACTAATCAAAACTAAAGTAATTCAGTATTCAGTCAGTGGGCTTAGGCCCATTGACTGATATATCTGAAAAGAAAAGAGAGAATAATCGTGAAGCAATCAACAAATAAAATAGCAATGGAAATCATTAAAGCGATTTTGTATATCGCTTTGGGAATAATAGCAGGTGCTATTATTAATTCAACTATAACTACTTTGATAAAAGTACTTTGTGTATTGGGTATTGTATTAATTGCTGCGCTGATAGCAGCAATGTTTATTATTATGGGTAATAAAAAAGAAAATAAGGGAACCGGCAGGATTAGTAATGTGGAAAGTAGTGCTCGAATCAGCAGAAATATGCCTTTGCCGGAGAATTTGGTAAGAGATAGTGCACGACTTGCTAGTTCAAATCAGGCACAACAGGCACAAATTCAAAGCAATCCTTTAGATAGACGTCCTATGAGTGCAACAAAGAAAGAGCAGCACGAACGTAACAAGACAGGTGCAAAGAAAATAGTACTTATCAATGAAGAAGGACAAACACTTATGGAGTGGAGTCTGGAAAGAAAGACTTCACTAATTATAGGCAAGAGTGCTGATGGGGAAGAAGTGGATATTGATTTGTCCGGTTCAGCAGTAGCACAGATGATATCGAAGCAACATGCAGTGCTTAACTATACAGAAAAGGGCTGGTATGTAGATGATATAGATTCCAAAAACGGAACAAGAGTAAAGAAATTGACACAGAATTCAATTATGGATGTTAAGCTTGTAGGTGCTATAGAGGTTGAGGCAGGAGATATTATTTATATAGCAAGCACAATGCTGCAGATTCAGTAAGGAGAAAAATATGGGACTTAATCGCTGTAAAAACGGACATATGTATAGTGCTAGAAAATATGGAGATACCTGTCCATATTGTAACACAGAGCTGGAGAGTGTAAATAGATATTCAAACAACCGCAGAATGATGGTGGATGACCCGGACAAAACAATGCCCATTTCCGGTGCGGCTGAAAATGTAGAGCCGGTTACAGGATGGCTTGTATGTATAGAGGGTGCTCAGTATGGAAAAGATTATAAGATTCATGCGGGTAAAAACTTCATTGGTAGGGCAGACAACATGCATATCCAGATTCTGGGAGATAATGCCATATCAAGAATCAACCATGCAGCTATCATTTATGATGGCAAGAATCGTTCTTCCTATTTGCTCCCCGGAGATTCATCCGGACTGGCATATCATAACGGAGAGGCGGTTTATACACCTGTTGAGCTACGTGCATTTTCGGTGATTGAGATAGGACAAAGTAAATTTATCTTTATACCATTATGTGGTGAACATTTTGAGTGGAGCAATGATGGCGCAGAAAGTGATGAGATGGGAGAATACTAATGCAGGAAGTGATTACAGATAGCAAAGTGTTGATAGCATTGGGAATTGCCGGGGGTATCATTGTTATCGTGCTGATTACCTGTATTCTCATACGCCTTCTTCGGGATAACAGGGGATATTCTATCGGCCATAGCCTTCATGTAGATGTGGGTAATGCACAAACGATTGGTACCAGAGAAAAACAGGATGACTCGTTTGCAGTCAGTATAAGAGAGTACGGTCTCATGGCATTGGTGGCAGATGGTATCGGTGGATACATAAATGGTAAATTAGCCAGCAGTATTACAGCAGAAACTTTTATGGATGAGTTTGAAAAGAGAGATGTGACGGATAATCTGACCTACTATTTTCAGAAATCAGCCATGCTTTCCAATGAACGCATTCGTGATGAGTTTGGCGATACCAAGGGTGGAACTACCCTTGTTGCTGTGGTGCTAAAGGATGATAAATTGTTTTGGACCTCGGTAGGAGACAGTAATATTGCTGTGTTCAGAGGTGGCAGACTGATTATGGTCAACCGCAAAGAAAATGTGAAGAACTTTATGGAAGACCAGTATCATGCAGGTGCCATAGCTCGAGAGGAAGCATTAAGCAATAATACGGATACCAGATTAGTGAACTATCTGGGATATGATGGTTTTAAGAAGGCAGATGAGTCAGATCGTCCCATATTCCTGAAAAAGGGTGATAAGGTACTCATTTATTCTGATGGTGTAGAGGTGTTGGGACAAATAGGACTGGAGAAGCTATTGTCTAAAAAGACTCACCCCCAGAAGACTGCAGATACTATTATTGCACAAATAAATGCATATAAGAAGAAAAATAAAGATAATGCAACGATTGTAATTCTTACAATCAAGTAAAGAGGAATTGTAGTAATGCGTAAGGATAATGCCAGTTTTATTACCAAGTTTATTTCAGAAGCAGGAAGCTATCTGGTAAATTCAGATTATTTTGCTTTCGTGGAGCTGAAAGACTATGCATGTTATGTAATTGCAGATGGTATCGACATAGATGAAAAGAAGGAAAGTGCAAAGCTTGCCATCACAACCGTGATTACCAAATTTTCAGAAAATCCGGGAATGTCTGCAGGGAAACTGAAGCAGTACATGAAGGCAGCTCATCAGACTCTTTTGGATGAAGCTGAAGAAATCCGTCTGGAAGTAAGTATGGCTATTTTGCTGACGGACTATAAGAAAGCCATGTGGGCTCATGCCGGTAATTGCCGTTTATATTGGTTGAAGAATGGTAGTATCAGGATGGCAACCAAAGACACCTCCCTGACACAGAAAATGGTGGATGACGAAGAGATTCCTATTGATCAGCTGGCATATCATGAAGAAAGAAATAACCTCTATACCTACTTGGGACAACCGGGAAGATTCAGCCCGGTTATTTCCGGTAAGAAGGTTTTGGAGGATGGAGATATTTTGCTGCTTATGACCCGTGGTGTATGGGAAAATGTAGGTGAAGCAGAAATTATTGATGCCATTGATGGCGTGTCCAAAGCAGAGGATGTATGTACCGGCTTGGAAGATGTAATCTTAAGCCAGCGAATGGATGTAATAGAGAACTATACCATAGCTACTGTTTTCGTGAATAAAATATACAAGAATCCCAAAGCAGGTAAGTATAAAAAGTGGATTAAAATAATTGTTTCTCTGCTGATAGTAGTGCTGACATTGGTATTAACCCTGACTATAAGCCGGGTTCAGAAGAATAAAACCAATGTAGAGAAAATGGAAAAATATAAAACCAGAGGTATTGAATATTTGCAGGAGAATAATTATGCTTCTGCAGATGAACAGATGAATGAAGCTTACAGAACCACAGAAAATGTAAAGGCCAGAAAGAAATCCAAAAACTATACTAAGGTTTTATGCGTTGAAACCTATGAAAAGCTGACAGATAATCTTAATCGCGGAATGCAGGCACTACAGGAAAAGGAATATAAAAAAGCAGCGGGATTGTTCCAGACAGCAGTGGGTATTATGGAGGAATTGGAAAAGGATTATCAGGAAGAGATAGGTGCATATAAGTCCGGTATAGAAGCATATTTATCATATGCTACCAGTATGCAGGAAGGTGCTGCAAAATATGAAAATCTGGACTATGAAGGAGCAATAAAAGAATTTATAGAAGCCAGCGAAATCATGAATGAAATAGATGATACTGCAAACCGAGATAATGCAAATTCATGGAAGAATAAAGCGAATGCCGGTATTGCTGTACAAGAAGGCAAAAAGCTGGAAGAGAGTGCTAATAGTATGCGTGTACAAGGCGACTATATTCCGGCAAAGAAACAATATGAATTGGCGAGAAGTGAATATGAAAAAGCTGTCAAAAATGGTGATGCCAGTGCCAGTGAAAGAGTTGCTGATGTTGAAAAAAAGATAAAAGACATAGATATAATAATAGGTGATATGGAAATTGAGGTTCAAGCAAAGATTTATGAAGACCTTGGTGATCAGGCGAAAGCCAATGGCAATACTACAGAAGCTACAGTGAATTACAAACTGGCACTTGATATGTATCAGCAAGCAGGTAATCAGGAAAAAGTAAATGAAATGATTGGTAAAATCGGACAAATCGATCAGGAAGCAAGTGAACAGAAAGAAGATGCAATGGACAACGTGATTTCAGCTATGGAAGCAATAGCCGACGGCGACATGCCCAAAGCAAAATTATATCTGGAAAAGGCTCAAAAGGCATTTGAGGAAGTCGGTAATAAGGAGATGGCAAAGAAAATGAGTAATATTCTTATCAAACTGGCTACGCAACCACAACCGCAACCGCAACCACAGTAATAGACAAAAGAAATCGGGGTTATTATGGCAAAATCATATACATTAAATTTAGGCAACACGCCACAAAAATCAACTACTCATACCTACCAGAAGCGTGATCTGGAGGAGATGACAACATATCAGCTCAGAGATATTTGCAGTAAAGAGATGATTATTAAGGGGATTACCGATCCCCTTAATCGTTATGAGCTGATTGAGACTATTTTGAGATATCGTGGAGAGAAAGAAGCGCTTTTAATCCGAGAAGTAAAGGAAGGCGGATGGGAGCGCTTACAGTCTATATTGACCAGAAAGCTGGGATCCCAGCTTAGGGATGAGGGAACCATACATAATCCGGCCAGAATCATCATGTATGAAGGATTGGATCTGACCCTGTATGACAGATATCAGGTAGGAATTGACCGAAGCAAAAAGAACGATATCAGTAAGACGGTTATTAATCACATTGTGGAGTCTAATGTTTTGCTGGTAGGGGAAAATGGAGAGATTTGCAGTATTCTGAACCTGGTAAGTGACGGAGAAGAGGAAGAGCATTTCTTTTTGGAAAGAGATGGCAGACAGCCTATCAAATTAAGCGATAAAAAGTTTTATTATTTACTGTTTTTTGAAAAGCGAGAATCGGATTATTTATATAACGCATATTATGCAAAAGAGCAGAAGCCCTGTGCGGCCATCAATTATTACAAGATTCCCCTGGTGGATTTGGAGATAAGAGAGGCTGAGGAGACAGAAGCCATTCTATCCATTGATTTTGGTACCTCCAATACTACAGCAGGAACCTATCTGGACTATGGCTATATCAACCAGCATGACAGCAATGACCTGTTGAATGGTGGCGTGAAGCTGGATGCCATAAATGAAGTCCGATTCATGGATTATACCAAAAAGATTAAGAAGTGGGTTCCTATGTTGCCCACAGTGGTTTCAGTAGTGGATTGTAGTGATGCCAATAATATCATCTACCATTTTGGATATGCTGCTAAAAAGGATGCAGAGATAAAATATTATGATGAATCCTTCAGTATCTTTTATGAGATTAAACGTTGGGTAAACAGCTATGAAACCAGACAGGAGATTAATGACAAGGCCGGTAATACCGCTTTTGTAAAGCGTGGTGAGATTGTCAGAGAGTATTTGCTCTATGTAATCCATTGTGCAGAGCAGAGATTTAAGTGTAAGTTTAAGCACCTGCACCTTACCAGTCCGGTGAAGATGAAACGTCAGTATAATCAGATGTTTAAAGAGTTATTGCCGGAGTATGAAATTGATACAAAGCATATGCTGGATGAAGGAACAGCGGTTATTTATAATACGATTCATAGCCTGATAGAAAAGAAAAAATATTATGATGGAGAGAAAATCTCGGCACTTATCATAGACTGTGGTGGTGGTACTACCGATTTATCTTCCTGTAATTTCGTCATTGAGAATGACAGCATATCCTATCGGGTAGATATTGAGACCACCTATGAAAACGGTGATACCAATTTTGGGGGAAATAATATTACATATCGTATTATGCAGTATATCAAGATTATGTTTGCGGCATTTTATACACAGGGTAAGTCCGTGCATATTGATGATATTATTCAAGTGGCTTCAGAGGATATTTTCCGCTATGTGGATGAGTTTGGAAAGGCGTCAGTATATGAATATCTGGATAAGGCATATGATGAAGCAGAAAATATCATCCCTACTAAGTTTAAAAACTATGAAAACCGTACCAGAGATGAATATTTCATGGTAAAGAATAATTTCTACTTCCTGTTTGATATTGCTGACCGCATGAAGAAACAGTTCTATATGCGCGAGGGTATTATCCGTAACAGTTTTCAGAATAATTACGACAAGGAAGATGATGATTTAAAGGTAACCCAGATTGAACGTTGGAATCTTGTGATTCGGGAAGACGGAAGACTGGTTTATAAGCATTCTTTCCCGGAAGTTATTTTCAATATTAAAGAGATTGAGCTGTTGTTAAAAGCAGATATTTATGAAATTGTAAATAAATTTCTGAATAGTTTTTATCAGAGCAGAGAATTAGATGATTATTCTATTATTAAGCTGACAGGTCAGTCCTGTCGAATCGATATCTTCCGAGAGGCATTAAAAGAGTTTGTGCCCGGTAAAAGTATCGAGTTTAAGCAACAATCTAAGGAGAAAAAGGACTTTACGGAGTTAAAACTGACTTGCGTAAGAGGTGCCATTCAGTATGTAAATGCCAGAAAGATGGGCTTTACCGATGTCCATCTATACTATCAGATGGCATCCATACCTTATTCCGTCAGTGGTTTAACCCATGAAGGAGAGGAAAAAAAGCTGATATACAGTTTGGACAGAACACAGACCTATGGACACCTGTCCAGAAATAGTGGTATCCGCCAGCTGGAGCTGTTCCTTAAGGATGGCTCAGGAAATCTGAAATACAGATATATATTTGATAATAAAGAAGCAGATTATGAGGAAACCACTTACGAGGAAATCCTGGATCGCTACTATGATTACAGAGAGTGTATACCACAGGATGATATGGACAGCATCTATGAAGGCGAAGTGAAATTCTTCGTATTTGCAGCCAAGGATCAGTGGGGCTTCTTCCTGGTACCTGTAACAAGAAGGAACTCCATACTGTGTATCGGCAGAGAAGCCTTCTATGCATTTGAAAACGATGCATGGGAGATGGATTTCTTTGATGGTTCAAAGTAGTAAAAAGTTTAGATAAAGGGTAAAAAGATGGAGCAGACAAATAGGACAATTCTTTTTGAAGAGATAAATCCGGGAAAAGAAAATCTTCTAACTTATATACATGATTCAAGTAAAGAAGGGGTTACGGATGAAACATTACAGTTAATTCATAACAACTTGGAAGTGTCATCTTTGGAAGAGTGTATCAGGAAATTACAACCTGAGATCTATTTGGCATTGGATGGAACGAATAAAAAGGTTATTTGTACAACAAGCAGAGAAGAGATTACCACAATCGGACAAAGTGGTGGTTACGAGGTTTGCAGTACCAAGATCCATGAAGATTATCCATTATTAAGATATTATACCAATATGATAAAGGGAGAGACAAATTGTTGCCTTGAACTGGAAGATAATATCACACAATTATTGTTCCCTTTTCCGGATGAGAAAGAAGTATATGGAGAGTATTCACATATATTGTCATTGTTCAGGAATAGGAGAAAAAAAGAAGCTGAAAAAGCAATTAAGAAATTTGTTGAAAAATATAATAACTTAGTAATATTAGTGTATTTGGTGGTACTGTTTTCCAGTAAGGAGCTTGAAGCGTTAGAAAGTGAAGATGATGTATTAAAAATCATAGTAAAAGATAAAGAAAACATACAAACCAGTATAGAAAAGGTGTCAAATGCCTTTTTGTATAAGCATATTACCATTCCTGAGAAATCTTTGGATAAGTACAGAAAATGGATAGATGAAATCTTAGAAGAAGAACAGAATGGAGAATGGTTTAAGACCTTTTTTTACATAGTTATGCATGGGCAAAAGCAGGATGCCGACACAATAAGAGAGATATATTATCAAAGTTTGGAATTTCACATTAATATAGTGGAAAGCTATTGGAATCAATTAAGGCCACTATTAGAAAAGCTATTGGGAATTTATACCTATTTTGCACAGTATACAGTTGATGCTGAAGGTATGAAACCTAAATTACTGATTTCTAATATTACACCCAGAGACCTAAATGATATAAAGGCAAGAGAAAAGCTAAGACTGTTCCTAAGTTCAACCAATGGAAAAGTATTTACAGAACATATAATATGGTACGGAATCATTCCGCATATGGAATATAAAGGAATAGAAAACAGTGGTGGTGTAAGAGAACGTTTTAAAGGTAGCAATAAGTTATTACTAAATGATATAAACAGCTATGAAGAGGTAGAGCTTCTGGCTAAAATATTAACAGAATATAGGATACAGATATTTTTTAGTCCGGTGTCTGGTGAGCATTCTTGCGCAGAATGGATTGCGCAGAATGGGATAGAAGAGTGGATTGAATGTCAGGAAAATATTGTGCAAAAGGAGTACGCAGAATATATGTATCCCTGCTTTCCCAATTTTGCACTTTCTAGTAATACCTATATGGAAGTGGATATAAATATACGGGAGAGTAAGGCGGAAGATTCTTTATATAGGGACACAAGAAAACAATTGTGGCTTAGAAATTGTACGATAGAAGCTTCCTATGTGGCGGCCGGAATATATGCTGCAATTCAGTGTCCGGAATTCTTGGAGAAGCATTTCCCCAGAAGAATCAATAAAGAGACTCCGGGAGTTTCTTTCCGGATTCATGAAAACCAAAGTTATGTGAAGCTTCCTTGTGTACTAAAAACCGGAATGTTGGGTTATACAGATGAATTATTAAGTGATATTGAGAGAAAATGTTGTGGTATCTTTTTTGCACCATATAACAATCGTTTGCTAATTATACAAGATTGTGCCATGTCAAAGATGTTTGGTCTGAGAAATAGTTTGAGTATGATTCAGACATTGACCTATATAGAACGAAAGATGCGTTATGAAACACAGGATTTCAAATCCACATTAATCGAGCAATTCTTTCAGAAAAGGCCGGGAAGCCTTATAGGAAAGTGGGAAAAAAGTGGTGAGTATTATAATTCCATTTTGAAAACAGGAGAAACCATACAGTATAAATTGGATAAAGATAATAGAGAGTGTGTTTTCGAAGTGACTTTTAATGATACAACATGCCAACGAACAGTTTTCTTGAATTAAGGAAGAGGGAATCAATATGATTATACAAAAAGAACCGGTTTTTAAAGCGGGCAATATTCTCACACATGAGATGCTGGAGATACTTAAAGAAGCCTCAATAGATAGTCAGGAATTGAAATATACCGGATATTCAGATGGAGTATTGAAGGGCTGTGCAATTTCTACTGCACCGGGATATATCAAAGTAGGTAAGGGCGTTATTATTTTGAATTCCATTCCTTACTACATATATTCTCAAATAGAGGTACCAATACAGGCAACAAACGAATTGTTATTGTTAATAGCAAGAGCTGTAGAAGAGCAAAAGGAAGTAGATTATATCGTCCGCCAAGTAGAAGTGGCGTTGATAACAAAAGAACAGCTTTTAGAAAGTGATATAGAATTATGTCGTTTTCGATTACAAACAGGTGCTATGTTACGTACCAATTATAGAGATTTTCAGGATATGAGTACGGAGTATGACACGGTGTGTCTGAAGAATGCAAAGTGGTCTGCATATGGTAAGGGCTCAATATCAATTGAGGTTTTGAAAAAATATATGTCAGAAGCACTAAAATGTAATATTAACAGTCCTGAAGATAAGCAGTTTTTGAGCAGAATTGCAGCAACGGACGGTACCACTTTAAATGCAGATGAGATTAATCTCTACCTTTCGTGGAGACTAAATCAGCCATTTAAGGAAAGAAATAATGACGAAATATATAAGGCATTGACAGAAACCTTAAAGCTTGTGAAGGGCGAACGGGCAAATACAGTTGGACGACATATGGAGCATAGAAGGCTAATAGTCGATTAAGGAATAAACAAAATGGTCAATAAGTTATTAGATAAAAATTTTGATATGGACAAGCTTATAGAAAGCCGCTTGTTGGAAATTGAAAGTCTTGAGGATAGAAAAGAAACTCGAGAGATTATGAGTCGCTTGTTTAAAGAATTATATCACTATACAGATGCTAAGATAGCAAAACTTGAAGAAAGTGTTGCTGATGAGCTTGGTAAAAAGGAAGAGACATTCTGCATTAATATCGGAGTTTCTACAAGAAGTACTTTTGACGTAACAGAAGGTAGTATGTTTCCAATGGTAAAAGCAGATATGGAGAAGGTAGAGGTATCTGTTGATGAGTTAGTGGAAGCATTTCAGCAAGGAAGAGAAGTAAAAGTTTTTTCTGTATTCTGTGAAATGGGATATGATGAAATAAAGGCATTGCTGGAGAAAAAGAGAGAATTCCATGGATATATATATATGGGGAATTCGCAGCATCCTATTACTGCAGAATTAAGATGTAATACAGAATATAGCAGCTTGGTAAAGAAGCTTTTTCGAGTAGTTACCAATAATGGTTTTAGCTGGAATACAGTTTGTACAGCTTATCTTAATAAGTTTTTAGATGTATACCTAAAAGCTGATGAGATGTTGGTAAGCCAGGAAATAGATAATATAGACATTAATTTTGAGGAATATGCCACAAAGTTTAAATTTGACTGTTTCCCGGTTTGGAATGTAGAAGAGTATACTTGTATTTCCGAGGTGAAAAAGGTTGCAAATATAGATCATGCCCAATATCAACACTTTTTTTCTAAGTATTATTTAAAACCTGGTTTTACTCTGATAGCAGAAGAGGAAAGCATATTAACAAGAACATCCGGCCCGGAAGGAATTGTGGCTACAACAATGTCTTCCGATGCGAGAAAGTGGAAAATGTATCGAATACTACCGATTACCAATATGTATTCGGCATATCCGATATTAAGCAATAAATCAGAAGGAGCACCAATTGTGCCGGCACGTACAGTTGGCGATGTGTTTAGAGTTGTTAATGCGCTTGGTTACAGGGATAGAATGGGTTTAAAGGACGTTTTATTCCCGGATGTATATAAGGCGAAAGAACCAATCTATTCCATGGATAAAGGCATAACAGAAGAGTTCGAGGTGAAGGTGTTAAGACAACCGATGGTACTGCAATTTGAACAACGAGTATTTGATTTCCTGTCAAATGATATTTTGAGCTTTATTGTTACAACGGTACAACGTAAATATCCGGAGTTCTTGTGCTATGGAGAGTGGTTAAGCTAATAGTAAGGAAGAGGGGGACGAATGGGAAAAAAACGTAAAAAGCAATTTATATGGGAATATCTTTTGGAGAATAATGGGGAAGATATTCACTTCAGGCAAGCTTCCTCTTGGAATCCCTATAAAGAGATTGTTGAGGAAACGGAAGATAAGGAATGCATATTTAATGCATTGTACAGATATGAAAATGTATTCGGTTCCTTTTTTCAAAGCAGGGGAGTACCTAAAACACAAAGAGATATGGTGCTGTTTGATGTATGCGCTCACTATCTGATACAAACAGACAGTACGGAAGGCATATCAATAAAAGAATATAACAAAAGAAAATGCGGATGGGACATAGAACAGGGACTGTATGGTGAAAAGATAAAGCAATACTATGAAGACCTAAATGTTCAACAGAAATATCTGATCATGCATTATCTTGAACAACAAAGGAACATGATGAAGTCAGGCATTACTCCCAATGGAAGTATGGAAATTTATAAGAAAGTAATCATTGACTTATTAAATACCGGTGTTCTATATAGAGATTGTTACCATGATGCTGCATATATTCTGTACGTGGGAGAACAAAAACGAAGAAAAACGGAACAGCTTATCGAATTGGCTGAAATATTGTTCTTACCTCTGGGATATAAGGTTGAAGTCCTGTGGGACAAGCATTTTGGAGTGCTGGGAGAAGATGTGACGATGAGAATGAATGCTATAAGGATGATGTAAGAAAGGAGATTAAAGATGAAACAAGATTATGAAAGAGAAGACGAACAGTTTATTAAAGAGGCGAATGAATATAAAAAGGAGACAAGAGGAAGTATTTATAGCAATATTTTTGTAAAAGGCGAAGAAATGCTATTTGATAAGTTTATCTTTGAAGAGGATCGAATCGAGGTATATTTACCGGTTGACTTTATTGATATCCCGGAACCGATAAAGAAGTATAAATATCCAAGCGAAGGACGTCCGAAATATATTAAAACACATAGATTAGGTGGTGTTGATTTTGGACTGAATCCACTTCCTTTGGAAGGGACGGATGCAATGACTAAAGAAGTTGGTGAACAGATGTATCAGATTACAAAGAATTATAAACCATATGATTTATTTTTAGATAAAGAATCAAATATAAATGAGAATACCAATAAGCTTGTATTTTGGTTCGACTTTATTACCAGAGGAATAGATGCTATGATCTATAATTTTATGGGTGTAACGTCTGTTGCCGGTAAACAGTTGAATTTTGTATTTAATTGTAATGCTGAAGAGAAGGATATATGGAAGCCGATAGCAAAGGAAGTTTTTATGTCTATTAAAACTTATGAATAATCTAAATAATTAAGGAGAAGGGAAAATGAGAGCAGTTCTTATCAAAATAAAAGATATTCCAGATTTTTATGTAAGAGATATTGAAATTACTTGTAAGGTGAATGAACATTCACGAATTAAGCTGACAGGCATGATAAAGCAAGCGAATTGTGAGAGCATAATTAATTATTGTATGAGTACTAATCAACTGAAAGTATACATAGAAGATGAGTCTGTAGAACAGGTTATTTTTATTGGAACTGTATATAATGTTGAAATTGTACATAAGGGTTATGAGGATGTTTTGATATTAGAATTAATATCAGAAACAATTAACTTGGATATGGAACAAAAGAAACGAACATTTCAAAAAGAAGATAGAATTGTTCTAAATTTAATGGAGTCTATTAGTAGAGAAAGTGGAGCATTTATTCATACAGAAGTAGGCAATGAAAAAGTAGGTACATTTTTGGCGCAGTATAATGAGACGGATTGGGAGTTTTTAAAGAGAACAGCCTCTTTAATTGGAGAAGTGTTATTACCAATTGTGAATTTAGAGGGAATTCGTTATCAAATGGGATTAAAAAGTAATGAATTAAAAGAATTAAGTAATGTTTTAGAATATTCAATAGAAAATGTTTTGTCGGAGATGAGAAATAAGAATAGTAAAGGATTAGATTTAGTAGAGAATGAGGCAAAGCAATTTAGAATAACCACTAGAGATATATTGTATTTAGGTGATAGGATTAATTTCCAAAATAACGAGTTGTTCGTATACGAAGTGATTGGCAAAATGGTTGATGAGGAATTGACTTTCACATATTCATGTAGAAGTAAGAGCTTTTTCAAAGTTCCATATACACCTAATGAAAAAATTATAGGAGCTTCATTAGAAGGGGAAGTTGCCAGTGTTTCGGGAACAATGATTAGAGTCACACTCGATTGTGATAATAATAATCTTATTCGTGGAAGTAAAGAATTTCCATTTGCGACGGTTGCATCATCTAAAGATGGTTCGGGATGGTATTGTATGCCGGAAGAAGAGGATAGGGTTAGATTATATTTCCCAAGTGAAAGGGAAAAGGATGCATATGTGATTAGTGCCGTACATTTAGATGTGGTAAATACTGGAATAACTTCAGAGTATGTACAAAATAATCCCATTCTATCACAATTGCCTGAAGCTAGAACAAATCCTGAATACAAATCCATTAAGAATAAATATAACAAAGAATTAATTTTTGCACCTACATGCATTATTATTACAAATAATGAAGATATGATGATTGCTTTAGATGATACAGAAGGTATTATTATAGACACGTTGAAGCCTCTAAATATTCACTCAAATGAAAAGATTGTAATGACAAGTGAAGACTCTATTGTAATAGAAGCAACACATCAGATTTTATTAGAGCAAGGTGAAGCGGGAGTTGAAAAAAATATGATAGATATGAATTTGGGAATTACTACTATCAAAGGAAAAGAAGTAAGGTTACAAGAGAGGAAATAATAGTATGTCATTACAAGAAGTAAAAGAAGATAGAATCGACTTGATTAAAGAGAAGTCTATTGAGCTAATGTCAGAACGTTTGGCTGATAATATTGAAAAGATTATGGAAAGAATCATGGAAAATGAGGATAAGGAAATAGATTTTTTTATGGCATTGGTCGCCCAATTATATACTAAAGTGTTAGAAGCACAGAAAAATGGAGAATTTGGTAGGCTTCAGGAAATCTATATTACGTATTTACAGGCAGGGATTCAGGAAGATAAATTAGAAATACAGTTTAGAGCATTGGATGAAAAGGGATATAGTGGAAGCTGTGTTGATGTTATCTGGGAACCGGCATTTGTTTATCCATATTATCAAGATGACATAAAATACTTAATTGGTGCTTTAAGAAATGAAATCTATCGTCTTACTTCAAGAGAAGAGCAAATGGTGAAACTTATGTATTCTTCAGATTACTACAAGATAGTATTCATTTATATTATAAGATATATAAGTTCGTTTCAATATCATAAAAAAATACTTGAGATAGATATGATTGAAGAGGTTTCAATCTTATTTGGAAAAATATGGGAACAAGGTAGTGAAATATATTCTATATCATCAGTGAAAAATGAGTAAGTTATGTAGGTGGTGCATATGAAATACTTTTTATTAGAACAAGATACGAAATGTTTAGAAGTTCCACAATTAGTTAATTGGTCGCGAAAAGTTGAGACTAAAAATTTAGTGCCGGAAAGATATGCATATATACCAAAAGTGACGGTACTGTTTTGTAAGTTTGCCAGTAACAGTGCAGGAAAAGAATTAATCGTTAAGCCATGGTTATTATTACCGGAGGAGGCGGCTGATTTATTATCTCAGTTTGAGCCATATATGAAATATAAGGATATGCCTTTAGTAGATCAAAGTAAAGAAAAGATGGAAAAATATATGTTTCCATTATTGAAAAAATATGATTGTTTAAGCAAAAAAACAAAAATGAATCAAGATAAATCAATGATTATTGAAGGTGTTCTTGATGGGGATAAGATACCGGATCAAGTATTGTTTATTTTGGATGGCCCATCATCAACAAATATTGTGGTAAGACAAGATTATGTAGAATGTTTATTAAAAAGGTATATATTTGGTTTTAGATTAAGAGAGTTAGAGGTGGAATAGTATATGGGAGATGAAATAAGAAGTTATGTTACTAGAGGAGTGGTACTCAAGTGTGATTGTGGTTCACATACCAGGTGCGCTAATTTGATAAAAGACCATGGTTGGGGTATAGATATAGAAGAAACAGCCGATCCGAAGAAAAAAATGCATCCTTTTTTATTAGATTGTGATATTGTAGTTGGTGATGAAAATAAAGATAAAATGCAACAACAAAATATTGCATGGTTTGGTGTATGCAAAAAGAATCCAGAAAATACAGAAGATATTTTATTAAAGCCTGATGCCAGATTAGGGGAGGAAAAAAATGTAAATGGGAAAAAATGCAAACCGGTGATACTGGAAGGATGGCAAAACTGTAAAGAAAAATTTGTTGTTAAAAGCTTAGCAGGAGACGGTAAACCATTAACATCGGAATCATATTTGGTATGTAAGTATGGAGGAGTCATCAGCATATATAAAAGCGAAAATAATGAAGATGATAATAATTTTGGTTTTGGATATAGTGGAGATTTAGATGCTTAGTATATAGGGCAATTAGTGCTGTAGTGAAGATTAATACAGTATAGAGAAAATAATTATGATAGGAAGATGATGGTTATGGGGATTACAGTAAGTAGTGAAATAAAAGTGAACGGACTAATAGGTTTCCGGTATGTGAAAGAATTTCATATGGAGAATATTCCATCTATTCATCCACGAGCTGTTGTTGTTTGTGAAATGAATCCCGATGCTGATGTAACTAGGGGGATTATAGAAAAACAGGTGATTAGTATCGTAAAAGAAAATGAAGAAGTTATTTTCTCGGGACTAATTGAGCAGATTGTTGTGGAAAAAAAAGCTCAAATGTTTCAAAAGATACGTTTGAATTTGGTGGCAAATTCTATTGAACTGGATCGAGAGAAGAAAAAACGCTCATTTCAAAATAAAGACATGACTTATGATGATATTATGCATGAAGTTGTGGAGGAACATAAAGGAGTATTATTAGAAACAAAACAGAATCAAGATATGAGCATAGGAGCTCCCATTATTCAATATGAAGAAACAGATTGGGAATTTATTGTTCGTATGGAGAGTGCCTATAATTGTCCAATCTTTGTGGATGAAACATCGGAACCATCAATCATTAGAGCTGGAGAATTAGGAGATTGTGGTGAATTAGAGTATTATGAGTATCCTTGTCATGAAGGAATTTGTTCCACATACAATAAAAAAAATGATACAAGTAGTGCAAAATATCGATACCATAGAGTATATAGCCCAAATAGTTATCCCTTAGGTGGATTATGCGATTTTAAGGGAAGTAAGTATGTGATTTGTAAAAAAGAAGCAGAAATTGTTAATGAAGAGTTGCGTTATGAGTATATTTTGGCTTGTAGTGAATATATAAAAGTGCAACAGATTTTTAACAATAGATTTGTTGGTTGTACTATTTTGGGTGAAGTACAAAATGCGAATAAAGAGGAGATTGAATTAAAATTAATCCTTGAAAATGAGAAAAAACATGCTAAATACTTTGGCTATCCGTGGAAACCGGAAGCTGGTAATATGTTTTATTGTCTACCTGAAAAGAATGCAATTGTTTCTTTATATTTCCCCAATAATGATGAAAAGCAGGCTATGGCAGTAAATTGTGTTCGTAGAGAATCAGAAGGTAGTTATGATAAAGATACGCTTTATTTTAAAACAGAAGATAAAAAGCTATTATCAATGACAAAGGATGATGTTTTATTAGTTTCCTACACTGAGGAAATATCCTTTGTTAATGTTATAGCAATGATTAGTAACTCGAGTCTGGATACTCATTTTATTGAGTCAAGTATAGCATTGGGGACAACAAGTAATGGTTTGCGTTTTAGTAGTCCGGCGATTGGAATAGCTGCTGCTAAAGAAATTGGATTGCATGCTAGTGTAGACAATAAATGTTCTATCGAGATATTCGGCTCAGCACCTCTCTTTTTGGCTGCTGAGGAACTATGCTTGGAATTGCTGGATTACTTACATCATGACAATGGAATTGATAATGGGAAGTTTTTTCCCATTATTATGGATGTTCCTGAGATTGCAGAACCGGGTTGGTCTTGGGGAATGGCTTTAAATATATTTGTAGGGATTGTTGCAGTTGCAGCAGTTGCTGCTTTATGTGTATTTGCTTTACCAGCAGTATTAACAGCTGCAGGAGTTGCTGCTGCTACAGTTACGGCTGTTACTGCAGGGGCTACAGTAGGAGCAGTAGTAACGGGTACATTTGTTGTAGTAGGACAGGCGATAGAGGATTATAATAACGGGCAAGCTGAGGACTGGTATAAAGTATTAGGGAGTACTCTTTTACAATGTATAGGAGGAGCTATAGAAGGCGCAATTACAGCATTAGCCGGTCCGGTATGGCAAGGTGGAAAATTTGTATGGTCGGCATTTGGGAAGATGTTACTTTTTAATGCAGGGGGTAATTTTTTTTCACATCTTACAGAGTATATTTGTAATCCGGAAATGCAAGAAGAAAATTATTTGTGGAGTTTGGCCAAGAGTACGGGTTTTAGTTTAATATTTGGAGGAATTTTTGATGGAATACCATGGCAGAAGCTATTTAAAGGTATAGGGAAGAAGTTGTCTAGTGGTTTAGACAAAATCCCAATACCAAATAAATTTAAAGAATCTATAGGCGTAGTATTAGAAAAAATAAAAGCAAATGAAGATAGTTTATTAAAGGATATAATGGATTCTAAGCTGTATAAAAAGTTGCAAGGAAAGGAAGATGAGTTATTAAAAAAATATAAGGCATTACTCCAGGGAGCATTGGATCAGCAGGATGAAGTTTTAGAAAAGGAAACCGAAAAGGCGATTAAAAAGGCAATAAAAGAATCGTTAGTAGAGTCTGGGGAATATGAGACTGAAGAAGCATTAGAGAAAGCACTAAAGGAAGAACTAGAAAAAGTACTAAAAGAATGTGGAAAAGATTCTTTAAAAGATGATATAGAAAAAGAATTAAAAGATGCTATAGAAAAAGAATTAAAAGATGCTATAGTAAAAAAATTACAAGAGGCTAATAAAGAAGTTACAGAAGAAGCTGTGGAAGAAGCCATGAAAAAAGTAACAAAAAAAGAGGTAGATGAAGCTACAGAAAAAGTTACAAAGGAAGTTATAGATAAGGCTGTAAAAGAAGCTGAGGGCGTTACAGATGAAGCAATGAAATATGCTCAAAAAGCTACGAGTGCTGCTCAAAAAGCTGCAAACCAAATTAAGGGAGAGGTTGCAGAAAGGTGTGGTAAAGTGTCATGGATGCAACTTAATAAAATAAATGTTGAAAATAGTATTAAACAAAGTAAAAAAGAAATACAAAGATTAAAAAATGTATTGTTCAAGCAATTGGGCAATCAATATAGGAAGGATTTTCTTCTATCACTTATTGATAAAATAGTGATAGAATCAGGCAAAAAGGCGGCAACAGAAAAAATTAAAAATGTAACTAATGAACCGATTAATAAAGCAGCTAGTGCTGTAATTACAGAAGTAAAAGAATCTGTTGGAGAATAAAAAATGGACTCTGATGATGATTCTGCAGAATAAGCAAATTACAAAATGATATTTACAGCAGTGGTCTGGTGTCAAAATTTGATACATAATAGAATAAGATATTCTGCCAGCCAAACTACTGGCAGAATATCTCATATACAGTTTTTCATAGTCGTTAGGTGCCGGATAGTTATATTAAGGGTGTGTTATGACAGTGTTGAAAAAGTTCTCTATGCCCTATCAAAAAGAAAGCCTGTTTCATGTTATAGTACGTGGGAATAGGATTAAAAAGAGGTTTTCCAATGAATAGTGGATGAAAGTTTCCTAAATGTCGGTAATTCAGCTAAAAGGTGGTCAAAGGCTCAAAATGCAGGGCAGGAGTAGAAGTGTATGTAGAAATGTATCAAAGGTAGCTTTAGAAAAAGAAACAGCATAGAAAAGAGACTATTGTTTATCAGATATTATTAATTGCTATGCTGTTTCTGGCAATTATTGTTGTTGGGTTAATAACAGCATGGACAGAGAATCCTATTTTGTTAATGATTGTCGGGTGCATCATTTACGATATTTTATGTGCAAGAAATATCTACAATCCCAAAAGATTTAAAGTGTTATTTGTTATTCCTGCAATAGAGGTATTGGCGGGGGATTATTATTCTTCTTATGGGGGAATGGAAGTCCAAGTTTTGTAGAATTCATTGAAAACTATGAAATAGGTTTAATAATTATCGTTCTCATATTTAGCGGTTTGTTGAATTGGGTAAGATATTATTATTATTGTTGGTTACTGAAGAAAAAGCGATAATACAGGGTATAGGATAGTTTATAGTGATTTGGAGCGCATTGTTTTCATGATACTTGAATCCGTGAAGATAATGCGTTTTCTGAATAAAAGTTAAATTGGCTTTAATTCTAATACCACTGTGCGAAATAATTTGAAAAGGCTTAGGGTGTGGTTTGCAGCCAAGGACAGTGGGGCTTCTTCCTGGTACCTGTAACAAGAAGGAACTCCATACTGTGTATCGGCAGAGAAGCTTCTACTCATTTGAAAATGATGCATGGAAGATGGATTTCTTTGATGGTTCAAAGTAGTAAAAAGTTTAGATAAAAGGTAAAAAGATGGAGCAGACAAATAGGACAATTCTTTTTGAAGAGATAAATCCGGGAAAAGAGGATTTGTTTAGTTTAATAGGTGATGTGAAAAATAAGCAAAGTTTGACTGATGAAGAAGTAATTACTATAAATCAAAAATTGTTAGTTCGATCTTTTGAAGAATTCTTAAATAAGTATAATCCGGGCTTGTATGGAACTGTTGATATGAATGAGCTTACTTTTGGTGTTTCCAAAGAGAATTTGTGGAGAAATTCTAATACTTTTCATATAAGGATTGGTAAGAGTATGCCCTTTTTTCAGACACTTTTTCAACTTTTAGATTTAGAGAGCAAAGATAGGACTATTGATAATCATATAGCAAAAAAGTTGGTAGATATACTTGAAAAAGCAAAGGTACTTGAATTGAAAGAAACACTTAAAAAAGTTAAAGAAGAGTATTTGTTTGGAGATATAGAGAATGCCCAATTGTTGCTGGAACATATCGTAAATGCTTATGACAAAGGAGTAGTGTTATTAAGAGTCATATTAGATGGGTTGCAAAAACAAATAGAAGAAGTTAAAATAAATAAAACAAATCCTATGATTATTAAGGATGTTAATAATACTCAAATTGATATTGTTAAAATGTCAAAAAAATTCAAAGAGTATGAGTTTTCAATTGAGAAAGAACAAAAAGATGCATATCGACAATTTGTTGGAAGCTTTTTCGAAAAATGTAAAGCACAAGGTAAAATTATTTGTAATGAAGAAGCAATGCAGATATGTTTAGAAATGGCTGCATATACAGATAACGATATCGCATATATGTTGGATAGATATCACATTTATCAAGAGTTGTATCAAAACATTATTTTGGCCCTATGGGGTGAAATGCGACCACTTTTGCAGAATATTTTAGGTATATATACATTTTTTGAACAATATGGAATGCAGGACAATGTGGTAGGTGGAATGCCTCCATCGATACTGATAGCTAATTGTATGCCTGAAAGCTTGCAGACTCCGGATAATAGCAATAGATTAAAAGTTTATCTTGATACAATAAATAACAAGGTTTTTAATCAGGATGCGCTATGGTATGCAATTATCCCTACAATTGAATATCAGAAGGATAATGCACAGGACAAAATTAGGGAACGATTTAGAAGTCGTGACACAGAAAGAAGGGGGCTGTTTAATAAGGAGCTTACTCATTCACAAGAATGCATAAGCGAGTTGTTGGGTATATTGACAGAGTATCAGGTTATTTGTTTTATAAGCATAGTAGGAAAGAAAAGTACCGCATTTCCTCAATTTGAAAAAGAAGGGTTAGATAATTATAATAGAACATTTTATGGAGTTATAAATTCCGGATATAGTGAATTTATTATTCCGTGTATACCTAATTTTACAATAGTTTCTCAGGAATATATGGATATAGAATTAGGTAATATATATGCATATGATGAATTTGTAGATGAAGAAATCAAGTCAACCGGTACATATAGAGTATGGTTGGAGGGGATATATGTAGAAGCTTCATATGTGGCTGCAGGATTAGTGGCAGCATGGCAGTGTCCGAACTACTTAAAAAGGTATTATAAGAATCGCGTAGCGATGGACTTGCCGGGAACAGCATATCGAATTATGGAAGCAGATCATAGATATATTACGAAAACTACAATGTTAAGAGAAATTATAGGCTATAATGATGAATTGAAGAGTGATATAGAAAAGCATAGTATAGGTGTTGTATTTATGCCAACCAGTCAAGGTATAGTTATGGCCACTGACAGATGTGCTTCTTATCAAAATGGTACTTTTGATAGTATTTCCACTATACAAACTTTGGTATACATGGAAAGAGTGATACGTCATGAAACGCAGGATTTTAAAAATACGTTAATAAAATTATTTTTTCAAAATCGCCCCGGAAGTATTAGGGCTAAATGGTCAGAGAATAATGCAAATGTTAACACCATATTGAAGGAGAAGGAAAATATTACATATCAATTGAATGAAGGCGAAAACACTTGTGTATTTGATGTTACTTTTAATGAGCTAAATAAAAATAAAAAGGTTATGACAAGTAGCTAGAAAGGACTAAGATGGATTTCAACGATTATGTAGAAAAACGTTTACTTGAAATAGAAGATTTGCAGGAACGTAGTGTGATTAGAACAGCAGTACAGGAAGTTTTGGTACAGTTACATCAGAATATACAGACTAATATAATTCGTCTTGAAGAAAAACTGAAACAACAAGAAAATGAGAAAACAAAGCAATATGAAATTCAAATGGGTATAGTAGAAAGAAATAAGTATGATGTAACAGATAAGAAAATGGTACCTATGATTGCAAGTGATTTAGAGGAGCCGATTATCAGTTTTCAGGAAATAAGTGAAGCATTGACAAAGAAGGAAGCATTGTATTTGTTTTCGGTATTTGTTCAGGCAGATTTTATCATTATAGAGCGTTTGATTAGTAATAAAACACGATTTGAGGGAGTTATAGAGACGGATGATGATGAATTTAAGGCAACATTTGTTTTGGAACCCGCAATGGAATATAACGAGTTGATATATGATTTATACAAAAACTTTGCCGGAAATGGAATAAAATGGAATACCCCATGTGGAGTATATCTGAAAAGAATGTTTAAAGTATTTTTAGTGGGTGGGGATGCTGTAGATGGTGAGAATATACGTAATATTTCTATAGATTTTGGTGAGTATACATCCATGGTGCGTTATGATGTTTTCCCAATATGGAATATCAGAACCAAAAAAGAGAAAAGTAGTTTTTTATCTATGCCAAGTGAAGGGGGAAAGTTGTATCAACATAAAATTTTCAAAGAAAGGCTCCTTTCACAGGATTGTATAGCAATTAGTGATAAACATTCGATATATAACATGATGAAGCAGAATGGTGATTTAATAATTATTTCTGAATCAGATGAATTTGTGGAGTGGGAACTCTTATACTTTATGCAGGAACAGAGTGCCTATTATGAGGAACAAATATTCTCAAATAAGAAGCTATTCGGAGAAAGTAAGGGGATTCGAACTTTAGCAGAAGTTAGAAGATTTGTGAAGAGTCTTGGGTATGAGAATTATGTGATTTTAAAAGAAATTGAGAGAAATCCTGAAAATATTGTAAATTCACATACGTATCTTATGGATCCTTTTTTAGAAAATGAGTTATTAATAACAGATGATTTACCCGTATTGTATTTTGTGTTTAAGAATGTACAAACAGAGAACTATCTGACGTGGGATATTTTGAGTTACATTATTACTTGTATACAGTGGGAATATCCGCAATTTCGGTGTGTTGGTGTATTGCAATAACAGAGCGGGGGGAGCGATGATAAAAGAGACTGATTATGTATGGGAATTTGCGTTCCGTGAGAAACAGGTTCGTTTTAAACAAGCTACAACGTTTAGTCCGTATTTTGAAATTACAGAAATTATTGAAGAATCAAAAGAGATTACTGTTTTCTATAATGCTTTATGCCGTTATGCTAAGGTGTTTGAGAGTATATTGGAAGCATCAGATGAGTATAAGGAATGGAAAGAAATATTGATTGATATAGGAACACATATATTAATAGAGCAGGAACGGTTAAATAGTTACAATTTAAAAGAATTGCATATGGTCAGAATTATGAAGCAATTAGCGGATGGGATGTATGGAACAGATATAATGGCTCAATATCAATTATTATCAAGGAAACAAAAATATCGGTTGGCATGCTTTATGGTAGAGCAATTGGAAGGGGGAGAGTCAATAACTATGTATGCAAAGGCATTAGTCAGTCTGTGGGAAACCGGAGTAGTGTATAGGAATGCGGAAAAGAAGAATTGCTTACTTGTGTATGCCGGAGAAAAGAAGAGTAGAGAAAAAGTGAATATATTGAAGCTGGTAGAAAATATATTTTTGCCAATAGGTTATGAAACCAGAGTTTTTTGGGAGACACATTTTGGTGTAGTTGGAACTTCAAGAACTTTGCAATATGGCCAGATTGAGTTGTTATAGGAGGCACAGATGATAGGAGATAAAATTCCACGTTTTAATAGTGGGACTATATTAACAAAAGCAACACTGGAAGACGTTAGAGATTATGCTTTGGCAGAGCGGGAGAACGCATATATAGGATTTGCTGATGGTATATATAGAGGATGTGAGATTACAACAACAGCAAGTTTATTAACGGTGAATCGAGGAATATTTATTTACAAAGAGCAAGCTTATTATATTGATAAGCCAATCGAGATTCATTATGAACCAACTAATGAATGGATGATTCTAAAGATTAGTTTTTTGGGTGAAGAGATTTCAGAGTCTTATATTACAAAAGGAATTAAAGTGTGTCTTGGAAGAGAGAGCGAAACAGTAGATAATGATATTGAACTATGTAGATTTAAATTACAGAGTGGAGCAGGGTTGCGAAATACTTATCGGGATTTTAAAGATTTGAGTACCCAATATGATACGGTGTATGAGATAGAAGCTAAATGGTCAGCATACGGGCAGTCTTCAATGACACCAAGAGTCCTTAAGGAATTTTACAAGGAAGCCATGAAAATACCTCGTAAAGACCCACAGGATATGTTGTTTTTATATCAAATTGCAGAATTAAAAGGAAATACGCTTAACAGGGATACTATTTTGTTATATGTATGTAATAAATTGGGCTGGGAACCTAAAGACTATTCCAATATAAAGTTATACGAAGGATTGAATGAAATTTTAAATGGGATGAGGAGTGGTAGAAACAATATGACGGCAAGAGAGATGAGAGAACGTCGAATGATAGTGGACTAGGGAGGAGAAAATAATGAGTTTAAGTGATGAGAAGATATTAAAAGCAAAACATATCATTCATGAAGCGGAAAAGAAAGAGAAGGAAAAACAAGAAAGTAAAGAAAATTTGGAGAATGAGCTAAAAGAATCTATAATGGATGGAAAGGTTCATATTTATGGACAGGAAGTAGAGTTCTCACGCAGAAAAAATGAAGAATATGGTGTGAGCATTATGATGCCAACTACTAGTTTTGACTTGGATGAGCAGTTGAAGATGGAGATATACCCGTCAGGAAATCGACCGAAGTATGTATATGGTAATGCTACGGTTAATTTGGTAATTTCGTTAAATCTTACAAACAACAGAATACCGGTAGATAAATTGGAACCATTTTTGGATTATGGGGAAAAGCTGTTAAAAGTTACCATGCCGAAGGTTACAAATATCGAGAGAAAAATGATTGATAAAGAAGATTATCAAATTGGAGTGATGGAATTTATTTCTACTGCCATAGACACAGAAGTATATAATACTACTTTTTATGTAATTGTTAAGGGACAAATATTAATGGGAAATATAAATTTTCCTTTAAAATATAAAGAACGTCAATTAACGATAGCAAAAGAGATGTTGGAATCTTTTGAGATAGAGGATGTAGAAGAACAATAGAATAATTAAGAGGATGGGAAGGGTAAAATGGCTACGATTACATATGATTCTATTAGAGTTAACGGAATTAAGTTTAATAAAATATTAGCATTGGAAATTAATCATTGTATTGATGAGCATAGTACGGCAAGGATTAAAGGAGAGGTAGAGGCTTCTATAGCAAAAGAAGAAGCCGCACGTCTGACAGACCAGTTATTTGTTTCAATAATAACTACTGCAGAAGAACAACCACAATACATGTTCTGTGGTGTTGTATTGAACGCGCAACTTGGGTATGAAGACGTTTATTGTATAATGGAAGTGACTTTGATTTCTACCAGCTATTTGTTGGATATCGCAAGAAACAGTCGGACCTTTCAAAAAACAGGAATGTCCTATGGCGAGATGTTTGAACAGATGTTTGGAGACAAGGCAGAGGTAGAGATGAATGTAAGCGATACCAAGATAGGTGGTATTGTTATGCAGTATAATGAAACCGATTGGGAATTTGTAAGAAGAATGGCTAGCCGTTTTCAGGCTGGTATATGTCCGGATGTTAGGGCGAGGATTCCAAGAATTATTGTAGGAGTACCAAGTGCACAACGACAAATCAGTGTGTTAAACCGTACTGGCTCTACAATCCTTAAGAGTAGGATGAATACTAATGATAAAGGCTCGTGTATGGTATATACAGGTACCTCCTATGACTATGCTTTTTTGGGAGATATGTTTGGCAATGAAGGATATATAGTGGCTGTGCGTGCAGAATTAGTAGATGGTATATTGAAATGTTATTATCAGTATGGATCTCATAAAGTATTTAGTGTACCGCTTACTTTACAAAACACCCAGGTCTCTGGCAGAATGTTCCGTGGTGAGGTAAAGGAAGTAAAAGCCGATAAGGTAAGGGTATATTTGTTGGATGTTGATGAACAGTTTGCGAGTGATTCGGATTATTGGTTCCCATATTCCACAGCATATTCCTCTGATGATGGAAGTGGTTTTTATTGTATGCCCAAGGAAGGGGATATTGTTAGAATATTCTTTCCGTCTGAAAAAGAAACTGATGCTTTCGCAGCAAGCTCAGTTAATGTATCTCCACAGGAGAACCCGCTCTATAAATCATGGAGGAATGAAAATAAGGAAATATTATTAACTCCGGATGGGATTGTGATTTCTTGTGAAACCGGAAAGATAATCATTTCATTAAAAGAGGAAAATGGTATTACCATATCTTCAGACCAAAACATTAATATTACATCTCCAAGAACGATTAAAATATCTTCTGATACAACGGTGGAAATTGAAGGACAGCATGAGATTTTATTACATACAGGTTCGTCATATATTGATATTTTACCTGATAAAATCAGTTTTGGTGGAGAAGAGATGTTGATTAATTAAGGGTTGACAAAATGAGTAGAGAAGAATTTTTGAAAAATGAATTTATTGGCTTAAGAAATGCCACCTTGAAGAAAATGTTGGAAGTATATGCAGAGGAGCAGGATAGTTTTCTGGCGGCAGTAAGTTATAAATTAAGTCGCATATTGGAAATGGTGCGAAAGGTGCAGGAGATGGAAGATATTCCCATAAAATGTATACATCTGTCGTTGATGCGATATAGTGTGTTAAAGGGAACACCGGTGATTAGGATAGATGTATATGGAGAAAGAGGAGTGTTGTCAGAGGCAATTATTACAGAGGAAATGCCGGTTCGTTGGGCAATAGTCGGATTGGAGGAATTAAGGGAAAAATTATTGCTTAAGGTGGAAGAATACGATACATTGCTACTGGGGGATGTGGATATCTGTATGTCTAAAACAGTGGATTGGATTATCCATATTTTCAAGGAGAATCTTCGATATCAATGGAAAATGGCAGAGAAACTGAAAGAGTTAAAAGACATTAAAAAAGAAAAGGACTTTTACATTTCGGTGGGTGAATATATGGATAAGCAGGAGTATATATATGTTGAACGTGCCCCGTTGGATATCTTTTTTAATGTTGATGGAGAAACTCTGATTTATAGGAAATATATTAAGTCAATTTATACCAAAAAGGAATTTAGAAGATTGGAATTGGAAGGGGCAAGATTTATTGACTGTGCTTTTCGTGATTCTGTATTTCAAAATAGCAGTTTAGTAGATTGTACATTTGAGAATTGTGATTTTAAAAAGACCGTTTTTGATAATTGTGATATAAGAGGGTGCGAGTTTATTAATTGTACATTTCAAAAGGTGGAATACGTTAAAGTGGATGGGAATGCATATTCAGGGTACAAGGGATTTGCATGCAGACATCTTAAGTATGATAATTGTGATATGAAGCAGGTTTCTTATATAGAATGCGATATTTCAAATGCAAACATATATGAAACACGTATAAGACAGGTAAGGGTAGACAATAAGTCTATCGTGCAGAACTCGGATTTTGCAGAATATATAACAAATGAGGAGGAAGAAAATGCATCTGTTTAGTATAAGGCAGAGTGAGAACGTGAAAAATCCGATTAAAATTGTAGATTTTGATTCTCGATTATATCACTACAATATGGCAAAAGATGAAGTAAGCGCTCTCCCCAAGTTAGCAGTTGGATACTATAATGATTTTGAGAATGTGGAATTCCCAGCGATTATACATGAACCTGTGTTCATGGTTGATAATGAGTTAAAAAAGCTTTTGAAATTATATGAACGAGAAATGATTTTCAGAGGCTTACATGTATATGATGATAAGAGGGACGAACAGAATGTAAAGATGCATAGCTATTGGGCACCCGGGGTTGAAGCGTATACATGTGGTCACCCGGATATGAAGGTATTACCCAATGGTAGTGTGGAAAAGCTGATATTACATCAGGATAAAATACCTCAAAGGGATGTGTTTAAAGTAGGAGACATCAGGGAGGAGCGAGTTATTGTTACGGAAGCAGTAGTAGAAAGCATCCTACGTCGTCATATGTATGGAATATGTATTGAAGAAGTGGAAATAGGGAGGTAGAAGATTATGGCAGGAAAAGAATATGTGTGCAGATTGGCTCATATGGAATGTAGCTGTGGCACAAAAGTTAATTATTTGAATGCGCCAAAAGATCATGGCATTCGTTTTGATGAGGGGGAGCCATTATTAAATGAAAACGACCACGAGCCGGGAACAGGTAAGAATATAGTGCATTTTGGACAATGCAAATCATTAAAGAATCCTCTTAATTTAGCATTGATAACAGCAACAGCAAGTATTTCTTCTACTTGTTTAGGAGCAGGTGCTCTTGTTGGTGGACCTTTAGGAATGCTTGTAATAGGAGGGGCAGTGGTGGATACATTTGGTGGTTGTAAATGCAATCCAAAAACTTTTACACCTTGGGAGGATGTAAGTGATAAAATGGAGGACAAAGTACATATTGTGGAAGGTGCTCCTGCTTTAAGTACAGACCATCAATTGACTTGTATGTATGGTGGTGTTATTACCATTACGGATAAAGATGTAGGATGATTAGAGGAAAGAGATAGTGAATAAAGAGAAATCTTTAAATATATTAACGAATGTGGAAATAATATTAGTGCTGACTATTACTTTAGGTATTGCTTCTATAAATCATTATAAACCATATTATGAAAAGCAAAAAGCGCTTAGTTATCAGGACGTCTTCGATAAATATAAGAAGGGGATGGCAGTTGGATATCCGCCAGGAGATGATGTTCCGGTAGTAAAAGCAATTGAAGATATTATGGCAAATGAGTATTTTACAATAGAAGTATCAAAGGAAGATATTGTACCAACAAGAACTTTTTTAATAAAAGATTTTAGTGAGTCGGGTGATTTCCATTCTAAGGTTGCGCATAAGCATGTAGGAAGTCAAGTCAAGGAGCGATATGGATTAGGGGATGGATTGTTAGGGGATATCTTGTATTATACACGTCAAGTAATATGGAATCTTAGTGGAATATCTTATGGCGAGTGGTATGCAGTTACACTTGATAGTGGTGAAAAGATATATGTATTGGTTGATATGAATTTATTAGATATACCTGCGGGTAAAAAGATTAAGCTTCCCATTGGGGTATATAGAACACACCAATCCTTGCAAGAAGAAAAAGTACGAATTGAATTTCCGGGACAAAGTGAAATGCTAGGAATTCAACCAGAGAATATGGTTTGGTATGTTGATATGGTAGGTAAGTGGGAGGATATAGAAGTGGGAGATATTTCACCACTGAAAAGAGCAGTATTATTTTTTGTAGTAGCCTCAGTTATATGTTGTGGTCTGGAGCTTTATATAAAAAGTAAAAGGAAAGAATAAATATATTACGTGAGAAGGAGTGGGGATAAATGATACCTCAGGCATTTTTAAAACTGGATTGTAATATTGATTACTTATCAATACTAGATATATCGGTAAAAAATAAAGTGGGAAATCATGGAGAAATGAAGGTAAAACTTCTGGTGGAGTATGAAAAGTCAGAAGATATGCCAAAAAGAATAAGAGGTACAGAAGTCAATCTAAACGATGATACGAATAGCAGGATATTTTCTGGTATATGTGTAGAAGCAGAAGTGTTTGAGGCGCCGGAATACCGTGAACTGGATATTGAAGTAATGACTCATTCTGTACTGGCAGATATGGAAAAGGAGTACAATACATATCAGAGCATGTCTAAGACATTAGGAGAGCTATTTGAAGAGACATATGATGAATATTCAGCAACATTAATAATTGACAAAGATGTAGAGATTCCATTTACGTTGTCTCAGGAACATGAAACAGATTGGAAGTTTCTTAAACGAATAGCAGCGCAGTATGGTAAGGAAGTTTTTGTGAATCCTCGTGTGGCAAGGATGTATGTCTTTGTAGGAGAGCCAGATGTGACCCAAAGAAATATACCATATAGAACATATGGAACACATGTGGATGTAAATGCTATGCGAACAGATATGCTTTCATTAGGTATTACAGTATCATCAGCAGAGTATCAGGTATTAGATGTAGAGACAGAAGTATTAAATATTTGTCCCGGAGATTTGATTAACGGATATCGGGTGGTGGAAAATGAGATTTTTTCTGATGGAGGTCTCATGGTGAACCGATTGGGCCTTCAACGTAAAGGAACAGTACATGCTAATGCATTGGAAAGCCATAATGCAGAGTTAGAAAGTCAAATATTAACCGGTATCGTGGAACAAGTGGAGGGTAATTTTATACAAGTGAGTTATCCTACAGATAAGGGTGAGACAGGAGATAAGCCATGGATTCCTTATGAAAGTGCTATAAGTAATTCTTTCTACTGTATGCCGGATGTAGGAAACGAAGTATATATTTATTATGACAATACAGGGCAGACTGTTTGTTTGGGAAGTAAGCGAACAGATATCAGTTCTCCTGATTTTGATATTCCCGAAGATAATAGTATGTCTTTTATGGGAAATGTAATTAGATTAGCTACAGATAGAATTGAGTTAGAAAATACTTCTGGAGAAGGGGAGGGACAGGTGGCAAGAATCACCATGTCTCAACAAGCTTTGGAGATTTATTCTGATACTGGAATTAATATAAATGCAAAAGAAGCAATAGGCATATTAGCTGATGTGAATGGTGAATTTACACCCATGCAGAACGCAATACAAGATTGTAATGAATTACATAAAGCAGGTTCTCAGATTCATAAAGAGCATGGTGGAAGAGGTTATTGGGAGCAAGTAGGGCTGAATTTTGCATCGGGTTGGGACAAATATTGGGAAACAGCTGGAAAGAACTTTTTAGGATCATTACATTTAGATGTTTTGGGAAAAGCTGCAAAAGGATATGAGGCATTAGCAGACTACATATTACCGGGAGGAACAGTATTAGTAGGAAATAGTCCAAACCATACCAATATAGAAATAAATGCGTTGAATGAATTGGTGCTTCAAGTAACTCAGGATAATCAGATTTTATTAAATAAAAACATTAATATTTCTACTAAACATTTTGAGTGGGTAGGAACATCAAAACACGAGTATCAGGAAAAATCTGTATCAGATGCCAATTGGCTGGATACTGTATTAGATGGGTTACAGTTAGTATTAGATTTTGCGGGATTAATTCCGGTATGGGGATTTATTCCTGATTTGATTAATGCTGCGATATCGTTAGTACGTGGAGATTTGGTGGGATTTGGGCTTAATCTGCTTTCTGCTATTCCGGGATTGGGAGATGCATGCCAAGTTGCTAAATTAACTGGTAAGGGTGCAAAAGCAATTATTAAAGCCGGTAAAGCAATAGATACTTTTAAAAACTTAAAATGGGTTAAGAAGATTTCAAAAATTGCCGATAATGTCGATATGTTTTTTCTTGTTCCGGAAACCGTTTCTAGCTTAGTTGATATCTGGACCAGAGAAGGGACATCAAATGGGCAGGATTGGGCGGATACAAGCATAGTGATTGGAAATTTCATTTTTGAGATTGTCGATCAAAGCATTGATAAGAAGAAAGAGAAGGATTCAGATTCAGAAAACATTCCAGAGGGAAGCGAAAACCGAAATAATAACGGTAATAGTGGCTCTAATGGTGAAGGAAATACAGGAACCAGATTGGGAAGCAGTGGAGAAGGTTCTTCCAATACAAATAAAACCAATAGTGACAAGGAGAGAACCACGGACTCTGCAGGTGACCCTGTTAATATGGTAACAGGAAGCTTTAAGATTGCCCATAGGGATATGAGCTATAAAGATATTCTGGGTGTATTTCCATTGGTACGTACTTATGAGTCTGTATATACCAATGAAGGGCATATGTTGGGAAATCGCTGGATATACAATCTGGAAAGCAGAATGTATATCAATGGTGATGAAATAACCGTTCGTATGCCGGATAATCACTTAGAACATTTTGTTCCTGATGGGATTCAATGGTGTAATAAACGAGAGGGAGATACCTTATATACCCTTTCAGAAGAGAAAAATGGCTATACTCTATATAATAAGCAGGAGAGGAAAACATATTTTTATAACACAGAAGGTTTGCTGGAAACTATTTCTGACAAGAACAATAATTATACCCATTTTAGCTATGAGGGTAAGCAATTGTCGAAGGTAGTATTGTCTTCTGGTGTATATTTATCCTTTGCATACGAAGGCAAGAAGCTTCGTTCAATTACAGATAATATCAATAGGGAGATTTCTTACGAGTATGAAGGAGAATATCTGACCAAGGTATATTATCCCAATGGGGCAATTGTTAAGTATGAGTATGATGGAAGCGGAAATATCATTGGTGTATGGGATGAAAATGGTCAGAAATTTATCACAAGTAAGTATGACAGAAAGGGACGTGTACTCCATCAGTTAATGGCAGATGGTGAAGAGTATATTTATCTTTATGACGATGCTAATAAAGTAAATACATTCCTCACAGTATCTACCGGAAGTAGTGTGAAGTATGAGTATAATCGTAATAATCTGGTAACAGCAATTATATATCCTGACCAGACAAGAGAAGAGAAAGAATACGATGGCGGAGATAATCTGATACGTTATAAGGATCGAATGGGTAATGTTACTACATATACCTATGATTCGTCAGGTAATCTGTTACAACGTGAATTACCCAATGGTTTAACTTTGACATGTATATATGATGAAAATAATTATCTGGTTAAGTCTTTTGATAATATAGGACGAGAAAGCAGGTTTAGTTATGATGCAAATTACAACCTGATTTCTAATAAGGTAAAGATAGAGGAAGGCGTATTTATCGAAAAATGCTTCGAGTATGATGATGTTGGACGAATTGTAGCATATATAGATGAAAACGGAAACCGTACAGAATACTATTATGACTGTGATTTCGAAAATCCTACTTGTGTGGTAATGGCAGATGGTACACAGAAGAACTATACCTATGATGCGGCAGGACGTATGATGTCACAGGACAACGGGAAAACCATATTAAAATATGCATATAACCCGTTTGATTGTATGACTTCTATCATTGATGAAGAGGGTAATACCACCAAATTTGTTTATGATTTGGCTTGTAAGCTTACAAAAATAATCAGACCTAAGGAGTATAGGGAGAACGCATTACAAGGTGCCGGTATTGAATATACTTATGATGCTTTACAGAGACTGGTTCGTACCATGAATCCCTGTGGAGATATCAGTGCTGTACAGGTGAATTGTGCAGGTGCTACTACTAAAGAGATTCATCCCAATTCATATGCGTTGCAGGGTGAGCAGGGTAGCGGTATTGAGAAGATATATGATATGTTCGGCAATATGACACATGTAAAATATCCTGAGGGTGGCACCAGAAGAAGAATATATAATGCACTGGGACAATGTATCAAGGATATTGGTCCGGCAGAGTATAAGGAAGCGGATGATGAAGGTGCCGGATATGAATACGAATATGATGCTGTAGGCAGAATGACACAGATAACTGATCCATATGGAACTGTCATCAAGAAGTATATATATAATCTGATGGGTAGTATAGAAAAGGAAATTGATGCGAAAGGCATGGATACAGGTACTACTGATGCAGAACGTATAGGTACAGTGTATGAGTATAATCTATGTGGATGGTTGACACAGATACGTCAACCGGTAAGTTATGAAGACGGCAAAGCCGGTTATCGTCTTACCACATATGAATATGACAAGACCGGAAATATAATCACAGAGAAAAGATATCTGGATGAGCAGACGCTAAACAGCCAGAGTGGAAGAGTAAATATCGTGCACCGCAAGTATGATGTGTGTGGACGTCTGGTTTGTGTGTCCGATAATCTGGGAGCAGAGATTATATACAAGTATGATGGAAACGGCAACCTCACATATGAAAGCAGAAAGATTAATGATGAACATAAGCAAATCAGAAGCTGGAGCTATAACAAGCGTGGTAAGGTGGAGCAGTATCTGCAGACAGCTGATTTCAAATCCACCAAACAGAAGGCAGCAAAAATCACCTTTGCTTATGATGAAAATGCCAATTTGGTTAAGAGGATATTACCGGATGGTTCAGAAATCTACTACAGCTATGATGCTGCAGGACGTGTTGTTTCGGAAACTCATAAAGAGAAAAAGGGTGGTATCAGAAATACTACTTACTATGAGTATGACCATGCAGGCAATCTGACTGCAGTACGTGATAATAAGGGGATTACCATCCGCTATGAATATGACCTTTTGAACCGAAGGGTAAAGGAAATTGGCGCAACTGGTGCAACTACGAAGTATTGCTATAGCGTGAACGGCAAGCTGGATAAAATGATACCTCCGGTGGATTATGCAGCTGGAAGCACCACAGGAATCCGCTATACATATGACAGCTGTGGCAGACTGACAGAGCTGGTGGGAAGGGATAATGAGGTGCTTTTCAGCCAGGAGTTTAATGCCTACGGAGAAGTCATCAGACAGCAGCATGCAGGACTGAAGCCCATATCCTACCAATATGACTTCGCAGGACGCAGAACAGGAAGCATATCCGGAGAGCAGAGGTCAGAACAGATAACCTATGATGCTCTGGGAAATGTGAAGGCGGTAACGGACGGTAATGCAAATACTACAACCTATGAATACGACACCTGGGGAAGAATTACAGGCATAAAGCATGCAGACGGCAGTGGAGAGAACTATGCCTATGACTATGCAGGCAATATTGTAGAGTCTGTGGATGGTAATGGAAATCATGTGCAATACAGTTTCAATGAAATTAACAAGCTGTCGCAGATTACCTGGCAGGATGAAACTACAGAGCAGTTTGGTTATGATATCAGTGGCAATTTGTCCAAGCAGATTCTTCGTGATGGCAGGAGCATTCATTACACCTACAACATGTACCAAAACCTTACCTCCAGACGAAATGGCGGCGGTACCGTGGAGGAAAGCTATGTTTATGATGAGGATGGTCGTTTAAGGAGTGCCATTGCCGGCGGCATGCGCTACGAGTATGTCTACAATCCGGATGGAAGCCTGCGCGAGAAGTGTGCCAGTGGAAAGACCCTCATAGCTTACGAGTATGACCTGAATGGAAATATTATTAAGCAGAAGGATATCAGTGGCAAAACCGTAAACTATACCTATGACGGTTACAACCGGTTAAATAGTGTATATGATAATGAACGTCTGTTGGCGGAGTATGAATATACCGCCTTTGGCAGGAAGAAGAGTGTAAGGATACCGGGTATCACAGAGACAGGCTATGAGTATGACGGGGATGCCAATCTGACCCTTCACAGTGTGAAAACTACAGAGGGCATACTGGCTGAGAATCGCTATGCTTACGATGGAAATGGTAACATAACTACCAAGTCCGGTCTCTATGGTGAGTACCAGTATAGCTATGATGAGCTG
>JAFXCD010000107.1 GCA_017521605.1 Lachnospiraceae bacterium | reverse complement strand
CCTTATTGCTGCACCAAAAGGTCACAAAATCATTCTTTTCCCAGTCTTCCTCAATTTCCCAACCTGCAAATGCACGGAGAATCTCCTCGTTTAAGGGTTTTACATCCACCTGCTCATACTTATTGCATTTTTCACTGTCGTCTTCGTATTGGCACAGATAGAAAAATGCGATGGCATCCTGGTCACTGTCAATGGATTCTTCAATCTTCCATGCGAACCATTCTTCTTCCTTCTTGTCCGGGAATTCGCCATTGTGGAACAGTGCGTATACCACTTCTTCTGCTTCCCAGGGGAAATCATATACATCACAGAATTCCTTATACTTCTTGCCGGTCCACTTGTTTCCCGTAAGTGCATTCAGTTCATCGCATATTTCCTTGGGAAGCACACCGCCCATAACAGCCCCCTCTTTTACCATATCTTCAACTCTTGCAAGTACCTCTCTGTCCTTTGCTACCGTTTCCCAATCAATTGTTTTCTTTGCCATGATTTTATCCTCCAAAATATTTTTTATGTATACGTCTGATACTTATCCCACTGATATACAATCATTCCAAAGTACATCACCAGCACACCGGGGATACTGATATTTCCCACACTTTCCCACAGCAGGATAAATGCCGGTATCAGCACAAGGACAGACGCCAGTCTGTGAAATGCCCCATAATAACCGCCTGACATAAGGCTGTAAAGCAGCATACTCACCAGGATTAGAATGTTCCACGGTAATGCTCCCTCAGAAAAAAGATTCATCGAGAAGCCCGAAAGCACTCCCCAGACTACCACTGCCACAAGTACAGGAAAAAGTGTCATCCCCACATCTTTTATGGTGAGATTTCTTCTAATATCTTTTGTCCGTTTACGTATCAGACGTGCTCCGTTTTCGGAAACAGGGACCTTTTCCTGATACTTTTCACTGTGATACAGCTTGTAAAATCCCTTGTCAAAAACGAAAAAGTAGGCCTTAACAAGCTGGATTACAAGGTATCCTGCGGCACAGATAAGCCCCAAGGTGCTATTCCCCACTTTCACAAGCCGCACCGCACACAAAACCGTACCGCTGACAATGACGATACTCCCCAGTGTCATTTCACCACCAAAGGTTCGAATCATATCGTCCATGTCCGTTTCAAAGGTATCCATCTCATGCTTTATCCACAAAGCATTACTGTGTACGATGGAACCGAACAGATACACCACCAGGAACCCCAAGCCCAGCTCCTGCCACAAACAGAAAATCAAAACACATTCCACACCCTTAAAAAGCCACATAAATATAGGAAGTACCTTGAATTCCGTCAACTCAATGAATTGATAGGTTGTTTTCTTAAAAAGAAAATGACCAAAGGTCTTTAAAAACATGATTCCACAAACGATTACAGCTGCCTGGACAGCCACATTTCCTTTTCCTGCAAGAGAACACTTTGCCACAAACACACTTGCCAAAAGCAAAGGAATGGTACCAAGCATGGAAAGGATGACAGATAGCTTTACCTTCTTCTCTTCATACATAGCGTCCAACAGAACCATATCAACTTGGAAGGATTCAAGCCACGCTATAAATAACCCTTTTATAGCTTGACAAATCAAAAGTATAATCAAATAAATATATAAAACGATTTTTCCCATTTTATACCCACTCCTCATCCTTTAACTAAGTCCCAAAAAACCATCCTTCTATTTTTACCCTTCAATACTTCCCGGATTAAGCAAGAACTCATAAATGTTCACTGTCAAAATTCCGTTCTCATCGTAATGTGTTGGAACTATATCCTTCGTCACCACAATTTTCTTGAATGAATCATCTATTTTCCTAAATGGTCGTATCTCCTGATTTCTCTTTGCTTCATCCGGGAGCGAATAAGCCGACTGAATATAATATCTTGCCGATCCAAGATTACACACAAAATCTACTTCCAGAGCTTTTCTGACTACTTTTCCATCCTTATCCTTTTCTGCAATTGGTACAACACCTACGTCTACTCTATATCCACGCATACGAAGCTCGTTATAAATCACATTTTCCATCGAATGTGTCTGCTCAAACTGACGGAAGTTTATTCGAGCATTACGAAGTCCCAAATCTGAAAAATAATATTTCTTTGGCGTTTCGATATAAGCCTTTCCTTTAATGTCATATCTCTGTGCAGACTCTATCAAAAAAGAATCTTCAAAATAATCCAAATATTTTTTTATGGTCTTTGCTGTAATACTTGATTTCTTAACTGTCTTAAATGTATTTTTCAATTTCTCAGGATTAGTAAGCGAACCTATTGCTGAAGAAAGGATATTTAACAAATCTTCCAGTTCCCCTTGGTTCTTTATTCTATTTCTCTTATATATGTCTGTGATATAGATTTCATCAAACAGTTTCTGCAATACGGTTGCTTTTTCATTTGCTCCCTCCCGTAGTACTACAAGCGGAATTCCACCATAAAGCATATACTCTGACAACCCTTCGTACTTATCTCCCTTATATACAGACATGAATTCTGCGAAACTTAATGGATACATATGGATTTCATCACCACGTCCGGCAAACTCAGTGATAATATCCTTGGACAAAAACTTTGCATTACTTCCGGTAACATATACATCCATATTATCCTTACGCAAGTACCCATTCAGAACAGATTCAAAACAATCAAGTAACTGTACCTCATCTAAAAGCAAATAATATTTCCCTTCACCGGTTGTTTGAGTGCGAATATATTCCATAAATAACTCCGGATTCACGCCTCGTTTTTCTTTCTCAACGCTAATAAGACTTTCGCCAATACGGTGAAGATCATCTGCAGAATCAAATGCAAAACGGATAATATGCTCTTTATCAACACCACTCTCTATCAAATAATTATAAAAGAGCGTATTCAACAGATACGATTTTCCACATCTTCTAATGCCTGTTATAACCTTTATTAGTCCATTATTTTGCTTTTTAATAAGTTTGTCTAAATAATACTCACGTTTAATCTCCATATTTGCTCGCTCCTTTAGGAAAGATTTTTGCAACCTGTTGCATTTTTCAGTTCTACAATATCATAATTTTACGTATTTTTCCACTCATCTCCTCAAATTAGGGAAGATTTTTGTAATTGGTTGCATTTTTCCGTCCCGAATTTTCTTCATGGAGTTTTAAATCACTTAGAAATTATGCCAATCCGTGAAGCACAATTCCTCATCCAGTTCCGCATAGGCTCCACACAAAATCGCCTCGTCAAAAGCATCGGAACACTGGAAGGCGATACTTCCGTCGCAAAGCGTCAACACCTCCGGAACGATATTGGCAATAAAACAATCGAAATCAAATGCCGGGAAAAAGGACCGGAGTAAAGCTTCAATATGTCCCTTGGGAATGCAGCCGTCGTTAGGCGATTCCAGATAAGGGACAAGACTTCTCAGGCCGTCGCGAGCGAAATTATAAAGTTCTGCGATATCCTCTTCATTACCATAAGGCAGCTTGTCCTCTAAAAAGAGTTCATCGATTACCATAAAATCTATTTCATAGCACTCCATATCCGTAAGGGTCTGCAACAAAAACGTACCGTTTATATTGTCGATATTGCGGGTTATTTTATCTGCGAAATCATTGAAATACTTGTTCAAGAACGCGATAAGCTCCTCATCCGTACAGTCCTCGTCAAGGTTATCCTGTACGATGTCCCATTCTCTGATTTCCTCCAAAGTGTCATTTATCTCAATCTCATCATCCGCAAAAGTACCGATGTAGCCAAAATTGATGGTTCCCTGTATATTGATTTCCCCGTCTTCCAGGGTTATGGAAATCCTGCTATTCGCCTGCTCATTTGAAGGTTCACTGCCGGATACTGTTTTTATTGACGTAATACTATAATCGCCTTCGTCCTCTTCCTCCCACAAATCAGCTAAACATTCTGCTTCATCAAAATCCATCTCATCCTCTGTATTAAACATTAACCACTTATGCGAATCTGCCTTATAGACAATAAAATCATTATCCATACAGTCAAACAGAGGTATCATTTTATTCTCTACAAACAGTTCACAAAGAGTCTCTGGTGCTTCCAGTATCTCGTCAAACGACAACACACGGCAGTCCTCATCAAAAAATATGGTTTCGTCGCAATTAGAAATGATTCTTTTTACCTCTTCCGGCAAGGTACATCCATATACTTCTTCAACTTGTTTTACCTTTGTCTCATCAATCTTCTGATTCGGAAGTTCTCTTAAATAGTCATTTCTGTTCTTTGGTATTACTGTTTCTATTGACGTAATACAATAATCACCTTCGTCCTCTTCAAATACAAAGACTAAATCTTGGTCAAAATGTGCAATCACTTTGTCGTCGGCCCATTCGTATGGTGTGTTATTCCACTCCAGAAATGCTTCTAAAAAGATTTTATGGTCTATCGTATAAGCCTCGATACCCCTTGCTACTATCTTTTTGAATTCATTCCTGTCAACTGGTGCATATACTTCCTCCGGTGCGTTGCCTATTCCGAGGAAAATATATTCCTCTTCCGGCTGTACGCAATAATAAACGTAATTATCTTTACTTATTCCACAACATAAGGCGGATATATG
>JAFXCD010000021.1 GCA_017521605.1 Lachnospiraceae bacterium | reverse complement strand
CTTCCTTGTACATATCAGCAGGTACAGAGTTGTTGATATCAAGCAAGGTAACAGCATCCTGGGTTACGCAGGTACCGATGAACTCGGACAATGCGCCGTAGATATCTACTTCACAAGATACAGGAATGCCCATACCGGTTAAACGGCTGTTTACGTAGCAAGGTACGAAACCGAACTGAGTCTGGAATGCAGGCCAGCACTTACCAGCGATAGCAACATATTCCTTGCAGCCCTTGTGAGCTTCTACCCAGTCAAGTAAGGTTAATTCGTACTGAGCAAGTCTTTCTAATACTTCAGGCTTCTTGTTGCCTGCGCCAAGTTCAGCTTCCATTTCCTTAACCTTAGCAGGAATTCTTTCATCGCCTGCATGGTTCTTGAATGCTTCGAACAGGTCTAACTCAGAGTTTTCTTCGATTTCAACGCCAAGGTTGTAAAGCTGCTTAATAGGAGCGTTACAAGCAAGGAAGTTGGAAGGTCTGGGACCGAAAGAAATGATCTTTAAGCTCTTTAATGCAGCAAGTGCTCTTGCCATAGGAACGAACTCATGAATCATATCTGCACATTCTTCTGCAGTACCAACAGGATACTCAGGAATATATGCCTTTACATTACGTAACTTCATAGCGTAGCTAGCGTTCAAAACGCCACAGTAAGCATCGCCACGACCATCCATAAGGTCTGCTTGGCTCTCTTCTGCTGCTGCACAAATCATTGCAGGACCATCGAAAATCTGAACCAATAAGGTTTCAGAAATTTCAGGACCGAAGTTTCCAAGATATACGCAAAGTGCGTTACATCCCTGCTCCTTCAAATCCTTAGCTGCCTGTACAGCCTGAACTTCGCTTTCTACGATACAGATAGGACATTCATAAATGTCATCCATACCATACTTTGCAGCGTATGCAGCAACTAATGCCTTTCTTCTGTTTACGGATAAGCTCTCCGGGAAGCAGTCACGAGATACTGCTACAATACCAATTTTCGCTTTTGGAATATTGTTCATTGGTTTTTTCCTCCTCTATTTTTGTAGAATTTTTTCTACTATTGACATATTTTATCAACAATTTGATTATACTACAAATCTTTCGATTCGTAAAATAAATTATTCATTAACATTTAAATTTTTGCCCTTTAAACCAAGGAAGCTACCTTCATCCAAGCCACCTTCTGCATGACCGATTAACCACTTATTTACAGCAGTGATTAAGGCATCCTCGTTAGGAGCGGTTCCGTCAGCTGCTACAGCAGTGTGCTTGGTCTTCAAAGGATAGTTGGTTCCCTTAGGAAGTACGATAGCAACCTGGAAACCTGCACCATCAACTCCGCAAGGAGCATAGTGAAGGGTGGTGGCATAAACTTCTACAGCCATACCTGCAGGAAGTAAGAATGCTTCTACCTTAGCGGTGTCATATGTAAAATCATCTTCTACATCTGCCTGACAACCAATCATCAAAATAGCGTCTGTTGCTGCTACGTTGATTTCGGAATCTCTGTGGTACTCAAGTGCATTTAACATGCAATTGTGACCGTTGCAATAACCAATCTGAATGGGCATTTCACCGTAAGTTACGGTGCTCAGAGCTTCCATAGCGGAGGTTGCTTCCAACTCAGCTACGCTGGGCTCATAAACAACGCCTTCTGGAACGGGAGTCTTCTTTAATGCCTCTACCAATTCGGTAAAGTCTACGTTATCAACTACTTTTCCGTACTTCTTAAAAGCAGGGTCTTTAACTGATAATACTTTCATGTGTTTTTCCTCCAATTTATTTTACTTAGACTCGCAGCCTCGTGCTTTGCACTCATTTTCCCGCTTCGCGGGAGGACTGCTCATTAATGGTGCAGTAAAAACAAATGCCACCTTCGGTGTCGCTTGTTTTTACTTTGCACCTATTACTTTATGATCTCGTACAAAGGCTTGCAAGCAGGATAGATTTCCTTGAACTGGTTGTAACGTTCTTCGTACTTAGCTACCAATTCTGCTTCAGGCTCTACGGTATCGATTACTTTTACAATCTTTGCTGCCACTTCTTCTACATTTGCGTACTCGCCGCAAGCAACTGCTGCCAACATAGCACCGCCAAGTGCAGGACCTTCTTCACTTTCGATTACATCTACCTTAACATTTAAGATGTTTGCGATCATTTTCTTCCAAAGAGGACTCTTTGCACCACCACCGCAAATCTTGGTACGTTCAATCTTGATACCAAGGCTCTTAGCTACTTCGAAGGAATCACGAAGTGCAAATGCAACACCTTCCAAAACTGCCTGAGTCATATCCGCTCTGGTAGTATCCATGGTCATACCGATGAAGGTACCTCTTGCATTAGGGTTGTTGTGAGGAGAACGCTCGCCCATCAGATAAGGCAGGAAGTAAACATGGTTCTCACCAAGCTTTTCAATCTGCTTCTGCTCTGCTGCATAATCCTTGGTTCCGATGATTTCATCCATCCACCACTTGTTACAGCTTGCTGCACTAAGCATACATCCCATGAGATGATAGCTTCCGTCAGCATGTGCAAAAGAGTGAAGTGCATTGTACTTATCTACACCAAAGTTCTTGGAAGAGATAAAAATGGTTCCGCTGGTACCTAAGGAGATATTACACATACCGTCACCTACAGTACCGGTGCCTACTGCTGCTGCTGCATTGTCGCCTGCACCTGCTGCTACCTTTACGGTCTCAGGAATACCAAGCTGCGCTGCGATTTCAGGAAGTACGGTGCCTACTGCTTCGTAAGATTCGTAGCAGGTAGCCAACTGGTCCTCGGTAATACCACAGATATCACACATTTCCTTAGACCACTTACGGTTCTTTACGTCAAAGATAAGCATACCGGAAGCATCAGAAACGTCTGTACAATGTACACCTGTTAATTTATATGCGATGTAATCCTTAGGAAGCATGATTTTTGCAATTTTTGCAAAGTTTTCAGGCTCCTTGTTCTTAATCCACAAAATCTTTGGAGCGGTAAATCCGGTGAAGGAAATGTTTGCTGTATACTCTGAAAGCTTCTCCTTACCAATTACATTGTTCAAATAGTCGCATTCTTCAAAAGTACGACCATCGTTCCAAAGAAGTGCGGGACGGATTACGTTGTCATCCTTGTCCAAAATAACCAAACCATGCATCTGTCCACCGAAGCTGATGCCGGCTACCTGGCTCTTATCAAAGCCTTCCAAAAGCTCCTTCATACCAGCCATAGACTGCTCATACCAATCCTCGGGTCTCTGTTCAGACCAGCCGGGATTCGGGAAGTAAAGAGGATACTCTTTAGAAACAATGTTCTTAATGTTACCCTCGCCGTCCATCAGAAGTAATTTCACTGCTGATGTACCTAAATCGATACCTACATATAACATCTGTTATACCTCCATTAAAATATTTGGTGACAATTCAGAGCTATGCGAATGGGGCCCTGAATCGTTATACTTTCATCAAAAATAACACCAATATAATTATATTTCTTATTGGCGCAAAAATCAACAAAATCTGCAACTTTTCATGTCAAAATTTGTGCCCGGAAGGAAGATAAATTCAATTTTACCTTCTCCCGCTAAGGGTTCCATTTCAAAATACTGATTTTGATACTCTGTTGTGCCGGAAATCTCCAAAATTCTACGCAAAACCGTCCCATCTTTAGTGGTAAATTGAACATGAACCGTATTTCCTTTCAGTGGGCTACGACTGCAGATTTCTACTCCTGTAGCACCCTTTTCACCAAAGTTCATATTCTCGAAAACCAGCGTTACATTATTACCAATGCCGGTAACCGCTTCCCCTTCTATGGTAAAGGTATCACCGTAGACGGCATCACATTCTGCCGCAAATAGGATACTGAATGATTTTTCCTGCTTTTTGAAGGAAAAACCTTTGATATGCACCTTTCTTCCACGTAACATAATCGACACGGTAGTCACACCCTTTAACCGCCTTGGCAGCTTCCAGGTTTCCTCCTGATATACATTCCAGATGCTTGGCTTCTGATAATGCAGTGTGTCCAAAAATACTCCGTCCTGTGATGGGTCACCTTCCCAAAGCTCTATTTCATACTCTGCACTATCCAAGGCAAATACCGGTATGGTAATCTCGTCGGAACCATATTCACCAAAGTCCAGATTTTCAAAGCTCACACCACTGATGCCATCTCTGGCTGTGGACACACCCTTTTCATTACCGTTGCCGATTTCCCCTACGGACCGTGTAAACAATCCGGCAGAAACAAACTCATAGGGGCTCGTAAACGCCTGTCCCAATCCCTCTGCCACAAAGCCCAGCTGGGAAATGATTTTCACCTTGTCCGTACCGCTTTTTGAAAAGCATCTGACCTGAAATGCCCCATCACCCAAGGCCGTCAATCGGGCACGACTGAGACCACCCTCCGACTCCAATACCTCCAACCATGCAAAGGGGATTTCGATACCGTTATCATTCACCGCTTTCCAGGTGATATCCTTGTCCGTTGCATTTTCCGGTAGCACTCTTGCCTCCAGAATCACACTGCTTTTTTCCTTGGTAAGCTGCGTACCACCCGGTGACTTTATCTCCACTCTTCTCACCGGAATCTGCCCGGTTAACTGCATGGGCGCATCCATCAGATTTTCCGTAGCACAGCTTCCGGGACGAACCGGTGCCCCCTCTGCTTGCAGGGTTAGGGAAGCAGACTCCAGTCCCGGGCTGCTCACCGTAATGGACACCTCGCCTGCCTCTGTCTTAGAAGCCACTACTGCCAAGAGCTTACCATTAAAGAGCTTACGCACATTTCCCTTGTACTCGTCATAATCCGTACTGTCACCATTGTCCAAACCCAGTAATCTGCCCACGCCGCTTACCAGTACCTCCACATAATTCATGGCGTTTTCTACCAGGTGATTGTGGGCGTCCAGCACCCCAATGATTAGGAATACCAAATCCTCTCCGTCTCCCCGAAGCACCTGTTTATTAGCTTCCAGGGTCAGCTTCACAGCATCTCCAAAAGAATAGCGGGTTTCTCTGGCGATTTCAGCACCGATTTCATCATACCCCACTACGGTAATCTCACCGGGTTCATAGCTCACCTGCCAAGTACCCTGAATTTTCTTTCCATGGTTATGGTCGATTTCCTGTTTGCCCTGAGACACACCATTCACAAAAAGCTCCACCGCACATCCGTTGGTGCAGGCTCTTACGTCCACTACCTGTCCTTCATTAAAATCCCAGTATGGGTATACATGGACCATGGGTGCATCGCTAACATCCGTCCAGGCGGATTGGAACATATAGTAAGAATCCTTGGGAAAGCCTGCTGTATCCAGTTGCCCGAAGTAGGAATTCTTGGTGTGATAGGGTGTAGGCTCACCGATATAGTCAAAGCCGGTCCATAAAAACTGACCGAAGCTGAACTTCATGTCCCTATCCATAAATATGCAGGCTTCCGGACTTTTAGCACCCCAGCTTGTGGTGGAATTGCCCAAAGCGGAGCATTGCTCATCCTCATCGGACAGCATGGGCTGACTTAAAGGGAATTTATATACACCGCGACTATGCACCAACGAAGCAGTTTCACTACCGTAAATCACCCAATCCGGATGCTCCTTATGATGCTCAGCGTAATATTTTTCGCTGTAGTTGTATCCGGCCATCTTGACTATATCCGCACACTTCTGCGCATTCTCCCAAGGCATATAATTGGAGCCGATGGTAATCCGCGCATTGCCCCTGGGGTCATGCTCTCTCACAAAATCGATTAGTCTGCGGGTGATTTCCTGCCCATGCTCGCCTGCATGGGTATCATAGATTTCATTGCCTATGGACCAAAGGAATAAACTGGGATGATTGCGGTCTCTGCGAATCCAGGAACGCACATCCACGCCTGCCCACTCCTTGAAAAAACGTCCGTAATCATAGTCCGTCTTGGGTCTCTCCCACATATCAAAGGCTTCACTTAAGACCAAAAAACCCATCTCATCCGCCAGCTCCATGACCTCTTTAGCGGGCATATTGTGGCTAGTACGCAGGGCATTGACACCCATGGTACGGAGCACTTCAAACTTACGCCGCATGGCTTCTTTGTAAAAGGCCGCACCCAGGCATCCGAAATCATGGTGTTCACAGACACCGTTTATCTTCACGTACTTTTCGTTTAGGAAAAAGCCCTTATCAGGGTCAAAACGCAGGCGGCGGAAGCCGATGGTAGTGCGGTCTGAATCCACGACGCGAAGCTGATACGCCGCGTTTCCACAGGTTTCTAAAGCTCCTATCGGCTCCAATAGTTCCACCACCAGCTCGTAGCAATTGGGTTCCTCCAAGCTCCACTCCTTGGGTGCATCCACCTCCGTCCGCAAGGCAAACAGCTCTACCTTTTCCAAAGTAGTCTCCTGCCCCGGTATATGTATCGGTACTTCTCGAACCACTCGCTCCTGCACCATGCCCAGATTTTGATAGAGTTCTCCTTTATAATAGAGCCTATAAACACAGGCCGTTTCCCCGCTCAGTTCACCGGCACATTCCGTTTCCACATCCAGTAAATACTTTCCATCTCCCAGATATTCCGTATGCACATAGGTGCCATCCAAAGGTAGATAAACCTTGGGACAAATCTTCAGCCACACATGGCGATAAATCCCTGCACCGGAATACCAACGACTGTTGGGCGACTGAAAACGCACCTGCAAAAGCAATTCATGCTCCCCTTCGGTCAAATAATCCGTAATATCAAATTCAAAGGCAGAATAACCATACTTCCAGTCTCCCACCCTTTGCTCATTCACGTAAAGCGTGGAGTCCATATACACGCCGTCAAAGCGAAGAAGGGCCTTTTCTCCCTCCTCCAGTCCCAGACTTTCTTTTGTAATCACCTTACAATACCAGCCGGTACTGTTTTCATACAAATCTTTCACCTGATAAATCAGCCAGTCATGGGGAATATCCACTGCTTTAAATTCTTTTTTTCTCTCCTTAATATCAGACAGCCCTGTTTCCAGAGCTGTCTTTAAGAAGGTCCAATCCTGATTATATAGCATCATTTCAGCCATAAGCGTATCCTTTATCCTATAAAACCAATCGAAACCAAAGTTATATAATTAACCCTCTACGGTAAACACAATTGCTTCCTTACCGGTTAATTCTTTTGTACGTGCATCAGCCTGACCAAAGCCTACGCTTACGGTAAAGCTCTTGCCATCCTTAAGCCTATTACCTGCGTCATTTACTACAGTGAAAGCAGCTTCATCCACAGGTACGCAAACCTTTACGGTTTCACCTGCCTTCATATTCACTCTTGCAAATCCGCAAAGCTTACCATTGGTAGGTGCAAAAGCGGAATCATTATCCTTAATATAAACCTGTACTACTTCGCCAAGAGCCATATTGCTCTTATTGGTTACTTCCACGCAAACCTTCATATCATCTGCATAAGCCACCTTCGCGCCTGCAGCAACTGCCTGACCGTTTACTTCAACAGCGGTAATGTCTGCATCACCATAGCTCAAACCATATCCGAAAGGATATAAAGGAGTTGTCGTAAGATACTTATAGGTTCTGCCCTTCATAGAGTAATCTTCGAAGTCAGGCAAATCTGCAGTATCGTTGTAGAAAGTAATCGGTAATTTACCAGAAGGAGAAATCTCACCAAAGAGCATATCAGCGATAATCTTACCACCTCTTGCGCCGGGATACCATACCTGCATAATCGCATCTGCATGCTCCTGCTCAAAACGTAAATCCATAGCGCTACCGGTCATATTCAGCACGATGATAGGCTTGCCCACCTTCATTACCGCTTCAATTAATTCTCTCTGTACCTCAGGAAGGAGTAAATCTACCTTATCACCGGAAGCATAGCTGTTACCGGTATCACCTTCTTCACCTTCCAAGGTTTCATCCAAACCTACACAAAGTACTACTACATCGCTGTTCTTTGCTACTGCTACAGCCTCGGAAACTCTATCCTGTCTCCAGCCCAAATGCTCTACCTTGTCGCGGAACAAATGACAACCCTCTGAGAAGTATACTCTGGTGTCTTCGTTTACAGCATCCTGGATACCTTCCAATACGGTGATGTATCTGGATGATGTACCATGATAGTTACCAATCAGGGCTACACGGCTGTTTGCATTAGGTCCGATCACACCGATGGACTTGATTTCATCCTTCTTCAAAGGAAGAAGACCATTGTTCTTCAAAAGAACCACGCCCTCTGCAGTAGCCTTATCAGCCAACTCTAAATGCTCCTTGCATTCAATCTTATCAAAACCAATCTTGTCATACTCGGTTTCATCAAATAAACCTAAAAGATACCGGGTAGTAAACAATCTCTCTGCTGCAATGGTGATATCCTCTTCGGTTACCAAGCCCTGCTCATAAGCAGACATCATATGTAAGTAGGTATTACCACAGTTTACATCACAGCCAGTCTTCAGTGCCAGTGCTGCTGATTCCTCAGCAGTAGCGGTTACCATATGGTTGGTATGGAAATCTCTAACTGCCCAGCAGTCAGATACATAGTGACCCTGGAACTCCCACTGACCGCGTAAAATATCTTCCATTAAAGCCTTACTACCACAGCAGGGTTCACCATTGGTACGGTTGTAAGCACCCATTACAGCTTCTACATCAGCCTTCTTTACCAGCTTTTCAAAAGCAGGAAGATAGGTTTCCCACAAATCCTTGTCATTTGCCACAGCATCAAAGGAATGACGAAGTGCCTCCGGTCCGGAATGTACTGCAAAGTGCTTTGCACAAGCTGCTGCCTTCATGTATTCGCCATCACCCTGAAGACCCTTTACAAAAGCCTCTCCCAACTCACCGGTCAGATAAGGATCCTCACCATAGGTCTCATGACCTCTTCCCCATCTGGGATCACGGAAAATATTTACGTTAGGAGACCAGAAGGTCAGACCCTTGTAAATATCTCTATCCTCTTCTGCCGCATAAGCATTGTACTTTGCACGGCCTTCCACGCTGATTACATTACCTACTTCACCCAAAAGCTCCTTATCAAAGGTAGCAGCCATACCGATAGCCTGAGGGAAACTGGTTGCAACGCCGGCACGCGCCACACCGTGTAAGCCTTCATTCCACCAGTTGTATGCAGGCACATTCAATCTGGGAATAGCGGGCGCATCAAAGCGAAGCTGACTGGCCTTTTCCTCTAGCGTCATCTTTGCCACTAATTCTTTTGCTCTTTCTCTTGCAATCTCACGATTCATATAGAATTTCCTCCCTGAAATTTGTTTTTGTCCCTATTGAATACTTCTTGCTATTCATATGTCTATTTTATCAAAAAACGTTTTTTATTACTTATCAGTTTATGCTATGTTTCAATCAAGTATTGCTTAAGACACAACCACCTGTGTCTCCACCCATGCATATTCTTCCCGCAAATCCAGTTCCTCTGTCACATCCAGCATAGGTGCTCCATCGATATCGAAATGTACTCTTCTGATGCCGCTGCTTCGCACACCTTCCACTCCCGGACGGGCATGGTAGGTGTTCCAGATGGTGCCATCTTCATCAGTTACATAAGCATTGTGACCGGTACCATATTCCCCTTCCACGCTTCTGGCCGTAAGGATGGGGTAATTGCCCTGTTTCCAATTCTTAGGATCCAGTAAATCCTTGCCCTTGGGAATACTTAAAAGGCCTACCACATAGGAGGTGTCCACTGCAGCACCGGAGAAGGTAATGTACAATATATCTTCTTTTGGCAATGCAAAGGGTCCTTCCACTACAAAGGTATGGTTGTTGGACCAGCCGTAATCCGGCTTTAAAAGCACTACCGGCTCGCTGGCCAGCTTCCAAGGCTCCTTGGGATTGATTTTAGCAATATATAACCAAGCTCCTAAATCCTTTGGCAAAAACTGTCTTTGGGACCAGATGGCGTAATACTCACCTTCCCAGTCAAAAACCGTCATATCTAAAGTAATTTCCTTGCCTTCCTCACAGATATTGGTACCATCTGCTTTGACCACACGCCTGGGTGCGGACCAGTCCTCTCTATTGACCGGGTTGCCACCCTCACGCAGTGCCATTACATGACTTTCTTCCCAGAAAAACTCTCCCGGTGTGGCTGCATGGAAAATATACCATTTTCCATCCACCTCATGGAATTCCGGTGCCCAAAGAAGACCTCCGATGCCTTCATATGTAGTAGAATCCAAAAGCAAAATTTCCTCTGCTTCTACCAGCTCAGGCAATGTATCTGCTTCTCTGATATATAATGTATGATTATTATCTGCATCATTGGTTGCTATGAAATAATACTTGCCATTCCACTTGCCCACACATGGGTCTGCACGGTTAAAAGCCACAGGAAACTCAAAGTGTTCCTGATGAATACGCCCCTTCAACCGGTATGTACCGGGAGTGTTGAAATCCACTGTAGTTAAATCCCAGTCCACCTTTCGCTCCACCTTAGTACCATCACTAAATATGGAGCTTGCTTTGTATTGATTCAATTCTTCCGGACCGGATACCTTCACCTGCGTCGGGAATTCCACACCACAGTTTACAGGAGTAATCAGCTTCTTACGCAGTCTGTCTGCTACAGCTTCAGGTATCTCCAGAACATTGGAAGGAACCGCTCCCAAAATATCTAATTCCTCTACCTTGGGTACAGGGAGTTTTGGTGCTCCTACCAGCATTTTTTCCGCTTCTGTCTCTGAAACAAAGCCTACTTCCACATATTCCAAGAAATCCTTTGTAGTAAAGTACAGGCACTTTCCTGCACTTTCCGGGTCTTCGTCCCCTTCACTACCGATACGTTTCGCCAATATTCCATAGCCTTCTTCTGTTGCAAACATCACCGGACTTACAAGACTCCAGGGTGTTACAGAAGCATCCTCATTTTCTGTGGCTTTCACAAACAATACCCCGGAATTATGATTCAGTGCCTGATAGCTTTTCCCATCCTCGCTAAGTGCCAGATGCATACTGTATGCCAGTCTGGGATCATACAATATATTATCTATGGGCAATCTGGTATAGCTCAATAAATACGCCATAATACATCCTCCTGTATACATTATCACCGGCGTCATAATCAGGCGCCGGTGAATTTAATCCCTTTATTCAAATCTCCAAGACAATACTTCAAAGCCTTCACCGCTAAATACCAGGAACAAATCCTGTACTCCGGTAATGTCTGTATCCAGCTGAGCGGTAAACTCCGCAAATTCTTCACCGGTGGTCTCATTTACTGCCAGATAACCAAATGTTTCTCCAAATACCTGACCGGTACGAAGAGCGATAGCACCCATTTCCTTATTACCATTCTTAATGCGTACCACAAACTTCTTAGGTGCTGTATCACCAAAATCCACACCCTGAATCATAGTGAATGCACCTGACTTCACATCACTCAAAGCATAGGTACCACAGCCGGTAGCTAATGCCTGTTCATCTGCCGGAACAGTGTTTAAACCACTCATAATAGCCACTTTGGTAGCATTATTCTCTTCGTATGGATTCACCCATACAAGCTGTTCGCGACCGCTTAGGGACTGGCTGATAGTTCCGATAGTACCATCCTCCTGAGGAACAAATTCATTGATATTGGTAATACGATATCCGTGCTCAATCCCCAGCTTCTTCTCTAATACTCTACTATGGTAAGTCATGTACCATCTGTCCTTAAAAGAAAATACGCAGTGATGATTGTTACCATACCATCCTATGTATTTGCCGGGATTCTCCAAAATGGTTTCCTTAAATGTAAAGGGACCCATAGGACTATCACTCTCTAAGCATACAATCTCTGCATTTACAAAGCCATACTTATCGGTTCCTGCCTGATCTACCTGCCAGTTAGAGCAGTAGGTATAGTAATATTTATTGTTGTATTTGTGGATGCCTGAATCCTCAAACAAGTAAGGTGCATCAATTTTCACAGGCTCACCTACAATACTAATCATATCATCTGAAAGCTGAGCTACTCTGCCGGTACCGGGATCTGAAATCTTATCCTCCGGAACACCACCACCAAAGTAAATATATGCCTTACCATCATCATCTACAAACACTGCCGGGTCAAAGAGCCAAAGCACATTGCCACAGTTAGGCATATCTCTGCGAATAATACCCTTTCCTAACGGATCTGTAAAAGGTCCTAAGGGACTGTCTGCCGTAAGTACACCGATTCCACCGCCTGCATCCGCAAAATATAAGAAGAATTTATCCTTGCCGTCAATATTCTTCCATGCTGCCGCCGGTGCCCAGGAATTGTTTGCCCATTTCGCACTCTTGGTCACTTGTACCTCACCATGGTCTTCAAAGTTTATCATATCCTTGGTGGATACCACATTTAAAGTCTTAATCTGCTGATAAGAATTCTCAATAATATTACCTGCTGCATCATACTCGTAGGCATCCGCTGTCATGTAAAAATACACGGTATCTCCATATACCATGGCATAGGGGTCTGCACCGTATTTCTGTGTCATAATAGGATTGGTATCTCCGATAACCTTAGCGGGAATGATATTTTTCACACCCTTAAACATTACTTCAAAATCAGCTGTCGTCATTTCTTTCTTCATTTGATTTTCCTCCGTTTCCACAGTTTCTGTTTGCTCTTGGGATTCCTGTCCCCGAATACCGGTTCCATCACTTTCCACATTGTCCTGTGACTCACCTGTCTTACCGCAGGAACCTAAAACCAACGCACCAAGCACACATAATGTCATCAGAATTATCTGACACTTCTTATGTTTCATCTAAAGATTTCTCCTTCCTGATTACTTTTTTATCATACCATAATAAATCATTTTATTCTTATCAAACTATGCGAAAATTTTGCTAATTTTTGCTATTTTTCGCTAAAGAAAAGGCAGAGACTAATCGTCTCTACCTTCAACATTATTAAGCCAAATCCACAATTCACCCATTTCACCCATTTCGCCCATTTCGATCCTTGGCGGATTCATATCAAGTGCATCAGCTACCATTCCTACAATGCTTTCTCTCAAAGCCCTGGAATCAAGGTTATATTTCCAATAATGCTCAAGATATATTATAGTCTCAAACTCCGGAACCTCATCCGACCACATATCATATGCAAAAGCTATCAGCCTTGCTTTCTTAGCATCATAGCAACCGGGAATTACTAAAACGTCCTTCTGAATCACATCTACATAGTCCTCACCGTCAGGCCCCTTGGGAAATGTCACAAAACCGATTTCATCCTCCATATCATATAAGAGTCTTCCCGGTGCAGCCTGGGATACTTCATCCACCAGAAAGGCATTTTCCCCCTTTTTAAAGGCATCTCTATATAGTTCCCACTGAGTCTCTGACTGTTTTTCATAATCAAAGTTCTCCAATACATCTCCACTGCCTGTAGCCTTCTGTACCTTGGATATGATATCCATACAGGCATCCCGGGTCCATGTACCTCCCGCCTGCATATCATACAAGGTTTCCGGGTCAATACCTGCCTCCATCAATAACCGCTTATTAAAGAACAGTCCCAGACCGGGCTGTGCAAATCCTGCCTTCATGGCATAGATTTGACCCTCCCGTGTTGTAAACTGCTCATGTACCTTATTTCTCTCCCACTTATTATCTGTAAAATCCAGACAATCCAATTGAGAAAGGTCATACATATAGTGATTTTCCATAGCGGATATCAGCTCAGAATTCTGTGGCAGAGTAAATATATAATTCATCTCATCCCCACCTGCAGCCACATAATCTACGAATTCCTGCACACTTACGCTTTCATCATCCGGTTTCACTTGTCGTACAGTAAAGTTATAGGTATCTTGAAGCCACTCACGATAATCCGCTCTGCATTCCTCGTATTCATTCATGGGTTCAGAGGACTCTTCCATAAACCACTCATCAAGGATGATAATTTCCATGCCACCTAAGTCAAAGAGCTTTCCTGTGGAATGATCTATACGACCAAAGGGCGGACATTCTTCAATTCCATCATATTTCCGGTTTTCTATTTGCTCTTCCTGCGCTTCTCCATTTACTTCACTCTCATCTTCTACTATTGGCGACATCTGTTCTGAATCTTTTACACCACATGCTCCCAACAGCCCTACGCAAAGCCCCCATAACAATATGGTTGTAATCCATCTTTTCCTCATTTTTACTCCCCCTATTCCCTTACTGGAATATAGGTCTCAGCACTGTCTTTATCTGCTTTTCAATAAAAGCTCTCTCCTCATCCTTTACCAAAAAGTATAAATAAGAATCCAACGCAAACTGAGGTGGTAATCCCCTTCCCACAATCTTGAAATTGACATAACCTCTTTCAATGTAGCTTCCGATTTCCTCGTTGGAAATAAATGCCGGACGTTTCTTACACTCTTCAAATACTCTGGGTGTGGATTTGTTGGGACATTCAAAGAAGCTTTTTGTATCATTTTCCAACTGTGCTCTGGATTCATCACGATAATGCATCTTACGCATGGGGCAATGGGGATAGCAGATTTCATTTACCAGAATCTCCAGCTTTCCTGCATAAGGCTCCAGCGCCTTAAGTACTTCCTCATTATGGTTCAAATCATAATCCAATACCACCAAATGATAGTCTTTTTCCAACTCTTCTTTAATTCCCTCTAAATCTGTCACTCGCTTGGTAGTAGAGGAAATCATGGGATAATTAGGGTAGTTCTTACGGATATATGTCTCCAAACACTCTCTGTTTACCAATACCTGATTAAACCCATTGTCTGCCAGCTCCATAATTTTATTACAGAAAGCATCTTTCATATGCTTCTCTTCCAACAGGGAATTGGTCCAGGTAAAACGTACCGGTACACCATTGTCATTATATGCCTTGATAATTTTCTCAATATCGGTTTCTGAAATCTTACCAAACACACTTCTGCCCCCATTCCAGATAGCACCGGGAAAAGTACCATATACGGAAGCAATCTTATAGCCCTCACGGAACTTGTCAGGATACTGCTTCATCAATCCAAAAAATACAATATTTAAATATCTGAGAGAACATAAACCCGGCAAATGCCAGTATACTTCTTTTTTTTTCATAATTTATTGCTCCTATTTCTACATTTACCAAACACCCCATACCAAAAATTACGTGATAAGGGGTGTTTTAGATTCTTTTATGGCCACTGAGATGGTCTTGGCTTATTTACGGTAATAATCTTATTTGCCACCAAATTATTAATCAACAGCAGCCTGGTTTCACCCTGATACTCTGGTTTAATCAGGTAGTGGCAGTAAGTTTCCACTAATGAGAAGATATTGGCAGTTCTTCCCTCTATTTTAAAATGATGAAAGCCCATGGGCACATATTTGTTCCAAATATCATCCGGAGCAATATAGGTGCTATATTCTTGGATCGTATGGATACAGTTATACTCACCATATTCACAATACCAATGCTCTAATGGAATCTGCTTATCCTTAGGCATTTTACGATTTTTCTGCATAATACGCTGATTCTTGGCAATATTCTCATAATGCTTGCCACGTCTGGGACAATTAGGTATACATAATGTATTTACCAACAGCTCACATCTGCCCTTATCTTCAATCTTTTCCAGCTCTTCAAATTTATTATTAAAATTATAATCCAATACTACCAGATAATAAGGCTTCTTTAACTCTTCATTTACCAAATCAATGTCTCTGATTTCCTTACAGGTGGAGCTGTTCAGCTTAAAACCAGGATAATTTTCACGGATATACTTTTCCAGAATCGGTGAAAAAATCATAATTTCATTCATTCCATTATCAGCTTCCTTTAAGCAGAAATTACAGTAAGGATCCTTGCAATCCTCTTCGTTCAGAAGCATATTGGTATAGGTATAACGTACCGCAATTCCTTTGGCATTAATATTCTTGATAACATTACGGATAAAGCTTGCATCACACTGATCATAGTTTGAAGGTCTGCCACCATTCCAAAGAGAAGAGGGAAACTCACCAAAAAACGAAGAAATCTTGATACCTTCCCTAAAGTAATGGGGTTTTTGTTCCTGCAAACTTACAATCAACATGTTCAACGGATAATTATAACGAAGACCCGGTAAGTGAAAATTTACTTCCATGACACATTTCCTTTCTGTTGCAAGGCAGAGCCCTTGCGCTTAATACACAAAATACTCTGCCCTGCATTCATTTACTATAATTTATTAAACTTATCATTACTTATGCTTCATAAGAAAGAGTAGTAAATACTGCTTCATCGCCTGAAGTCTGCTCTGCAATGGCATAGACACCAATACAACAGCCTACAAAACCACCAGCCACCTCTGTAGAAAGCTTACGTACATCAATTTCTTCAGCCAGTAATGTTTCCTTATCACCTTCCACCACACTTACTGCTGCATTTAAATCATTTACATATAATTTCAAGGTAACCTTTTTGCCTTCTACATTTGTAGAACCAAGTACTATATCTTCATTTGCTTCACAAAGGATAACCGAGGCCATACCTTCTGATACCTCTGCCTTTAGATGATACTCATTACTCTGCAACAATACAAGTCCTGCCAGCTTACCTGCAGTCAGTTCCCTGGTGCTTAATTCTGCAGCCACGGTAAACTTATGATGTTGCTGTCTGATTGCCACAAAGGAAGGACTCTCCAATTCCTTCAATGTAATCGTATCGAATCTCAGGCATAGTCCCTTTCCTTGTTCCAAACGATACATATCATCTTTAGGATTACGAAGCATCAGGAATTCATCACCCAACACCTTCATATTAGCAAAATTATAGGTACGATTGCTTCCCGGTACACAGTTTTTTTGACTGGTCCTACAAGTATAAGAATTAGGGTCTTCTTCAGGCTTCCATTCCGGCAAATTAATTTCTACGGTATCTGTCAAAATACCTACTCCGGGATTCACTACCGGCCAACCGTTTTCCCAGGTTACTTTAGCCAGGAAGGTTTCACGTCCCATGGTAGTAAATCCTTCTATCGGACGTACAGCAAGCATGGTCATAAACCACTCTCCTGCAGGTGTTTCTATTAAATCTGCATGCCCTACATACTTAATAGGATAATCAAAGCCTAAATGTCTATGGGTTAAAATAGGATTGCAGAAATTATTCTCATAAGGTCCCCAGATATCCTTGCTACGGCAGATGGTTACTGCATGCTCCGGACCGGTACCGCCTTCTGCGTGCATAATATAGTAATAATCGTCCTTTTTATAAATATGAGGTCCTTCCGGCCAGTGAACACCCTTCATGGCACCATTCCATACATTCTTGTGCTCGCCAATGAGCTTCATATTCTTAATATCCACTTCCTGGATATAGATATACCAATCACCATTGTATTTTACACCATCCGGATTGGGATGAGTACCAATATAATAGCATCTTCCGTCATCATCAAAGAACAAGCTGGGATCAATACCATCAGCCCCTTCAAGATAATAAGGTTCTGACCAGGGTCCTTCAGGATTTGTCGCAGTAACAATATAGTTTCCACCATGGGAAACATTGGTACAAATTACATAAAAAGTACCATTAAAGTAACGAATGGTTGGTGCAAACAATCCCTGTGAATGACCTGCTTGCATCAAAGGAAGCTGAGAGTTACGATTCATAACATTACCAATCTGCTCCCAATGCACTAAATCCTTGCTGTGCATCAAGGATAATCCCGGAAAATAAGAAAATGTTGAATTAATTAAATAGTAATCCTCTCCCACTGCACAAATGGAAGGGTCCGGATAAAAGCCCGGCATAATAGGATTCTTTGCATAAATAGACATACTCTACCTCCATAAATAAATTTTATTCATTATTTTTTCTATCACCGGAATAATTCAGATGCCGGAAAAAACACTGAATCCATTAAATCTGTTTAGATAAATAGGGATGGCGCCCGGAAAACACCACCCCTAATTACTTTAACTAATTATTCAGTTAACAAACTTAATTATTTGTTAGCTTCTTCAACCCAAGCCTTGTATGCATCTCTGTTAGATTCCAAAAGCTCTGAAATTACAACATCAGCAGACTGGCTGAATTTCCAAAGGAAAGGTTCGCCCATATCCAAGTTAGGAATTAATGCATGATATGTAACCATACCCTTAGACATCATGTCTAAACAAGTTTCATCAACACCTCTTGCATCGAAGTTACCGTTACGGAATGCACTAAGGTCGATATAATCTTCATATCCAGGTACAGGATCTGAGAATAAATCCCATGCAAATGCAACTTTCCATGCTCTGTCTGCATCGTAGCAAGCAGGAATTACTAAAGAGTTATTAGTCCAGCAGTTGGTGTAATCTTCAGCCTGAGGTCCCTTAGGGAACATAACGAAACCAACCTCATCAGTAGTTTCAAAGAAAGGCTGACCAGGGTTACCCATGTATGCCTGATCAGGACAGAATGCACAGTAACCGTTTACAAATGCTTCCTTGTAGTATTCCCAAGTAGTATCTGCAGGTCTTACTAAACCATAAGTCTTGTTTACATTATGAATCCACTCAAGAGCTTCTACAGTTGCAGGATCTTCGAATTTATATTCATAACCATTGCTACCCAATCCTACGAATTCAGAACCGTTTGAATATACAGCCTGTTCTACTACAACACCGTAGTTAGCATCCATACCATAAACATCAATAACACCATCGTTGTTAACATCACGCTGAACCTTATCCATCATATCGGTCCAAGCATCCCATGTCCAGGTACCATCTGCCTGCATATCGTAGATAGATTCAGGATCAATACCAGCTTCAGTAAGTAATCTCTTGTTGAACCACATACCGGTACGAGGCTCAGAATTACCTGCGTTCATAGCGTAAATCTTTCCATCACCAGCATATAATTCATGTACCTTATTAGCGGTAAACTTAGTCTCAGTAAAATCTAAGCAGTCTAAGGTTGAAAGGTCATACATTAAGCCCTGTGCCATACCGGAAGTTACTGCAGGATCATCACGAAGAGTAAATACATAGTTGTATTCATCACCACCGGTACTTACATAATCTACGAAATCCTGAGGAGCAGAACCCCAGTCACCCATAGGAGCTTCCTTAATGGTGAAGTTGTAGGTTTCCATTGCCCACTCACGATACTCTAATCTAGCCTCTTCATATTCATTCTGAGGTTCGGGAGCTTCTGCGGGAGCCCACCAGTTACGAATGATAATTTCCATACCACCCAAGTCATAAGGCTTGCCGGTTGCAGGGTCGTTGATAACAGTATAGCCACCATCTTTAGGCGGTTCAGGTTCAACCGTAGCGTCTGTTGGTGCGGGTTCTGAATCTGTTCCAGCAGGTGCAGGTGCTGATTCTGTTCCAGCAGGTGCGGGTTCTGTGCTAGCGCCACCTTCTGTAGTTGTGTTACCACAACCTGCCATTCCTACAGCCATAGCTGCAACTAAAGAAGCTGCCATAAGTTTCTTAAACATCTTACTTTTCATTTTTTTTCCTCCTTAAAATATATAAATCTGCTACTTGCCTTTGTCTCTGAAGATCTTTTCCGGGTTCCCTCAGAAGACTTTCACAATTCATATCATGATTATTATAACATATAATTTTCAAATGTACAATTACTAAATATAGTAAAATTTGTACAAATCGCTACAATATTTACATTTTAATACCAGAACTACTGATACTTTCCACAAACGCTCTCTGTGCAAACAGATAGATAATGATTAATGGAAGGATAATCATCAAGGTACCGGTTGCAAGAATACAGTTTGAATATGCAATAGAAACTGTAACCGTAGCACCCAGCTCACGCATGAGTAACGCACCCAAGCTATCAACAATACGTGAAAGTGAAGTACTTACCAACTGGGTTGTTCCTAAGAACAAATTCGAATAGAAACCATCTGTCCACTGCCATACAAATGCAAATAAAAAACAAGATGTTAATATCGGTTTTGCTTCAGGAAGCATAATTCTAAAGAATGTCTTCAAAGTTCCACATCCGTCTACATATGCCGCTTCTTCCAAATCCTTAGGGATTGTACGGAAGAACTGACGAATCATGAATATATATAAACCATTCTTCAATCCCATACAACCTGCGCTCATCAAATAATATGGAATTTTAGAACCTCTTAAGTTCCATGTAGAACCGGTCAAAGCTTCTTTCAAACCCAAAATATCAAAGAATCTAAAATGCAGATGCAATGATGTGGAAATAGTCTGAGGCGGAACTAAAATAATCAACATAACACATGCAAACCAGAATTTCTTTAATGGAAACTCAAATCTGGCAAAGCCGTATCCAACCAATGTACATACTGCAATCTGAAGAAGTGCTATTGTTACTGATACTACTGAAGAATTCACCATAGACTTTTTATAATCCATAAGAGTTGCTGCCATCTTATAGTTTTCCGTAGTAAAATGCTCCGGTATGGAAATTACAATAGGATTGAATAAGTCCGTTTCTTCCATAAAACTTACAGAAATTTTATTGAAAATAGGCTGTAAAATAAGGAAACATAAACCAAACAACAGGATAAATCTTACAATACTTACGCTTATGTTCATTATGGTTCTCTTTAAGAGATAACCCTCTGACTTTCGGTTTCTTTCCCAGAAGCCATTTTCATTTACTTTTTTTGTTTTAGTCATAATAGTATACCCCCTTAGAAATAATAAGAGAAGTAATCGCAATATACACCATTACAATCACAAAATATACCCATGACATTGCGGATGCTGAACCGTAATCCAATTCACGTCCCATAGTATTGGATATCTTACTGATAACCTGATTATCTGTTCTCATACAGAAATCGATTACCGTATAAATCCAGTTAACCAATAACAAAGAACTCACCATAGGGAAGGTAATCTTCCAAAGACTTTCCCATTTAGTACAGCCTTCGATGCTTGCAGCTTCATACATACTAGATGAAATAGTCTGTAAACCGGACAAGAATATAATAATCTGAATACCGGACGAAATTGCAACATCATAAATATTATCAATAACTTCAAAAACCTTTTCAAAAGCTTTCATACCAATGTTGGCTGTTCTTAATAATTCTTCCACTGCCGCCGTAACACTGATACCTTCTGCTGACGCTTCAACGGTCTGTGCCAGCTGTGCCATAACCTGATTATTACTTTCCAAACCGATGATAACACCGGAGGAAAGAATAACCGGAAGGAAGAAAATTGCACGCACAAACGCACGTCCTTTAAACTCCTGATTCAGTATCAATGCCACAAAGAAACTAAATACCATGATTGCTAATGTATATACAAACATTCTACCTAATTCTGTTAACAACAGGCTGGAAAAATTAGGATCCTTTAGAAATGCATTCTCATAATTGAAAATACCTTTCCATACAGGATTAAACTCACCTGCACTAATCTGCACATCACAAAAGCTCATGTACAGTGAAGTGAATAGTGGTTTCACCATGAACACTAAAAATCCAATGATAAATGGTGATATGAACAAATATCCTGATATTGCCTTACGCTTTTGAAGACCAGCCAATTTATTCTTTTGCTTCTTCATATCAATAGCCCTTTCTAACGAAATCTTCTACATTTACAAATTACCGAACAACCTTATAATCGCTTGCAGGAATCAAGCCATCTTCGGTAGTATAATCCTTGTTGCCATAATTTACATATACCTTAGTACCATCTTCATAAGTAGTACATCTTACATCTTCTGTATAAACCTTGTGGTCAACAATTTGCTGATTATAAGTATGACCGAGCTCGGAATTGTATCTGGTGTAAATTTCAAGCATTCTGTCATGCCATGTTGCATAATCAGAACCATAGTACTCTGTATAAAGTGTCTTCTGAAGAGCAAATGCTGATTCTTTCATAATGGTAAAATGTAAACCAGCACCATACTCAGCAGCGGCAAGAACTTCTTCTACGTCATTTCCACTGATGTTAATAGGTGTGCCCGTATAATTCACATAACCATGAATTGCGGTCTGTAAGAATGGAACATTTGCATCCAAAAGTGTATGCTTATTACCTTCCAGTTCCATATTGGTAATCATTGTACTATAAGGAAGTGCATATAAATTACCATAGTTAATTAAAATATTCTGACCGGATGTTTTTACGGATTTCAGTTTTTCTACCTGACCATTCATAACAGATTGTCTGCTTCTTACATCCTTTTTATAGAAGTCAGATGATAAATCCATACCCAAATCCTTAAATGCTACACCTGTGCCATAACCACTGGTTGCCTTTATCAGATTGTCAGTCATTTCATGCGCCAAGTCTGTATGTAATAACCAATAGCTTTCTGCACCTTCTCTTGCTGCATAAGTTACTGCACTATACTGGAAAAGCTCTGCACGTTCCTTTGCAATGGTCTTCGCTGCATCTCTATATGAGAAGAATCCATCCAGAAGATTGCTGTTATGTGCATACTGTGTAATACCTTCCAAATACAAATCAACGCCTAAATTCTTGGCTGTATCTATCAAGTTGTTTAAGCCCTTCTTACCACCCAGTGAAGAAATGGGTTTTACTTTGGTAAGCATCTGTTGCTTAACACCACCATTACACCAGCCTGAAAGCTTAACTGTCATATTGTTGATGCCATCATTCTTCAATTGTGTAATCAACTCACCGGCTTCTTTAAAGGTAGTGAGCTTCAGCGGCATTGAAGTAGGAACACCTAAAATCTGACGAACCTTATCTACTGCACCTACAATTTCAAAGGCAACAGGAGTAGATGTATCAGCATTGGCAGTCAGAACATCACCATAATTATCAAGTAAATAATCCTGATATTCCTTTGCCATATCAACATAACTATTAGAATTTACAAATCGATATCTCTGTGAAAGAGTTTCGTCCGGTAATTCATCAATATAAACATAAATATCCGAACTAGCAATTGCTCCTACATCATACTGCTCTCTAAAGCATACTGTATAAGCAGCATTTACATAATTATAGCTATGATTTCTTCCTGAAATATCTGCCTGAACAGCTGCATAAGGAGCACCACCTTCTAACATACAAATAAAGGAATCTTCTCCGTTTGCAATACCAAATGCATTAAAGTTTGCACTGGGATAGTTTACTAAATCTTTCAAAACAAGTGCATAATCTCTACCATACATATTAGTATAGTACTGATTCTGTGCTGTTTTTCCATTATTAAAGTTGATAATCGCTCCACCACCTTCGGGAACAAGCAGGAAGCCTTCATCAGTCGTGCCACCCGCACCGAAGTAAGGTAACATACTGATTTTATAAATCGGATCATCAGCCTGATATTCCAAATCCTTTAATGGAACTTCAACAACCAGTTCATCACCTTCCAGACGATAAATCATGCTTATATTGAATACCGGCTTATCAGTGGTTGTTTCTGATTGGTTCAAGATTTTATCTGCTTCATAATCTTCCATAGTGTATCCTGCATCAGCAAAGATCTTCTCAAAGTCTACACGAATCTTACCTTGGGTAGTATCACGCAATACATAAATAACTTCGTCTGCCAAAATAGGATACTTCTCTAATAATTCTTCCTTATTATCTTTTCTGCCAAGCTTGTTGATATCATATTTCTTGTAATAATCCTTCAACTTATTCTGATCCTTAAGCTCCATCTTAGACAACCACTCATTAAACTTAGTAGCGGTTGTAACAGGAGGGATGTAATACTCTCGTTCAATATCACCCAGAGTATAATCAATTCTCACATAATCTTCTCCGGCCTCAATGTTATATAAACCGTTATTAATACTGTAACCAAAATTATTATATTCCGTTTCCAAACCGGTATCCTTACTGAATGTCATAATCAGTGTAGATTGTAATTTACTCTTTTCAGCAGTCAGAGCCATAACATCATTGGCTGCATCAACGGGAGTAGAATACCATACCTTACCGGTTTCCTTCACCATGAGTTCAAATTGTGTGGTTGTGGGATCCAAAGTAAATACGAGATCATCATTCTCCAGCACTATGGGTGTTTCACCACCATCATATCCCTTAATTTCGATTTTCTTCAGTTCCGCTTCCTTCGCCTGGAAGGTAACTACGAAATATACACCCGCAAAAATTATTGCACACAAAATCACAGGAAGGGCTAAACTCTTAATTGCTTTCACTATAGCAGCTTTTCTTCTTGCTGCTTTTCCTGATTGAACTTTCTTTTCCTTTTTCATTATTTCTCCTATCCTCCAATTAACCATTTCCTATATTGTAAAAACGCTATAGTCGGAATAATAATTCCTTGGCTAATGAGATAAAGTATGCAACACCCTGTGAAATCATACTAAAGAATAACAACAGGATAAATACCATTACTAACATTGCAAATAAACTTGCAATTGTAAACAAAACGTTCTTGCTTGGTGAGAACTCATGAATCTGCTGCATTGCAAAAATAATTAAGAATGCTGCCCAACCCAATGAAATATATCCAAGCATGCTGTAAAATGCTGCTTCATCAACTGTTATAAAGTTACTCATAATCATCATAGGGAACTGAAGAAGAGGGTAGGGTGCAATCGCATAGCAGGTTCCCATATATACCTGTCCTAATCTCCCCTTACCATCAAACAAGGTGGTAAGTCCCCAGTTTCCAAGCACCCATAATGCCAAGGGAAATAATACACTGGCGATATAGGTAAAGATATTTATGTCTTCCCAGTAAATTGGATCAATAACAAAACTGGTAAAACGTAAGCTTGCAACTCTGGCAATCAATGTCAGAATCAAAATTGTGTTTGCTGCTGCATATGTACCTCTTTTTTCATGGGTCAAATCCCAGAAACCATCTAACGGATGAGTCATGCAGTACAATGCAAATTTCAGCGATTTAGTATAACGCTGCCATGTAGATTTTTCTTTTAACAACTCTATCATATCTGCCTCCTCCGTTAGACTCTAAAAATATCCGCCATATCGATTTCACGTTTAATACTTCTAACCTTACCGATTCCAAGAGGTACCAGGAACACAAGCACAATAACAAGTACAATTAATCCGATATTTTCTTCAATCCAAATCTTACGATACTGCTTATAAGCTTTGGAGTAATTATCTGCATCATACTTTAACTCAAAGTATTCCATTGCTTCTTTGTACTTTTCCTGACGAAGTAAAGCACGACCGATTCCGATATAAGCCAAGTTATAATTACCATTTAATTCTTTTGCCTTTATCCATGACTGCTCTGATGCATCGTACTCACCCTTATCGAACTGTTCCATTGCATCATATACATACTGTCCGAATTCTGTAGTGGCAAATACAGTAATGCTACAAGACAAACCGTCTAATACATACAAGTCTGTACCAATATGTTCGATAGCTGTAGGCTGTCTGAAATAACCATCGTGGTTACCGTTACCACCAAAAGCAAATACCAGCTCACCCTGGTCATCATAACCAAAAAGTCGTCCACGGTTTTTATCCAAGCATACATAAACATCATTGTCAAAGCAGGTTACATCTGTAAATCTTGAAGGTCCTGTAACACCACCACCGTTACCCATGTAGATATCACCATAAACAGGGAACTCACCATTACGTACCAGAATATCCTGACCCATCATATTAAGACGTCTTACTGCATTTACTGTTCCTGCTTTCAAATCTTCTTCTTTCACACTACCGATACATGCATATATGAATCCTTCATAATCCATATAAATATTATCATACTCGGTAGGAACAAAGGAAACCATCTTTTCTCTTTGTGCCTGTGTTGCAAATCTCTTCTTTAAGTATTCCAGGAAGTTATATGAAACTTCTGTAGCACCTAAGAACTGCGAAAAGGTTCCATCAGGCTCATACTTAATAAGACCTTTATTAATACCGGTTGCCACGCAATATACACGTCCTGCGGTATCAATTGCCAATTTGTTAGGCTGGAATGTGGTATTTTCTTCTATAGAAGCATCAACCGGAATATTGAACTGCATTACATAATTCAAATCCTTATCCAGCTTTAAAATTCTGGCATTACCCTTATCAGCAATATACATATCACCTTCTTCGGAAATAGCCACGTCAGTGGGAGAACTAAAAGTAGTAACTTCCAAATCACCCTTAAATTCATCGATATATCTAACTACTGAAAGTGTACCACTCTCTCCTCTAGACAACTCGATAATACGGTTATTACCGGTATCACATACATAAAGGGAATCTCCAAAAGCATACAAGCCCTGTGGTGTTTTCATGGGCTTATCTAAACCCAATTCTGTAGTAGTGTACACATTTTGTACACTGTAAAAATCCGGTGAATTCTGTACATCTCCCCAATAATCATAGTTATATGTATAACTCTTGTTCATTGCAAATGCAGGAAGTGTACTCTCTGCAAATACCATTGCCGCTAATGCAAATGCGGCAATTCCTGTTATTATTTTCTTCATATGCCACCTCTCTTACATTAGTCTTTCAAGCCGGAGCTTGCCATGGTTTCCAGAATCTGACTTTCAGAAATAATGAAAGTCAAAATAGGTACAATCATAAGCACTACCGCAACTGCAGCACCTTGACCCATTCTGGCAATACCACCACCCTGAATCTGATTCATGGCGAATACCAGTGTCTTCTTCTCTTCCGAATAAATGTACATGGACGCAGGATTGTTCCACAATGCCTGTACAGAGAAGATAATCATGGTCATTAATGCAGGCTTTACGTTAGGCATAACAATTTTAGAGAATACTCTCCATTCATTAGCACCGTCAATCTTTGCTGCTTCAATCAATGTACTGGGAAGACCTTCCATAAACTGCTTCATCAGGAAGAATCCGGTGGGTGAAGCAAATGCAGGAATAATAATTGCCCAGTAGCTGTCAATCATATTCAAACCATTTAAGATTAAATAGTTCGGAATCTGTGTAACCTGATATACAAACATCATGGATACGGTTACGATTTTAAAGAAGGTCTGCGCTCCGGGAAATTCATACTTTGCAAGTACGAATGCACCCATTGATGCAATCAGCAAATGTCCCGCAGTACCAATTACTGTAACAAACAGGGTATTGAACAGGTATCTTGTAAAGGAAACCCATGATTTACCCATGGTTACAAACAAATCAAAAAAGTTATCAAATGTGGGGTTCAACGCAAACATTCTGGGTGGATATCTAAATAATTCATCCAGTGGCTTCATAGCATTGTTGATCTGATAAATCAACGGCACTGCCATTAACCATGCCATAACTCCAAGAAATACATACAAAGCAATATCTCCTGCTATGGAACGGTTCGGTTTCCTTTTTTTGATCAGCTTTTTGCGATATTCTTTTTCTACATTCTTTTCTTTTATCTTCTTGCTCATATCAGGTTCCTACTCTTCCTAACAGACTTTGAATTGCTTTGTTACATACTATCATCATTAAGAACAATACAGTTGCTATTGCCGATGCGTAACCCATTTCGAAACGGGTGAAACCGTAGTCGTAAAGGTGAGTTACGATAGTTCTTGCTGCGTAGTCCGTACTGGGGTATCCACACAACTGCATCAGAATCTGACTCTGGCTGAACGCACCGGTAATGGACATAACCGCACCAAACATCAACATAGGTTTCATATTAGGTAATGTAATGTACCAGAGCTCCTGCCATCTGTTCTTAATACCATCCATATAACCTGCTTCAAACTGAGAACGATCCACACCCTGAAGACCTGCAACGAAGGATAGGAAACCGGTACCTAAACTCTGCCACAAAATAGCTATCATACAGATAGGCAACATATACACAGGATTATACAACCACAGAATAGCGGTATCAATTATACCCCACTCCATCAACCATGCATTTACCAAACCATAGGAGTCACCTTTAAATAAGATGTTACTAAAAATAGTAATACAAGCAACACCGGTAATGGAAGGAACATAGAAAATAATAACCGCTACGCTTCGTATCCAACGAGGCAATTCATTAATCAGCCAAGCAAACAGGAACGCCGCTATATATCCCACAGGTCCGGTAATAACTGCAATCAACAAAGTATTCTTAATACTGGTAAGGAAAATATCATCCTCCAATATTAAGCTGATATAGTTCTGGGGTCCCAAGAATCTGGGAGACTCCAAAACGTTATAATAGGTAAAACCAAAGAAAATGGAAACCACTACCGGCAGCACATAAAACAATGCAAATATAATTGCATAGGGTGCCAAGAATGCATAACACATTTTACTTCTTTTTGCTTTTTTCAACGCCACCTTCGCGTTATGCTTACGAAGGGTAATATACTTATTAAAATAATCTTTCATTCTTCACTCCCCTATTCTAACGGCAAGCCGAATTCTGTACGTTTTTTAACAATTTCTTCATCAATCTTCACTGAGTAGTCAATAATGGTTTCTCGAGGGTCATCCTTATTAAATAATACCATACGAATTGCATTACTGATATGACGACCTGTGAAGTAACCACCGGGAACTTCACGGATACCAAAAGTGTTATCCCACTGCTCATTCAAAACTGCCAGATTTTCAGCGCTCCATGAAAGCTGTACGAAAGCATCCCTGTTTGCAGTAGCATATCTTGCTGAAGAACCAAGTAACGCTTCAATTTCTCTACCGAAACGAACTTGGGTATCTGTATTTGCCCACCACTTCATAAATTCCCAAGACTTCTGCTTCAGACTTTCATTCTCTTCTGCAATCATCATAGTTGCACCACCTACAATAAAGCTATCATTATTGATATATTCGTTACCATTCTCATCTACGCGTACAGTTCCGGGAAGTACTGTAAAATCCCACAAACCTCTGATTTCCGGTGCGGAAACCACCAATGTGTTGTACATAGAATAAGGTTGAATACCAATAGGCATTTCACCGGAACGGAAACGGCTGGCAAAATCATAAATCTGAGGCAAACCGTAATCGTTAAAGTATCTTACATAATCTTCAAAAGCCTTCATACCGGCTTCATCATCAACAGTAGTCTTAGTACCCTTTTCGTTGTACATATCACCGCCGTTCTGATACAGCAGTGCGAAGTACATACTCAAGTCTGCTGAGGCAGGAACAGCTGCATTACCGGCAGAACTACTGCTACCTGCTGCAGTAGGAATACCTACTGAAAGGTTCTTACCCTGAATAGTCGGTAACATTTCTATCAATTCCTGCCAAGTTTTCGGAATCTCTAATCCTAATTCCTCAAGCACGTCCTTACGATAGAACATTACGTTAAATGTCATAGTCTCAGGAACGCCATAAATACCATCTTCCAAACGATACTGTTCATAGGATCCACTGGCAAAATGGCTTAACACTTCTTCATAGCCCGGGAACTGAGTAATATCCTCTGCCGCACCACGAAGAGCGTAGTTTACAGGCTGGTCAGCACCAACCGAAAGTGCTACATTAGGTCCTCTTCCTGCAATAACCGCATTAAGCAGTGCATCTGCACCAACAATTTCCACATTAACCTTTATACCTGTCCTAGGTGTAAAGTCATCATCAATCATGGACTTTAAGATAGTACCCTGGTCACGACCGGTAAGTACCCAAACCTTAACAACTTCCTCATTTTCATCATACACATCACCAACAGAGTTGTAATCAACAAAGAAGGAAACTACAAAGGACTTGATTTCATGCCATGTACTGGTCAGGAAGTTTGCCTTATCCTTTTTCACCTTCGCATCCACACCGCTGATAGTAATATAATCAACATCCAGTTTACTTTCACTCATTGCCAAAGCAGAAGTACCAAGAGCAGTAATATTATCCTTAAAACTAATAAATTCAAGTGTTACTTTATTAGGCTTTTTACAGAAACGCTCCAGCTGAATCGCCAAAGTCTGTGCAGTAGCAACTTCACCGCTCTTCTGACCGCTGTAAGCAACGGAGTCATCTACAATCTTATATAATCTCTTCGCCTCAAGATCCATTGCCTTCATGATTTCAGGATACACATTATGAATTTTGTAATCTCTGTACTTATCCGGACTTGCTCCGGTGTAAACCAACAGAGTTTTATACATCTGATTCAAACGGAAAGTCGAGTCCTCCAGCTGACCCAGAATAGGTCCTACACCACCCAAACAAGCTTCCATACGAATAGTATGAGTTCCCTTAGTCAGGTAGAACTTATATGCTTCTCCATTTTCATCAGCCAGAGTCAAATTGTTCCAGTCATTCATATATTCGAATGCAACTTCCTTCATTTCCTCAAAAGGAACAACTCCATCAATATAAACGATACGGTTGGAAACACTACCTCTTGTATAGTTCTGACGTCCTTTAATGGTAATATTATAATAACCATCCTCAGGAACAGTAAAATCCCATTCAATCCACTGTCCTGTACTTTTCCAGGTTTCACCACCCACATAGTTCAACACAGTCTTGGTCACACTGTTAGGGCTGGTAGTCGGCGAAGATCTGTCATACTTAGCATATAAAGAAGATTCTGAACGCAAGGTGGAATCTTCACCTTCTACTCGCTGAATATAGGTTTTTGCCACCTGACTGGAATTATCCGCCGGTTGCTTTGCCAGATATTCTGCATATGTATCTAATTTTTCCACAGGCACAAATGCCAGACTCTTAATAGCAACAGGTTCACTCTCTGCCACAAAGGTAATCTCGTTAACACCCTTTTCCAAATAGAACTTATAAGGTTCTGCAACATAACCACGATCATCACGGAATCTTGCAGTCTGCCAAGCAAATACTTCTATCTGGGAAGGACGAATCTCATTTCCCTGATTATCAATCTTCTTTTCTCCATCATCCGTCCAGATTCGGGTAAAGCTTATGTTACGCGCATCATCAAAAGGAGTTTCTCCATTAATAAGCACAGTACGCTCAACCGCAATACCTGCTGACTTGGGAGCCAGATACTCCATCTCCAAGTTATAGAATCCGCTTTCCGGCACATCCACCTTCCAGGTAACCTCAGATTTGGTTTCAGTATAAAGTACTTTGTCAGCACCTTCATAATTCTCCTTCACTTCCACACCTTCCGTGCCAGTGTATGAGAACAAATCGAAGGGTGCGCTGACAGAAGGGTTTGCCGCATTTGCATAACCAGCCAGATACTTGCTATAGGTCCCCTCTCTTTCAACACCTGATACATCCGCTTCCAAATCCACTCCTGCGTACTTCTCTTCAAAAGTTTCTACCGGCCGCAGATTCATTAATGCACCGATGCCGGCAATAACTGCCACAACGGCGACTGTGATAAGTAATTTTTTTCCAGACCTTCTAGACCTCTTCATAATTGCCTCCATGAATCTACTTAATCTAATAATACATCTATCGTATCTTATAAAGAGTATTATACTTCACTACGACTCTTAATTCTTCTTAAATTTTGCTATTTACTCTTCACACATTGCTTATTTTTTGCCTTAATATGTGAATTTTACTTGTACAATATTGCCTTTTTTCAATTCAAATGGTACAATCCATTTATAAAATTATGGTTAAAATTGCTTTTAAATACCTATTTTATCTCTTTTTTATACAAAAGAGCCTTATTACCCATTAAATATTTATGTCGCAATATTTAACGACTTCTCAAAGTTTGCTATAGGAGAAAACATGGCTGATATACATATTGATGAAAATTATTTGGACTTCTATTCCACAAATAGTGATTACACCGGCTTCCGTCAATTGAAAAATGAACAGGAAGTGGTAGAATTCCACAACGCTTCTACCATGCGCATTTGGTTTAATGAGCAAAACATCAACTTTCCTCAGCACTGGCACAGTGCCATGGAAATCATTATGCCCGTCGAGAACTATTATGATGCTTACATCAAGGACACATTATACCGCATTATGCCCGGCGAAGTATTGGTAATCCCTCCCGGTGAAGTACATATGCTTTCCGCACCGGAAAATGGGAAACGTTTTGTTTTCATGTTTGACATTTCTTCCATTACTAAGATGAAGAGTTTTTCCGGCATCCAGCCTTTGTTTGCACAACCTCTTCATATTACACAGGAAGCTTTTCCTCATATTTATGATGACGTGTATCAGATACTGGTTCAGATGCGCAATGAATACTTTAATAAAAATGAATATGGTGAACTGGTTATTTATTCCCTGTTGTTAAACTTCTTTGTGAAGTTCGGTTATAACCGTATCAACACCGAAAACCTCTTCCCCAATGTCCGTCTGTACAAGCAAAAAGAATATGTACAGAAATTCAACAATCTGATGGATTACATTGACGAACATTATATGGAAGATTTAAATCTGGAGGATATTGCCGAGTCCATCGGTTTCAGTAAGTTCCATTTTTCCAGATTATTTAAGCAATACACCAATTTCACTTTTTGCGACTATTTATGTTATCGTCGTATCAAGGTGGCAGAGGAGCTTTTAGCCAAACCGGACCTTTCCATTACGGAAGTAGCCCTACAGGCCGGTTTCCCCAGCATTTCTACCTTCAACCGCCTATTTAAGCAACACAAAAACTGCACGCCCAGTGAATATCGTTCAAAGAACCGTGTGTAGCCTTGAAAAACCAAAATGCTTCCCACATATATACCCTATTTGGACACGCTCTCGCTTGGATGAATTTCGTAGCAAGGCACTTTGAGAATTGCAAAGCAATTCTCTCCAAGTTTGCTTTGCAAACTTTTCAGCTCTGTAGCCGAACAAGTTCGGCTAATACCTCGCTAAGGGCCGACGAATTCATACAGTCCTGCATTAGGGTATATATGTGGGAAGCATCCCTATTTCATCAATCTAACTTCGCGTATCAATTTTCATAAATATATCTGAATTCCTTAAAGATTGCTTCCCCGCCGATCTCCTTGGTTGCGAAATTGAATAATCCGAATCTGCAACCGGTGAAATGATCCAGACGGAACACCAGCGTGTGGGGTTCCCCCACACGCTTCCAGCGTTTCTTATTCTGATAATAGAACTCTGCCACATCTTCCATATCTTCAAAATTCACATTTAAACGAATTCTTACCTTACTATCCTCCAGTCGGATTTTCTCCACCAAACTTCCCGGCATATAATCCGGAGATCTGTCCAGTCTGGATATATTCTCCCAAGCACGCTCCATCACCACCAGATAATAAGTACCATGCTCCTTTGTCACTCCCAACAGACCATAACATCCCTGCAATGCACAAAGTCCTGCAATATCACCATCCCTTAAACCGGCTGCGTCCACTGTCACTTCTGCCGCACACCCCGGCCACATCATTCTCTGGGTCAATGTATTGGATGCATGTACCACATTGGTGCTGATTTTACCATTCCGCAAAACCAGACCGCCCTCTTTTGCAAACCACCAATTCTTTGCATCGGGTACATGATTAAATTCCCACTGTTTTTTCAACACAGCTTCTCCATTTTCATTTACCCGGAAATTATCCGATGTATATATTGGTGCATACTGATAATAGGGTCTGCTACTAACAATATCCAAAGCCTTAGGAGTCTTACCTCCTGCACCCAAAACCGGAACATCTCCTTCCCAGCGAACCGGCACCAGAACAGGTATTCTTCCCACAGCTCCATGATCCTGATGCAAAATAGCATACCATTTACCATTCAGGGTTTCCACCAGACCACCCTGTGCCACTCCCTGATTATGATAATCCCTATCATCACGCAGCAACTCACCGCCGGCAAAATCCTCCTCCAGGGAATCTGCCATAAAGAAGAGCTGAGTTCTTCGGGCCGGCTCCACCTTGGGCCAATAAATCACAAACAAATAATACTTTCCATTTATTTTTTGCATATGACTGCCTTCATATCCCAGATACACATCCTCTTTCATGGGCTCCAACAATGTTCTATGTAGCCCACCCGGTTTATATGAACTGCAATCCTGCAATAATTCCCGGATCTGTATTTCCTCATATCCCGAAACCAGATAAACTCTTTCATCCTCATCAAACAAAAGACTGGGATGGTGTCTGTATTCCGGAATTACTTTTTTCTCCCAGGGACCATCCGCTTGCTTTGCGACATAAATATATGTTTCCGATGCATCAAGAGAAGCAAAGCACACATAAAAGCTTTCCTTATGATATCGCAGGCTTCCGGCCCACATACCATGACCATAGGCACATCGTTCTCCCTGCAGACATTCTTCCGGAGAATTATTCAGGCTCTCAAAAACATGACTTACAATTTCCCAATGAACCAAGTCATAAGAACGAAGCAGCACCGCACCGGGGCGAAAATGCATAGTAGTACTCAGCATATAATAAGTATCTTCCACCCGTATAACATCGGGATCCGGAAAATCCGCTTTAATAATTGGATTCGTTCTGTCCATGCTGTTCTCTTCCCCTTCTATTCATTCTCATCTTCTATGTTTTGTTCTATCCCCTCAGTCTGCATGGGATTTACCTGCTCTCCGCCTTCTAACTCAATCACCATATCACCTGCGTCCATCAGACCCACATCATGGGTAGTCATAATAATGGTTACGCCTTCCCTTTTCGTCATCTCCTGAAACAATTTCGTCACCTCAGCAGCCATAGCACTGTCAAGCTCAGCCGTAGGTTCATCCGCCAACAAAATACTTGGTCTGTGAGCAATGGCTCTGGCTATTGCCACACGCTGTTGCTCACCACCGGACATTTCTGCCGGCATATGCTTAATACGTCCTCCAAGACCTACCATTTTAAGGCACTCAATCGCACGCTTTTCTCGATCTCTTCTAATTCCTGCCAGTCTCAGTGAAAACTCCACATTCTGCAAGGCATTCATGGTAGGTATGAGGGACACAGACTGGAATACATATCCCAATCTGGTCCTTCTGAAATTCTCTTTTCTTCTGTCCGAAAATCTTCCCATATCCTTATCATCCAGGTATACCTTACCTGAAGTAGGATTATCCAGTGCTCCGATAATATTCAAAAGCGTTGTTTTACCGGAACCGGAACGTCCTTTCAGGATAACCAGACTTCCTTCCGGTATCTTGGCATTGATTCCCTTTAAAGCGTGAAACTCACCTGCCGCTGTAGGGAAACTGCGTCTGATATCTTCCAGAACAATAATATTTTTCTCTGCCATTATTCTTCACCTAATTTCAAAGCCTTCGCTACATTCAACTTAAATACCAACAATATCAGTACCATCAGACAAACTACCATTACACCGGCAACCACACCGTAAAGTCTTACCATATCCATGGAATTGGTAATCAGCTTCATGGGTAATACTTGATCGGCTGCCGCATAAGCCGACTGTATCATAGGTACAAACAGCTTGGATGTCAGTTTACCAATACCCACACCGGCCAATATGGAAGTCAGTCCCGAAAAAATCTGCTCATTGATTAACATATGGAACAATTCTTCTTTATGCATACCACTTGCTCGAAGCACGCCAAAAATCATTTCTCTTGAACGGATGGACATAATCCAATAAATCAGATACCCTGCTGCACAAAGCACCAATGTTACCATAAAACTCATAGTAAGAATGCCATTGGTTCCCTGCAGCAAAGGATCCTTAACTACCTTTTCCATCTCTGCTTCTCTATTTACGTACTTCAACAGATGTACGTCATGTTCCTCCAACCAGGGAGCTATCTCTTCACCCTTGGCACCATCCTTTAATGTCATCCAGACTTCATAAGGAGTTTCTCCCCAGTTCTTTCTAAGCAACTGATAATGGGTTATTAAATAGAAATTATCCTTTGTTTCCACACTGCCGTCTGCATTTACCCCTGTGCTGACCGGTTCATATCCTGGCCAATAATCCACAAAATCTACTATCTTGGCGGTTTGTGATTTACCAAGGCTGCCATAGAAGGTAATCGTATCTCCCACCTTATACTCCAGCTTGGTCTCAAAGTTTCTGGACAGTAGTACTCCGTTGGGCACTACCGCCAGCTCATTCAAATACTCATAATAGGGCTTCTTTAGCAATCCATCTTCCACATATGTATTTTCACCATATTCCTTTGTGTGGATTCCTAACAAAGTAATATCCTGTCTGGCATTCTTTTCACCCTTCAGATATGCTCCTTCATCAAAAATCACCTTGGTATACGATTCTACAAAATCCAGCTTTTCATATTTACTGAAATCCGGCTCATAATAACGGAACGACTCTGCATTTTCCTTAGAGGCAAAAGCAGAATTATCTGCCCATTTTTCTTTAATGATTAAATCAGCACCCTGTAAATAGGCCACATTATCCTTTGCATTCTGTAATATGGTTCGCGCCACGGTTGCATGATACATACCCAGAGACACTGTCAAAATCATAAATAACATAATAAAATGCTGCTTGCTGTTATTCTTTATATTTTCCATAAAGGAAGCATAACTTGCAGGTCCCCAGAAAGCTTTACCCACTTGATAAATCAGCTTAATTACATATGGCTGTAGTCGCAGAAACAAAAGCCCTAAGCCTACAATCAGTAATGAGGAACTCAAATACAACAAAGGATCCAAAGCTTCCCCTTTAAGTACATCCACTGTCAACAAGTCCTTATTCTTTGAAAAGGAATAATATCCATATCCTGCCACACCCAGACAGATAACATCCAAAAACAATTTTTCCCAAAGACTTTTTTTTCTGGCTGCTTTTTGTTGCTTCAGCTTTACTATAGTCAGTCTGCTATGCTTTAAAGCAGGAACTGTCATTACCAAAATAGAAACCACTGCCGCCACCAACGCATATTGCATGGTTTCCTTTGTAAACTCAACCTGTAAATCCGAACTCATACTGAACTCCAGAAAGTTTCTGGCAGAACCCAATATGCTACAGAACACTTTACCTAACTGCAATCCCAAAGCTGTACCAATGATAGTAGTAAATACACTCTGATAAAAATACAGTCTGAGTATCTGTCCTCCGGAACCGCCTCTACTCTTTAATACTGAGATTTCATTACGCTCCATATCATACATCTGAGAGGCAATCATAAATAGGAATGCACAAAGAAGTATCAGTACCGGTACCTGTAAAATAAACAATGTGGACTCGATTCTGTCCCTCTTTTTATTGTAGGTTTCCAAAACCTCCAAATATCCCGGCACTTTTGCGGTGCCCTTATACGAGCTTTCTTCTATTATATATGTAGTATGGTTATACAGCTGTACTGCATCATCAGCATTGCAATTTTCGTATGAAAACATGGGAAAATAATTACAATTGATTGTGTATTTACCCGCGTTCTTTCCCAAAAAGTTATCCCTGAACACCTTTTCATTCATCAGGCATACATTATCCAATTGATCCGGTGATACCTGCCAATAAAAATCAGTTTCCTCTTTCTTGTCATACACACCAACAATCTTAATTTTAGCCATACTGCCATCCGGCATTTTAAGTCCTTTAAATTCCAGCTTCTCGCCTACCAGAACCTTGGTGCCCACCATACAGGACTGACTGACCACCACCTCGATAAAGCCGTCCTCTGTAATACCCTTTTCAGAATACATCTCTCCGGCTAAAATCTTAGCATGATTCTCCAAACCGCTCATACTGGACAATCGTAAACTGATATCCCCTATATCATCTCGCTTCATTAGAGATTTCACTTCAACCTTGCTTATGTTGTAATATGTAAGCGTTTCTATCTTTTCCACACCCAAGTCGGTGTAGATATTCTGCATTCGTTCTTCCATTCGTTCAATGGCTTTTCCTTCTGCATCCTTTTTTGATACCATGACAAATTTAAGAAGTCCGGGCCATTCCCCCTTCTCTGTCAGGTAATTATCAAATTCATCCTGTAGCATACGATTGAAGGCTGCTTCTTTATACATGGGAAAACTAACTACCGTTGCACTCAGTAAAATTGTTCCCAGTAATAAACTAAAAACCATCCATCTCTTATGCCATATTTTCTGAAACATTACTTTAAGCATACTATCATTCCTTCTGACAAGCCTTCTACTATCCAGTAATTTGTGCTGTCATATCCTCCCGCAACAAAACTGCATACCTTTACGTTACCCTGTTCATCCTTCACCCTAACATAGGTGTGTCCGTTTACTTCTGTTACGGCTCCTCTTGGCACCACCAGCACATTTTCCATTTCCCTTATATTGGTCTTCACCCTATAAGGCTGCGGGTTTCTCCAGTTACCGTCATCTGCTATAGCCAGCATCATATCCGGCAAATCCTCTTTAGGTACTTTAATCATGGCACTACCTGTTTGCAGATCACGACTTACACCAGCCGGTGCCAAGGTAGCCACCATACCCTTACAGGATTTTTCTTCCCTCATATATGTTGTATAGGTGATATTTACCACTTCACCATAGTTTAACAAGCCATTTTCATCTGCAACTGAAATATACATGGATTCCTCATCCGCGATATCCGCTATGTAAGCATCATGGTATAAAATAGTTTCCTTTTCATATTCTGACATACCTACAATCATTCCGCTTCTGGTAGCGCGTATTTCCGTCACTTCTCCATCAGCCTCCACCTCTGCAAGCTGCTTTTTTAATTCTGCAATCTCTTCCTGTCTGGACTCAATGGCCTTCTTATTCTCTTCTTCTCCTGCTGCCTTCAAATCCTCCAGTCGCTGGGTTGCGCGCAAAAGACTTTGTTGTAATCTCTTAATGGTTATTTCATCTTTTGCCACTCGAACTGTAGCAATCACATCTCCTTTATTGACATGCTGCAAATACTCTACTTGATATTCACCAAAATAAGTTGTTCCGTGTTCAACCGGATTGGTTATTACATCACCCATGGCACCACTTATTTTACCACGTTCCTCAAAGGTTCCATGAAAGCTTCCATAAGTTACGGTTGCTGTCTTTCCGCTTAAGGTCTGGTCATTTTCCACCATTACTTCATCGCCTTCATTTAATCCCGACAACACTTCCGTATAGACCCCATCCGTCATACCAGTTTTGATTTTCTGAGCTACACTCTCTCCATTTTGCATTAAATACACAAAATTCTCAGAACCATCCTTATGAATCGCCTCCTTGGGTACGGAAAGCACATTTTCCTTCTTGTCGGAAAATACACATATTACAGCAAAGTCTCCTACTTCCACTTTCTCCGTATCCCCTAAAATGGTAAAGGTAGTATACACCTTGCTTCCGCTCTCTGTTATTTCCGTATACTCCTCCCTGGAAATGGGGTGGTATTCTATTTCATAACGTATGCCGTCAATCAACGCATACATATCATCTGCCGCAGCAACCTTCAAATCATTGATATAGTCACATTTCAGAACCTTTTGCTCCATATTACCTACTGCAACCAGTTCCTGCTCTGCCTGTACGGACATTTCTCCATAATTATCACCCATTACCTTGGCAACCACTACACCATCTTCGTTTGCCCGTAAGGAGCTTTTATTCTTATCATTCTTTAAGGCTTGAAGCTTTTCCAGCATATACTCTCTCTCCAGCTGGTATAACTCTTCCTGTTGGCGATAATTTTCTTCCTGCATATTAATATTATGCTTCAGAATTTCATATCTTCCTATCCATCCCACAGCTTCTGCATACCATGTTGTATAAGCCGGATTATCTACCAAAACATCCGAACCCGCTGCATCTGAGCCACTAACATCACAAGCAGGTATTTTTTCCTCCGGTTTCACCTTTTCATAGGCTTCCACCACTCCCTTAAGCCACTTTTCTTCTTCCCTTGGCTTTTCCAGACTTTCGTTCAGATTCTCCAGAGTTTCCTGCATACTTTCTGCTTTATTCTCAATCTGTTCTTCCAGCTCTTCTATCTTCTTATCCAGTTCTTCGGTATTTCCGTAAACCAATACATCGCCTTTCTTTACCTCATCTCCCCAAAAGGCTCCGGTTCCGTCAATCACTGCATTCTTTGCAAATGAATATTCTGTAACGGTAGGATACACCATTGCAGAATACACCTCGCAGTTATACAAATTCCGGTACATGGCTTTTTCTACATTTGCAACCATATTTACCGGCTCAATTAATTCGATTTTGCTACTACCTGTTGTTTCAACCGTTTCTGCTGAGCAAGCGGTCAGAGAAATACACATTATAACAGACAAGAGTAAGCTGATTCCTTTTTTTCTCATCATTTTATAATTACCCTCTCTCCTTCTTGCAATCCGGATATCACTTCCACCTTATCATCACCAAATAAACCGGCTTCAATCCATTTCATTTCACGCATATTATTTTCTCCCAGCACATATACAAAGCTCTTACCATCTGCCTGATGTACTGCCTTCAAAGGAACCGATAAAACCTGTTCCCGCAAGCCGGTTGTATAACGCATGGTTCCTCTGGAACCCACTTCGATAATAGAGCCCTCTCCACCTTGAGAAATACTAAATAAAAGTTTATCTTCCCACTTATCCATCTCATGAGGTACCAGCTTATAATCTCCGGCTCCGGTTCCATAAGCCATGCTCATATCCACCTCGACGCCTTCCTGAAAACATTCCCTCAACGAAATATCGTCCACAGCAAATAGACAATCCGAACTATCAATAATCTTAATTACCTCTTCCCCTCTGACAGTGGTAGACCCTTCCAACTTATCAGCAATATCCGACACCATACCATTCATACCTGCACGTAATGTGCTTTCCTGCATGCTCTTTCTCAAAATATCCAATTGCGCTCTGTCAAGGGCCAGTGCATCCTCACAGTCCTCCTGAATGTATCGGTATCTTTGTTGTATCCCTTCCACATTTTTATCCAATGCTTCCTTCTCTTCCTTGCTCTGTCCGCTCTGGTACATAAAGCGTAACCAAAGAGCCGAAATCTCATTATCCCTATTAAGCTCTATATTGGATAAGCTTAACTCATTTCTGGCAATACTGTATTCCAAATCACGTATCTGTTCTTCTGCGTTACCCACATCTAATTCTGCCAGAATTTGTCCCTTAACTACACTTTGCCCCTTTTCCACATAAACCTTTGCCACACGTTTCCCACTTACGGAAAAGCTTAAGCTTTCATCATTTACCTGCTGATAAACACAACTGGCTTTACCTGTTTTTCTTACATCAGAAACAGAAACCTCTGCCATTTCATAGGTCATGGTTTCTGCTTCCTTCTCCGTTAAAATTAATTCTTCATCACCACCCAGCATAGGGCCACAGCCGGTTAACATGCATCCCGCCAATAATATTACCATCAGCCGGCTGCTCTTTTTGACTTTGCATTTCCTTTTCATAACTGTCTTTTCCACACTACCTTTTCATAGTAAACATTTTAAACTAAGAAATATTTTACAATCAAATCTTCTAAATGACTCTTTAATTCATGCTATTTTTACATCATCCATTGCTCTTTTAACCCATTATTTATCATAAACAAACTCTGAAAACGTTACTCTGCCTCCCATTTTCTGAGTGGCATATATAAATAAGCCAAATCGACAACCCGTAAAATGGTCCAAACGGAAATAAAGCTTTTGTGCAGCTCCAATCTGTTTCCATCCTTCTCCTGCTTCATAAGAAACATACGCCTCATCCTTCATATGGTCAAAATCCACCTCTATCTTAAAACGTACCTTCGTACTACTTACTGCTATCTTTTCTAATAGCACCGCCGGTTGTGTATCCTTAGTTTTACCCATGGAAGTATTGCACTCTTCCCCTTTGGTCATCAGAACTACATACAGCTGTTCCTGCTCCCTGGTCAAAGCCACCTGGACATACTTTCCCTGGAATGCACATAGTCCTGCATAATCCCCTTCCATCAACTGACTGCCATCCACCGTAATACTTCCTCCGCAGGAAGGAAATAGCATTCTCTGGGTTAATACATTCTTCGCCTGAGTTACATTTGCACAAAGCTTATCAGTAATCATTTGTACGGTTCCAGCCTCCAAATCTCTTTCCACCAGCGAAAGGTCCGGCTCATGATTAAACTGCCATATACTCTTAAAACCAAAGCTGTCATAGTGCACATCCTTTGTAGTGCGCAGGGTTGCCTTAGGGCTTTCAAAAGGCCACACACCACCCTTAAAATCATCGCTCTGCACCAACTCCGTATAGGAATACTCCGGTCTGGTACTCTTCGTTTCAAACTCCTGTGGCACTTTTCCATCCACACCAAATACAGGATAGTCTCTTTCCCAGTGGATTGGCAGAAGTACAGGAACTCTCCCCACAGCGCCTCTGTCCTGGAATAAAATTGCGTACCACTCTCCCTCCGGGGTATCTACAATCCCCCCCTGTGCTGTTCCTGCATTACAATAACCGCAATCATCATTCAAAACATCCCCACCTACAAATTCTCCCTCCAAAGAATCTGCCATAAAGCAAGCCTCCACACGTTTCCATTCCGTGCGAAGAGAATGAATAAAGAAAACATAATATTTTCCATTGATTTTATAGAAATGAGCCCCTTCATATCCCAGACTGGGATTGCCCTCATCACTGACAATCATTCTGTGTAACCCACCCTCTTTGGGACCACTCAAATCCTCTTTCATCTCTGTCAACCAGATATGTCTGTTTCCATATACCAGATATACCTTTTCATCCTCATCAAATAACAAAGAACAATCATGATAAAAGCCTTCTATTTCCTTTTTCTTCCAAGGGCCCTCTACAGACGGTGCAGTAAATAAATAGGTTTTATGAGTATCATTCGCCACAAATATCACATAAAATTCCCCCTTGTGATAACGCAAAGTGGCTGCCCACATACCTCTTCCATAAATATTCTCTTCTCCTTCCAGACACTGTCCCGGCGTACTGTCCAATACATCATAAAGATATGCTGCATGCTCCCAGTTTATCAAATCATACGAACGTAAAATTTCACAACCGGGCATAAAATGCATGGTTGTACTCACCATATAATAAGTATCCTCTACACGAATCACATCCGCATCCGGATAGTCCAGCTTTGTTATTGGGTTGATTGGTTGCTTCTTCTCCATCATTAAAAATCTCCTCGTATTCTCAAACAGTACCACAGGTTTCCCCGTGGTACTGCTTCATCTGCAAAACTCTATTAACAGTTGTCTCTACATTACTACAAAACTATTTTCCGGTCCCATATAGTTTTGAGGCTTTTTCACTCCCTTTTTATACAAGATTACACGCTCCAGCACAGTTCCCGCTTCCAGGGCTCCTATACTCAGTACATTCACTCCTTCTTTCAGGCTTACCGGCACGGAAACTCTGCGCTCCTGATATAAAACGCCCATTCTCCATCTGGGATCACTGCTCTCGCCGGCTCTGAAGTCAGCCGCTACCAGTTCCACTTTTTGTTCTGTCTCTCCATTCACCTGTAGCGCCACATTCACACTTTGCTTATTCACCACAGAATTGGTAGGTGCTACCACCAGCTCTGCCTCATACTCTGCGGCTTCTTCTATCAGAAAACGATAGGAAAGACAGGGTTTTTCTTCTTCCATGGCAAATACTGCGGTACTGGGGAAAACCTTCACTCCTGTACCATACTTTCCGTATCCTTCCAGTACCTCGAAAGCTCCCTTGTCCGTATCTCTCTTTTCAAAGAAATCGCCTGCATTCATAGCAATAATCCCCTTCTTCTCCAGATGAGTTTTGCCTGGCAATCCGGACACATTAATGGTTCTTGCACTTATCTCCACTGCAACGGCTGTCTCTTCGTCCTTAATCAGCAGACATACCTTATCCTCGCCTGCCAGTTTATTACTATCAAAAGTCAGCACCAGTTCTTCCTGTTGCTCCACGCTGCCTTCCATAGCACTTATCTGCAACCAGGTTGGCAATTTTCCATCCGGCGTCTGTGCCTCTACAACATAATGCACAATATCCACACCATCATTGGCAATTTCCAACACTACCTTTTCATAACCGGCATAGCGGAAATCATCCACCATAATTCTCATGGGTGCACCGTAATTCTTTACTGCCGTCCATGGACTGTCCTTGCGGTTCACCTTCAGTCTGGGCTTATAAGCAGGCTCCACACTCATAATCACCGGATAACGGTAATCATCCTCATTCCATTTGGTAAAGCCAATATGCTGAGCCATCTGCATGCCGTCCCATTTACCGTCCTTAAAGCTTCCAAACTGTTCGTAATACTCTCTGTCCTTACGAATACAAGCTCTTACCAGCTCACCATACCGGTTCGCTACAGGCTTACCCTGTTTTGCATAATGCGCATTCTTCGCAGAATATAAATGCATTTTCAATAAATTCATACTTGCCATGGCAGAGAAATGAATCATGCTGTAATATGCTTCTTTTTCAGCCCCCTCCAAGGTCTCATACACTTCCATGGACAGAGTCTCCAGAACCTCTGCCTTTGCAAGCATTTTATCTGCCTCCAGATTCTCACAAGCATGATAGATACCCGGATTCAGAGATTCCGGTCGACGCAGATGATTGATATCAATATACTCAGTCAACACCTTACCGATTTTCTCTTGAAGTTCTTTGCTCACACCGGCGAAGTTTTTCTCTGCCCACAATGCTGTATATTCTCTATAGCTGTTTCTATTTCCATAGCCCCATTTTTCATAATCATAAGCCAGTGCCATGAAATAAGTTAAGGGTACCTCATGGAACTTCAAATCGCCTACATTCACAATCCAGACATCCCTGATACCATATTCATAGGCCATACACATCTGTTCCCAGGTTTTGGACATAGGTGTGGAATCCACCCATTCATAGGAGATGGGACCACCATGATAATCGAAATGATAATACATACCAAAGCCACCCTTACGGCCACGCATTTCCTCTGTAGGAAGGGTTCTCATATGACCGAAATTATCCTCGCAGAGCATACAGATGACCCCATCCAGCTCTTCCCAATCCTTTAAGCCCTTAATATTCTCATCCCCATAAAAATAAGCTTCTACCTCCTTGTACAAAGCCAGAAGCTGGGGCACCTTTTTCAGTTCCTCATTTACATTTTCTTTTATTAACTGTCGCTGCTTATGAATAATATCCTTAAGTAGATTTACATTTTCTTCTACTGTAGCATCTTCACCCAGCATGGAACTGTCACGTTCCCCACGCATACCGATGGTAATCAGATTTTCATACCTACCGCTACGCTTCAGGGCTTCTGCCCAATAATTGATTAAGCCCTTTTCATTGGTATAGAAATTCCACTCATTACCATATGGCGTTTCCGGGCCACGCACCTTATCCCACTCCTCGCTGGCACGTAAACAGGGCTCGTGGTGGGAATATCCTATTACCACACCATAAATATTCGCCAGTTCTTCATTCTTACTACCCGGTCCGTCCAAAGGGAAGGATGCACTCCACATAGCCGGCCAGAGATAATTTCCCTTCATACGAAGCAAAAATTCAAATACCTGCTCGTACATATCTGCATTAAAATCACCAAAATGCTTGGTTGCCCAATTCCCGCAGCAGGGCCACTCATCATTGATAAAAAAGCCTCTGTAACGTACACTGGGTTCCTTAGATACCATTTCAACATCCTTACCAACTACCATTTCCGGCTTCTTTACCGGCTCCACATCCCCCCAATAGCAAAGAGGTGATACACCTATATATTCTGATAGGGTAAACATACCATAAATGGTTCCCCGTTTATCACTACCACAGATAACCAATACCTGTTCAAAGCCTTCTATGTCTTCCAACAGTTTTATAGCAAATACTTCTCTTTTCCCCGGCAGTTCTTCCAAGGTCATTCCCTGCTTTGCCCAATCCTCCAAAAGGTTGCTCTGACCCAGAGTGGCGCAGAAAATCACCTGTGTAGCTTTCTTATCCATACCTTCCAAGGAATTCACAACCTCCGGTCTTGTGCCGGTAACCTTTTCTATATCCAATACCACTTTGGCGGCAACTCTTTTTACCCCTTCATAGGCACAGTCTTCCACCAAAATCACTGTTTTTTTATTGCTATCCGATAAATTCACTTAGCAATTCCTCCAAATACACCCTTTATATCTTATTCTACATAACCAAAACCTAAGATGGTGAAATCCTTCTTTTCATCACCTTCATGTATACGCACTTCCACATGATAGTTTTTACGCTCTTTTCCCCTGAAAATAATCACAGGATTACAATGGGTCCAGCCTACCAGATGAGGGTCATAGGTCATCACAAACTCGCCATCCACATACACATCCGCGCATCCCACATCTGCCGAAGCTGCATCTTTGGCAATTAATAACAGTGCCGTACAGGTAATATCCATAGTAAAAGGCTGTGATTCTTTTACCTCTGCTCCACGGTACATCCAGTTATAGGGAAGCTGGGGAGTAAAGGTCAAATCCAGATTTCTTTCCACTGCCTGAAGCTCTGTATCTGTTTCGCTAAAGGAGCCACAATCAATCACTGCCGCATCTGCATTGCTCTTCTTATCCAGCAACTTCACTTTTTCAAACTCTCCACCTAAGGGCGGTGTAATCCTGGTAATATCCACATCTTCCGCGTATACATCCTGCTTATCCACAATTTCCAGCAGATGAATAATTCCGTCCGCCATAATGGTATGTCCGATACTGGTAGGATGGAACACATCATAAAAGAACTGGTTCTTCGTAACCACTCTGCCTTCACCGGGCTTCTTATAAAACTGCTCCACCACTGTATCTCTGGTGCTCACCATGGGCAAATCGTACGCCACGCCTACCGGTCCCAATCGTTCCTGCAGATTCCAGTCATTGGCAAACACGGCGAACAGCAAAATAACTGCCGGCTTATTCGCACTGCTTAATATCTTACGCACCAAAGAGTCATAGCATTCTCCCTTGGTTTCGTCACCTTCATCATTTACGGCAAATTCTACCACGACTACATCCGGTTCTACCGTACCTTCGCACAACACATCTCTTTCATAACGAAGCATACCAAACTCGGAGGGAGTTCCTCCCACACCGGCCTTTATGTAATGTACATTTTCCTCAGTGGTTTTTCCCACCAGCTTGCAAAAGCCCTGATAGGTCTTATAAGCATAGCACTCGGTATTAATAGGTACTGCTCCGGCCCCCTGGGTAATGGAACCACCGATAAAAGCAATCGTTACATCCTCTCCACGTCTTGCCTTCTCTATAGCCTTTTTCAGACGATAATTATTTCCAGTCTGCATAATGGCGTTGGAAAGCATCTCCGGATAATAGGGGGACCGGAAATCCACCGGATTTTCCTCTTCAATTTCCGGCACATCATAGCCGTCATAAAGATAGAATTTTACTGCCACGGTAGCCAATGCTCCGGCTTTTTCAAACTCAAATCTGGCCTGTCCGGGGATATTGTCATCCTCTGACCACTCACATTCCTCCAAATTGAGAACATACTCCATTCCGTCCGCTTTAACAGGGAACTTCAAAGTGGTTCCTGATTTGTAAGGATCTGTCTTGCCATACATCTGAAAACAAAACTCTACCACTTCCTCTTTGTTTTCGCCTTCCACCGTGACACCAATACTATGTACCAGTTTCCTGAAGCCCTCTGTAGTTTTCAGAAGCTCCAGTATTTTCTCATCCTTTATATTTCCAACCATCTCAGCGGCGGTAAGCATTCTGCCACTATCCAGATAAATAAATTGTGTACCTGTTCCATCCGGTTGTGGTGAACCTGCCACGGATTTATTCCTCATGATATAAAAGCCTTTGCGTTTCTTTGTTGGATCCTTTGGTGCCTTAGGGCCGCCTTGTAACTGGTTGTTCATAAATACCTCCGATTAACTCATTAATATACTCTATAATTTCCGCTTAATGCCAGGAATGCAAACATATACAGGCAGTTGTCATAATATCGCCATGTTCCTGTATTCATGGGCAGATTCCAGAATTTCTCCACCCATTCTTTGCTATACTCAGTCTCTGCTGCCAGTACAGACTGGGCAACTGTTACAGGAATAGCTAAATTATAAATTGGTTCTTCCTGTGCCTTAGTTCCATCAATTTCCCACTTATAGTACTCATTCTTTCTTGCATATTCAATAAGATATCTCTGCATATTGGCAGCTGCAGCACACTGTCCCTTATCAATACCAAACCACTCATAATCCAAACCAATATTGGCTACAGTACGATAGGAATCACTAAAGAACCAATCATGTCTGTCTCCCATCCAGTCAAACTTTCTTCTCATAGGAGTACCATCATACTCTGCATATTCCGGACTGAAGCCTGTTACCGGATGGCAGGTTTTAATCAGAAACTCACGTCCTGCATCTGCAGCCTTCTTCCAGAATTCTCTATCCTCTTCATTTGCCCATAATGCAAACAATTCATAGAAATGTGGCAAAAAATAAGAAGGGTCTGTAAAGTCCAAAGTAGGAACAAACTTAATCTGATAATTTTCTAAATTCCACATAGGCAGTTCACCGCGACCACCACGACCATTATGTAAGCAATCATGAAGAATCTCCCTTGCTTGCTTGGAATATTCAAAAATGCCCTCTCCATCACCCCAGCGGTGGGACGCAAAGAATAACGCCATAGCAAAGAATTCTTCTCCATCGGATGCCGGACCCGAATCATTTTTATTTCCGTCCGTGCTACAGCTCCATGAGAAGAAGCCACCATTCAGACCATCTTCCATGTACATATAAGTCTTGGCCCATTTCCAAAGACGGTCAAACTCTTCCTTCATGTCCAGCTGCACGCAGAACATCATGCCATAGGACATACCTTCAGTACGAACATCATTGCTTCCCACGTCCATGATATATGCCATATCTTCCCCAACAGGATAGTAAACCTGTTTCTCATCTCCGCCATAAAAGAAGAACTGCTTTACTTCCTCAAGACGTTTCTGAATGTCAGCTTCCGGAATTCCGATTTCTGCAAATACATTACGATATTCTCTTTTTTCCATACCAATACCTCCTATGATTCCTTTATCCTTTTCTCAACACTTGTAACCCCTTACATCCTCATTTCCATTTTATTACAACTATCCTATTTTTTCTCTTTAACCATTGTCAACAATACATCAAATATTGCTATTTTTTCACCTTCTCTTTTCTTTTTTTCATAATCATTCAACCTCATATTATGTATTTTTATTTTACTTTTTGACATCCTGTTGATTATTGGTTATACTTTTTCATGTATCAGGAAATTATGTGTATACAGTGGTGTCCGCTTATTATCTTATTATACTGAAAAGGAGCTTTTATGAAAGTTAATACTTATAAAGTTTCGACTATTTATACCAGATTATCATGCCTTAAGGAACATGGTCCGCTGACAGTTACCGTTCCGGGTTCTAAAAGCTTAACCAACAGGGCACTGCTTTTGGCTACTCTGGCCCGGGGTACTTCTATTCTGCGAGGTGTTTTGTTTAGTGATGACTCCAGACACTTTTTAAAATGCGTACAGGATTTAGGCTTTGAAACAGAGGTGAATGAAGAAGAAAGGAAAGTAACGGTCACCGGTCTGGGGGGGGCTCTCCCTAAGAAAGAAGCTTGGCAATATGTAGGCAGCGCCGGTACCGCAGCCCGCTTTTTGACAGCTTACCTAGGAATTTCAGAAGGCACCTTTCATATGGACGCTTCCGAACAAATGCGCAAGCGCCCCATGGCTCCTCTCCTTACTTCTTTACAGGAGCTTGGCTGTGAAGTTGTTTATGAAGGTGCGGAAGGCTATTTCCCGTTCACCCTAAAAGGAAATGGTTTTAGAAAACAGGCAATTACTGTAGACATTGAGCATAGCAGTCAGTTTTTAAGCGCTCTCCTTATTGCCGCCTGCCTTTCTCCCAAGGATTTTGTCATTCATGTAAAAGGTAGCCACGGTATGTCTTATATTGAAATCACCCGCCGGATGATGGAACAGTTTGGTGTAAAAGCTTTTGCATCCTTTGATGGGCTTAACTATACTATTCCTGCCGGTCAGAAGTATGGTGCACGAGATTATCAAATCGAGCCGGATGCTTCTGCTGCCGCCTATTTTTATGGTATGAGCATGATTTTAGGCGTACCGGTAAAGGTAGCGCATATTACTTTTGATTCCATGCAGGGAGATGTAGCTTTTTTAAGAATTTTAGAAAAGATGGGGGCCGTATTAACTGAAGAGCCGGATGGTATCTTACTGACTCCTCCTGCTGCCGGCAAATACCATGGTGTGGACGTGGATATGTCCTCCTGCTCCGACCAGGCCATTACCTTGGCTGCTTTGGCTCCTTTTGCAGACGCGCCTACCACCATCCGTGGCATCGGTCACATCCGTTACCAGGAGTGCAACCGCATGAATGCTATTGTCACAGAACTTAACAAAATGGGCATCTGCTGTGAAGAAACAGAGACCACCATCACCATCCACCCGGGCAAACCCAAGCCTTCTCTGGTAGATACCTACGACGACCACCGCATGGCCATGGGATTTTCTTTGATAGGACTGCGTGCAGATGGTATTGAAATTGACAATCCCGGATGTTGCAGGAAAACCTTTGAGAATTATTTTGAGTGCTTGGATGAGTGTGTGAAGGAGCTGCTGAACTCCACAGACACAAAATAATTGAACCTGTTGGCATGGCGAACAGAGAGAAAGATTTGAAATTAGCGGAGAAATAAAGAATGTCAATAACACTAAATATTTATTATACAGGCAAAGAAGGAAATGCAAGAAAATTTGCTGAGGAAATGATTTCGAGCGGAATTGTTGATGAAATCAGGAAAGAAGAGGGGAATATTCGTTATGAATACTTTTTCCCTATGCAAGATACTGAAACGGTACTTCTAGTTGATAGTTGGGAAAATCAGAAAGCTATTGACATTCATCACCATACACCAATGATGAAGAAAATAATAGCATTACGTGAGAAATATGATTTGCACATGAAGGTTGAACGATACATTTCGGATAAACTGCCAAACGGAGATAAAGAATATATTAAAGATTAGTAACCTTCAGCTTTCACGACCATTGGCCATGCCGACAGACTCGCAAGCAAGCTTGCTCGTTGTCGCGGCGTTCGCCGTATGCAGATGAACTCGAATATGCCTGCCTGTGAGCAAGCTCCCATCAGTCAATTCGATTCATCTGCGCATGGCTTCATGCAAACGCTTCCACATTTCTCTTAAACAGCTTAGCCGGTCTATGGCCGTTTCCTTCCAGAATCTGCTCCGTTTCTGTCACCAAATCATTTACCTTTCTGCGAAAATTGGCTGTAAGAAGCTTCTCATCCAATACCAATTCAAAAGCATTCTGAAGCTGAGTCAACGTAAAAATTTCCGGCAACAAATCAAATGCCACTTTCCAGTCATTATCTACATTTCTACGCAAAAACAGCAGAGTTTGCAATATGATCTTGGCATGATCAAATGCCAGACCTTCGCTATCAACAAGCTCATAACGTACCTTTTCATGATAATTTGCAAACTGCTTATATTCCCTCACAACAGCACTTAGGCAAACATCACTCTCCTCATGAGTAAGCGTAATTTCATACTCTGTGACCAACTCCACTGCCTCCTTACCCTGCTCCCGCTTTACTTCTTTTGTATGAAGCTTTACCGAAAACCACTTGGCTTCCCAGGCATCCGAACCTCCCCTGGGCTTGCAAGCTTCGCCATCCACCAGGGATAAAAAAGTATTGGAAATAATCCACCCTCTTGGATCTCTGCCCACTTCTCCGAAAGTACCTGCCAGCTGCAGATATGCGGCTTTCACACCCGTTTCCTCATAAAGCTCCCGCATGGCCGTTTCCTGCATATCCTCGTCCGGTCTGCAAAAACCGCCCGGCAGTGCCCACCTATCCTTATATGGGTAAGTAGCTCGTTTAATTAGCAATAGCTTTAGTGCCTTCTCGGGGAGCTTACGGTAATTCTCCTGCTCCCCCTTCTCCATAATAGAAAAAATAGCAATATCCGTTGCCACGGAAGGACGTTCAAATTTTGTGATATCATAGCCTGCCAAATAGGCCTTCTCCTCATCACTCATTTTATATAAACTCATAATCATTCCTCTTAAGGTTCAAAACAGGGCATCAGCTCCAGCTTAAACAGATTCTTCTTGTGTTTATCGTCAATAAGTGCTTTCTTTACCGGATCCTCACAAATGCCTTCACGGATATACTTATCCAGCATTTCATAGGTAAAGCCCAGATTATCCTCATCAGTCTTGCCACTGAGGCCATCGATTGGCACCTTCTCAACCAAATCCTTAGGCAGCCCCAACACTCTGCCCATCTCTTTTACTTCTGTTACGGTCAGTCTGGACAAGGGGCTGAAATCTCCCACACTGTCACCATATCTGGTAGAATACCCTACCCAATCCTCAGACAGGTTGCAGGTATTTGCCACACGACCATTCATACTCTGGCTTACTGCATACACTGCTGCCATACGGAGTCTGGGTGGCAGGTTAATAATAGTCTGGTTGGATACTTCGATATCCTTCATTTCTCCCAAAATACCCTTCATGGCACTCTCAATATTGATGACATAGCTCTTGATTCCAAGGTGGTCTACCAGCTTACGAGCCATATTAATGTCTGCCTGTACACCACAGGGCATAAGCACACCGATAACTCTATCCTTACCAAGCGCCTCCACACAAAGGGCCGCTACAATAGAACTGTCCTTGCCACCGGATACACCAAGTACCGCATTACAGCCCTTACCGTTTTCCTCAAACCAGTCCCGAATCCATTGTACACACCTTTCTGTTATTTCCTTCGCATTAAACTGATACATATTCTCTACCTCTTTTCCTATTACTTAGAAATTACCATTATGCAACTTTGCACGTACCTGTTGCAAATTCTGCTCCACCAGCAGCTTACCATCTTTAATTTCCTTCGCATTAAACTGATACATATTCTCTACCTCTTTTCCTATTACTTAGAAATTACCATTATGCAACTTTGCACGTACCTGTTGCAAATTCTGCTCCACCAGCAGCTTACCATCTTTAAATACCGGTATTAACTGATTTTCTTCATTAGCACAAGCTTCCTCCCAGGTGAAACCATCCTTGAAGCTTAAATCCTTATATACTACACAACAGCCCTTCTGAGACTTCTTGAAGCCACCATCCTTGGGATTTTTGAAAATTGGATAAGGTTTATCCTCAATCTCACAATAAGTAGCCTTAATACAAGAACTGAAGGTATCTCTGGTAAAGGGCTTCAAAATACCATCCTCCTCAATACACTGCATAGAGAAGGAACCAACACCCAATGCCACATTAGAGCAGGCAAAACCATTTTCCTCCAGAATACGGTAAATCTCTTCACATCTTTGTATGGTAATGGAATCTCCATAAATAGCTTTCACATGAGGATCCAGCACCTTATAGCCCTTGCTGTTTACAGTCCCGCCAAACTGGTCCCAAAGCTTAAATACTGTCTGGGTTACCACCTCTACACATTCACCGGAATCACCACGCATAAGCATACAACCATTATGTGCCATAATCTCCTTTTTTAACCGTGGCAGAATATTATCAATCACATTCCAGTAGTCATAGGAATCCAGTACCGCACTGAAGCTGGTATTGGGATAAATCTCTGTAAGAAGTCTCCTAAGTAAGGTTTCCTCATCCCCATCCATAGCATAGTTACTACACATTACTGAATGTTCTGTACTGGGACTTCCAAAGGCTACCGGCTCCTTGGTACAGTCACAAGCATACATCTGCTCCAAATAAGGTATGGTAGGTACTGTAGCAGTATTTAAGAAGGATAAGCACCAGCCTGCTCCGGCCTTAATGGCAGAATCCGTACACTCCTCTCCTCGAAAATCAAAAGCCCCCAAGGCTCTTGCACGAGGTACACTGTCCTCACAGGTTTTGTCATAATATGCATTTACAATCTGACGGTAGGTATAACCAACCGTTGCCGCAATCATGGGATGCCAGCTTTCTGCGGAAATCAAACTTTCTAAGGACTGAGGCAACCATGCAAACTCCGGATGAGTATTAGTAATACCAAACATAGGCACATGCATGGGCACTAAGGTTCCTTCCGGCAATGCCAGGATTTCAATGGGTAAATAGCCCAATTTGTGTAGCTTTTCTATCTTTTCGATTTTGTAAGCTTCTGCTCCCAGTGCAGCATCCATTACACGCTTATATTCACCAATTACCTCTTCAAAGGGCTTTCCAAAAAACTCCTCATTAAAGTATTCAATTAAGTAGGTCTTAATAAAGCCCTGTAACCCAAACATAACCACCTTATCCCAGCGCTCTACACGACTCATTCTGGGAGTGAAATAAGACACGGACTTACTTATACCCTTAGGTAACATCTCTGCGTGTACAGCCTTATAAAAATCAATCAACAACATGGGATTCATTCTATTCATAATCAAATACCTCCACCCTATTATGCACTCCGGTAAAAATACTATTGGTAGTATATACCTTTGTCACCAAATCACTCTTTAACAATTCCCCTTCAAAAATGCTGTTTTCACAGTGGGACACATACAGATAGACATCCTTTGCTCCCAGCTCCTTTAACGCTTTGGCACTATGATAAAAGGTACCACCCTTACTACAAATATCATCCACAATCAGCACCACGCTTCCTGCCAGTTCTTCCGTCTGACCGGTAACATCCAGTCCCTTTATTTGACCGGTACTCCAGTCTCGTTTCTTGATACCAAAGGTATATGGCAGGTTAAACATATTGCTGTACCGTTTCATGGCACCCTCGTCCGGGAAAAAGAGCATTAGCTTATCTCTGCCGATTCTTTGAATCACCTTCTCTACATACTTCTTCGGAGTCTGTATATCAATATGCTCAAACAGTGCTTCACTCACATAAGAGTGAGGATCCAGTACTGTCACCTTGTTAAACTTCAAACTGTTTATCAGCTCTGCAAAGTACTTAAGAGTAAACACATCCTCTTCTGCCTTTACACGGTCTTGTCGGGCATTGGGGATATAGGGCATCTTTAAATCTATTTTTTTAATTCCTTTTGCCCGCAAATGCTTTACCAAAAAATACAGTGCCACCAATTCCTGATTCTTCTCAAACAACCAGGTAATGGTTACCGGCTCCTTCGGAACCTTTTCCTTAATCAGAAAGGTTCCATCCGGGAAATAATTCAAATCCACCTGCTTATCCTTTATCTTAATCATACTTCTCCACCTCCAACCCTTTACAATCCATATTCAGACTAAATCACTTCTACCTGACACATCTTCATGGTAGTAAGTGCAGCTTCATGACTTTCCGGAGTCACACCGGCACAACAGCTTGCATCCACAGTCACCTTAATCTCCGGGAAGGCAGCCTTTAAAATCAGTGCGTTAGATACAACACAAATATCTGTACACAAACCAACCATTTCTACTTCTTCTAACTGATACTCCGCCCAACCCACATATCCGAAATTGGGCTTATTAATGTAAATTGCACCGGGCACCTCCAGACCTTCATAAATCTGCCATCCTTCTGTACCCTCGATACAATGTTCTACCGGCAAATGCTTTCCTTCATTGGTCTGAAGATAATTTGCCTGATGGGTATCTCTTGTAAAAATAATCTCATTCCCATTAGCCTGATATTCTGCAATCTTTTTCTTTACATTCTCTACAATGGCTACTGCTTCCTTGGTTCCTAATGCTCCATCGATAAAATCCTTTTGCATATCCACTACGATTAAAGTTTTCTTCATAATCTTATACCTCCGTTTATGTTCTTTTGATATTATCATTTTAATAATATCTCTTCTTGTTGCTATCATATTATCAAAATGATAATATGTCAAGGGGTATTTTAAATTTTTTTATTGTTTTTGTAAAAATACTCCCCAACAAACTGTAATTTTGTGGGTTGGAATTCCACATCCGCGGAGTAAATATAGTAACAGCAATCTCTGGTAGACAATACAATTGCCATTCCTTTCTTTCTGTAATTATACTCTGTTTGTACGGATTCTCTGGAAGCATGGTCAAAAAAAAGTTTTTCCTCTCCCATCTCTAAATAAAAGCCTTCCGGTTTATGAATCAGTATTCCTTCTCCCAAAGGAATAAAGCCTTTTGCATTGGGAAGAGCTTCTACATATACAGTATAAATAGCCTTATAATCTCCCTCCTCTATCCTTGCGATAACTTCCTTTCTTTGCCACTCATACCAGTCCGGAATATGTATTTCTTTCTTCTCACTTTTCTCATCATTCATCGCAACCTGCTCTGTTACCAATGTACCCAAGCTTGTCATCTGCCACTGCATACCACATTTTTTACATGATAGTTGACTGCCCTTACTTGTCATATGATTTTCACTTTTACATGCCATACATTGATATAATGCCTTATGTAAGCCTTCCGCCCGATTCCTTTCCCTAATATGCAGCTGCTGTTCCTTTTGCCATCGGTATTCATCATACTGTAGCTTCTCTTCAATGGTTTGCTGGATTTCTCCTGCTGACACTCTCAGCACTTCATCCAAGGTATATACCCCTTCCAATGTGGCCTCCATAGAAGTCCTGCGGGTATGTTCCTCATCCCAGAATGGATTAGCCAGATAGCTTCCATGAACAGATAACATTACCAATGGGACCTTCATACTTTTAACCAGCTTTCCAAGATTTTCAGGTAGATACGCAGTAGTCCCCACATTGGAATGTCTCGATTCCGGAAAAATCACCACACTTTGTTTCTTATCCAGCGCTTCCTTTATATTTTTTACCACTGAAATGTCGGAAACATAACGTCTCTTACCAATACATCCTATAGCCCGGTACAACCATTCTCCAAAAGCTGCAAAGCCTTCCATATCTGACACATAACCGGCCCTATGAGGAAACAATGCCAGCGGTGCTATATAATAATCCGAAAAACCCTGATGGGTGGACAATACTAAATAAGGGGGCTTAAAATCCTTCATATTTACTTTACGAATCTTTAATCCAAACCTTCTGGTCATTAGCCAGGACCCTCCCCACAAAAGAGGCATTAAATACCATTTCTGCTTCATTGGCGAGCGCCTCATATCAAAAGGAGTCATGTCTTTTTTCTTATTAACCAACATCTATCTCATCTCCCCTCCCTTGTCCCAATATAGAAAAAAAGCTATCGGTTTTTCGATAGCTTTTTTTATCAACACTTCTATCAAACATCATATCATATTCCTTAATTAAAGTCTAGTATTTTTTTCTTATTACCTTATAATGATATATTGTAACCCATTCATATTTCTCTTTCCATAAAAGGAGGTTTCCATGCAAAAAGATTGGAACCAGGAATTGCAACACTTCAATTACTGTCAAAGCATTATCCGACATAATGTCCGGCGATATGAGGCAGAATATGAAGATTATCACAACCAGACCCAGGAACTTCACAAGGCTATCAATAACGGTGACGTAGAGCTTTACAATCAGTTAATGACCGCCTCCAGTTTAGAAGAACATGCGGCGCAGTCCTTACGAAAGAATCAGGCTGCTCTACAAAAACCTTATTTCGGTCGTATTGACTACACCGACCATTCCATGGAGCAGAATGAACAGGTGTATATTGGCAAAAATGGTGTTTTTAAGAATCGCACAGAAATACTGATTGCTGACTGGCGAGCACCTATTTCCACTGTTTATTACGAAAACGAATTAGGACCCGGAGAGTATGGGTTAGCTGATGAGAAGCCTATTTCCATCGATTTACACCTAAAACGGACCTATGATGTGGAAAATGGTATCTTAAAAGGTTATTATGATTCTGATGTAGCTTCCAATGATGCCCTATTGGTACAATATCTGTCACGAAATAAGGACGCTGTACTTGGTGAAATCATAGCAACCATCCAAAAAGAGCAAAATGAAATTATTCGTAAATCCCCTTTTGCCAATATTATTGTACAAGGTGTCGCGGGAAGCGGAAAAACCACAGTGGCCATGCACCGCATCTCTTATCTTCTTTATAACTATAAGCACCGGTTCGAATCCAATGAATTTTGTATTGTAGGCGGTAATGATTTACTTCTGAATTATATTACCAGTGGTTTACCGGAACTGGATGTGCCTGATATAAAGCATTTGCGTATGGACCAGCTGTTTATCCGCCTCTGTGAAAAAGACTGGCAAAAAAAGAACCGAGTGGTGGACCCTGATGAAACAGCACGCTTACGCTGCACACAAATCTTCATGCAGGAGCTGGAGCTATACCTGATACACAAACGGGAGGAATATGTAAATACCTCCACCTACAGCGACCCCCAACTGGGTACCATCCTTTCCCAGTCCAACAATGAAACTCTTTTCAGGGAAACACCTACTGCAAGCATCAATACTCTTTTAGGTATGTTGGATGATCGGGTTAAAACACGTATTAAGTTTCTGATGAGTGGCATGGAAAAGGACCTGATACAAGCTAAACTGAAAGAACATGCAGGACATTATAAAAACATGCGACCCACGATCTCCATTTATGATTTCTACATAAACTTCCTAACGCAATGGATGGTGGAGCACGGTTTTAACCAAGAAAACTCCCCTTCCCTGCAAACCCACCTAAACCGGCTGGCTTCCAGGGAATATGACCTATATGATATTGCTGCACTGGCCCTTATCCATTACCGTGTCACCCAAAAAGAACCCAATCAGGAATTCGGCCTTCTCTTTATGGATGAAGCTCAGGATTTTGGTATTGGTGCCTATTATGTATTACGTAAACTTCTACCTGCCACCTATTTTACCATTATGGGCGATGTCTCACAGAATATAAATTATCATACAGGACTTAATGACTGGTATGAACTGCAGAAGCTCTTTCTAACTTCTGAAAAGGATTGCTTTATGCTGTTACAGAAAAGTTATCGTAATACCATAGAAATTTCCGAATATGCCGGAAAAATACTGGAAAAAGCTTCTTTCGGCCGCTATAAAATCACACCGGTTATTCGTCATGGTATTCCCGTCAATGAGCAGAACTTCTGGAGTGATATGGAAATGGCCGAATATGCTACCGGCTTAATTGAGCAAATACGTGTAAAAGGTTATACTACAACCGCCATCATCTGTAACACAGAAGAAGAAACAAGACGAGCCCGCGAAATCTTATCCGTTTATACTCCTCTCACAGATGGTAATAACAATAATTTTTCGGAAGGCACCATGGTACTTCCCATACATTTGGTAAAGGGTCTGGAATTTGATACGGTAATCCTCTGGAACCCTGACATGAAACACGGTATGGAAAAGCCGGAAACTGCAAAACTACTATATGTGGCCTGTACCAGAGCCCTACATGAACTTCACATACTAAACAGCTAATAAAAAACAAAATAATCCGCCCAATGTCTATATACACATTGGGCGGATTATTTCTATTTTCACTAACGAATCATCAATACCAGAACAATAAATATGATTATTACAACCAAAGTCATCTTAAGCATCATTCTTAATGCTAACTTCTGGTCCTTACGCATAATATTCACTTTTTCCAGTTCTGACTTGGGTTTATGTATTATTCGTTTCTGTCCGTCATCATAATCCTGCTCAGCAGCCTGTTTAAAATAATTACCACTGGTCTTTTTTACAATATCCTCTAAATTATTTACTGCGCCACAATTCTTACAGTTTAATTTTCCTTCTGATTCTGTTTCATAAGTACTTCCACAATATCCACATCTTACTAAATACATTAATTTTCCTCCGGTAATAAAAGTTCCAGCAAATCATCTATATGATTAAGAAGCATATCCATTAACTTCACAGAATTTTCATCTATTCCTGCTTCTTTTTCACCACACCAACCACGTATAAACGCATCACAACCATGTATAAAAAAATAAACGTCTGCCCCCACATAGGAAACACTGATTCCACCACCAATCACTTTGCGTAAGGTTAATATATTCTTCATTAGAGAATCTGTGATTATTCCGGCCGCAAAAGAAGCATCCTTACATTCTATATCAAAATGTCCCCTAAATTCCTTAGAATAAGGGCCATCCGGCACCTCTAGACGATTGTTGTTTCCCTTCAATTCACTTGCCACATTATACATGAACTGTACCATAAGATTTGTTTTTTTCTCCGAAATTCCCAATTGCTTTCGAATCTCATTCCGATCTGTTTCTTTGTTGGTATGAAGTATCAGATTTACCTGTCCGGCATTTTGAAATACATTGGGAAAATACAGTAAAATCCCCTTTTCATCCTCCAATAATGCCTTCTGACTCCTCCTGCTCTCCGTACTTACTACATGCATGGAAAAAGTTGCTACCTGACAGATGCAAGCTTCACCAAATCCCTCTCGAATGGCAAAGCCTCCATAATCTTCCACCTTTGTAGTCTCCTTCAAAAAAATATCCGATGTTATAGCTGCTTTTTCTCCCACAAATATTTTACCAGATATAGTATCTCTCATTTTTCTTAGTACGTTCCACTGCCATTCATCCCTCAAAAAATCTTCAAATGCCGCCTTCTGTTCTGTATAGCGATATGTTCCGAACTTCCTTGCAAAATATCCTGCTGTAATTCTCTTTTTATGTTCTTCCTTTAAATAGGACTTTTCCCTCTTAATCAAATCCTCTAAATTCATATCTTCCCCCACTTTATCCCTCTTCATAACTTTGCCTGACAAACAAAAATCCAATACTCACCGGAAATCCATAAAACAACACCAAATAATAACGTACCAATGAAACCGGTCCCAATAATGCAGTGGCACAGCAAAGTAATGCCATCAGCATAGCCATTACCAAGGGCTTATTCCTCTGATATATTGCATATCCAAATGCAAACAGATGTAACCAAAACATTGCGCCAATGGAAAACAACAATCTAACCACAGGTATTTTCTGATAATAATATCCTGTTGCTATTTTTTGATAAAACTCTAATAGATTAGGAGCTTTTGTTTCTCGTTCTCCTCCCGCCCTCATGGACATATCAAAATAATAAGTTTCTACATCCCCCGGCTTAGTATAAATGGAAGTTCCCGGATACCATGCCTGATAGGTATTATCCAAAAAGGATTCCAGATAGGTTTTCGGATACTGAAAGCCCTTACTTAACCACAATCTCAAATACTCAAACTCCCTGTTTCTCACAATCTCATAATCAAAATTATTTTTAATATCATCCGATAAAAAGGGATTGTAATTCAATAATTCATCCGCAGAAATACCATTATAAATAAGTTCTAATTCCTCTTCGCTAAAAGCACTCTCTCCATATTCCCAATAAACTCTTGCAATCTGCTGTATAGGAACAGATAATGCTTCCTCTGTGCTTCCTGCTGTAGCATCCAACATCAGCAATAACCCTTTACTTACCAATATATACCCCATAATTGCCGCCACAAACAACACTGCACATTGTTTTTTGTATTCCCTTATCACAAAAAATAAACAAACACAGGTCCCCACCAAAATGTAGCTGCCATTATTACGGAACAAACACATTAATACAAGCACAAGCCAAAATCTGACAATTTTCCATTTGGACGACCAGAACTTCTCCTGTTCCCTTATCATTTCATATATAAAAATAATACTTAATTGCAGCAAAACAGAAAAAATAACATCTTTCGTTGTACTTAATGCAAACATGGCAATAATCGGAAAGAATGCATAATAAATAAATGCCAAAGCACTCAACCATTTTCTTTTCGTAACTTTCAAAATATAGCAAACCAAATAGGCTAATGCTATTGCGCATACAACCATTTGAAAAACACTATGCAATATAATACCATCATTTAATGTTTCACCATGATGATACCCAAAGGCAATTATTTTTCCCATAACAAGCGTATGCAAAAGCGGATGGTGCGCTGAATATGGCACTTCTTCATACAATGCCTGGGGAACCTGACTAAAAGAATCATAATTATAAAATCCCGGGTAGGCTGCCAGCAAACATGGAAGCCAACATAAAAATAGTATTACGGAAACACTTCCCCACCCAAAAAGCATTTGTTTTCTACTATATGTTTTGTCAATACTACTAATCCTTTCCAGCAGCGAAAACAATCCATATATCAGAACTCCCCATAAAGGAAACTCAATTACTGCCCAAACACCTGCCTGTATGGGAGATAACATACCTATACGTTGCAAAAAAGGTGACTGATGCACTGTAGTATGATAATGCATACTAATCTGATACCCTGTTATCTGCATGATTGTAAAGAAAAATGCCAGTAACAGCACGATAAGTAACTTTTTTCTATTTATATAAACTTTCATCACATTTACCCTTTATATATAAAATAAATAAATATATACTCACAATATATAATATCATACTTGCATAATAAAGTCTAGTATTTCCCCTTTTTCAAGTACCATACAAAATAGCAAGCATGCAAAAAGCCCCACCGGGGGCTTCTTACATAAAACGCAATATATCCTACTTAATAATATCCGAATACTCTAATCTTACCAATTCATGGTCTAAAATCACAGCACGGCTTTCCTCTCCGTCCAGCAGGCGCTTTAATTCGCCAACAGCTGTTTCTGCAGCCAATCGGAAGTCTTGCTTAACTGTATTCATCTGCTGGCCTACATAACCCATCAGAGTAATACCATCGAATCCGCATACAGGTCTGAAAATATCCATATCCATCAGTGCCCTCATAGCTCCAATCGCCATCAAATCAGAAGCACAAACAATCATATCATGTACTTCACCCTCTGCTAATGTAATCTCTCGGGCTTTCTTTTCGTCAAAATCACCATCTTTAATAGTAAGCTCCATGTCATAATCCTTGGCAAACTGCTTTATAGCCTCAAGTCGCTCTAACGTTACAGGGCTTACCATAGTGCCTGTTATATATAACAATTTTTTATGAGGACCGGGGTCCATTTCCTTGGTTTTCTTTGCCACCTCATACTGTGCCTTGAACTGGTCTATAGTTACATATGAAGTACTTTCATTTAATACCGGCGAGTCAATGGATACCACCTTAAATCTCTGACTATTTACTAAACTTCTGGCAGGTTCTTCTGTTACACCCATACCGCAGAAAATAATACCACTTATGGACTGGGATAATAAATAATTGGTGATTTCCTCTACATTATTATCCTCAAACATCGAGTAAAATAATGTTACCACATCCAACCCCACATCTCTGGCACTATTTATGGTTCCATACAAATACTGCATATTAACCTCATCAATAGCACTGGTACCATTATATAAACGCAATATAATTGCTATTCTTCCTGATTTTTTGGAAGATAATGCTGCAGCCACTGCATTGGGCACATACCCCAATTCTTCAATAGCTGCTTTTACTTTTTCCTTTGTTTCTTCGCTCACATTAGGATAGTTATTCAACACTTTTGACACTGTAGAAATCGCTACCCCTGCATGCTTAGCCACCTCTTTAATTGAAGCCACTTTCTTACTCTCCTTTATCCCTATTTACACAATATTAAAAAAATATCCCCATACGTACAATATTAGCACTAATTTCCTGTTTTGCCAAGAATAATTTCTTTACTAATTGTTTACCGATTATTTCCTGTCAGTTCTTCAAATATGCCATATACATTTAAAGCACCAAATCCCCACTCCTGATTGGGATAATTTAACCCGGCCTGTCGCCTGGCTCCCTTTATCAGAAAATTGCGCACCTCTCTGGTATCTGCCAAGGGACTGTTTCTCTCTACTACTGCCCATTGTAAAAACTGAGCCACTCCTCCCGCTGTTATGGCTGCTGCCAGGCTGCTTCCTGTCCGATTACCATATAGCGTAGGTACATTGACACCGGGAGCAGCCAAATCTGGCCTTATCATATTGGTTCGGCTATATCCTCTGCCGGATTCCAAATAAAAACTGTTATTAACATGATTATAATTGGATACCGTTATTACCTCTTCTGCATTCGATGGTTCTGTTAAGGTTGTATCCGGACTTGCTTCCAGAAAAAAAGTGTTACTACTCATAAAAGCTGTAACCGGCAACCACATATGAAATCTTCCATTATATACCTCGCCCAACCTTTGCACCTGAAAATTCCATATCCCGGGAGTGGGTTCCCGAAACCGAAAACGAATAAATTGTTCTCCGGAACCGGCCTCTACTAATGTACTTTGTATTGAAACTATTGTATTCTCAAAGATAAATTCATATGTATTTATTTCCTCTACTCCCAAACGTATTGGTGGAATTGTCTCCCCTCCCGGTGAGCGCACACTTATATTATACGTATCCGGAGCATTTCCCCAGAACTCCAGTAAAAACCCTTTCTCCCCTTCTCCTACACGCACTTCTGCATTTTTTATACTCTCCCCATTGATTTCCTGACGGAAATCCCAGGTAAAATGATGGTTAGCTATGCCCTCATTCCCTCCACATATTATGACAGCCCTGCTTCTTTGCAATGCCACTTTACTTAAATATCTTCCCAACATGGAATTACCTGCATGATCTCCTATATTGGTTCCCAGTCCAAGACAAATTACAACCGGACGGCGAAACTCTATGGCAAATTTGTTTACATAAGCAATCCCCAGCATAATATCCGTTTCTTCATAAGCAGGTACTCTATCCGGCACAAAATAATACTCCCTCAGGTATTCCTTTGCCTCTTTCAGCTTCACCACCACTATCTCCGCCTCCGGAGCTGCACCTATATAAGTACTTCCACCATTTACAAGACTTCCGGCAGCAATACCTGCCATAATTGTTCCATGACGCAAAGGGTCCTGTACAGGAACTACCTGTAACGGATTTTCTGTCTGTAAGGCGGTATTTATATCCTCACGCAAATATTGAGAACCGAAGAAAAAGCCCTCCGGTGGTATCCCATCCTGTATTGTTTGATCCCAAATGGCTAATATGCGACTTTCACCGTTTACATCCAAAAAAGCTTCATTGGCGTAGTCTATTCCGGTATCAATTATCCCCACTATAACACCATTACCGCGTAGATTTAATGGAGGGCCTTGTAATTGTCGGATACCACTGGCTATCAGACTGGAGGGGTCAAAAACAGCTCCTCCATATCCAATGCCTTCTTCCATCTGCATTAGCCCGTATAGCTTAGGTGTATATCCATATTGAAAACTACTTTCTTCAAATCCCGGCGCCAACTGACGATTAATATATGCTACTGAATATCTTTCATCCAGAGGAATATAACACACGTCATCTCCCTCTCTCACAATTCGTTCTATGGGAAAGTCAATCACTCCATCTGCATATTCATTTGACAATATCCGTTCCTTGCAATCCATTACTATGTATCCCTTCCAAAAACATAAGTCCCTACTATCTTATGCAGACAGCAGAGACCTATAACTATTTCTAATATTTTTTAATATGAAGACATCGGATTGCATTCAATACGGCCAACACCATCACTCCTACATCTGCAAAAATAGCCAGCCACATATTAGCTATTCCCATGGCTCCCAAAATCAGGCATATGGCTTTTACACCTAATGCAAACAGAATATTTTGATATACAATTCTCAAACATTTTCTGCTAATATCAATAGCCAGTGCAAGCTTCAAAGGATTATCATCCATCAGCACTACATCAGCGGCTTCAATCGCTGCATCTGAACCCAAAGCTCCCATAGCTATACCTATATCTGCCCTGGACAAAACCGGTGCATCATTGATTCCATCTCCTACAAAAGCCAGCTTACCACGGGATGATTTTTCTTCCAGCAGTCCTTCCACCTGTTCCACCTTTTGAGCTGGTAATAACTCACTTTTCACTTCATCCATACCTAATTGTGCTGCTATTTTTTCTGCTACACTCTTTACATCTCCGGTTAACATTACAAGCTTCTTAACACCAATTTTCTTTAATTGTTGCATGGCATCCTCAGATTGCTCTTTTAACACATCTGCAATTACAATATATCCCACATATTTACCATTTACTGCCACATAAACAATGGTACCATCCTCTTCACCCTGTTGCACAGCTATTCCCTGCTTCTCCATCAGTCTGCTATTCCCCACAGCCACCAGGTTCTGCTGCACCATAGCAAATAAACCATGACCACTGATTTCCTCCACCTTACTTACCAACGCCTTATCAATACTCAGTCCAGCTTTCTTTTCCCAGGCTTCTACCAGACTTCTGCTAATGGGATGGGTGGAATAACATTCTGCATATGCTGCCAGCTTCAATACCTCTTCCTCACTATAAGCGGACACACTCTGTACCTTTATCACTTCAAAGACACCCTTGGTAAGAGTACCTGTCTTATCAAATGCAATGCATTCTGTTTTTGCCAGTGTTTCCAGATAATTGGAACCCTTTATAAGTATTCCCTGTGCAGAAGCACCACCAATTCCACCAAAAAAGCTTAACGGAATGGAAATCACCAGTGCACATGGACAGCTGATTACCAAAAAGGTAAGTGCTCGAATGAACCACTTACTCCACTCCGGCATCCCTCCCAATACAAACATACTAATAAGGGAAGGAATAATAGCCAGAGCCAATGCAGCAAAGCACACTGCCGGGGTATAATAATGAGCAAATTTGGATATAAAATTCTCCGATTTGGACTTTCGCATACTGGAGTTTTCAACCAACTCCAAAATCTTAGAAACTGTCGATTCTCCATATTCTTTTGTAGTGGCAATTTTTATCAATCCAGAAAGATTCACGCATCCGCTACTGACCATATCTCCTATACCTACCTCTCTGGGCATACTTTCTCCGGTCAAAGCACTGGTGTTTAAAGAAGTCTCTCCCTCCACTATTTTTCCATCCAACGGAATCCTTTCGCCCGGCTTTACCACAATGATGGTTCCCACTGCCACCTCATCCGGGTCCACCTGCTCCAATTCTTCATCTTCGCCCTGCACATTAGCATAATCCGGCCGAATATCCATCAACGCTGCTATATTTTTTCTACTCTTTCCTACAGCCACACTTTGAAACAGCTCACCTATCTGATAAAAAAGCATTACCGCTGTGGCTTCCACATAATCTCCTAAAAGAATAGCTCCTATTGTAGCTACTGCCATCAAAAAATTTTCGTCAAAAATCTCCTTGTTACAGATACCCTTTATAGCCTTTTTCAAAATATCATACCCAATGACAATGTAAGGTATCATAAAAATCCCCAGTCTAAACCATCCCTGAACCGGTAGACAGACACACACAACCACAAGGGCAGCTGCCAAAATAATACGATATAATATCTTTTTTTGTTTCTTGGTCATAATCTTTATTCCTATAAATAAATTTCGCAGTCTGATTCTACTTTTTTACAAGCCTTTACCACAGCTTTCATTACTTCTTTTTCATCCACACCTTCTGCAAATTCCACATTCATTTTCTGTGTCATAAAGCTAACCGTAGCATTTATAATTCCGGGCACTTTTTTGGTTGCTTCCTCCATTTTCAATGCGCAATTAGCACAATCCACTTCAATTTTATACTTCTTCTGCATATACTCCTCCATTCTCACGCGCTTTCGCATGAATCATTGTTCATATGTTAATATTATCGCATTCTCAAAATTTGTCAATACCTAATTCGTCTTCTCTGATCCTCTCCTCCAAAAGAGAACACTACTGTATTCGCACAATTTCCTATAAAGTTAAAAGGCAACCTCAATAAGGGTTGCCTTCTCATACATATACTATTCACCACTATTTACTATTTCCTCTTGTTTACTACTCATTTTGTTACTGCGAATCTCAATAACCGGACCTCCTGTACCTTGGATATATTCCTTGGTAATCACAACTTGTCCTATATTGTCATCCTTGGGAATCTCATACATAATATCCAACATAAATTCCTCAATGATGGAACGCAAAGCTCTGGCACCGGTGTCCTTCTCCATGGCTTTTTCAGCAATTGCTTCCAATGCCTCTTCATTAAACTCCAGCTTCACCTCATCCAACTCCAGAAGCTTCTGGTATTGTTTTAAAATGGCATTCTTCGGTTCTTTCAGAATCTTTACCATCATATCCTTAGTAAGACCTTCCAAAGTATATATCACCGGTAAACGTCCCAGAAATTCAGGAATCATACCAAACTTACGTAAATCCTCCACTGTCACTTTTGAAAGGATATTTTTCTCCTTGTCAAAAGCATCCTTCAACATAGCATTGAAACCGATAGAAGCCGTTTTAGTCAGACGTTCTTTGATAATATCCTCCAAATCCGGAAAAGCACCGCCACAAATAAATAAAATATTCTTGGTATTCACCGTTGCCAATGGCACCATGGCATTCTTACTGTTGGCTCCTACAGGAACTTCCACCTCAGCACCTTCCAACAGCTTTAACATACCCTGTTGTACACTTTCTCCACTAACATCTCTGGAATTCGTATTTTTCTTTTTTGCAATTTTATCAATTTCATCAATAAATATAATTCCTCGTTCTGCCTTTTCCACATCATTATCTGCTGCTGCCAATAGCTTGGAAACTACGCTTTCTATATCATCACCAATATAGCCTGCTTCTGTTAGGGATGTGGCATCTGCTATAGCCAAAGGCACATCCAATAGTCTTGCCAGAGTCTTCACCAAATAAGTCTTACCACTACCGGTAGGTCCAATCATCAGCATATTGGATTTCTCTATTTCAATTTCGTCCATAGTCCCGGTTGCCACACGCTTATAATGATTATATACTGCTACGGAAATCACCTTTTTTGCATGCTCCTGTCCCACTACATACTCATCCAGACTGGCCTTAATCTTATGTGGTGCCGGAATATCTTTTATATTCAAAACCGGCTTTACAACTTCACCTTTCTTTTTCTTCTTCAACTTTTGTTTATTTGGAATTCCACCGCTTCCTTGTAAATCTGTCATATTCACAAAACGAATATTAGGAAATCCACCCTTCATTATCTGATCCATATCATTCTTAAATGAAGGATCATTTAACATTCCCTGATAGTCAAACTGACTAACTGTTTCCATGGTTTTATGCATACAGTCGTCGCATACACAAATATTATTTGGAAGTTTAAACATTCTCCCTGCTTTACTCTCCGGTCTACGGCAGACAAAACAGACATCCTCGTAATCATTTTCATCTGTTTTACTTTTGTCTTCCTCTGCTTTCTTCTGAGTTGCATCTTCTATGAGTAAATCCTTCTCCTCATCATAAAAATCTGTCATAATTTCCTCCATATATCTCTAAAATGATTCACCCCGGGCTTTCTTACCCGGGGGTATTTCTTATTGTGCATCCGGTCTTTTTCCAAGGGTTAATGTAATCTCTTTTTCAACATACTCACCCTCTACCTGCCTCATTATGGTAATGACCACTTCACTACCGGGACCATAATAAGTTAATTCTTCCTGCAATTCCTCAAAGGTAGTAATTTTAGTACCATCAAACTTCACTATAATATCGTTATTCAGAATACCTGCCTTTTCAGCCGGTGTATCTTCACCAACACTACGAATGAATACTCCCTTAGGGAAATTGTAATACTCTACCAAATCATCCGGTACGGTAATGGGATTTTCAATACCTATATATCCACTACTTTCTGCCTTAAGCTTGATTTCCTTATTCATCAGCTCTCCAATAATCGGTTCTGCCGCACTGATGGGAATGGCATAACCCATTCCTTCTACCATGGAACCACCGATTTTATTAGAATTAATACCTATTACCTCTCCATTTACATTTAACAATGCACCACCGGAATTTCCCTGATTAATAGCCGCATCGGTCTGAATAAAGGTTCCTTTGGAACCATCCGATAACCCAATCTCTCTGTTCAACGCACTAACATATCCACCGGTTACGGACTGTCCGTATCCTAATGCATTTCCTATGGCAATTACAGGTTCACCCAGCTTTAAGGCATCACTATCACCCATTTTAGCGATAGCAATTGACTCTTTTACCTCTTTGGGCAATTTGCTTAGCGAAATGGTTATTACTGCCAAATCCATATCTACGTCGCGGCCCTTTATCTGCGCTTCAACCACACTTCCATCTATAAAAGTGACTTCCAGTTTTTCAGCATCTTCTACCACATGATTATTGGTAGCTATTAAAAGTTCCTTATCCGTTTCTGCAATAATAATACCGGAACCACTACTCTGACTTTCCTCTTCAAAAGTCTGTCCCCAATAATTTATTCTCTCCACATAGGTATTAACAATGGATACCATAGCCGGCATTACCTGTTCTACCACATCAGAGTAATCAGAAGTAACTACTGTCACCTGATTCTTGTCAGCCAACTGAATGGTCTGCTCTTTTTTATCCTCTACTTTACTAATTACAGGTTCTTCACTATTGGTCTCATATACCTCTTCCCGAGATAACTGATACCAGTCTGTCACCTTATCCACCACAAATAATCCAACTCCGGCAAACAGCCCAAAACATAATCCGCAACAGATTGCCAAAAGTACCTTACGGAAAGCTCCTTTCTCTTTCTTTTTTTTCTGAGGTGGCTGATTCTCCACCGGTGCCTCCCAATAATAACATCTGGTATTTTCCGTTTCTTTCGTTCCCACAGGTTTCTGTTCATTTTCCTTAGCCGCCTGCACTTCCACCGGCTTTTCTTCACTTTCCTTAGCTTCTTGCACTGCTACCGGCTCCTGCTCATTTTCACCGGTTTCTTGTACTTTTACAGACTTCTGTTCCTCTTCAACCTGTTCCCTATTTAATTCAGCTTCGCTTTGTTCTATATTAATCTTTTTCTCATCCATATCACTATACATCCTTTTCTCCTTTTAACACTTCAATTATACAATTTATTTGTAGGTTACCTACTAAGTATATTTTGAATTTGTGATGAAACTGTGATTAAAAAATGAAAGTGTTATGAATTTTTCTTCATTTTTCCTAAAACAAAAGGCAAATAACGATTAGTAAACCATATCAAAGGAATTTCTATAATAAATACCAGTAATACAATCAATGTGCAAAATAAATTCTCTGACGGTACAATATTTTGAATTTGTTGTGCTATCAGAATACTGATGTATAGTACTCTGAAATCAATATGTGTTACCATAATAATCAATGAATTCCGACCGTAAAATTCCAACACTCTTTTTAGCCGCGCAATTGGTAACTCTTGTAACAGCTTGCATAAAAGTATGATTGCCATACTACCGGCAACAGCACCCAGCATATATACCGGCAACACCCCTAATTGCATAAAACGCAAGTCTGTAAGTTCACCACTTGTAATAATCAGATATGCCATAACAATACATATAAATATACCCGAAACTTCCTGTATACGTTTTTTCATATTCTTTAGCAACCAACGATTTATGTAATATCCCACACATACAAATCCCGCACAAAACAGGTTACGTATTATCATGGAACACACATCATGTAAAAGTCTGTATTGTCTGCTGACTCCATGATATTGGTAAAATAATTGTTCGTAATTATTTAATACATAACACCCCAATACAATTGTAGTGATAACCAAAATAGTCCCCACATGATTTGTGTTCTTTCGGATTCCTATAAATAACAATTCACTAATGAACAGCGCCGGCAAGAACCATAAGGTGGACACCCCTTGAAGACAACATGACTGAAACAGCTGTCTGAGTACTACATTCCATTCATCAAGCCCTTTCAGTATTATTCTGGTACTTTCCAGAATAAAATAAGCCAAACTAAAAACCATGTAGGGAATCATAATGCTTTGCAGCTTTTTATGCACCACCCCTATATAACCCTTTTCTTCTTCCCTTTTTTCTTCCAATAAAATTCCTGAAATCAAAAAGAATAATGGCATATGAAAGGCAGTAATAAATTGTCGCAAATTTGGATTTATGTATGCTACATGTCCCATTACCACCAGGACCATGCCTATACCCCTTGCCATATCCAGATAGGAAATCCTTTTTGTATCTGCCATAATCATCTCCATACAAACTACAAATAACATTGTAGTACTATCCAAATTGAAAATGTTGTATCATTTATCAGCCATTTTCTTCTTTATTCTTTCCATATCCTTTGGTTGCATCGATGCTTGCCACATCCTGCTTTCTTTTGGCATAAGCCCAATATTCCTTATTCATGGTAAATGCCTGAATCCATCTCTCCGGTAATCTCTTGTAGTGTTTACCGAAAAAATATCCAAAATATTTACCGGCACTATGCAGAATCAGTTTCGGTATTAGTCTTCCCTTCTTTTGTGCCTTTAAATATTGCATTGTAGCTTTTACACTACGCATCCCTTCCCCTTCGGGAGGAACCTCCGCAAATACCTCGGGATGATTTGCATGGGATACTCCCAAGTCAAAATTGCGTTTAAACTGTTGTTTACAGGTATAGTTATGAGAGTGATATACACAGGCCTCTGCAACATATGCAATCTTATATCCATTTTTAATAGCTGTAGCCGCATAAATCATATCTTCATTAAAAATGGCCGGATAGATAAATCCTCCTAATCTATCATAAATCTCTCTTCGATAAGCACAACAAACATTGGAGCAAAAGTAAGTCTTAATCCCCAGTCTCTCCAAATCCTTTCTTGATTTTACATAAGCTTCTTCAGGATAATTAAACTGCCTCTGATAACTTTCAATGCAACCACAATCCTCTTTGGGTAATTGTCTTGCATAAGCACCGGCTACCTCCTTTTGTTCCAGAGCTTTCATTAGCTTTTCAACTAAATTCAAATCTGCCGGCATGGCATCCTGGGTCATCATAATAAAAACTTCCGCTTCCGATTTTTTAATACCTCTATGTCTGGTATATCCATGGTCAAATTCCTTCTTAGACAAATGATAAACCTTAATATTATGGTACTTTTCAAAAAAACGACTACCGTATGCCAATTTATCAAAGTATTTTTCTTCTGTATTCATCAGGATAATCTGATTCACAGGCATTGTCTGATTTTCTAATTTTTCTACTAATTCAAAAAAACTCTTGTCCGGTTTATATACCGGAATTATCACATCAATCTTCATAAACCACCAAAAAGGGAGCCTTTCAGCTCCCTTTGTTTTTCTAATTATTTAAATAAGGTGCTGTATCTGCTTTAATCTTATCACTACACTCTTTCACAGCAGAAGAAACTTCATAATCTGTCTCATCGAACAGGAATTCATGCAACCATACTACGTTGCTCTCCAAATCTAATGGAACTATACAACTACCATTGGAGCCGATTGTGTTAGAAGTTCTCATATCCTCTTTGGGGAAGCCTCCTTCATCTACAATGGTATACTTGTTAATATTCTTCAATAATTCTACCATATCAGTTTCGTCCACACTGGTGTAAACATGCTTCAAAACCTTGGGTAGAAGATCAGTTAATTCACCAAGACTTAAAGTCTTCGCCTGTGCTTCCATTGCTTTAATAACTTCTCTTTGACGTTCAGCTCGCTTATAGTCATCACCCTTTGTGTAACGAATACGACAATATGCTGTAGCTTGCAAGCCATTTAATTTTTGATAACCAGTTTCAGAAACAGGTACATATTCACTTTTAGGAATATCTGTATCACGAATGATACTCAACTGATAATTATTTATATGCTCTAACTCAGAACTGTCAACCTCAATCCAAACACCACCCAGACCATCAACACATTCTTTTACCGCCTTGTAACCTACTGTAACAAAATCAGTAATTGCAAGGTCCATATTTAGATTCAGCATACTCATAGCCTGCTTTGCACCATTTGAAGCATAAGCACTGTTACATTTACCGTATTTATCATTTCCTTTATTCAAATAAGTGTCTCGATACACAGAAACCAGCTTAATCTCACCGGTATTTAAATTAACGGAAGCAATCATCAAACTATCACTACGGCTTCCTTTGTATAATTGTTCAGTTTTCACAGCGTCTACACCAAAAAGTGCAATGTTCCAATAATCCTTTGACTTATCGGAATTTGTTGTTTGTGTATTCTCCAAACTTTCCTTAACTTCAGAATTAATAATGATATCACTTTCTTCAATGGTAACCATATGTGGTCCTTCCGTGGCATCTGTTGTTTTAAACACTTTCCATACCACAAATAGCATTGCTAAAATGATTAAGATTTCTACCAGAAAAATGATAATTTTTATATTCTTCTTTTTCTTTTTATTTCTACTACCATTTGACCGGTTTGTATTTGTTGCCATTATTCATTCTCCTTGCTTTTCGTTAATATGCATTCTTATTAATAAAACCTGTTATAAATGTTAATAAAATTATCTTTATATCAAAACCAAACGACCAATTTTCAATGTAATATAAATCATACTCAATACGCTTACGGATAGAAGTATCTCCTCTATAACCATTTACCTGTGCCCAACCGGTTAACCCCGGACGAACCTGATGTTTAATCATATAACGAGGAATTTCTTCCTTAAACTTTTCAACAAATAAAGGTCGCTCCGGCCTTGGACCGACAAGACTCATATCCCCCTTCAATATATTAAATAACTGGGGTAATTCATCCAGACTGGTTTTTCGCAAAATTTTACCAATATTTGTTACTCTGGGATCATTTTTTACTGTCCATGCCTTCTTTTCATCCGCTTCGGTTTGTTGCTCCATACTACGGAACTTATACATATAAAAAGGCTTATTATGAAGTCCCACTCGTTCCTGCTTAAAAATCACAGGTCCCCGACTGGTTACTTTTACTGCTATGGAAATAATCACCAAAAATGGCGATAAAATAATAATACCAACTAAAGAGCCTGCAATATCCATGGCGCGTTTAAGAAACATATTGCCGGTATTGCTCAGTGGAACATATCGAATATTGATTACCGGGAGTCCCATTAATTCCTCTGTATAAGGACTACTGGGAATTAAACTATTGTAATCAGGAATAAATTTGGTATGAACTCCTGACTTTTCACATATATTTACTATTTCCTCCAGCCTGTCATAATCTCTAAGAGATAATGCAATAGCAATTTCATCCAGTTGGTTATTCTGCAACATCTCTGTCAAACAATCTATCTCACCCAAAACTTTAACACCCTTGTACAAGGTATCTTTGGGTACTATATCATCCAACACACCACATACAACATATCCCCATTGAGGATTCCATTGTAAACGGTCTATATAACTTTCTGCAGCTCTGGAATATCCCACCACCAAAACATGCTTTAAATTATACCCCCTTTTACGCATAGAATGCAAGGTTTTTCGTAAAATAATACGCGAAATTGTGGTAATAACAATATTTAACACATAAAAAATGGCCATCATCGAGCGGGAATAATTAATTTCCTGTACAAACAAATACAAAATAACAATGTACAACACAATTCCCACAGTATTTGCCTTAATAATTGAGCCAATCTCTCTATGTTTTTTAACTGTACGCTTCGGACCATATACATTACAAAGGTAATACAACAGCACATATGCGGGCACCAAAAAAAGAAGCACAATAAAATAGTCCTTAGGAGGAAGCACACCAACACCTAAGTTTTTGGCTTCAAGAAAATAAAATTTTATAACATATGCCAATGCATAAGATATTGTTGTAATAACTGCATCCATTACAACGTGCATTCTATTCAGAACCTTTTGATTATCTTTTATCATAAACGTCACCTGTTTTCATGCATCTAGACATATTTTACAATATTATTACAAAAAGCACAACTTAATATTTTATTAAGTAGCCTACAAGTCCAAAAATCTGCCATATTTCCAGCTTTATATAGTTACATAAATATTTTAGTCTAAATTTGACATGATATTTACGTCCTTCTTTTGAAAATCCTTTTTTGATTCCCTTCCAATACCCCTTTATATATAGCATACCCATTTTTTTACGGGCAAAAAAGCAAGCTTTTACCAAAAAGCCCAAAAGCAAAAAGGGAGCATTTAAGAGAATTAACAAAAACGGGAGATTCTTTATTACAACGTACGCACTATTGGCTGACGCCAGTTTCGTTTTAAATTCATTATAACGGGAACCACTGGCTGCACTACCTGCATGAATCACCTTTGCAGCCGGTTCATATACATTGCGATAACCGTAAATTCCGGCACGATATCCTATATCCACATCTTCCAGATATGCAAAGTGATTTTCATCAAAATAGCCTATCTGCTCCATAATACTTTTTCGATAAATCGCTGCGCCGGCGCAAGCTGAAAAAATATTTACTTTCTTGTTGTATCTCTCAGCTCTCTGCCCCTTACCTCTGGAATAGGCCCACCCCAGAATACAATAGCCATCTCCGGCCCCATCCAATAGTCTTTCATCTTCCATGGAAAGCATTTGGGCACTAACAGAAAAAATATCTTCCGATTCCTCAATTGTATCCACAAGCTTTTTCACAAAATCCGGTTTCACAATGGTATCATTATTCAGCAAAATTACATAGGGTGTTTTACTTTCGTGAATGCCCTGATTTACTGCATAACAAAAACCGGTATTCTCCTTTAAGGATATCACTCTTGCTTCCTGATACTCCTGCTGCAGAATCTCCAGACTACCATCCTTTGATGCATTATCGATTACCAAAATGTGGAAAGGTTCCCCCTTCTGACCACGCAGAGAATCCATGCAATCACGAATATATTTTATTCCATTGTAATTAGGTATGACTACTGTCACCTTGGGTTCCTGCATGGTTCTTCTCCTTTCCTGCTCATATATCGATGAATATTGCCAAATCATTATGCTTTCTTAAAATATATCACTCAAAACCGTTATAGAGCTGCTCCCACCACGGATCCCAGACCAATACATAACCGGCTTCTTTCAACGCTTTACTAAGCTTTACACTCAAGGCCTTAATATCCACATTCTGTCCGGGCGTACTCAACTGTTGACACTCTGCCGGTGTTAATCCAAATTCCTGTAAACAATTCTCCAGAATATCCCGACAGGACGGATTCACACTCATGCAACGAATATCCAAAACTGCAGCCTGCTGAACCAATGCTGCTCTGTTCATATAACCGCTAAAGCCATGTTGCAAACCTTCATAGACAGGTGTTCCGTCAGTGGTTCGTAACCCTCCAACGATTTTTCCTTTGGCTCCCAATAAACTGCCACCTATGGCACCCACCTCCGGTCGTTGCTCAAAAATAGCACCCATTCCACCTTCATACTCTACTCTATAAAATCCCAAATGTTTTAAATGTTCTACAGTCGCTTTCCAGCCTCTTTGTGCCACAAAAGCCTCTACAGCCCTTTTTCCGGCTTCATAAGCATACATTTTACTTGCAGGATTGGCTGCTGTGGAATTCCTATGGCATCTCCAATGATACAGCACCTTAGGTACATGATAAATCACCTGAGGTTTCCCCAAAAACTTCCCAGCCACCCGAAGTACCAGATCAAAATCCTGGGCACCATTAAATTCTCCACGCAGCTGTAATTCCCTAAAAACTTCAGCTCGTATGGCAGTAAAATGACAGATATAATTATTGGTCAAAAGCAAATCCAGATTAAAATCCAACTTAAAGTGTGGCTCATAAAATGTAACACCATCCCCATCACATTTATCTTCGTCAGAATAAATCATACCAAGCTCCACGCCTTGTTGTCTGGCTTTTTCAATTGCCATAGCAAACTCATATAATGCATCTACTGTCAGTACATCGTCATGATCCAACAATGCCATATACTCCCCTGTTGCATATGGCAATCCGGCATTTGTGTTTTCTGCTATTCCTTTATTTTCATCAAGCTTATGATAACATATTCTTTCATCCTTATAATCGGCAGCAACGGATTCCAGTGTAGACTCTTCATCACTGGCATCCAACAATATCAATTGAAAATAGGGGTAGGTCTGTGCCAGCACCGACTCAATCATTTCCTTAAAATAATCAATAGGAGTATGATATAAAGGAACCAGAATGCTAAAAGTAACCGGACATTCCCACTTTGTCTCTCTCTGTCGGCTTATTTCTTCTTGCGAAGGGAGTACATATATATAGGAATCCGTATCCTGTTTTTGCATCCTCTCCGCAACTGCATACAGGGTATTTTTTAACCCGTTTTTTTTCAGGTAATATATGGTTTTCCGCAAATTATCCTTACTAAGTTTACCCATACGGACTCCTTTCTTTACATTTTACAAGCCGCTCATACCGAGCGGCTTGAATATATCCTATTACAATAAAGCCTTCAAATCTTCTGTAAGCTTTTCTACCTTTGCCTGAGCATCATCCAGACTACTTCCTACAACCCCCATATAGAACTTAATCTTAGGCTCTGTTCCGGAAGGTCTTGCACAACACCAGCAGTTATTGGGAAGTTCAAAATACAGTACATTGGACTTAGGCAATCCGGTCTTGGTCTCAGCACCGGTTACCATATCAATCACCTTGTCTTCCTGATAATCTCTGAACTTCAGCACCTGTGCATCTCCAATCATCTTGGGTGGATTCTGGCGAAGCTTATCCATAATGGCAGCAATCTGCTTTGAACCATCAATACCCTTTAAAGTAATGGTATACTGGGTTTCCTTGAAGTATCCGTATGCTTCATACATTTCCAGCATCATATCCCATAAAGTCTGGTTATTCTTCTTGCAGTAAGCAGCCACTTCACACAGACACATAACTGCTACTATGGCATCCTTGTCTCTTGCGTGAGTACCTGCCAGACAGCCATAACTTTCTTCCAAACCGAATACATAATTATTGGAACCGCTCTGTTCAAAAAGCTTAATCTGCTCACCGATGAACTTAAATCCCGTTAATACCTCTATAAGCTTCACATCATACTTCTCTGTAATGGGGAATGTCATATTGGTAGTAACAATGGTAGTAACCATAGCAGGATTTTCAGGCATGGTTCCGGTCTTTTTCTTTTCTCTCAACAAATACTCTGCAATGAGCATACCTGACATATTACCGGTAAAAGCCACGTACTCTCCGGTCTTAGCATCCTTTGCATAAACACCTAAACGGTCAGCATCCGGGTCAGTCGCCAGAATAATATCTGCATCCTTTTCCTTAGCCAGATTAATAGCATAGGTAAATGCTTTGGGGTCTTCAGGATTAGGATAATCCAAGGTAGTAAACTTAGGATCCGGCTTCTCCTGCTCCGGCACTACATAGACATTCTTAAAGCCCAACTCCTTTAAAACCCTTCTTACAGGTACATTACCGGTACCGCAAAGAGGAGTATAAACAATCTTAATATCCTCCGCTACTTCCTGAATGATTTCAGGATGAATTACCTGCTTCTTTAACTCTACCATATAAGCATCATCAATTTCTGCTCCAATCACTTGATAAAGTCCTGCCTTCATGGCTTCTTCCTTATCCATGGTTTTAACAGTATGATAATCAGAAATTGCCTGAACCTCTGTAATAATTTCCTTATCCTTGGGTGCGGTAACCTGTGCGCCATCCTCCCAATAAACCTTATATCCGTTGTACTCCGGTGGATTATGGCTTGCAGTAACTACGATACCTGCAGTACAACCTAAAGTACGAAGAGCAAAGGACAGTTCCGGTGTGGGCCTTAAAGCATCAAATACATAAGCTTTAATTCCGTTGGCAGCCAGACAAAGTGCAGCTTCATCTGCAAACTCAGGAGACATAAATCTGGAATCGTAAGCAATTGCCACTCCCTTTTCCTGTGTGCCCTGCTTTAAAATATAATTTGCCAGACCCTGGGTTGCCTTTCTAACAGTATAAATATTGATACGGTTTGTCCCTGCTCCGATAACACCACGAAGTCCTCCGGTACCAAACTCTAATTCTCTATAAAAACGATCTTCTATCTCCTTCTCATCATTAGCAATTCCCGCAAGTTCTGCTTTTGTATCAGCATCAAAATAGTCATCTTCCAGCCAAAACTTAAATTCTTCCTTGTAACCCATCTTCCATATCCTCCAGTACATTATATATTCATAAGCAAAATCCTTTTGCCTGCCTACAGTATATCATAAATCTCACATATTTAACAGTAGAATTTACTCAAGTTCGCTTACTTTAATGCAAAATCACTTCTATCCAGCGAAAAGTTAGGATTATAATAAGGATCCCCTTTTTCCAACACTTCCTTCCACTTCTTTCGGAATTGCTCTGATTCCCGTTCATAACGCTGTGCCTTCTCTCCCTGATCATCTAATCCCCTGGATATAGACTCATAATGGTACAATTCTGCAAAAGGCGTCCATACATTTAAGTACCCTTTTTCCCGCAATTTCAAACAAAAATCCACGTCATTCAAAGATATTGCAAAACCTTCTTCTAAACCTCCCACCAGTTCGAACAGTTCCTTCTTCACCATCAGGCAGGCACCGGTTACTGCTGAAACATTCTGGGTATAGCAAAGCCTGCCCATATATCCTAAATTCTGTACCGGTATTTTATAATGACTATGTCCCGCTGTCCGATGTGCACCCAGCCCCAACACTACTCCAGCATGTTGGATTGTTCGATCAGCATATAAAAGCTTGGCACCTACTGCCCCCACATCCTTACGTTGTGCATACATTAAAAGCTCTTCTATCCAATTAGAAGTAATCACTTCGGTATCATTATTCAACAATAAAATATAGTCTCCGGTTGCACTTTTTACACCAAGATTATTAACAGCTGAGTAATTAAAAGCGCCTTCAAAACAAATAACTTTTACCTTCTCTCCCAACTGTTCCTGTAACTCCGTATAGTACTTCTCAATTTCCTGTGATGTACTATTATTCTCCACTACAATAATCTCGTAATTCTGATAAGTAGATTTCTGTACAATGGATGTAATACAACGTCTCAAATCCGCTTCGTGGTCCTTATTGGCAATCACTATGGAAACCTTAGGTTCACCCAATACTTTGTAACGAATCCGAAAAATAGTTTCACAGGCTCTGGTACTGGTAATCTGAAAATGAGTGAAACCATGTTTCTTTAAATGGTCTCCTACTGCACCTTTTCCGGCCTGCGTCACATAAGGCTTCGCTTCCGTTCCGGATGCCACACTGCCTGCATGACTTCGCCAGTAATACATTAGCTTAGGAATATGCACTACCTTTTTTGCATTATCAGTCAGACGTAAAATCATATCATGATCCTGACTTCCGTCAAACTTGGTACGGAACAACTCTGTTCCCTCTAAAAGTTCTCTGGCAAAAACACTAAAGTGACAAATATAATTGTTCGCTCTTAAATTGTCAGGTGCATAATCCGGTTTGAAATGCATGGTCAGCATTTTATTAATATCTCCACTTTGGAAAGTGGTCTCGTCACAATACAAATAATCTGCTCCCTGCTCATTAATAGCTTTCACATATTCAAACAGCACACTGGGATGCAAAATATCATCATGGTCAAAAAGTCCGATATATTCACCGGTTGCCAGCTTATAACACTGATTGGTATTGCCGGCAATTCCTTCATTCTTCTCCAGCTTCTGATAAACAATCCTTCCTTTAGAACGTTCCTGATACTCTCTACAAATATCTTTCACATAAGAGTGTTCCCCATCAGAACCATCTGCCAGACAAAGTTCCCAGTTCTCATATGTCTGATCCATAACAGAATCCAGCATCTCTACCAGAAAATCCTTAGGTGTATTCCATAAGGGTACCAGAATACTGATTTTAACCATACGCTCAAACTTGGTAGTTCTCTCTTCTTCTGCTCTTTCCGGTGTAGGGAAACTGTCTGTTCCAAAGGATCGCATTTTAGACTTTTGATCCTTCTTATTCTTTAGCTTACGGACAATGTCCTTCGGTCCTCCACAATTGGCAAGTCGTTCCTTCTGACGCAGTGCAAAATGAATAGCACTTCTGGCCGGCTTGGAAATCTTCCAAAGCTTATTATTTTTTATCCTATCCAGCTTATATTTTAAATCTTCAATCTCTGTCTCCAACAAAACCACACGGTCTGTTAAGTCTTCACAGCGCTCATGCTCTTTCTCATACGCTTCTTTGTAGTTCATTTCTTCACTCATGCTCTTATTCTTTCCCTCTTAACTGCCAGCCACTAAAGTTAAGCAGTTTTAGTTTGCTTACTCTATGGACAGCAATGACACCAATATAATATGTGTCCAGCCGGTTCCACTCTTCTCTGGACAATTCCACATCAAAACCGCACAACGCCACATTCTTTTGGTCTGCCATGTTTTCTTCCAAATCCTGTCGGTATTGCCTTTCTGTCTTTACTACTACAGCTTCGCTTAAATCTTGTAGGGATACCGACAACACCAGATATCTGTCATAGCAGGCATTATCATCTCCCAGTACCACTCCATAGCCTCTTAATCGTCCCGGTACACTCTGCTCCACATTCACCATGAGGCACTTATCCTCACGTAACTGCTGTATCCCAAAGGAGCATGATTGTAGCATCCCTTTCTGTATCTCATTGCCGGCACTATAATATGCCGGAACAATCCGACTATCCAGTCCATCTGTGGATAACTCTTCCGGATAATAAGGGTCCGCTCCCTTCCAGGCCGGATGCATTTCGTATAAGGTCTTTCGTTCACGAAGCAGTCTCTCCCTCTTTTCCTTGGTGATATCGTCACCTCGGCTTAAGGATTCATGGTGATAAGCAAATTCATCCAAAATCACTACATTCTGATACCCTGCTTCATGCAATGCAAACCCCAGCTCCACATCATTATATGCTACCTGCAGATTGGTTTTGAAACCGCCCACTTCTTTATATTTTTCTGCCTCTATCAACAAACAGGCTCCCGTTACAGCAAGACAGTTCCAAGTTTCCTTATTTCTATCAAAATAATAGCTTCCGGCATCCTCTGCAAACTGCAGCTTATGCACCGGTCCCACAGGTAAATTGGTAATCCCCGCATGCTGTATCTTCTTTGACTGCGGATAATACAGCTTTAAGCCTACGGCACCCACATAGTCTTGGATAGCCTTTTTCTTCATCTTATCCAACCAGGTTGTTCCACAAACCTCAATATCATCGTTTAGGAACAAATAGAAATCACCCTTTGCTTCCCGGACTCCCAGATTACACATTTCCGAAAAATTAAAATACATAGGATAATACAAATATCTATGCCCATCCAATAACTCTTCTATCTTACTACGATTCTCCGGAGAGCTTCCGTTGTCCACTACCAGTATCTCTATATCCTCCAAGCCCTTCAGGGAATCCAGACACTTCTTTAACACCTCCGGATTATCCTTGGATGGTATGATTACGGACACCAGGCTCTTGCCCACTTTCCTACACATTCGCTCTGTAGAGGTTTTCAAATAATCCTGCCAAACCTCCCTGTCATGAACATGAAATAATATTTCTCCATATCTGCAAATTGTATGACAATTCTTTTCAAATCCACCCACACCCTCCAGCATGGATAACATAATACCCTTGATTTCTTCACATTTCTCAAATGGAATGCAGGTAATGTTACAACCATTCTTCTCATCCCGTATTGTTTCTGCCAGCTTTTCTCTCCCCAGCCACTCACCATCACCTTGTATCCCTCTATCCCAGACGCTTTTACGGATGGCTATTACACTCCCCATATAAAATTGTGAAAGATAGGTATCCGGAGACCATGCCGGTTTATACCAAGGCTCCTTTCTTCTTCCGTCCTTATCCAGGAAGTCCTCATCGCCATATAAAACCTGCGCCTGCTGCACAAAATCAAAGGCTGAGGAAAGCAATGTCAGAGCACCCTTCCGCAGAGTACCGTTCTTCTGACAAAGTACTACAAAATCTTCACCTTGAGGCACATCAAAAACAGGCTCCTTAGCCTCCTTCTCGCAAACCCAGCTGTGATAATCCGTTTTTTTTGCAGCCAATTGCTTTTCATATACTCTATCCAATTGTTTCACACAAATGCTTTTTATGAATTCTTTGATCTGCAAAACTCATCTCCTCTAGAAAACTATCTTTACGGACTTTTGAATATCTTCTGCCATGCTTAATGGCAATCTTACGATTTCCATTTTCAGATACAAATGATTCTCCGCTTTTGGTTGTAATTTATGAATACTGATATTAATATTAGGATCCTTGGTAGGAAATACAATACTAATCTCTTCTTTGTTTTTTAGCACCTTTCCATTTACATGCAGAATCCCCCGAGTACTTAGTGGTACACTTTCTCCATTCAGAGTCATCTCCAAAATCTTACACATACAGGAATCAAAAGCAGGATCAATTCGCAAATTCTGCACATTGCCATCAAAGGTATATTCCAACTCTATCTGATTCTCACCCTTATAGGCTTCCTCAAAAAACTCCGATTCTTCTTCCTGATATCCCTTGCCGGAATCCTTATAAATCTGCACTCTAAATACAGCCCCCTCGTCCTGTACAATTCTCAACCACTTCTGAGGCTCATAGATTTTTCCGCCTATTAACTCTCTCATTTCAGACAGAGCCAATTGCTTTCCTGTCACAAACTTCTGGAATTCCATTTCCTGTTCACGATAAACAGCTGCATCCTTTTCCGTAATACCTAATCTGTCCAGTATACTATCCAGTGGCAGGGCATTACGTTTTTCATCCTCCAACAGATAACAATATACTGCTCTGAATGCCAGTTCCTTAGTTTCCACTGCTTTACCAAAGGTCCATTCGTAATCGATTAGAGTCCAGATATCACCATCTACCATGATATTTGAAAACACCAAATCAAAATCTGCCACCGGATAATCTTCATTGTACCCAATATACTCCAAATACTTATCAAAAAGCTTTAAGAACCCTTCATAATCCTGCTTTTCCAGACATTCGTCCATAAACTCAGAAAGCGCTCTTCCCTTCACAAATTCCAAAGCGGCGTAATATTCTGTTTCATCTTCTACCAGCTGACACTTATTAATCTGTAATTCACTACCTTTATAACGTTTTACCAGTCCTTCATATGCTACGGCCAGATTTGCAATATGTTCCTTTGCTTCTTCCGTCAAAGGGTATTTGCGAACCTCCTTGGTACCATCTTCTTTTTCCACAATCGTTGTCTTTATCTGATACCGGGGCGCCCTGTCATTGGAATATCTTGCATAAGTCACATCAATATCCCGTCCCAACACTACCAGGTAGGAATTGGAAAATATGGAAAACAATCCATCCTTACATAATCCGTCAAAAGCATTCTTCTCATTGAAAAGAAGCATTCTGTCTCTGTCAAAATTACGTATATTGTTGGACAATTCACCTACTCCCGGCTGACGCTTGTCCGAATACACTGTAGTCATAAATTTATAATCCGGATAAGGATAATAAAAATGATACTCTTCAATCCCACATTCCCTGAAAACAGCTTCCAGACCCTTTCTTGAAAAAGTGCGTACTCCGCCGCCGGCCGCATAATTTTCAATACCACTGAAATAACTGCCTAAGTGGTCCTCCATACAACCCGCAAAATACTTTAATCCATATTTATTCTCAATGGCTATCACTATCCTGCCATTACTTTTCAAATGCTTTTTCAGAATATTCAAAAATTCTGCAAAGGGGTTTTCTCCACCAATATAGCTTTGACCATACTCAAACACACCAATCAAACAAATATAATCATAGTCAGAGGGTAAATCCGGCTCAATATCCTTAAAATTGCCTACATGAATAGTTACATTCTCACATTCCCCATGACGATAGGCATTGATGGTACTTCTCTTTTTTGACAAATCTACACTGGTCACATTGGCGGCCTTTCTTGCCAATGCCCCTGTTATGGCTCCGCAACCACTTCCCACCTCTAATACCTTGTCAGTTTTGGCAATAGGAAGAAACTCTACAATATTCTCTCTCTGGGTGGACAAATGATAAAAAATGGGCCAACTTTTCTTCTCTTCTATAATCCTCTGATATTCCACCGGGGAATAATCTCTGGCAATCTTTAATATTTCATCTTCTACCACCCCGTCACAATAAAAATCTTCGCCGGGATATTTACTTAAATCCAACCAAACTTTTCCAATCTGTTCTCTGTTTTCCAAGGGAACCTCCTTATAGTACCACGTCCTAACTCTCAACTATATCCTTCACTGTAATCTGAGAGTTCATATCATAGTACCCTACTGTATTTTTATCCGATACTACGGTAATGTTTATTACATCATACAAACGATGATATACCTCAAAAATGTCACCATTATAGCCGGTAAGCCCAAGTGACAGCAGATACTCTCCACCCTGCAAGGTCATCTTCTGAGTAAAAGTTATCTCCTTAACCTCTCCTACTCTTCCACCTTCCAAATACGCTTTCTCTACCATGCTGTTTGTTCCGGTAATCTCTACACCCTTAACATCCTTTATGGTAAACGCAAAAATAGGCATTTTAATATCCTCATGGAATTTCACCTTCATATGGATGGTAAACTCTGCATTTTTTATTATTGCATTACTCTTCACTCCACGGTTATCGGTTATATAAAATTCTACAATTTCCCCCTGCTTTGTACCATATTCCAAAGCTTGCGGATTCTGTCCCAAAGCAGCCTGTGCCGCCCTTTCCTGAAGCAATTCATCATCCAGTAAATTAGCTTCCTCAACACCGGCTTCTTCATACTGTCCTACAAGTACTCTTTTGTAAGCATCTATCATTTCCTTAGGATTACCTTCTCCCAAAAGCTTTCCCTTGTTCAACAGATATACTCTGTCGCAATACTTGCTGATACTACTAAGATCATGACTTACAAATACAATGGTTTTACCCATTTTTTTGAATTCCTCAAACTTGTGATAACACTTAGCCTGAAAAAACACATCCCCTACTGACAAAGCTTCGTCCACAATAAGAATCTCCGGTTCAATATTTATGGCCACTGCAAAAGCCAGTCGTACAAACATACCACTGGAATAGGTTTTACAGGGCTGATATACATAATCCCCAATATCTGCAAACTCCAAAATGGCCGGCAGTTTTTCTTCAATCTCCTTTTCAGAAAAACCCATCATGGTACCATTCAGGTATACATTTTCGATGCCGTTGTATTCCATATTAAAGCCTGCACCCAGCTCCAACAATGCAGAAATACGCCCATTAACTTTTACCTCACCTGCGGATGGGGTTAAAACACCGGTAATAATCTTTAAAATCGTGGATTTTCCTGAACCATTAGTACCAATAATACCCACGGTTTCACCGGTCTTTATATGCATACTTACACCGCTCAAAGCGTAGTGTTTCTTTGGGGGATTATTCTTTAACATCCCAAAAGCATCCTTCATCCGGTCAGAAGGCTTGTTGTACAATTTATATATTTTTTCAACATTCTGCACATCAATTGCAATTTGTGAATTTTCCTGCATAATGTTTCCTTTCTTTTTGGGTAAGACTTTCTCTTACATTACAGTACATCCGCAAAATGTACCTTCAATTTTTTAAACACCAAGGCTCCTATTCCAAACAGTAAAGCTGTGACAATCCAGAAATACATAGTGGAAAAAAAGTCCTCATAAAACCATTGCTTTTCCATAATGGAACTGCGATAACCATCCACAATATATACAATAGGGTTTAACTTGAACAAAAGTACTGCATCACCATATCTGCTTTGCATATCTCCAAGATTCCAAAGAATGGGAGTTGCCCACATACCAATCTGCAATACAATGTTGATAATCTGGGAAAGATCCCTGAAAAACACCACTACTGCACAGGTAGTGTAGCAAAGTGCCAACACAAACATAAACAGGCAGGCACTATAATAAAGGAGTTGTATGGTATAGATGGTAGGGTAATATCCATAAAGACACGCCACTATCAATAACACTCCCACAAAAAACACATGTATAAATCCGGCAGCAATGACTTTGATTATCGGCAAAACACTTATTTTAAATACAACCTTTTTAACCAGATAATTATATTCCAACAAAGCCATGGTACCATGGTTCAATGCTTCGCTAAAGAAAAACCATGGAACCAGTCCTGCTGTTAATGATAATACATAAGGTGCTCTGGTACCATCTATCAGTAATGGACCCTCACTATTAAAGACAATATCAAATACCAAAAAATACATTACTACCGTAACTATCGGTTGTGCCATGGCCCAGATACCGCCCAAATAAGAACCGGAATATCTTTTCCTGAAATCATTCTTGGCCAGCTTCCAAATCAAATGTCTGTTTTGCCAAAGTTCTGCTGGCAGAATCGTAATCTTTTCATATCCGGCCACAAAAATAATACAAATTGCCACAATTACACCACAGGATAAAATCTTCTTTATCAGTTCTTCCTGTGGATCATCCAATGGATTTTTATGAAGCACAATAACACCTGCCATTATTATGGCAAGTGTTATAAAAATTACTATATTCCACTTTTTTGATAGTTTCTTTTCTTTCATTGCTTACTTTCCAAATTTTTCAATATATTCCGCAATACCACCATGCTTGGTATCTTTATCAGATAAGGTGAGTTTCACCCCTTCAGGGAATGGCCATTCCACTCCAATATCCGGATCATTATACATAATTCCACCTTCATCACCCGGATGATAAAAATCTGTTACTTTATAACAAAACTCTGCATATTCGGACAACACCAAATACCCATGTGCAAATCCCTTCGGTATGAAGAATTGCTTCATGTTTTCTTCACTCAAAATAACACCATGCCATTTTCCAAAAGTAGGTGAACCCTTTCGCAAATCCACTGCAACATCAAACACTTCTCCCCTAATAACTCTTACCAATTTATCCTGTGGAAAGTTAATTTGGAAATGAAGACCTCTCAGCACTCCTTTTTTAGAAGCGGACTGGTTATCTTGCACAAATTCCACATCAATACTTGCGGCCTCATAATCTCTATAATTATAAGTTTCTACAAAATATCCTCTTTCATCCCTCAATACAGTTGGGGTGATGATTTTTAATCCTTCTATTTCACATGTTTCTACAGTGATTTTACCCATACATATTCCCTCTATTTTCAGTATTATTATAATCCATTTGCCACTTCTACCATATACTGCCCATAATTGGTTTTCATAAGCGGCTCTGCCAGCTTAAGCAGCTGTTCTTTGTCTATAAATCCCCTCTTAAAAGCAATCTCTTCTATACAAGACACATACAGACCCTGTCTCTTCTGGAAAGCAGCCACAAAGTTTGCCGCATCCAACAAAGAATCATGGTTTCCTGTATCCAGCCAAGCAAATCCTCTTCCCATGGTTTCTACACGCAAAGTTCCACGTCTCAAATATTCGTTATTGATACTGGTGATTTCAATTTCTCCTCTTGCAGAAGGTTTTACATTTTTAGCAATCTCTACTACATCATTATCATAAAAATAAAGACCCGGTACCGCATAGTTACTCTTAGGATTTTCCGGTTTTTCTTCAATGGAAAGTGCCTTACCGTTTTCATCAAACTCTACCACACCATACTCTCTGGGATCACGTACATAGTAACCGAAAATGGTTGCACCACTTTCTCTGGAAGCCACTTCACGAAGTAATTTGGAGAAGCTTTGTCCATAGAAAATGTTATCTCCCAATACTAATGCAACATTATCATTGCCAATAAATTCTTCACCTATAATAAAGGCATCTGCAAGTCCTCTGGGATATTCCTGAACAGCATATTCAATACGCATCCCCAACTGGCTGCCATCTCCCAAAAGCTCCTTAAAAACAGGCAAATCTCTTGGAGTAGAAATAATCAACACTTCTTGGATACTTGCCAGCATAAGAGTGGACAAGGGATAATAAATCATGGGCTTATCATAGATAGGCATAATCTGTTTGCTGATTGCCTTAGTTAATGGATATAAACGAGTGCCGGAACCGCCGGCTAAAATAATACCTTTCATAATAATTTCCTCCTATACAAAAATACACCGAAGGGATTCCTGCATTTTGAAGCAGCAATCCCTCGGAATTATTATTTTTCTTTTTACTTTTCGTACATATCAGTATAATATTTCTGATAGTCACCACTGGTTACATTCTTCATCCATTCCTCATTCTCAAAGAACCAGGCGATTGTTCTCCTGATACCTTCCTTAAACATTGTCTCCGGATACCAGCCAATTTCTGACTTAATCTTATCCGGTGCAATGGCATAACGACGGTCATGGCCCTTACGGTCTTCTACATAAGTAATCAAATCCTTGCTAACCAATGCTTTTCTGGGATCTCCCTCCGGCAACATCTCCTGCAGGGTCTCTATGATTATGTTGATAATCTCTATATTCTGCTTTTCATTATGACCACCCACATTGTAGGTTTCAAACAATCTGCCCTGTTCCTGTACCATGTCTATTGCCTTGGCATGGTCTTCTACAAACAACCAGTCACGTACATTCTTACCATCACCGTATACAGGAAGCTTCTTGCCCTGTAATGCATTATTGATAATCAGTGGTATCAGCTTCTCTGGGAACTGATACGGTCCGTAATTATTGGAACAGTTGGTAATATTGGCAGGAAACTTATAAGTATCCATATAGGCCTTTACCAGCATGTCTGAACTGGCCTTACTTGCGGAGTAAGGACTATGAGGATCATAAGGGGTGGTCTCATAGAAGAATGCATTTTCATCATCTGGCAAGGAACCATATACCTCATCTGTGGAAACATGGAGAAATTTCTTTCCCTCCTTAAAGCTTCCATCCTCAAGTTCCCATGCTGCTTTCGCACAGTTTAACATTACTGCTGTGCCTAATACATTGGTCTGTACAAATACTTCCGGGTTACGGATACTTCTGTCCACATGGCTCTCCGCTGCAAAATGTACCACTCTGTCAATATCGTTTTCTGCAAAAATCTTGGCAATTGCCTCTTTGTCACAAATATCTGCTTTTACAAAGGTATAGTTGCTACGTCCTTCTACTTCCTTCAAATTCTCCAGATTGCCTGCATATGTTAATGCATCCACATTAATAATACGGATGTCATTATCATACTTCTTAAACATGTAATGAATATAGTTGGAGCCGATAAATCCGGCACCGCCTGTTACTAAATATGTTCTCAT
>JAFXCD010000106.1 GCA_017521605.1 Lachnospiraceae bacterium | reverse complement strand
CCTTGAAATATCCCACATACTATCTGTTACAGAAATACATCTACCTGCTGTGATTAAATTCTTTATCTTCTTAGAATACAATGCAGAAAATGGAATCTCATAAACCGGACCACGCTTTCGCCAATCTGAAATCATGCCAATCGAATCCTCAAAATACTTGTGCATTTCCGCATCATGTAGCACATATTCGCCTAAAATCTTTCTAGTCATACGAATCTGCGGTATTGTTGCTATGGAAGTCGGTATCAACGTCTTGTCCTTCTGCCTACGCTTCAAAATATCATTTAAAACTGAATGATGAGATAGTCTTGTCATACAGGAAAGTTCATCCCCATCCAATCCGGTAAACCGATTTGAAACCAACGTTTCTACTTGATTGCTTTCCTTTTTATGTTCATCGGGGATATCTGCAACTCCCAACATATTCAAATCATATTCCGTCCCATTCAAAAAATAGTACCAGGCAGCCAACACATTCCCCTGTTTGAATGTTTCTGTAGGAGCCTCTGCATAATAAGCAATATCACCATCTCCTGTTGCATCCACAACTGACTTTGTAACAATTGCCTGTCTGCCTGACTTATTTTCAATAATCACACTTTCGATTTTATCCACATTTTTTGTCACCGCCACAGCATAACTGCCGTATAATATTTCCACGCCTTCTTTCACAAGAAGCTGTTCTGCAAGCAGTGCAAATAATTGAGGATTATATCTTACTTCAAACCGCTTATTTTTCTCAGTTCTTTTAGACGTATCAATACAATCCAGCCAATTTTCAGGATATCGTTCTTCTGCTCCCATAGAAATAGCGAGACGAAATAGTTCCTCCGCAATACCAAAAGAAACCTGATGGCCAATTCCATCACACAAAGGAAGATAGATTGTAACAAGACCAGCAGTACCAAGACCGCCAAGTATAAATTGCTTTTCAAGCAGAATTGTTTTCTTTCCTTGCCTTGCAGAAGCCAGCGCTGCTGAAATACCAGCAAAACCTCCACCACAAACAAGGACGTCGCATTGTTTTGTTACTTTAGTTTGAAGTTTTTCTGAAATCATCATATTACTACGCCTCCCAAATCGAATGCTTATCTTGCCCGATAAATAGGCATCAATGCGTCATGCACTGCCACATATTCCTCGAATAACTTTTCATATTTTTCTGTATTTTCTTTTACCGGCACGGTCACAGTTTCTACTTTAATACATGCTTTTACTGCATCCTCCGGGGTTGCAAATACCCCTACGGCCACACCGGCAAGCATAGCGGATCCTAAGGATGAATCACTGCTTACTGTCTTTACTAATTCAAGACCTAAACAGTCCGCTGTAATCTGTCTCCATAGCTCTCCTTTTGCACCACCCCCGATAATAGTGACTCTTCCGGACAGCGAAATGCCGAGTTCTTCCAAGGTTTTCTTGGAATGCAACAAAGACAAAGACACACCCTCCAGTACACTTCGGGTGAAATGTGCCTTCGTATGAGTCGTACGTATGCCCACAAAGCTGCCGCAAAGTAGTGGGTCAGCATACGGGGTCAGTTCTCCATTTATGTAAGGATGATACATCAGTCCTTCACATCCTATGGCAATCTTTTCCGCCCCTTTATTTAACTCTTCATAGTTACCGCCAAAGGTATCCCTGTACCAGCGATAAGAGCTGGCAGCAGCCTTGGTTGCGGTGCCCGGATACCATAAGCCCTCTGCTACATGAGCATAATTTACTAAATGCTGATTTGGATATGGTTTATCTGTAATAACACAAATTCTGCCTGCAGTAGCCAGCTTTACCGTAACATCTCCCGGCTGCACTGCCCCTGCTGCAAACACCTCCATTACGGTATCCGTAGTTCCGCAAATTACCGGTGTTCCTTCTGCCAATCCGGTTCTTTCTGAGGCTTCTTTTGTAACACTTCCGATAATATCGGTAGGCTTTACTACCTGTGGAAGCATTTCTTCCGAAATACCTGCTATATCTAAAAGTTCCTTACTCCACCGATTGGTATTGCAGTCAAAAAGCATACTTCCTTGCGCTTCAATGTAATCGGTACAGTAAACACCGGTCAGACTGTAACGGATATAATCCTTTTCAAAGAAAATATATCTCAACTTACGAAAATTCTCAGGTTCATGCTCTCTTACCCATACAAGCTGTGGCAGAGTCCAGATGGTATCCGGTTTATGGAAGCTCTTTTCAAAAATCAGATCGCCATATTCTGCCTTTAGCTTCTTTGCTTGGTCCCGAGATCGGGAATCGGTCCAGTGAATGGCAGGTCTCAGTGGTCTAAATGCTTCATCACACATAACCCAAGTATGTGTAGCAGAATCAAGGCCAATAGCCAATATATCTTCTGAAGAAATGCCAGCCTTGTCCAAAAGCTCCGCCACATTCTCTGAAAATGCCCTGTTCCAGTCAGCAGGTTCTTGCTCACACCATCCCAAATTCGGATAATACGTAGGATATTCCACGTTATTCTCTGCAACAATATTTCCCAATGTATCAATCAAAGTGGCCTTGGAAGAACCTCCTCCAAAGTCAATACCAAGTAAATACTTCATGTTTTCCTATACCTTTCTCACTTTGTTCAAAGGATAGAACAGCCCTTTTCTTCCAAAAACTGTTTTACTGTATCAAAATCCGGCACGGATTCCCTTGCCCCTACTCCGGTACATTTGATAGCAGAAACAGCACTTGCAAAATAGCAACATGTTTTATAATCGAAACCTTTTATAAATCCTGCTGCAAAAGCCCCGTGGAATACATCGCCGGCACCATTGGAATCCACCGCATTTACAGGAAATGCAGGATAATGTTCCATTGTTTCCCCCTGATAAAGGACACCGCCATTTTTGCCATCTGTAATAACCACTACCTCAGGCTTGTATGTCTCATACAGACACACTGCAGCATCTTCTATCGTATCTGCACCGGTAATTCCAAGTGCAAACTCCGCAGATGGAATTAGGATATCTGCCTTCGGCAAAAGTCCCTCCACCCCTTCATATCTGCCACCAGCATCATAGAGTACTTTTCCACCAAACTTGTGAATATAGTCTGCGCCTTCTATGGCCGCATCCAGTTCATTTCCATCTACCATTAATATTATGGCATTTTTTAAAATGTTACAAGCTTCTTCCGTTATCCGGTATGAAGGCAGATTTCCTCTGTCAAATACACAGGTTCTGCTTCCTGTCTCTGCATTCAACCAAATACAGGAAGAAAAAGAAGCATAACTGCTGTCATAAGTAACAATACCTGATGTATCTACTCCGTATTTTTCAAAATCCTTCTTTAAAAAAGCTCCGGAGGCATCAGAAGACAGTACTCCTAGGTACGCACTTTTGCCACCCAGTTTGGATACTGCCACCAGTCCGGTTGCAACCGGACCACCACCGGCCATGACGGAACCCTCTGCACGAAGCTTCGTGTCCTCTTTTGGAAACTGAGACACCGTATAAAGCATATCCGTCACACAAGCACCTATTCCTGCTACTTGCACCGATATGTTTTCGTTTAAGTTCATAAGAAGCCCCCTTCTTTTCAATTCGTTAAAATAGGTTATAACATCAACCGTTTGTCGTTTAATAAAAGCCCATCATACAAATCTGCATGAAATCTATTTGCAAACATTGTACATTTACACATAAAGATATAATACACATTTAGACCACATCCCATCAATGTTTCAAAATTCCCCTGACCTTTGGCAATGATTACATCTGCTGAAAGTACACATTTCTTTGCTTCTTCACTCAAAATTTCCAGACAGGTACCAGCAATACCATTGCCGTTCCCCAGAACACACACCTCTTTGTCCAAGCCGATTTGTCTGGCATCTTCCAAAGTAGCATCATTAATAGTCGGAAAACCACGAACTATCACTGTGATGCGAAGCTTTGGCAGTTGCTTTTTTAACAACTTGATAAATGCCATATCAAAAACAATTTCACCACAATTATCTGTGAGAAACACTAAATGTTCAGCCTGTTCCAGTTCTTGCTTTAACATTTCAAATTCCAACGTATTTATTTCTATATTTGGAACATCTTTCAGCAGTTGTTCAAATTTATCCTTGTCTACTTCTGCTAAGGCTCCAAAGTCAATGTAATTTCCGGTCATGGAATATTGTATTGCACGGAGCAAAGAATCCTCTGCCCGCGCAACACCTTCTTCTATCTCAGGCAACTTTTTCATTACATAATCATTATAAAAGGCTTTTATTTTAGTATAATCAGTGGTTTCACCAAATATCTTCTCTTGAACATCGGTAATCTTCTTTGTCAGAAGTGGTGCACTGTCTGTCACCTCCGCTTCTGACAGCACCTTGCATATCTGTTTCTTATAATGCACTTGCTGTTCTTCTGTACTGTTTGCAGGATATTTATCCAAATATTTTTTTGCAATGCAGCTTAAACACTCTGATTTTAGTCGTACCCTCTGCATACTCATTTCTTACTAACACCTCTATTATGCTTTGTTTGCAGCACCTAAAAGCTCAATTTTG
>JAFXCD010000105.1 GCA_017521605.1 Lachnospiraceae bacterium | reverse complement strand
ATCCTGACCGGAAGCCTTGACAACAGCCAGAGCCTGAACCGCTACAGCTACGTACAGGGCAACCCGGTAAGCTACACAGACCCCTTCGGTTTATCACCGGTGAATGGATTATTTAGCAACACCAACAATATCCATACTACCCTCACCGTACTGGGCTTTACCCCGGGACCGGGAGGCGTGGTTGCCGATTTGTTGGATGCAGGAATCTATCTGGTGGAGGGCGACCTAAGCGGAACTGCACTGGCATTCCTGGCAGTGTTCTGTGGAAGTGCAGCCCTTACCGGCAAGGCAGCAAAAGCAGGGAAAGTCATGAATAAGGCCAACAAGCTGTCCAACACCTCCCAACTGGTAAACAGAGCCTCCGACATGATGTCCACCGGCAACAGCTTCATGCGAGCTGCCATGAACGGCTCAGATGTCACCCAAGTGGTAAAAACCGCAAGACAGGGCAGAGTGATTGACAAGCTGAAAAGTGCTGTGACGAGCGCCGCTAATAAGCTCAACCCCAAAACCATCAGCAAAGTGGAACTGGATGACCACATACGCTTAGTCTCCCAAGGAACACCCAGTGGAAGCATGAGGTATAATTTGCAGTTCTTTGGTGGTGGTTCGACAAAGGGGAAAGGCATAAAGACCAGCTTTGGGAAAACAAGTGGAAAAGCATACCAGAGTGGGAATTCTTCTATACAGTTAAGCGCAGGCAAGAATGTGAAAAGCCATTATAAAGACCATAAAGGCTTGTTAGAAGCGGTACTCAATAAAGATTATCCCAAATTTAAAGATAGTAATAATGCAGAGGAATTTCTTAATGATTTAAGTGAAATGATTAATAATGGAACACTAAAATATGCATACAAAAGTACAGCACAAAAGGGTGGAGATATATTAAATATATATATTGGAAAAGGATTAGTGCTTGCCACAAAGCAAAATGATGAGTGGGTAACATTACTAGAAGCAGGAAAAGGTATGGCTATTCAATTTGAGATATTTAAAATATTGGGTAACTAGTGTATAGGCTATCATAGGTATATTATTCTAACTGTGATAGCCTATGAAATTAATATGTAAATACAAGAGGTGGAAATATATGAAATATCAAAATGCAATGTGTAATCTATATAATTATAAACTAGAATGTATTTGGACTTTTCCGTTTGATGAGGGGGAAGACAATGAATTAATCTTGGATCCCAAATGTATATATTTTGAAATAGATAATAAATTTGTGGAAATATATGATGTTTTAGGAGAAGGTAAAATTAAAGTTGCAATAAGAAATAAAATAATGTATGAGACAGATTTGGATATTGCATATAAAATTGATATAAGAAATTATGTTTTAAATTATCCTGAAACAGATTATTATATCAAAGCGATTGGTGGTATTAAGGTTATAGAAGAGGCCAATGGGTTTATATGTGATGCTTTACAATTAAACGTATATACTGAAAATTATGGAAAACAAATAATTTTTATTCATTCAGGAATATATGGGTTAAGAATAGGAGGAAGTGATATGAAAAATAATTGGATTAAAAGTTGGTATATACCAGTGTATGGAGATAATATAATAGAAAAATGGTTTTAGATATTCTAAAAATCAATCTGATAATTGCACCAAAGGGGAGAAAGTCCCAAATTAGTATGAGCAATACAGGAAAAAATTCAATCTTATATTCCATTAACAGAAAGTTAAAAAACAGATTTTGAAAAGAAGTTTGACCAATATCTAAATAGTTCATGGGAGAGTTATAGATCCAATTAATAGTTGGAGGATGTAATGAAAGCGATATATGAAAGAACAATCAGTGATGTTGCAATGGAAATTAGTATAGCAAGGGAGTGGAGAAGAAAAATTTTCAGGTTGAAAGAAAATGATGTTTTGGAAATAAGCTTTGAAAATCCTTTACACTTACCAGATTGTGTACGAGAGGATATGGTAGTGAACAAATTAACTTTTTATGTAAAAATAGTTAAGGATTGTCCAGAGGAATTTGATGAGGGATTAATTATTTTTAAGTTTTGGGCTAAAGAGTATCCTGAAATATGTAGTTATTCAGGTAATAACCCAGATGTGTTATAGAATTTAATTATTTCTCCACTTAAGGACATTAACCACCTAAAAATAAACCACGATCTTTAAATTAATCGGAATGGCTCTCACCAAAAAGGTATCAGTAACCTTGTCTCTGCTACTATGACCTATGATGAGGCGAATCGTCTGGTGACCTACAATGGTGAAACCTTGCGTTATGATGCCGACGGAAACATGACCTACGGTCCGGTGGACGGTGTGATGAGTGAACTGGTTTACGACTGTAGAAACCGTCTGGTTCGTGCAGGAGGCATCACCTACACCTACGATGCAGAGAATATCCGTATCAAGGCAGAAACCGCGGACTATGTGGAAGAGTATGTGACGGATACCGTATCCGCATCCTTAAGCCGTGTACTGACCATGACCGTGTATGAGAAGAAGAGCGGAGTGACCGCAATCAACGGTACCACCACCTATCTCTACGGTCAGGGATTAATCAGTGAGGAGACCGAGGGAACCTACCTCTACCATCACTACAACAACCTGGGCAGCACCATGAAGCTGACGGATAATGAGGGACAAGTAGTAGAAACCTACACCTATGGTGTTTACGGAGAATTACTTAGTGGTGATGAAACCCTCACCCGCTTCCTCTACAACGGCCGCTGTGGTGTCAGCACGGAAGCTAATGGTCTGTACTACATGCGTCAGCGATACTATAATCCGCAAATCAAGCGCTTCATTAATCGGGACATCCTGACCGGAAGCCTTGACAACAGCCAGAGCCTGAACCGCTACAGCTACGTACAGGGCAACCCGGTAAGCTACACAGACCCCTTCGGTTTATCACCGGT
>JAFXCD010000002.1 GCA_017521605.1 Lachnospiraceae bacterium | reverse complement strand
TTTCTAAGAGTTGAAAGCATGTGATTATTTGAATATGTAATTGAAGTGGAGGTCCATGTTATGATAGATTGGGTACATCAAGAAGAAGGTTATTGTGAAGGATATTTTAAAAGTACATTTTTTCGTGATGATGAAAAAAAGGATATCTTTACAGTTATGTCGAGTAATCCTGATTCAAACGAATATGCAGAGAAGTGTGTAGAGGCATTTAATAACCTTACTGAAACTATAATATATGAGATATGTAAAGAAATAATACATCATGTAAAAGAGGAAGAGACTTATGAAGGGATTGAATTATCTTCTCTTGATAACCCGCTTGATATATTAAATCACTGTTGGTTCACAACATTATATATATGTGCAACAACTAATGACAATGATATTGCATATATTGTTGAAGGTGAGGGGGATTGGGGCAATTTAATTGGATTTGCAATAAAGAATAATATGCTTGTTCATGTAGGCGATGATTATTTTGATTATATGGAAGAAGATTAATATAATTTAAATCACTGGGAAATTGCAGTCTTACAGAGAGATTGAAAGCAACAGAAGATTTGAAGTTTACGAATTGATTTATCCGAGAATATAGAAATGTGGAGGCGTTGATAAGATGAATAATATGGAAAAAGAGGCTTATATAATAATTGAGAATGTTGTAAATTGCTTGGCAGAAAAGAATTATGAAATATTGGGTTCATTGATTGAAATAGATGAATCGTGGTCTGATGAAGGTGCTGATAATGCAGCAGAATGCTTTGCAGAATGGTTAGAAGGTCAACTTGAAATGTGGATAGAAGACTATGAAAAAGAAATTATTATAGATTTTTATGATGAAAAACAAGTGGATCCTTATGCATTTAGTAATGGAAAGGCTTATTATGAATATCGCCCAACTAGTAATGGAGAACCACTAGATTTCTGGTTTGAAATTGAATTTAGTGAGGATGAGGAAGGTAATCTATCTGCAGTATTTAATGTTAATATCTAATTAATTAGTGCTTTAAGGATTAAAAAGTATGCATGAATTTGAATTTGTTGAATATGAAACATAAGGAGAAATTGTATTATGAGTGGAATGCTAAATTTGAGCGGAAATATTTATGAAGTAGAAACATGTACTGAGACTCGATTATATATTATGGAAAGTGATGAGAAAGAAGGTACAATCACTATTGCTATAGATATTTCTTTTAACAGAGGTAAATATGAAGGAGAAACGGTAAGACCCTCTATATGTATTAATTGTCATGAGACAGGTGTGAGCAATTTGTATGATTTGGTAGGTCGTACATTTACTGTAAACAATGTAGAGGAGTCTGATGAGCGTGAGGATACCTTTTACCTATTTGAGCACGAACCAATGGAAAGTTATAAGGTTACCATTTTGGAAATAAAGGATAGTGAAGTACATATTACGATATCAGGTATTGCTATTACAGATGGCTATTCGAAGCCCTATAAAACAGCGAAATTTAGTATTGATTGTTGGCTGTCTATTCCTAAATAAAGAAACGAACTGATTAGCATAGTTGCCATGTGATATTTGCGTTTTTACATCAATTTGACAACACAAGTGAAAATTTCAGCTTTACGAAGCTTCCGCCATGCCGACAGGTTCGTAAGTTAACGCTTACTCATTGTCGAGGCATTCGCCGTATGCATCTGAATTCGAATATGCCTGCCCGTGAGCAAGCTCTCAGCAGTCAATTCGGTTCATCTGCGCATGGCTCATAACTACGCGCATTCAACTCCGCCGTCAATGACGAGTGGAGTTATTTTATGTTATTCTTCCTTTAGACACAAGGAAACAGATGTTTATCAGGAGGAAAAGAAGATGAAAATGACTTCAGCTATTGCAAATAAAATGTTGAAAAAATTAAACGAGGATAAAGAATTCTGGTGTCGTAAGGAAGCAGAGGGCCGTATTTATGTGGCTGCACTGGATGAAGAGCCGGTGATTCCCGAATATGATTATAAAAGGGTGGCTGCAACCATTGCAGAGATTGATGAAAAAATCGTACGCATCAAGCATGCTATTAATGTGGCCAACCTGACAAATGAAATTGCTGTGGGGGAGCAAATGCTTACCGTGGACCAGATTTTGGTCAAAATGGCACAGCTGAACCGTAGAAAATTCACTTTGGACCAGATGCGTAAGCAGGAACCCAAAATCAGAATCAATGCAGGTGTGTACAATGCCCGCAAAACAGCACCGGAATATCAGTACATCAATTATGACTTAGAGGTTGTAAAAAGGGACTACGAGTGTATTGATGAGGAAATTGCGTCCATGCAGATAGCATTGGATAAATATAATCAGACTTATGAGTTTGAGGTTACATTGTAATCTCAAATTCATAAGTTTCCGTGGGGCTCTCAATTCATATCAAATTAGCTGAAGAAGTAATCGAAAAGGTTTAAGGTTAATGTTCTTGGTTTTTGGATTATTTTTTATAAGTTAAGGTCCAGAGTTGAAATAGGGAGATTATAAGAAATCAAATTTTAGGAGCCGCAAAAAACCTATCCTTTATATAAAGGATGTGGCATGGAGGTTCGGTTTTAGATGTCAAATTAAAAAAAAGGGATTGCAAATTGCAGGATTATATGATAAATTATAGTGTTCGCTGAGTATTTGGCGCAAGAGTAACTAATAACCTGTAAATGTGCAAAAGCACAGGGAGGTAGCCATGAAATACAGAACAGAATATGATTTAAAGGTAATTGGTAAGAACTTAAAACGTTTGCGTGAGCAGCATCATTTGACCGTGGAGCAGTTACGGGAGTATCTGTGTCTGGGTTCCGTACAGGCCATATATAAGTATGAGGCCGGTGTGGGATATCCCCAGGCAGATACCATGTTGGCTCTAATGGAGCTTTATGGTGTGGGCGTAAATGATATAGTGAAAAGTCAGGAGGGAGAGCTTAGCTCTCCCTCTTGTTGTATTTTGGGCATCTTTACAAAAATTTCAAAAAAAGTTACACTGAATGTAGTTTTCCCAAATAAATCTTTAGTATATAAGTGAAAGGTGGTGATAGGAGTGTTAGATGAAGAAATCATCGAGCTGTTTTTTGAACGCTCTGAGAAAGCTTTGGAGGAGCTGGAAGCAAAATACGGTAAGATTTGTCTGCAGACTTCATATAACATTCTGGGTAATTATTCAGATGCAGAAGAATGTGTCAATGATAGTTATCTGGGCGTTTGGAATGCTATACCACCTACCAGACCCAATCCTTTGCTAACCTATGTGTTGAAAATAGTGCGTAATTTATCATTAAACTGTTTTCACAGGAATCAGGCCAGAAAAAGGAATAGTGCTTATGATTTGGCAGTGGATGAGCTGAGCGAATTTCTGGCATCTTCGGAAAGTGTGGAAAGTGCCATGGAAACAAAGGAACTGGTGGAATCCATCGAAGCATTTTTGGATGGGTTAAAGAAGAAGGACAGAGTGATTTTTATTCGCAGGTATTGGTTTTATGACAGTTATGAACAGATAGCAGAAAGAGTGGGAATTTCATCTAAAAATGTATCTGTGAAGCTGACACGACTGCGAAGACAGCTAAAGGTTTATTTAGAAGAAAGGGGAGACTTCTTATGAAAGAGAATAAAGTGGCAGAGGCCATTGGTCAGGTAGATGACCGCTTTTTGAGTGAAGCAATTCACTATCAACGTAAAAAGAAAAGTGCAGCAGCAACGGTTATGAAATGGGTGGCTGCGGCAGCCTGTTTTTGTTTGCTGGTTGGAAGTGGTATATTCTATAGTAATACTAAGGTGGATTCTGTAGTATCCTTGGATATCAATCCCAGTATTGAACTGACTGTGAGTAAAAACGACAAGGTATTATCAGCAGTAGCACTGAATGAGGATGCTGAAAAAGTATTGAATGGTATGGATTTGAAAAAGGTAGATTTGGATATTGCCATCAATGCTATTATTGGTTCTTTGTTGAAAAACGGTTATTTGGATGAAGTATATAATGCTATCAATGTATGCGTAGAAAATGATGACACCAAAAGAGCTGATGAAATCAGTGCAAAAATCAAGTCAGAAATCAGTAGTATTATGGCAGAGAAGGATTTGATTGGCAGTGTAAACAGTCAGAGCTGTCCTTTAGATGAGGCATTAAAAGAACTGGCTGATAAGTATGGAGTCTCTGTAGGAAAATATATGCTGGCAAAGCAGGTATCAGATAATCTGGACATAGCTTTGGAGATTACTGTAAAAATGACTATTTCTGAGCTCTGGGATTTGCTGGAGGCAGAAGATGTGGCTCTCTTAACCAAGGATGATGTGGTAAAGATAGCTGTGGAAGATGCAGGCATTGATGCATCTAAGATGGTATTGAACAGTGTAAAGATTAAAGAAACTGCAGGTGTTTATACCTACGATATTAAGTTTACAGTGGAAGAAACAGCAGAATACAAATATAAAATTGACGCGGTGAAGGGTACGATTTTAGAGTTTGAATATAAGTTGGTAATAAAGGAAGAACCTGCCACTCCTCCGGAGTCGGAAAAACAGATTACCAAGACAGAAGCGTTGAACTTGGCATATGCTGATGCACAGGTCAGTGATACAAATGTGAAACTGGAGGAATTGAAACACAGACCTAAAGAAAAAGAGTATTATATTGAATTTACAATGGGATTGTGTGATTATTTCTATGTAATTAATGCTTTAGATGGTAGTATTATCAGCAAGGAAATCATTGAAAGAACACCGGTTGTTGAGGAACCGGAGGTGGTATTGCCGGGAGTAGTTACATCTATTGAAGATGCATTGAAGCTGGCACTTGGCAAGGCAGGAGTAAATCAGAAAGACCTGACCATGTGCGATATTAAGTATCATGTAAAAAAAGAAGGACCGGAATACAAGGTACATTTCCATGTGGATAAAGATCATTATGAATATGTTATTAATGTATTAACCGGAGAATGTGTGGAGAAGAAGCATCCGGAACCTCCTACTCCTCCACATGAGAAGGAGCCCAAGCCTACGCCGGAAGCCAAGCCTACACCGGAGCCTAAGCCTACACCGGAGCCTAAGCCTACGCCGGAAGCCAAGCCTACACCGGAGCCTAAGCCTACACCGGAGCCTAAGCCTACGCCGGAAGCCAAGCCTACACCGGAGCCTAAGCTTACACCGGAGCCCAAGCCTACGCCGGAACCCAAGCCTACGCCGGAACCAAAGCCTACGCCGGAGCCTAAGCCTACGCCGGAGCCTAAGCCTACGCCGGAACCCAAGACTACACCGGAAATGAAGCCTACACCGGTACCTCCGGCAGAAAAGGAAAAACCGGTACCGCCGCATGAAAAGGAAGCAGAGGAAAAACCAACACCTAAGGCACCTTTAGGCCCCGTAGCACATAAAAAAGAAGCTACAAAACCGGTAGGCTCCAAGGAGACTAAGGTAACAATTGAGTTGATAGAAAGTAATTCATAATTGAATATAGCCCTCCCTAGGCTACTCCCCCTTTCTTTTAAGAGAGGGGGAGGTTTTTATATAGGTTCAAATAGAAATAACTTGTCATACTTTGTTATATAAGGTATAATATTTTCATTGATTGAGAGGTGATAATCTATGAATCATGGCAAAAAAATGTTGGCTCCTATAATTATAACCATATTGCTTGTTTTGTATTATGGGGGGATTATAGCCCTATTTGTTTTTGAACCAGGCATACCTTTTGGTGCAAAGCTGGCTATGATTATCATACCGTTAGCATTTTGTGGAGTTATGATAGGAGTTTGTATCAGCAGGATCAAAGAAATCAAAGGGGGAGAAGAAGATGATCTTAGTAAATACTGATTATATTTCAGGAAAAGAATTGGAAATGTTGGGACTGGTAAAGGGAAGTACCATTCAGTCCAAGAATATTGGTAGAGATATTACACAGAGCTTTAAGACTATAGTGGGTGGAGAGCTAAAGGCTTACAATGATATGATGAATGACGCCAGAGCTTTGGCAACCAAGAGAATGGTAGCAGAAGCAGAGGCATTGGGAGCGGATGCAGTTGTGAATATACGTTATGCATCGGCAGCAGTACTTCAGGGTGCTGCGGAAGTTATGGCATATGGTACAGCTGTTAAATTCCTATAATGTTTTTTGGAGGCTCTCCCCGGACAGAAGTCTGTGGGAGAGTTTTTTGATTTGTTTGGATTGGTAGCTTTGACGGAATAGGAGTATTTGCAGATTAATTACTAATAAAGAGGCGTAATAGTGTGAGTATAAAAAAAGAAAAGAAGATTACAATTATTGGAGCAGCTATTCTGGATGTTCTGGCCAAAACGGTAACGGAGCAGGTATTTCAAACCGGTTCCCAGCAGGTAGAGATGACAAGATTGTCTTTTGGTGGAGATGCTCTGAATGAAGCAGTTGCACTTAGACGTTTGGGTGTGGATGTGCAATTAATTTCTAAAGTAGGTAAGGATGAAGCCGGAGCGCGGATAGTAGATTATGTGAAAGGCTGCGGTCTTTCCACAGAGAAAATAATACAGGAAGATGGTTTGGTAACAGGTATTAACATAGTATTAGTGGATGAAAACAAAGAGCGGCATTTTTTGACCAATCCTGAGGGAAGCCTTAGAAAACTTTCTTCGGAGGATATTGAACCTTACATGGATGAGATGGGAGATATTGTCAGCTTTGCCAGTATGTTTGTTTCACCAAAGCTGGATATTATGGCCATGGAGCACGTATTTAAAGGCATTAAGTCCAAGCCGGGGAGCATCCTGGTAGCAGATATGACAAAGGCAAAGAATGGAGAATCGTTGGACGATATTAAGAGTCTGTTACCATATATAGATTATATTTTGCCTAATGAAGAAGAGATTGCATTGTTGACCGGTATTACCGATAGCCGTAAGAATGCGGAGCTTCTGGTAGAAGCGGGAGTGGGTTGCGCCATAATAAAATGCGGAAGAAGAGGGTGCATCATAAAAACAAAGAGTGAATATTGGGAGCTTCCCGCCTTTGAAGTGGAGAATGTGGAAGATACTACCGGAGCAGGAGATTGTTTTGTGGCAGGATTCTTGTGGGGATTATTCCAGGGGTGGCCTTTAAAGGAGTGTGGAAAGTTGGCTTGTGCAGTGGCTTCCTGTGCAGTGGAGCAGGTGGGTGCCACAGAGGGGATTATTTCCGCAGAGGAATGTATGCGGAGGTATAAATCCCTTGAATAATCCATTTTCCTATGATAAAATAAAGTATTATTTGGATAAGTTGCGAAAGGCAAGGTTATAGATATGAGTGATTTAGAAAAGAACTTAGAAACAACAGAGACAGAAGCTGTGGAAGAAAAGGTTTCCAAAAACTTTATTGAGCAGATTATCGATAAGGATCTGGCTGAGGGTGTTTATGATACAGTGCATACCCGTTTTCCGCCGGAGCCCAATGGATATTTGCATATCGGACATGCTAAGGCGATTTTGGTTAATTATATGATGGCACAGAAGTATGGCGGTAAGTTCAATATGCGTTTTGATGATACCAATCCTACCAAGGAAGATATTGAATTCGTAGAGTCTATTAAGGCAGATGTACAGTGGTTGGGTGCAGATTACGAAGACCGTCTATTCTATGCATCTAATTATTTTGGAGAAATGTATGAAGCCGCTGTGAAGCTGATTAAGAAGGGTAAGGCATATGTATCCGACCTGTCAGCAGAACAGATTAAGGAGTATCGTGGTACTTTTACCGAGCCCGGTAAAGAGGACCCCTTCAGTTCCCGTTCTATTGAGGAGAATTTAAAGCTTTTTGAAGAAATGAAGGATGGCAAGTACAAGGATGGTGAGAAGGTGCTTCGTGCCCGTATTGACATGACTTCTTCCAATATCAATATGCGTGATCCGGTTATTTATCGTGTGGCACATATGACTCATCACAATACCGGTGATACATGGTGCATTTACCCTATGTATGATTTCGCACATCCTATTGAAGATGCTATTGAGGGTATTACTCATTCGATTTGTACTTTGGAATTTGAGGACCACAGACCTTTGTATGACTGGGTGGTAAGAGAACTGGAATATCCTCATCCTCCCAAGCAGATTGAACAGGCTAAGATGTATTTGAAGAATGTGGTAACAGGTAAGCGTTATATCAAGAAGCTGGTAATGGACGGTATTGTAGATGGTTGGGATGACCCCAGACTGGTTTCCATTGCGGCTCTTCGCAGACGTGGTTTCACACCGGAATCCATCCGTATGTTTGTAGAAATGTGTGGTGTGTCTAAGGCACATTCTGTAGCAGATTATGCAGCATTGGAATATTGTATCCGCGAAGATTTGAAGGCGAAAGCACCTCGTTTAATGGCTATTTTAGACCCGGTTAAACTGGTAATTGATAATTATCCGGAAGAACAGGAAGAATGGCTGGAAGCTCCGATGAATCTGGAAAATGAAGAGCTTGGAAGCCGTAAGGTTCCTTTTGGTAAGGAATTATATATTGAACGTGAAGATTTCATGGAAGAGCCTCCTAAGAAATATTTCCGTATGTTCCCGGGCAATGAAGTACGTCTTATGAATGCATACTTTGTAAAGTGTACAGGCTGTGTAAAGGATGAGAACGGTAATATTATTGAGATTCATGGTACCTATGATCCTGAAACTAAGGGCGGAAACAGCAATGATGGACGTAAGGTAAAGGGTACCATTCATTGGGTATCAGCAGCACATGCTGTAAAGGCAGAAGTACGTCTGTACGAAAATATTATTGATGAGGATAAGGGGGTTTACAATGAGGACGGCAGTTTGAACTTAAATCCCAACTCCTTAACCGTTTTGAAGGAATGTTATTTGGAACCTGAATTTGCAAAGGCTAAGCCCTTTGACAGATTTCAGTTTGTACGTCAGGGATTTTTCTGTGTAGATGTGAAGGATACTAAAGAGGACAAGTTGGTATTTAACAGAATTGTTTCATTGAAGAGCTCTTATACATTGCCAAAGAATTCTTAAATACTATATGTGAGGTGCTGAAATGGCAGGGATTTTATCCGGGCTTAAAGGACTTGGTTTAGGGGAACTGGAAAACTTGAATTTATATGAGGAAGAGCAAAAGGAATTAACGGTTCATAATGCCCAGAAACAGACAATTACCAAAGAAGAAAAGGATTTAATTTATGATAAATCCTTTTGCTGTCCGGTTTGTGATGTGAAATTCACCTCCAAGGTAATGAAGACAGGTAAGACCCGGTCAGTGTCTGTAGATTTGGATTCACGGATAACATATGAAGGGATTGATAACAATAAGTATGAGGTAATAGTATGCCCCGAATGTGGATATGCAGCTATGATTTCATATTTTCAACCGCTATTGAATGCTCAGATTAAGCTGTTGCGAGATAATATTTGTAATAAGGTTAATGTTACTATTCCTACCGGAATGATATATGAGTATGAGGAAGTGATTTCCAGATATCAGGTTGCTCTTGCCTGTGCCATTGTGAAACGAGGGAAGGATAGTGAGAAAGCACATATCTGTTTGCATTTTGCGTGGTTGCTGAGAGGCTATGCAGAAGAGTTGCAGTTAGAAGATAAAACAACGACTCAAGAAAAAGTCACAGAGTTGAAGAAACAAGAGCTGGAATGTCTTAATAAGGCATTGGAAGGTTTTTTGAATGCCAGACAAAAGGAAAACTTACCCATATGCGGGATGGATCAAACAACCTTAGATTATGAGTTGGCAGCGATAGCATACAAAGTGGGAAAAGATAAGATAGCTGCCAAGTTAGTGTCGGAGTTATTAGTGTCTGCTACGGCAAATAGCAGGATGAAGGATAAAGCCAGAGAATTGAAGAGGTTGATTTTAGAGAGATATAAGAAGTAAGTTTTCCGTTTGAGGTGTTATATGCTGGAACTGACTATTGAATTAAAGACCGGTAGTGCCAAATGTTTATATGAACAGATTTATGAGCATATAAGAAAAGAAATAAAGGAAGGGAAGCTTCTCCAAGGGGAGAGGCTTCCCTCTACACGTTTGTTGGCGGAAAATTTACAGGTTGCCAGAAGTACAGTGGAACTGGCATATGAACAATTGCTGTCCGAAGGTTATATAGAATCCCAGCCTTATCGGGGATATTTTGTCAGTAAAGTGGAAGAATTGTTTCGATTAGAGGGAAAGAAAGAAAAAGACATTGGTAAAACAACTTTAAAAGAAGCGTTTTCCACAGATGTTGATTATATTTATGATTTTTCACCTACCCAAATAGATATGTCCCGGTTTCCTTTCAGTGTCTGGAGAAAACTACATAAAAATGTTTTGAGCGATGGAAATGAAAAGTTGTATGCTCAGGGGAATGCACGTGGAGATTATGGGCTACGAGAGAACATAGCCCGTTATTTACATGCCTCCAGAGGAGTGAATTGTACACCGGAGCAGATTATTGTAGGTGCAGGAAATGACTATTTGTTGATGCTTCTGGAGAAAATACTTGGTCCTCAAATTCCTATAGCAATGGAGAATCCTACTTACAAGCGTGCATATCAGATTTTTCAATCTTTTGGGTATCCTATCACAACGGTGGACATGGATGAGAATGGAATGAGGGTGGAAGAGTTAAGAAAGATAGATGTCCGGTTGGTTTATGTGATGCCGTCACATCAGTATCCTACCGGTGTAGTAATGCCAATAGGAAGAAGAGGAGAACTGTTAAAATGGGCTAATGAACAAGCAGACCGTTATTTGATAGAGGACGATTATGATAGTGAGTTTCGTTACAAAGGTAAGCCCATACCTTCTTTACAGGCTTCTGACAAGAATGACAGGGTGATTTATATAGGAACTTTCTCTAAATCCATAGCACCGGCTATTCGTGTCAGTTATATGGTATTGCCAATGAAACTTGTAGAGACATATGAGAGGAAATGTGCTTTTTATTCTACTACGGTATCTCGCATAGAACAAAAGATATTGGATGAATTTATCAGAGAAGGTTATTTTGAAAGACACCTGAATAAGATGAGAAAGTGTTATAAGGATAAACATGATTATATGTTGGAGTTGTTAGAGGATTTTAAAAAATGCTTTATTATTACCGGAGAGAATGCAGGATTACATTTGTTGTTGACTTCTAAAAAGAATGTGTCAGAAGAGACCCTAATTGAACTGGCAAAGTTGCAGGGCGTTAAGGTATATGGGTTGTCTGAAAGCTATGTAGGTGGTAGGAATAAGGAAAATAGGGGGACAGTAATACTTGGATATGGTGGAATGTCAAAACAGGAAATAGAGGAAGGAATACAGGCTTTGAGAAAAGCATGGTTATAAGGGTGAGAAAAGGACTCCCTAAAGGAGTCCTTTTAAAGTGCAACTATTCAATTTCATCTTCATCATCAAAGATAAATTCTTCAACAGATTCTTCAACTTCCATTTGTTCGTTAAGAGGGACAAAATCAATAGATTCATCTAAGATTTTTGCCTCAGGCTTTTTAATAACTTTGGGCTCTTCAATAATCTCGGGCTCTTCAATAATCTCAGGTTCTTCAATAATCTCAGGCTCTTCAATAATTTCAGGTTCTTCAATAATCTCAGGCTCTTCAATAATTTCAGGTTCTTCGATAATCTCGGGCTCTTCAATAATTTCAGGTTCTTCAATAATCTCAGGCTCTTCAATAATTTCGGGTTCTTCGATAATTACGGGTTCTTCGATAATTTCAGGTTCTTCGATAATCTCGGGTTCTTCAATAATCTCAGGCTCTTCAATAATTTCGGGTTCTTCAATAATCTCGGGTTCTTCAATAATTTCAGGCTCTTCAATAATCTCGGGTTCTTCAATAATCTCGGGCTCTTCAATAATCTCAGGCTCTTCAATAATTTCAGGCTCTTCAATAATCTCGGGCTCTTCAATAATCTCAGGTTCTTCAATAATCTCGGGTTCTTCAATAATCTCAGGTTCTTCAATAATCTCGGGCTCTTCAATAATCTCGGGCTCTTCAATAATCTCAGGTTCTTCAATAATCTCGGGCTCTTCAATAATCTCGGGCTCTTCAATAATCTCAGGCTCTTCGATAATTTCGGGTTCTTCAGCTACTTCGGATTCCTCAGGGGTTTCGGAAGTACCATAGAAAGCATCCGCTTTCTCCACTACTTTTTCTGTAAAGTTTTCTAATTTTTCCGTAACTTTTTCAGCAAACTGTTCTGCCTTTTCGCTGGCTTTTTCTGTAAATATATCTACCTTTTCTGTTGCCCTTTCGGCAAAAGCAGTGATTTTATCAGTTACCTTAGCCAAAGTTTCATCAATAGTAGCTTTTGTAATAGGAGTAGATTCTGATTTGGGGTCTTCAACAGTCTTTTCTTCAGGTGCATTTTCAGGGACATTGGGAATATCCTCTACATCATCACTAAAATCATCGTAATCCTCATCCTCATATTCCTCAGGGGTTTCGGTTATATTTTTTTTCTTTTTCATCAAATAAAAAGTAGTACCAATGGCAGAACCAAGTGCAGCACTTGCAAGTAAAAATTTTCCAAACTTATTAGACATAAACATACTCCCTTCTACTCAAATAATATATATTATATTCTAATACGTTTTTATGAAAATGAAAAGGGATTATCTATAAAAAGTTTATGAAATGTTATGGACAGTCAACTTGAAACATTAAGGTAAGTATGCTAATATAGTTACGCATATGAAACAAGGATAGATGGAGTATAAAGGAACAATGAACGATAAATTTTTTGAACTGAAAAAAGAGAAGCAGGACCGTATGATAAATGCTTCGTTAAAGGTTTTTGCCATGCAGGGTTATAAGCATGCCAGCACTGACGATATTGTAAAAGAAGCGGGTATAAGCAAGGGTTTGCTTTTTCACTATTTTGAAAGTAAGCTGGGGGTGTATGAGTTTATTTATGAGTATAGTGTAAGGTATATGGTTTTGGAACTTAGCACTATGGTATCAAAGAGTGAATCCAATCTGTTTGAAGTAATGAAACAGATTGAGTTTGCACGGATGAATGCTATGCGTGAATACCCATATATGCAGCAATTTCTTAACCGTGCCACATCAGAGGATGTAGGAGAAGTGTTGCTGGCAACAGAGGAGAAGAGAATTATTCTGGAGGAAGAATATAACCGAATAAAATCTCAGATCCGTTTTACCAGCTTTCCTACCGGTGTGGATGGAAGGAAATTACAAAAGATGATGGATTTTACAATTAAAGGATTGCTGACAGAGCGCTTTATGGAGAATTCCTTTCAGCCGGAGATGTTTTATGAAGAAGTAGTAGAATATCTGGATATGATGAAGGCTTTGGCGGCAAAATAGATTATAAAAACTGTTGAGTAGCAGATAAGCGGAGGTATTTTATGATTTATAAAAGTGTGAATGAAATCATTGGTAAAACACCATTAATGCAGGTGTGCAATCTGGAAAAAGCCCATGGTACAGAAGCTACAGTATTGATTAAGATTGAAGCACAGAATCCGTCCGGAAGTGTGAAGGACAGAGCGGCAAAATATATGATAGAGGATGCAGAAGAAAGAGGCCTTTTGAAACCGGGAGCAATAATTGTGGAACCGACTTCAGGTAACACCGGTATCGGTCTGGCGGCAATTGCTGCTGCAAAAGGATATCAAGTAATTTTGACCATGCCGGAAACCATGAGTATAGAGAGACGCAATATATTAAAAGCATATGGTGCAGAGCTTGTATTGACGGAAGGGTCCAAAGGCATGAGTGGTGCTATTGCAAAAGCTAAAGAGCTGGTGGATACCATAGAAGGAGCCTATCTTCCGGCACAGTTTGATAACCAAGCTAATGCAAAGGCACATTATGAAACCACAGGACCGGAAATCTGGCAGGATACCAATGGACAAATAGACATATTTGTGGCAGGTGTGGGTACCGGAGGTACTTTGACGGGTACTGCAAAGTATTTAAAGGAACAGAATTCCAATATTGAAATAGTGGCAGTAGAACCCTATGATTCACCGGTATTATCAGAAGGCCGTAGCGGAGCCCATCCTTTACAGGGAATTGGTGCAGGATTTATACCTGCCATATTGGATACAACTATTTATGATCGTATAGTAACAGTAACCGGGGAGGAAGCCTATGAAGCAGCAAAAGAATTAACCCGTAGAGAAGGAATTCTTACCGGTATCAGCTCCGGAGCAGCACTCCATGCAGGCCTGCAGCTCGCAAAACTTCCTGAAAATAAAGGAAAAACTATCGTAGTACTCCTTCCCGACAGCGGAGACCGCTACTACTCCACCCCCTTATTCGGCTAAGCGATACCTGAGATACCATCCAACGTACCATTCATAAACTTAGTGATGGTTATCTGGTAGATTTTTCTATAAATGAGGCAACAAAATATAGCAATAATGTAAGAAGCAGGGATGATTACCTGTCACGTAATGCACTGTTGAAAAGAACTTTGTGACTGAATTGTATGGCATGGGCGGACACTAGTGTCCGACCTTTGACATATAATTCGGGAACGAAAGTTTTTTCACCAGTGTGTGAGTGACAGGTAATTGTCCCTGCTTCGTATCATTCCGGAAAAGATTTATTTGCTTGACTTATATGGAGCATCTGCCGGATAGCCACCTTTCAGCTTTTGCATACCGCGTTGGATGGCATCACGGGAGTTTTTCCAGTCGGCATCTGCATTTTTGTAGTCGAATTTCTCCACCATCCAAGCCACATCTTCAGCCAGACGTTCCATATTTTGCTCCATGAGAGGAAGAATCATATCATAGAATTCCTTTTTCTCACGGTCCCCCATAGTATCATCAGCTTTAATCAATAAATCTCTGAAATGGGGCAGACAAAAACCTTTGCCATTTTTAATTTTTACACGGAAATCATCATCTTTGTCATACATATAGAAGAAGGTATCAAGGTATCTTTTGTAAGTATCTTTAAAGGAATTGCAGATATAGCAGGAGTTTTCTTTCTCTGCCACCCATACGCCGATGGAATTACCGCTTTCGGCATTCTTGAACAGCTTGTCCTTTAAAGAAACCTTGCCCGGAGCAAAGGACTTAAATTCCTTGCGCATCTCTCCCAGGATACGCTTGTAATGGGTCTTTAATATCCAGGCATTACCTAAGGTATTGCCATAGTCAAACATTTTTTTGAAGTGATCACGGCAAAAACCGGCCAAATCCGTCATTTCACGGATATCTGCTTCCATATAGGAACTGCCGGAACCCAAACAGAAATCCATCAAATCCTGTTCGATGGCACGTTCTACAAAACAAAAGGGACATTCATCATTGGCGTCCACAGCTTCATTTAAGGGTATAGTATATAATTGTTCTTTCATTAAGTCCGCCTTTCTTCCGGAACTTCCAAGTAATAGGGTCCGAAAAATAAAATCCTATATCCATTTTATAGCATTCTGTACAAACCTGCAATGAATAATTTTCTGTAGGTATCCAAATAAGGTTGTTTTTTGACATCCCCCATAAAGTGTGGTAAAATTTTATGATAATCACAATGATGGAGGAGTATGTCCATGAGAGAATGGCCTTATGCAAAAGAACCATTTGATACGAAGCTTTTTGTTTTGAAATTTATAAAGAAAATACATTGGGTGCTTATGGGAATGCTAATAGGTGCTTTCCTTATCGGCGGCGAATATTACGTGAAGAAGGTAGTGTTTGGTGGACCTGTAGAATATGAAATTACTACCAAATATTATATAGAGTACACAAATATAAATCCGGAAACCGGAGAATTGCATAATTATATTAATGGCGCAACCTGGAAGGAATGGGTAGTATCAGACTGGTTTGTAGACAGAGTATGGCAACTGTCTACTGAGAAGGTGAATATAACAGAGAAATATAATGTTCAAAAAGAGGATTTGAAGACCTTCTTTTTTGCAGATTTGCCTTCGGATATTCGTATTCCTGTATCAAGGGTAACCACTCCTTATGAAGAGTTGACTGTGTTATTGAATGAAGCCTTACAGGAGGTATATTTTATTTTTGAAAGTGAACATCCGGAAATGTCCTCCATAGAAATTATTGATGAAACACCTATACAAGAAGCAGATAAAGATGTCCGTTTATTGAGAGCAATTATTTTAGGAGCAGTGGTTGGTGGATTTATAGGAACCTTCGGGGTATCATTGTGGCTTATATGGGATGATACAATTACCATACCGGAAACTTTTAATTACCGATATGATATTCCCATGGTAGGATATCTGGGTAAAGATTTGGTTGCAGATAGCAATGAGATTGTTACAAATATAGAATATCTTTTTAACCGGGAAAACAAGTATACTTTGTTGACTATGGGAGAAGAACAGAAAGGTGAGGAACTATTAAGATATTTGAAACACGAAAAATCTGCTAATGTTTTATCTGTTTCAGAGTTGGATTCTAAAAACTATGATATGTTGCGACAGTCCCAGGGTATTTTGCTTGCAGTAGGTGCCGGAGAGCATCATGGTAAGGCTATTGAGCATGTATTGGAAGAGATGAAAGTGCAGAAATGCCAGGTGAAGGCAGCTATTTTGTATGCAGCAGATAGTGCAATTATTAAAAGTTATCGATTTGGAAGAAAACAGAAATAAGAATTTAAGGGAAGAGTATGGGTATGGCAGTATATATTGTACTATTTCTGGCGGTGGTAGGGATTGGACTACTGGTACGGAATAGGGACTATGTACAATTTCATATTGGAAAGCCTGGTGAAAAGGCAGGATTGCAGATTCCGCGGGATAGGCAAAGGGCCTGTAATATATCTGCGGCTGTTGCTATCTTTGCGTTACTGGCAGCAGTATCTGCTTGTAGAATTGCAGTAGGGAATGATTATTGGGTATATCGCTTTCAGTTTAATCTGATTATGCAGAACCGGCATGTTTCTTATGAACCCGGCTTTAATCTGGTGGTTTGGGTTATACAGTCTTTGTTCGGATATGACAATTATCTGCCTGTTTTTGGCTTTTTTTCTGTGGTTACAGCTATTTTTTTTGTAAAAGCCATGTATGATCAGGGGGAATGGTTTGCAGCTACGGTTTTTCTGCTGATGACCGGCGGCTATTATTATTCCAGTTTAAACTCTGTCCGTTATTATTTTGTATTAGCAATTGCCATGTATGCCATGAAATATGTACTGCGAAAGCAGTATGGTGTATTTATTGCGTGGATAGTCTTTGCCGCTCTTTTTCATAAGTCCATATTGGTAGTCATACCCATATACCTGCTGGCACACTATTTGGCTGAACACAAGATACCGAAAGGATTATATGTATTAGGAGGAGCTTTTTTAGTCAGCCTGGTGGTATTTAAAGAGTTTTACAGAAGGATTATATTCTTCTTTTATCCTTTTTATGAAGGCTCTGCTTTTGATAAGGTGGATATCTCCTTTACAAATATCGCAAAATGTATGGGAGTACTGGTGTTATGTATGTTTTTTTTAAAAGTGGCTTTAAAGGATAATGTACAGACCAAATTTTATTTCTTTTTGAACCTGGCCGGTCTGGCAGTGTATACATTTGGTTCCTTCATACCGGAGGTGTCCAGAATTGGTTATTATATGATAGTGTCCCAGGTTTTTTTGGTACCATCTGTTTTAATACGTATAGAGAATAAGGGCTGGAAGCTGTTTTGGACAATTGGAGTAGCAGTGGCCTTTTTGGGATATTTTGGATTGTTTTTACATTCGGCATACAATATGGATATTCGTTTGTTACCATACTTAAATTGGATATTCAATTAAAGCGGAGGTGGAGCCATGAGGATTTTGTGGATTTGCAATATTATGCTACCTATGGTGGCAGAACATCTGGGACTTCCTGCCAGCAATAAGGAAGGCTGGCTGACCGGTTTGGCAGATACCATTTTAACCAATCAAGAGGATAATCATATTGAACTGGCTGTGGCATTTCCAGTGGGAGAAGCACTGGCAGAGAGAAAAATAGAAGTATCTGTTTCAGGCAAGGAAAAGGGTTTAATTTGTTATTGGTTTACAGAGGATACCAATCATCCGGAAATCTATCCTCCTGATCTGGAAGCACAGATTAAAAATATTACAGAGGACTGGAAGCCGGATGTGGTTCATTGCTTCGGAACAGAATATCCCCATACTTTGGCGGTAACAAGAATATATCCGGCAGAGAAGGTTTTGATTGGAATCCAGGGCTTGTGTAAAATCTATGCAGAGAGTTATCTGGCAGATTTGCCGGAAAGAGTTATCAAAAGAGTAACTTTTCGAGACTTCCTTAAAAAGGACAGTATATGTAAGCAGCATGCAAAGTTTATCAAGCGTGGTGAGCATGAGATAGAAGCAGTTTGCAATGCTGGACATGTAACAGGACGTACATGGATTGATAAGAAGTTTACCATGGAAACCAATGAAAAAGTACAGTATCACTTTATGAATGAAACTCTACGCAGCAACTTTTATGAAGGAAGCTGGGATTTAGATAAATGTGAAAAGTACAGTATTTTTTTGAGCCAGGGAGATTATCCCATCAAAGGTCTTCATTATATGTTAAAGGCCATGCCGAAGATTTTAGAAACTTATCCGGAAACAAAGGTATATGTGGCTGGCAACAGTATTGTAAATTATAAAACACTAAAAGATAAGATAAAGATTTCTTCTTACGGAAAATACCTTAGGGAGTTAATTCAAGAAAATCATTTGGAGGACAAGATAGTCTTTTTGGGTAAAATGAATGCAGTGGAGATGAAAGCACAGTTTTTGAAAGCATTCACTTTTGTGTGTCCTTCCGTTATAGAGAATTCTCCCAACTCCTTAGGCGAGGCCATGTTATTGGGGGTTCCTTGTGTTACAGCAGAGGTGGGAGGAATCAATTCCATATTTAATAATGGTTTGGATGGTATTGCTTATCCTGGATATGGTTCTTTGGAATATGCAGAACAAGCGGATAAGGAAACTGCCCAGTCAAAGGTTCTCGCCCATGCAGTGCTGCGCATGTGGTCTGATGAAGAGAAGATGAAAGAGTATTCGCAAAATGCTTCAGAACATGCCAGAAGAACCCATGACGGTAAAATAAATTATAAGCGACTGGTAGAGATTTATTGTAACATTAGCAGGGAGGATTGAAGCAAGAGATGAAAATCACCTTTGTTTCCAACTATATTAACCATCATCAGATTCCTCTGAGTAATGTGCTTTATGAGCATTTGGGAGAGAATTATACATTTATACAGACAGAGCCAATGGAAGAGGAGCGAGTTTCGTTGGGATGGAGTCTTCAAGCATTACCCCCCTATGTATGTTGTGCATATGAAGAGCGGGAAAAGTGCGAACAATTAGTAATGGATAGTGATGTGGTTATTTGGGGGGGATTAGAGGATGAGAGTATGCTTCAACCCAGACTACAGGCAGGGAAACCTGTATTTCGCTATAGTGAGAGATTGTATAGAACAGGTCAATGGAAGGCCATTAGTCCCAGAGGCTTAAGGAAAAAATATTTTGATCACACCAGATACAGAAAGGATGAGGTGTATCTGCTTTGTTCAGGAGCTTATGTGGCCTCAGATTTTAGTATTATACATGCATATCCGGATAAAATGTTGCGTTGGGGATATTTTCCTCCATGTAAAGAATATGATATGGAAAAGCTTTGGGCAGAAAAGATTCATACACCGGAATGTAAGGAAATACTATGGACGGCAAGATTTATTGCATTGAAACACCCTGAGTTAATGGTAGAACTGGCAGAAGAATTGGCTAAGAGCAGGACGGATTTTCATATTACTATGTTGGGCGATGGTGAATTGAGACCCACTATTGAGCAAATGATACGCGATAAGGGATTGGAGAAGTTTATTACATTGACCGGAATCAAAAAGCCGGAGGAAGTGCGTCAATATATGGAGAAGGCACCTATCTTTTTGTTTACCAGTGATAAACAGGAAGGCTGGGGAGCAGTAATGAATGAATCCATGAACAGTGGCTGTGCAGTCATAGCCAATCGTATGATAGGTGCCGTTCCTTTTTTGATTAACCATGGTGAAAATGGATATTGGTATCGCAAATCAGATGCAAAGGCGCTTAAGGAGATTCTGACTCCCCTATTGGATGATAGAGAACTTTGCGAAAGTATTGGAAAAAGAGCTTATAAGACTATAGTGGAAGAATGGAATCCCCGTATGGCAGCAGAGCGTTTATTGCAGCTGTGTGAAGATGTGGTGGCAGGTCAAAAACCGCAGATTCGTTGGGAGAGTGGTCCTTGCAGTAAAGCAGAAATAATAAAGGAGAGAAGCTAATGGATACAACCTTAATCAGTGTTGTGATTCCGGTTTATAATATTGAGGATTATCTGGAACGTTGTGTAAACAGTGTTTGTTCCCAGACATATCAGAATTTGGACATAATTTTGGTGGATGATGGTTCTACAGATGGTAGCGGAGCTTTATGTGACACTTTAGCCGGGAAGGATGAACGTATCAGAGTATTTCATAAGGCAAATGGTGGCTCTTCGTCTGCACGGAACCTGGGGATTGCGCAAGCTAAAGGGGAATATATCGGTTTTGTGGATAGTGATGATTATATTTCTGAAAATATGTACGAGTTGCTTTATGGTGCTATTAAGCAACATGATGTAAAAATTGCGCAAATTGGCAGAGATGAAATAGATGAGCAGGGCAATAAACTGGAGGATATTTGCATACCACCCAAGGAAACGGTTTTGATATCCCCGGATGCATTTTTAAGAGGGATGCTTATGCATACAGGGGATAGTTCTTTCTGCACTAAGCTGGTAAAGAAGGAATTGTTTGATGTGGCACAATTTCCAGAGGGAGAATTAAATGAGGATTTTTGTTTACTGGTACAATTACTGACATGGTTAACAAAAGGAATTGTATCCTTACCGCAGCAGACATACCATGTATTTTACCGCATGGGAAGCAATACCCGTAAAAAAGACCCTGAAGCATTTTCAAGAGTATTTGGAGATAATGTAAGAAATGCGGATATGGCGGAGCGGTTGGTAAAAGAAGAATTTCCCGAGTTGGAAACCATTGCTTTTCGTTTTGGGATGTATCAACGCTTGGAATATTTATTGCATATACCGGTATCAAAGATGAATAAGGAAACATCACAGTATCCGGAGATTTGTAAATATGTAAGGAAGAATTGTTACAAATCGTGGAAGAATCCCTATTTGACCCATAAGAATAAGGTGTATTTAACTTTGTTTGCCATAGCACCGAAAACCATTCGTGTGTTACACAAAAAGATTAAGAAGCTATAGAAAAGGAGGGGCAGGAAGATGCGTATCCATATAAAGGTACCTACAAAGAAAAAAATAATAATGCATCTGATTGCTCTTTTTCTTGTTGGTATGGTGGTTTGGTTTGCTTTACAGAAGGAAGAGAAAACTATTCAATATGATATTGTGGTGCTGGGAGACAGCATTGTAGGCAATGTGGGGGAAGAAGGAGAATCTTTTACAACTTATCTGGGTGAGAACCTCAATAAGAGAATCTTTAAAGGAGGTATTGGGGGGACAACCATGTCTCGGGGAAGCAGTCCTAAGTGGAGTTCTATTTCCAATGTAGAATGGAGTATGGTTAAGCTGGCGGAAGCTATTTGCTATGATGACTGGAAGAATCAGAAGGCGACTATGGCATATGCGGAATCCTTTATAGGGATAAATAATCAGGTATTATCTTATTTTGGTACAACCATGGATACATTAAGTAAGATTGATTTTGAACAGGTGGGGATATTAATTATTGGACATGGAACCAATGACTATAACAGTGGCAAAGCAGTGGATAATCCGCAAGAACCATATGATAAAACTACATTTGGAGGAGCTTTGCGTCATAGTCTTAGAATTTTGAAGGAAACCTATCCTAACCTACGTATTGTGCTGATGTCACCATTGTATTGTGAATTGGGTGAGGAGAAAGAACGGAAGTGTTATAACACGAAGTATGGAAATGGTGGATATTTGGAGGAATATGTGAACCTGGAAAAGCAGATTGCTGAAGAGTTTGGTGTGGAATGGATTGATGCATATCGTATGTCCGGTATCAATGAAAAAACCAGTTCCATCTATTTGACGGATGGTCTGCACTTAAATGCAGAAGGCCACAAGCTGATAGGTGAATTTCTTGCAGAATATTTTGAAACAAATTAAGATGAAGCTATAGGTATTGTTTAGGATGAAGAAAAAGATTGCAGAAGTATTACAAATTACAATTTATATATGGATTGGAATTCAGGTTGTACTTGGTATTAGCTGGGTTGTTTGTAATTTAGGTCATATTCCGGATTTTCAGGAAACAGGGGAGCTTCTGACTATGAGTACAACCCTTTGTGTGGATGAATATACAGGATATTTGTATCCTTTAATTATTCGGGGATTTCATGAAGTGTCTGAGAGGATTCATGTGCCTGCCTGCACCATGCTCTATTTGTTACAGTTGATAATTGCTTATTTAGCTTATGAGTATTTTTTGCAAAAGGTGGTGTTTTATAAATCCCGAAAATGGGCAGTTCTAAGGAAAAGAATTCCCGCTTATGTTACTTTTGCTATGACAATTCCACCTGTTTTGCAGGTACATATGGCAGTGTTGCCCTATTCTCTTGCTTCTTCATTGCTACTTATATTAGTGGCAAAAATAATTGGTATTTGGCAGGAGGATTATGTGGCTAAAGGGAAGGACTTTGTTGTCATGGCCCTTCTGTGGATACTGAGTGCACAGATTTGTGTAGACTATGCGTGGATTAGTGGTGTGGCTGCTGTTATTGGAAGTGCATACTATATGTGGTTGCATAAACATTTTTGTTGGGAAATGGGTCTGACGGTTTTAGTGACCATATTCGTGATAGGAGGATTAAATAGCATATTACAGACGCCCGGAAGTATGGGGAAAATTCAGAGATCTCCGGAAGGCGTATTGTTAACCCGTATGGTATGGCCCAAATTCGTGCAGATGGAAGATTTTTGGGAAGAATCAGTAAAGACCCAATATTCTTCACAGGAGCTGTTAAGCATATCCACTTATCCCGAGAAGGTAATTTATGATTTTGGTCCTCATATGGATAGTGTATTAGGATATAAAGACGCCAATCGTGTCTATAGAAATATGATAAAGAAGACCCTTTCCATAGATACTAAATATATGTTGTCTGCCATGCTAAAGGATGGTGGGGCGTATATATGTCCACCGGTAACCATGTATCTGCAACTTCAAGGTGTGGGGAGCTCTTTTACGGGGTGGAATTATGGAAGGATGAAGGATTTTACACCACGATTGACAGCTGTTTATGTAAATATTTCACTGACAGGATGGATGTGTTTATTTATTTGTAGTGTATTGCTGACAGCTATTAGTGCATTTCCCAAGGAATGGAGACCTGAAAATATGCGAAAAAGAAGTACAAGATTGCTCTTGTACTGTACAATGGTTGTTTTTATGACAGACCTTTGGTATATGATGACCAGTGGTCATATGCAGGATTATAAAAAAGTGCCGGTAATTAGTGTACTTTGGGCAATTGGAATTATTGCAGTACTGAATCGGACAGAAGAAAAGTATCAGTTAAGATAGTATTGCCTTTAACAATGCCCTCACATCCTGAAAACAATAGGTAGGAAGATAGGGAGTATCTGTTAAATCCTCGGCTCGGGCTTCTCCGGTATAAACTACACAGGTATCTACGCCGGCGTTGATTCCGCAGGCAATATCTGTATAAAGGCGGTCTCCAACTACCAGAGTTTCTTCAGCGTTAAAGCCGCTTGATTCCTGACAGACACGAACCACCTCTGCGCTGGGTTTGCCCAGATAGACAGGTTCCTTGCCGGTGGAGTGGGTAATCATTTCACATATAGCACCACAGTCCGGAATGAAGCCGAAGTCGATAGGGCAACAAAGGTCCGGATTGGTGGCATAGAAAGGTACCTCGGTAGTAGATAGTACCTTACATACTTCTATGAGTTTATCATAGTTCAACTCGCTATCATAAGCAACAACCACACATGTAATGTTTTCTTCAGCGGTTTCCACAATGTGGAGACCGTTTTTGCGTAGCTCCGCAATAAAGGAAGCAGTACCCAGTACAAAGATTTTGTCCTGCGGGTAGTTTTTTAGTAAAAATTGTAGCATCATATAGCCGGAGGTTATAAATAAATCCTCAGTGGTTTCCAGACTGAAGGCGTGGCGGAATTTCTCCACATAGTCGTTGTTGCTTTTTGTAGAGTTGTTGGTAATATAATAAGCCTTACCCCCAACCTCCTCAATATACTTCAAAAGTTCTACGGTACCGTCCAACAAATCATTACCTACGGCAATGGTACCGTCTATATCAAATAGAAAAAGTTTTTTCAAAGATAAGTTGTTCATAAAAATCTCCTCGAAGCTATATTTATGTCATTGATAAAAGTATAGCATAAAGTTCACATTTTTGATACTTTTTTGTAGCTAAGAAGACATAAATCTGTTACACTGAAAGATAAGAGTAAATAGTATTTAGAGGAGGGCCCCCCCATGGGATTTTTGGATGTGTTTAATAAGACAAAAGAACCGGAGATTATTTTAGAAAGTTGGTCACCGGTGTGTGATATTCAGGCATTTGTGGAAAAGAGTGATACCTGTTACTATTTATATTTGTGGGGTAATCAAACCAGTGAGCAGCGATTTATGAAATCCTGTTGGATATGTAACAGGATTAAAGCGCCGAAAACCTTGGATGCAAAGGCGATGAAGAACGGACAAGCACCCATGATGCCGGAAGAGTTTGTAGCACATGATTTGAAGGGAATGGAGCTGGAAGCCGATAAATTGGAAATTGTATGGTTTGCAGAAGGTGATGCAGCCTCTCTTCTTTCGGACGGACAATTGATTTGTGTAATACCCGGATGGGCGGATGCAGAGAATGGATTTTACGGCTACTCTAAGTATGCAAAGGGAATGGGAAACTATGCATGGGAACTAACAAATGCAGAATCCGTTTTAATGAAACGAACGGTAGATAGTAAAGCTATTTGGGCAGGATTAAACGGAGAATATTGGCCACAAGTACAAGCTGCACATATGGAGGTATTAGAGAACTTTTTTGGTAAACATGAAAAATATTTTGCTATAGATGGAGGTAAGTTTCCTGCAAGAGCTTTGGTAACCGGTACTTACAATGGGGTAGTGTATGGAATCACTGTAGGAATGAGCTTGATTCCCATGCCAAGGATAGAGCAGTATGTTATGGATTCGGAACTTACTAAGCTACACAGAATAGAACTTGGCTTTGCGGCAACAGAGCAATATAGAACACTTTGTGAATTGTTTTATTCCACAATGTCATCACTGGCGGCATATCCCTGGCAGGAAATTACTTTCTTTTCTCATGGACATACGGTACCTTTTGAAGCGATTGATGGTTTTGGAGCCATTTTATTTATTAATCCAAGATTGATATCAGCACTGGAACAACCCGAATATAAGGATTATCTGGCTGATATGAGTCTGCTGTGGTTGATACCTTTAACTATGCAGGAATATGATTATATCATGAGTGAGGGAAGTCGGGCACTTTTGGAACAGGCAGAAGATTTGGAGAATATACATATTTTTGATGGAAATCCTAAGTTTATAAATGAATAGGAGAATATAAAGTTATGAAACTGATTTCATGGAATGTGAATGGCTTGCGTGCCTGTATGGATAAAGGGTTTATGGACTTTTTTAGAGAGGTGGATGCTGATATATTCTGCCTTCAGGAAACAAAGCTTCAAAAAGGACAGATAGAAATGGATTTACCCGGTTACCATCAGTATTGGAATTATGCGGAAAAGAAGGGCTATTCAGGTACTGCTATGTTTACAAAGAAGGAACCGCTGAATGTCACTTATGGAATAGGTATAGAGGAACATGATAAGGAAGGCCGTGTGATTACTGCTGAGTTTGAAAAGTATTTTGTGGTAACTGTGTATACTCCCAATTCCCAGAGAGAGCTGGCAAGACTGGACTATCGTATGCAGTGGGAAGCGGCTTTTTTGACTTATATCAAGAGTCTGGATACTAAGAAACCTGTGATTTTCTGTGGAGACTTGAATGTGGCTCATCAGGAAATCGATTTAAAGAACCCCAAAACCAATCATAAAAATGCCGGATTTACAGATGAAGAGAGAGCATGCTTTAGTAAGGTGCTTGAGAATGGATTTGTAGATACCTTCCGATATTTTTATCCGGAGATGAAAGATATTTATTCCTGGTGGTCCTATATGTTCCAGGCCAGAGCAAAAAATGCAGGATGGAGAATTGATTATTTTGTAACATCCGAAAGACTCAAGGAAAAGCTGGAGGATGCTAAGATTCATACGTCCATAATGGGGTCAGACCATTGTCCGGTAGAGCTGACATTGAAGTAAAGAAAGGAATCCTGCATGTGGAAGGATGAATTATGTAAATCAGATGGGAAGCCTGGGCTGGGGGAAAAGCTTTCTCGGAGCTTTTTTACAAGGGATGGCATAACTGTAGCAAAGGAGTTGTTGGGAAAGATATTGGTTCATGATACACCTATAGGAGAAATCAGGGGTATTATCACTGAAGTAGAGAGCTATATGGGTGTGGAGGATAAGGGGTCTCACACCTATGGTGGAAGACGTACGGAACGTACGGAGCCTATGTTTCATATAGGGGGAACATCCTATGTATACTTTACCTATGGTATGTATCATTGTATGAATATTACAACGGATGTGGTGGACAATCCTCAGGCGGTGCTCATACGGAGTGTAGTTCCGGCAGATAAAGAGTCTCAGGAGCGGATGTTGCAATTACGCTTAGAAGCAGCACTTGGCAGTATACAAAAGCGGAAGGAAGCCAAGGGAGAGAAGATAACCCAATCTGAAATCGAACACAAGAAGAAAAGCCTTTTAAAGCATTTGGCAGATGGCCCGGGGAAGCTGTGTATTGCTATGGGAGTGACCAAGCAACAGAATGATGTGGATATGGTAGAGAGCCCTTCCTTCTATGTGACGGAAGGGATATCGGTGAAAGCAACGGAAATTCAAGTAGGGAAGCGTATTGGTATCGATTATGCAGAGGAAGCGGTGGACTATTTGTGGCGATTTTATATTAGTTAGTACAACAGGAGGAGCACATGAGTTTACGGTTTTGTTTCGGTTCATCAGGGTCGGGAAAGAGCTACAAAGTATATAGTGAAATCATAGAGCGGTCCAGAAAAAGTGCGAAACAGAACTTTTTAATCGTGGTTCCGGATCAGTTTACTATGCAGACTCAAAAAGAATTGGTTACTATGCACCCGTGCGAAGGTATTTTGAATGTGGATGTGCTTAGCTTTGGACGATTGAGTCATCGCATTTTTGAAGAAGTAGGTGGTGAAGGTATACCGGTACTGGATGATACCGGAAAAAGTCTGGTTTTACAGAGAGTGGCAACTTCCATAAAGGAGGAATTGCCTGCATTAGGAAGCCATTTGCACAAGCAGGGTTATATCCATGAGGTAAAGAGTGCAATTTCTGAGTTTATGCAGTATGGTTTAAGCGTAGAAGACGTAGGAAAGCTTATGGAATTCGCACAGAAAAGGGGAGCACTTTATTATAAATTAAAAGATTTGAATCTTTTGTATGAGAGTTTTTTGGAATATATAAAAGGTCATTTCATTACTACTGAGGAACGTATGGATGTACTGCGTCGTAAGCTGGTACATTCAAAGATTCTCAAAGGAAGTGTAGTAGTGTTTGATGGATTTACCGGTTTTACACCCATTCAGAACCGATTAATACAGGAAATCATGACTTTGGCGGATGAAGTATTGGTGATTATTACATTGTGTGAAGAGGAGAGCCCCTTTGTAATAGATGGAGAGCAAAAATTATTTTATTTGAGTAAGAAAACCTCCTGTGATTTAGAGCGTTTAGCTAAGGAAGCCGGTGTGGAGAGAGGACAGGATATGTATCTGAGCGGAAGTCCTTCTCCCCGATTTAGAGAGAAGGAAGCTCTTAGCTTTTTGGAAAAGCATTTGTTCCGTGCACCGGGAGCTACTTTTGGAGGCATACAGGAGAGCCTTTTTATCAGTGAAGCGCCTACTACCAGAGAAGAAGTACACCAGACCGGGTTACAGATATGTGAGCTGATTCGTAAAGAAGGATTACAGTATCGAAATATTGCCTTGATTTGTTCAGACTTGGAAAGCTATGCTCCTTTTGTGGAAAGAGAGTTTGCAGATATGGGAATACCCTACTATCTGGACCGAACAAGAGGGATTGTGTTAAATCCCATGATTGAGTACATTAAAAGCGGACTGGAGCTGTATACACGCGATTTTTCTTACGAAAGTGTATTTCACTATTTACGTAGCGGATTGGCGGATTTTACTACGGGGGAAGTGGATGTACTTGAGAATTATATTATTCAGACCGGTATCCGTGGCAAGAGTAAATGGAGTCGCCTTTTTACCCGTAAGATAAAATCCATGGGTGAGGATGAGGAAGCCTTACAGCAAATCAATGAGTTGAAAAGTCGATTTATGGTACAGGTATCCGGGTTGGAAACAAGCGGTTTAGCAGAGGCACATGTCCATGTGGAAAATCTATATCAATTCTTGGTGCAGAATCGGGTGCAGGAAAAACTTTCAACATATGAAAAACAATTTACGGAGCAGGGAGACCAGGTTCGTGCTAAAGAGTACGGACAGATTTATCGTCTGGTAATAGAACTGTTAGATCAGATTTACGGACTCTTGGGGGAGGAAAAGATTACACAGCAGGAGTTTCTGGAGATTCTGGTGGCGGGTTTTGGAGAAATCGAAGTGGGTACCATTCCTCAGAATGTGGACCGTATCCTGGTGGGCGATATGGAGAGAACACGTCTCAAACAGGTGAAAGTGTTGTTTTTCCTTGGAGTTAATGATGGTAATATCCCCCGTAGTGCCTCCAAAGGAGGTATCATCTCCGATATGGATAGAGAATTTTTAAAGGAGTCGGATTTAGAGCTGGCACCTACTCCCAGACAGCAAATGTTTATCCAAAGATTTTATTTGTATCTGAATCTGACCAAGCCCTCGGACAGGCTGTATCTATCCTATGCAAAAGTAAATAGTGACGGAAAGACACTACGCCCGTCCTATCTGGTGGAAACCATCCGGAAAATGTATCCGGAACTTACTATAGAGCAACCTTTCCGAAAGCCCATATTGGAGCAACTGGTAACGCCTAAGGAAGGTGTACGTTACCTGGCCCAATCGCTACGGGAGTATGTGGAGAATGTACCGGGGATTTTAAGTAGACAGGAGCTTTTTGCCCTCTATCAGACCTATGAAAGGATAGGAGATTATGAAGGACTGGTCAAGGTATTAAAGGACGCCGCTTTTTATCGGTATGAAGCCTGTGGATTGTCTATAGCAGTGGCCAAAGCCCTGTATGGCAAAAATCTGGAGAATAGTGTGAGCCGTCTGGAAACCTATGCTGCCTGCGCCTATCATCATTTCCTGCAGTATGGTTTGTCCTTAAAGGAACGGGAAGAGTTTGGTTTTGAAGCAGTGGATATGGGTAATATTTTCCATGGAGTATTGGATGAGTTTGCCCGCAGATTAGAGGATAGTGAATATACTTGGTTTAACTTTCCACAGGCTTTCGGGGAAAGCCAAGTGGCAGAGGCTATGGAACAGATAGCAGCAGAGTATGGTGCCGGTATCCTTTATAGTAGTGCCCGCCAAGCCTATGGGATTAATCGGATGCAAAGGATTCTAAAACGTACAGTAGATACCCTGCAAAAGCAATTGCAAAAGGGTGAGTTTGTGCCCATGGGACATGAGATTTCCTTCCGTTATGTGGAAAATTTGGAGTCTGTGGATGTGACTCTGTCACAGGAGGAGAAGATGCGCCTTACCGGACGAATCGATCGTGTGGATGTGGCTGAAAAGGAAAATCAGGTATATGTAAAAGTGATTGATTATAAATCCGGAACGCATCAGTTCCAGCTGGCATCTGTTTACTATGGATTGCAGCTACAACTGGTGGTATATATGAATGCTGCCATGGAGCTGGTAGCAAAGAAGTATCCGGACAAGGAAGTAGTGCCGGCGGCTCTGCTCTATTATCATGTGGAAGACCCCGTGGTAGAAGCAGAAGGCAGTGTCGGTGAGGAAGATATCAATGAGATGATTCAGAAGCAGCTACGCATGAGTGGTGTGGTAAACGGACAGGACACGATAGTGGAGCTTTTGGATAAGGAGATGACGGACAAGTCTTTGGTTATTCCTGTAGAGCGGAAAAAGGACGGCAGTTTTTCAACACGTTCCAGTATCATGAGTGGGGAAGAACTGTCTCTGGTGTCAGATTATGTAAACCATAAAGTGCGCGAAATTGGTAGAGAGATTCTGGCAGGCCATAAGGAAATTAACCCTTATGAGACAGGGAAAAAGGATGCTTGTGAGTACTGTGCTTATAAAAAGGTTTGTGGCTTTGACAGTAGTTTGCCGGGCTATGAAAAACGTCGGCTGGAGGAAAATGAGCAGGATTCTGTTTATAAGAAAATGAAGGAGGTACTGGACTAATGGGACTTTCGTTTACACCGGAACAGCAAAAAGTAATCGACCTTCATAATCGGAATATATTGGTATCGGCGGCAGCGGGAAGCGGCAAAACAGCGGTGTTGGTAGAGCGTATTGTACAGATGGTTTGTGATGAGAGTCATCCTGTAGATATTGACCGTCTGCTGATAGTGACTTTTACCAATGCAGCAGCTGCGGAAATGCGGGAGCGTATCAGCTTAGGTATAGCAGCTCAGGTAGAACAGAACCCTGAGTCTTCCCATATTGAGAGACAGGCCACCTTGCTTCATAATGCTCTGATTACCACCATCGACAGCTTTTGTCTGTATTTAATAAAGAATCATTTCCATGAAATCGGCTTGGATCCGGCCTTCCGCGTGGCGGACGAAGGAGAAATCAAGCTGTTAAAGCAGGAAATTATGGATGCACTTTTAGAGGATTCCTTTGGAATCGGGGAAGAGGGCTTTTTGGAGTGCGTGGAATTCTTCTGCCCCGGCGGAAAAGAAAAGAACTTGGAAGAATTGATTAAGAGATTGCATGAGTTTGCGTCCAGTCATCCCTGGCCGGGTAAGTGGCTTAGGGAATGTAAAAAGGCATATGATACCGAGACGGAGGAGGAGCTGGAGGCTTCTCCTCTGGGTCAGTATGCTCTGTATTATTTGAAGCAGATGGTCTTAGGATGTGTGGAAACCATGAAACAGGTGGTAGCCTTAACCCATATGCCGGACGGCCCGTATATGTATGGGGAGCTGGCAGAGGAAGAGCTGGAAAAACTGCAAAAGCTGGCAGAGTGTGAACATTTGCAGGACTGGGAGGTGTGTTTAAGTGCCCTGTCCTTTGGGCGTCTTTCACCTAAGAAGGATCCTTCTGTTAATGAGGAGAAAAAAGTGCTGGCCAAGGACTTAAGAGACGAAGTGAAGAGTATTTTCAAGAAGTTGCAGGAGCGTTTCTTTGGTACCTTACTAGAAACCACTATGGGACAGATTAAGGCTTGTAAGCAGCCAGTAGATACTTTGGTGGAGTTAACGTTGGAATTCAGTCGCAGACTGCAGGAAAAAAAGCAGGAAAAGAAAATTTTGGACTTTTCTGATATGGAACACTATGCCTTGGACATCCTGTTTTGTGAGGAAGAAGACCGGATGGTTCCTAGCAAGGTAGCGTTGGAGTATCGTGAGTATTTTGCAGAGATTTTAATTGATGAGTATCAGGATAGTAACCTGGTGCAGGAGTTGTTGTTACAAGTAATTTCCGGAGAGGATGAAGGAGACTATAATCGGTTTATGGTTGGGGATGTGAAGCAGAGCATTTACAAATTCCGTCAGGCCAGACCGGAGTTGTTTTTAGAGAAATATCAAAATTACAGCAGTGAAGATTCTCACTTTCAAAGGATTGATTTGAGTAAGAATTTCCGAAGCCGCAGTTCTGTACTGGATACCACCAATCATGTGTTTGAGCGACTTATGAGTGAGGAAGTGGGTGGCATCCCCTATGATGAAAAGGCAGCTCTTTATGTGGGGGCAGAGTACCCGACAAATGCAGACAGTATCAGTGAGCTTCTTTTGTTGGAAAAGCCAACAGATGGTACGGAGGAAAAGGAAGCAGAAGGAAGGATGCTGGCCAGAAAAATCAAGGAATTGAAGCAGAACTATCTGGTGACGGACAAGGAAAACAAGACACTTCGTCCGGTTCGCTACTCGGATATGGTGATTTTGCTTCGTGCCACCAGTGGTTGGGATGAGGCCTTTAAGAAGGCTTTGGAAGCGGAAGGAATCCCTGTATACATTACCTCTAAGACAGGCTACTTTGCGGCTACAGAGGTACAGGAGCTTCTGCAGTTTTTACGGGTGCTGGTGAATCCCCGACAGGATATTCCTTTGTTTGGGGTGATGAAGTCCCTGTTTGGCGGATTTACGGAGGAAGAGATTGCCTTAATCCGCAGTCGGGATAAAAGCATAAGTCTGTGGGAATGTGTGCAGCAGGCAGTAGGAGAAGGGGATGAAAAGTGTGCAGTTTTCTTGGCTACTATGGAGAAATACCGCTCTTATACGGTTTATATGCCCATACGGGAGCTTTTACAGACCATTGTGGAGGATTTTGCCTACTTACACTATGTAACGGCTCTGCCTGCAGGAAGCAAGCGAAAGGCCAATGTGGAGATGCTTTTTAATAAGGCGTCCGATTTTGCGAAAACCAGTTATTATGGATTGTTCCATTTTGTGCGGTATATTGAGCAGCTGGAGAAATATGATGTGGATTACGGTCAGGAGGAAATGCTGGACGAAAGTGCGGATGTGGTGCGGATTATGAGCATCCACAAAAGCAAGGGTCTGGAGTTTCCGGTGACCTTTGTGGCAGGCTTGGCGAAATCATTTAACCTGATGGATGTAAACAAAAGCTTCCTGATGGATATGGATTTGGGCGTGGCTACGGATTATGTAAATATTAGAGAACGATATAAAGTGAAGAGCTTTTTGCGATCTGTGATGGCAGCCAAGCTGAAGGAAGAAACTCTGGCAGAGGAACTGAGAGTGCTTTATGTGGCACTGACCAGAGCAAAGGAAAAGCTGATACTTACAGCAACCTTGGAGGAGGCAAACATAAGTTGGGAGCAGAGAAATGTTAAGGGAATCCAAAGGATGAGTTTTGCAGATTTCCTGTCAGCCGGAAGTTTACTGGACTTTTTGTTACCGACTTTACAGGAAGAGGATATACAAGTCAGCTTTTACAGACAGGAGGATTTAATGGCAGAAGAACTGTCAGAGCAGCTGCAGATGGCCGGAAGTAAAGTGGCTTTGGAGAAGGGTGAGGAAGCAGATGCTACCTGGAAAGAACGGTTGGAAAGCATCTTTTCTTATCAGTATCCCCATGAGAATCTGCAAAGCCTCTATACCAAAACAACCGTATCCGAACTAAAGATAGCAGCCATGGCGGATAAGGATGAGGCAGCTTATCATGCCTTTGAAGAGACGGAAGCCACCCCCATACTGCCGGTATTTATGCGTCAGCAGGAGCAGGTGGGAGGTACTATACGTGGTAATGCTTATCATAAGGCTATGGAGCTGATAGACTTTGCAAAAGTTTATGATGAACAGGGAGAACCTGTGTGGGAGCAGGTGGAGGAACTTTTAGAGGCTAACGTGGTAAGTGGCCGACTGGATCCGGAATATAAGGAAATCCTGAACAAATATAAGCTGCTGAACTTCTTAAAGGATCCGCTGGCAAAGCGTATGTATGTGGCACAGCAGGCAGGACTGCTCTACAGAGAGCAACCCTTCGTACTGGGAATCAGTGCGGACCGATTGAATCCGGACTTCCCTTCTGAGGAAAAAGTACTGATTCAGGGTATCATCGATGCCTTCTTTGTAGAGAATGGTGAAATCGTCCTGTTGGATTATAAGACGGATAGGGTTAGTACGGACAAGGAATTGTGGGACCGCTACGAAACTCAGCTGGACCACTATAAGGAAGCTTTGACCAAGCTGATGCAGATGCCGGTGAAAGAGAGGATTTTGTACTCCTTTAGCTTGGAGAGATGTGTGAGTGATTCGCAGAGCGAACTTTGAAGGAAACAGTGAGGTAAGACTATGATTGTATTAATAACAGGAGCATCACATACAGGTAAAACGGCTCTGGCACAGAAGTTGTTGGAAAAGTACAAATATCCCTATTTATCCATAGACCATTTGAAAATGGGCTTGATCCGTAGCGGAAATACTGACCTTACACCCATGAGCGATGATAACAATTTGACAGCTTATTTGTGGCCCATAGTCCGTGAAATGATTAAAACAGCGATTGAAAATAAGCAGAATCTGATCGTGGAAGGATGTTATATTCCCTTTGATTGGGAGAAGGACTTTGAGCCGGAATATTTGGAAAATATCCGTTACTTTTGTCTGGTGATGACCGAGAACTACATAAAAAATCATTTTGCGGACATCAAGAAATATGCCAATGTGGTGGAAAAGCGTTTGGATGATGAATGGTGCACTTTGGAAAGTGTGCTGGAGGATAATGCTGAAATATTAGCACTTGCAAAAAAGAATAAAGCGAAATATATCCTCATAGATGACAAGTACGAGATCAATATTGAGTTATAATGTATTTTACAATGAGGGGTAACGATAAAGATGAACGACCGAGAGATTATGGCGGAAGCGGACGGACTTCTGCAAAAAATGGAGCTGATATGAAGCTGATAGCAAAGGGAAATACGGCTGAAATATATGAATATGGCGAGAATAGGATATGTATATTATTTTATCCAGGATATTTGAAAGAGTATGTCAGACATGAGTTTTGCAATGAATTGCAGCGGTAAGGAAGAATGAAATGATACTTTAAAAGCGATGGAGGACATAGGGATGTTTTATTATTTGGGTTGTCATATTCCAAGAGGAGCAGATTGTGATGATGGGTGGAAATGCCGTAAAGGAGAATACTGTAAATGCCTCGAAATATGCTTAGCAGAAGATACCATGGAAGACGTACTATATTTTCGTTATAATGGTGAAAATTGTAAGTATTTTTCAAATGAGGCAGAAGCAAGTGAGTATTTGGAGGCTATAAAGTAAAAGCTTTTAAATTTGTAGGGGGATGGAAATGAAAAAGGTATTATGAAAAGAATTTTGAAATAGAAGAGAAATTTGAGGAGTGCTGTATGGATAGAAAAGAAGTAATCAGAGAAAGAATAATATTAAGCTTGGGTATTGATGTATGTGGCTTTGGAGGAGTAGAGCGATTTGCGGATGCTCCGATAAATTTTTGACCTATAGATTTATACCCTGATTGTAGAACTGTAATAGCAGTAGGAATAGCACTTCCCAAGGGACTTTTTTGCATTGAATCAAGATTGATATACAGACATTTTAATGCAGATGTTGTACACAAAGTGGATGAAGTTGTACTTTCGGTAGCTAAAATCCTTGAGGAAGAATATGATGGGATATGTGTACCAATTCTTTCGGATAATCCTTATGAATATTGGGAAACAGACTTACATTAGGTGCTATCTTAACCAATTTGGATTTTGAAAGTGACCCGCTATGTGAGAATATATGTATCCCCGAATGTACCAAGTGTTTACAGTCTTGTCCTGTATTAGCGATACAAAATAAATCTGTTACACAAATGAAATGTAGGCAAAATACCTATGGTAAAACAACAAGGGGATTTGATACTGTTGATTGCAATAAATGCAGAAGTGAATGTCCTGTGCGTGATGGACTTCAATGTTAATAGGAGGAGATGCAATGGGCAATATAGAATATAGAAAAGCTACTGCAGAAGATTGTTACTCGATAGCTGAATTAAAAGGTATTGTTTGGAATACTACATATAAAGGTATTTATTCGGATGAGAAGTTAACAAGATATGATGTCGAGAAAAACGAGCAAATAATGCAAAACATAGTCAATAATTCCGAGATAGAGATATATGTAGCAACTGTTGAGGATAAAATTGTTGGATTTATGACTTGTGGGAAACCATATAAACCTTTCAAACATTATGAACAGGAAGTTGGACTACTCTATATTTTAAAGGAGTATCAGAAACAAGGCATAGGAAAAGGTTTTTTTGAGATTGCACGCAAACAGGTAAAAGAAGCGGGTTATAACGAATTTATAGTTGCTGTAAATAGTCAGAATGCTAATGCGATACAGTTTTATCTTGCTATGGGCGGGAAAATTATTCTCTCGGAAGAAAAGCAACTTCGTATAGAGTTTGCTTTATAGCAGTATGTTAGATGATACAGTAAGAATTACATTAAGAAAGGAAAAAGAGAAAATGGCAAGCTATAAAGAACGTTATCTTGCAGGTGAAATTGAATTTGAAGAAATTGACAATTATTCCTATCAATGGGGAATGAGTGATGACGAACGAACATTAGCGCAATATTTGGGCCTGAATGCGGAGGAAGAAGATGCATGGGTCAGTATAAGCGAGGATGCTTTAAGAGAGCTTTTGGACAAGCAACGAAGGAGATAATCGAATGAAGCAAGAGGTATAAAATGGAGTGTATTTTCTGTCATAAAGAGAAGTTAACAACAGATATTGTTTATGAAGATGAGCTAGTAATGGCATTTATGGATATGGATCCCATAAATGAGGGACACATATTGCTTGTTCCCAAGGCACATTATCTTGATGTGGATGAAATGTCGGATGAAACACTTTCACATCTGATGTTAATCTCAAAGAGAATTGTAGTAGCCTTGAAGGAAATCTATAAACCCAATGGCTATACCATTATGCAAAACGGTGGCGAATTTAATGATGTGGGACATTACCATCTTCATATCTTCCCCAGATATATCGGAGACGGTTTTAGATGGACTTACGGGGATGGAGCAAAGAATGTAAATGCTGAAATTGCAAGAAGAATCAGAGATAGAATTTGATGAATAAAACTTATGGAGACTAAAAATGAAAGCATATATGTCGTCTAAGATAAAGAATATATTGGGTAAAGAATATGAGTTGGCATCTATGGAACGCATATTGGGAGGTGCTCAAAAGTATACATACCTTGCTAAATGTACGAATGGTTTCGAATTTATAATCTATCAGTGGGGAAGCGAAACGACTTATTTTGAAAATTGGGGTGAAGATGCTGTATTTTGTTCAAACAGTGCTAAATTGTTTCAAAGCAATAACGAATTAATGAGAAAGCATGGGGTATTAACACCTAAGTTGTATTATATGGATAGAACCAGAGGTGAGTGTGAATATGATTATGCTTTTGTAGAGTATATAAGTGGTCATGATATGGATTATATCATAGAAAAAGAACCACACAGATTGCAGAAAGTGTTGGAATCATTACGTGTTAGTATCGATAGATTACATGGTATAAAAAGTGAGGTTCCCGGACAAATAGATAGAATGCAAGAATCTGACTTTGATATTATATCATTTGAGTTAGAACAATTACGTCAAAATAGTGAATATTTGAAACAGTACGATAATGAATATATAAATTATTATGTTCAAGTAGAAGCAAAAGCAAAACAGTACGCTAATACACTTAAAAAGCGAAAAGAATATACATTTATACACAGTGAATTAGGTCCCAATCATGTGATTGTTGACAAAGATGATAATGCTTACTTAATAGATATTGAAGGCGCAAAATTCTATGATGTTGAAGAAGAATTAAGTTTTTTGGATATACGATTTGACAAAATGTTAGCAACCACAGAGGATGTAGTTGATGAACAAAGAATGAATTTTTATTATATAGGACATTGTTTGGGAAATTTGCAAGGCGCAATTGAATTAAAGCAGCAGGACTTTTATGACATGGATGATTTGAATGGGATGATAGAATTCTTTCATAAACAAGTTATTGAGATTTGTAAGGGAGAAGAATAGAGATGCTGATAAGAAAAGCAACAATGGATGATATGATATCAGAAATGCATAATCAGGGAATTGGTTTTTTTCTAATGGAAGCAAGTAAAGAGTACGGTATTACCCATGGGGCTGATTTTATTAGGACACAGGTGTTCCCACAAAATACAGACTGATTGAGATTTTATGAAAAACACAGATTTTGTGAAATGATGAAAACCATAGAAGTATATGTGAAAATAAATGTCTGTGGCTGACATATGTAGTGATTATGGGCTAATCGGATTAGAAAGGAAAGAATTGATGAAATGACAAAGTTGGATGAAGAGATATATACACTCTTGAATGAACAAGTAAAAATTAAAGAACTCCATTACTTGTCATCGGGGGATGATAGTGATACTTTTCTGTGTAATGGGCAGTATGTTGTAAAGGTTCCCAAACGGAGTGGGGTCAGAATAACTCAAAGAAGAGAGTTTGATTTATATCGCTTTTTTGAAGACTGTAACTTGTCATATAAGACTCCAAGAGTTGTGTATCAAAGTGAGTACTTCAATATTATGACATATATTAAGGGTGAACATATCACATACAAGCAGTATCAAAAGTTGAATGAAAAGGAAAAAGATGCTCTTGCATATGATGAAGCTGCTTTCTTAAAAGAGTTACATTCCATAGAAATAGATTTTTCTAAAGGCTTGTTTTCTGAAGTTTGTGAGAATAAGAAAGATAAGTATTTGAAAGATAAAGAATTGCTTATCTGTATCCTAAAAAAAGAACAGCTATTGACTGCATATATATTGGAGCATATAGAAAAGATATATGCAAATATATTGAACAATACAGCACTGTTTGCATATGCACCGAGGCTGGTACATAATGACTTTAGTGCAGGGAATATGATTTTTAGGAATAATCGATTGCTGGGTGTGATTGATTTTGGAGATTTTTGCATAAGCGATCCGGATAATGATTTTCTGTGTTTGTTAGATAATAGTGAGGATGACTTTGGCAAGGATTTTGGCAGAAGAGTATTAAGGTACTATCAGCACCCAAATCCGGAAGAGGCAGAGAGAAAAGCAGAACTAAATGATGCATATTGGGCTATAGAACAAATAATCTATGGGCATGAACGTGGAGACAAGAACATGTTGATGAAGGGTGTATCAGAATTAATGCAGAAGCAGACAGAGGAGTTTGTTTTTTAGTTGTAAAATCAAAAATCCCCTTAAAATCCGCTGTTGCAACCCCCAGTTGACAAATTGACCGCTGCCATTTTCTTGTAGGAAACCGGTGAAAGTGATACATTTAGGTCAGTCAAAGGAACCGGTCCTGAAAGACAAAATGATTTAGAGGATGGAGAGTTGAATATGATATTAGCAGACAAGATTATTTTGGAAAGAAAGAAAAATGGATGGTCACAGGAAGAGCTGGCAGAAAAGTTAGGAGTTACAAGACAAGCAGTGTCTAAATGGGAAGGTGCCCAGACCATGCCGGATTTGCAAAGAATATTAGAGATGAGCAGATTGTTTCAGGTATCCGTGGATTATCTGATTAAAGAAGAAGTGGAAGTAGTAGAACATATTACGGAAACAGAAGTTATGGATACGAGCGTACGTAGAGTGAGTTTGGAAGAGGCTAATGAATTCTTACGTATTAAGAAGGAAGAAGCACCCAGAGTGGCTTTTGGTGTAAGCCTATGTATCCTTTCTCCTATCTGCATGTTTTTGCTGGGGGCAGCAGGAGAGTTAAATATGATACCTTTATCGGAAAACGCGGCAGGAGCAATCGGTATGATGATTCTTCTGGTAATTGTGGCTTTTGCCTGTGCCATCTTTATTCCCAGTGGTATGAAAACAAAGCCCTACGAGTTTCTGGAAAAAGAAATTATTGAAACAGAGTATGGTGTAACCGGTATGGTAAAGGAGAGAAAGCAAAAATATCAGGATACTTATGTGAAGTACAATATAATGGGAACAGTGATTTGCCTTTTGGCCGGTATGGCTTTGTTTGGTGCAGCGTTTGTGGAAGGAAAGGAATTCCTGGAAGTGGTATTCTTATGTATATCTTTGGTAATCGCGGCAATTGGTGTGAGATTTCTGGTGCTGGCAGGTATTATGCAGGGTGGCTTTCAGAGACTGTTACAGGAAGGCGATTATAGTATAGAAGAAAAGACAAATGCCAGGTCTTCCGTTGTGGGAGCAGTAAGTGCTATCTATTGGCTGGTAGTAACGGCAATCTTCTTATGCCTTTGTTTTACTGGGAAAGCATATAATACTTGTGGTCTTATCTGGCCCATAGCAGGTGTTTTATTCCCAGTAGTTGTGATTGTGATAAAACTTTTTGAGAAGAAATAAGATTTGACAGGAAAAGTACTAAATGTTAAAATGATAATAACATAATCCCATGAGGGAGTAGCAAGCGTATAACGTAGCAAGTCAACATACTGGCCGTTTGGTCTGGCTTGTTTTAAATTGCGAGACTCATGTGTAGTAAAACTATGCATGAAGTTTGTGGCTTTGTATAATACCCAAGTATAGTTTTAGTACTGTACTTGGGGTATTTTGTTGTATGGAAAGTAATAGCTAATTGAGAAAGCAGAGGATGAAATTATGTTGATTTTGATTGAGGGAATTGTAGTTTGTTTTATTCTTTTATTAGTCTGTGTTGTAGGCTTAAAGGATGGTCCGGAGAGATTTGCAGTCTTCTATGAAGAAGATGTGCAGAAAAGGGTGGTAGAGCTGGGATATACTACGGAGAAGGAATTGAAGCGGCGCTTTGCCATTTCGGGAGTGGCATTGTTTGTTCCTATGTTAATCCTTGTACCGGTAATGGTATATTACATAAATGGTGCCTCTGATTTTTGGAGTGCTTTTTGGCAGATGACAGCGGTTTTCATGATAGGAAATTTGTTTGACCGTCTTTTTATTGATGAGTTTTGGGTGGGGCATACAAAGGTGTGGTTTATTCCAGGCACAGAGGATTTGATGCCCTATATCCCCACAAAGGTTAAAATAAAAAAATGGGTTGGTAATCTTATTATGTTTCCTTTGCTTTCGGCTATCATTGCAGGGATGGTTACATTCTTTATGAAGTAGTAATGTTATAGCCATGTGGAAAGATTGATAGCATAAATTTAATCGGTTCTGATGAGTGTTATTTAGTTGCTTATCAAAAATTTAGAGACGAACTTTTAAAACTGGGATATGGTTTACAATGTAATGGTTCTAGAATTAATGCTATTCAATCGGGAATGATGGGACATTGCGAGAAAATATACCTTGTAGAAATGGGGAAACAAGCATTGTCTAATCAAATAGTAAGTATATGGGATTATGCAGATATAGATACTTTTCCGGATACAAAAATGCAGTTAGAATTTGCAGATAAATGGTATGAATGTAATAGAGAATGAAATTTGAGGAGTGTTGTATGGATAGAAAAGAAGTAATAAGAGAAAAAATATTAGGTTTGGGTGTTGATGTATGTGGATTTGGAGGAGCAGAGCGATTTGCGGAAGCACCAATAAATTTTCGCCCCATAGATTTGTACCCGGATTGTAAATCTGTGATTGCAGTAGGAATAGCACTTCCCAAGGGGCTTCTTCGCGTTGAATCAAGACTGATATACGGACATTTTAATGCAGATGTGGTACACAAAGTGGATGAAGTCGTATTTTCGGTAGCAAAAATCATTGAGAAAGAATATGATGGAATATGTGTACCAGTTCCTACGGATGAACCTTATGAATATTGGGAAGCGGAAACCATGACAGGTAAAGGGTTATTATCAATGAAACATGTGGCGGTAGCCTGTGGAATTGGTCAAATTGGGAAAAGTAGTTTGTTATTAAATCCGAAATATGGAAACAGACTTACATTAGGTGCTATCTTAACCAATTTGGAGTTTGAAAGTGACCCACTTTGTGAGAATATATGTATCCCCGAATGTACCAAGTGTTTACATTCTTGTCCAGTATTAGCGATACAAGATAAATCTGTTACACAAATGAAATGTAGGCAAAATACTTATGGCAAAACAACAAGGGGATTTGATACTGTTGATTGTAATAAATGCAGAAGTGAATGTCCGGTGCGTGATGGACTTCTTTGAAAAGGCTTCACCAACTTTTAGTCTTACGGCGAGAATGAGAGGATGTAATGAGTAATATGCATATAGAAAAGCGACTGTAGAAGATTGTTACTCAATAGCTGAATTAATAGGTATTGTTTGGAACACTACATACAAAGGTATTTATTCAGAGGAAAAGTTAATAAGATATGATGTCAAGAAAAATGAACAAATAATGGGAAACATGACAAAGGGGCCAAAATGGATAATTTTAATGAAATGGTAGAAGGTGTTAAGATTACTATAGAGAAAATGAAAAACACACCAGCAGATCTACCTTGGTACATGAGTGTTGAACAGTTAGAAATGACTCTTAAAGAACTAGATAAGATGAACCGAATAAGGGATATGAGGCAATTTGTTCCTTATTATCCGCGAGGAATTGTTGATAGTTGGGAGTTTGATGATAAGCTTGGAAATAAACTATTAGAGGTCTTGGATTACTATATGAAATTTTGAGTGAAAACATGCATGAATTTGTCAGATGGAGAAAAAGCATGAAGTTATTAAATGAGAAGAACGATAGAATACATTTTGTCAGGCTTGGTTATGATTTATATTCGGAAAGTTATATTGCACATCAAACAGATGGGGCAAATGATTGGTACTATAAAATATCAGAGGAATTGTACCATACCTTTGATAAGGACAGAGATAAGTATTTGGAACAGATAGAAAAGATGCTTGAATTACGTGAGAAGAGCGAGCAGTTTTATTTCAGTTATATACATAATGCCAATGTATATTCAGAATTGAATGAATTATATTTTTGGAGAGACGCATGCTTAGGAAAAGAAATGAATGAAATATATGTCAAAATCGGAACACCGGATAAACACATTCAATTAATATTTGAGAATGGGGTTTGTACGGAAGTGCGGAGAATTTGAATTCTCGCTTGGGGTATTTTAGGGGATTTAATAACTGTTATATATTGTTATAGAAATCTCGTCAACCCCTTGAAAACACTAAAGTTTTCGTGGGTGTCCTCTCCATTACATCTTGTATCGTGTTATATCGTTCTAACCTTGTTTATGACCTATGATAAGGGGAAAAATAAAGGAAAGAAAATCTGGTAACAACATATATCAAATTATGAAAATGGCAGTTGGAACGGGATGGAACTATGCAAATGTGGATTGATGCAGAGGATAAAATTTTAATTGCAGGAGAAAAACTTATGGGGAAAAATGATTTTATGAAAAGCGAAAACAGAAGACTTAATCAGCAACTTTTGTTTACTGCAGAAATAGACAAGATGGCGGATGTTATGAGACAGACTTTGCTAATCAACAAGAGTCGCCAAGAAAATGATGCCGAACATTCATGGCATATTGCAGTGATGGCGATGCTCTTTTCTGAATATGCTATAGAGCCTGTCAATGTTGGAAGAGTAGTTCAGATGTGCGTTGTACATGATATTGTAGAAATTGAAGCGGGTGATACATTTGCATATGATGCACAAGGAAATGTGAATAAAGCTGAAAGAGAAAAAGAAGCAGCAGACAAACTATTTGCAAAACTTCCTGCAGATCAGGGGAAAATGATCCGAGATCTTTGGGAAGAATTTGATGCTATGGAAACAGCGGATGCAAAGTATGCAGCATGTATGGATAGGATACAACCTTTTATTCACAATACTTTGACAGACGGGCACACTTGGGTAAAGGGAAAAGTAGACCGGAAATCGGTGGAAAGACGTGCAGAAATCGTTAAGGAATTCATGCCGGAAGTTTATAATTGGATGGTTTCAAACATGGTTCAAGCTGTTGAGAAGGGCTGGCTGGCTCCATAATAAGACAATTTTGAACTTTACAAGTACATGAAACTTTGAAGATTTCTAAGAGGTATATTACTAATGACAACAAGAGAAGTAATGAAGCAAATGGAAGAAATATTGAAAAAAGAGAAATCCTTCGTGAAGTCTGAAATAGAAGGGTTATCAGATTTGTTATGGTCCATGGGAGCACGTACTATATATCCTGGTGGGGAGCGGTTGGTGAAATGGTTCTATTCGCCAATACCGGCATTTGATAATCGGAAACCTATGGATATTCTCGTGGAAGATGGAGAAGAGGAATTATATAAATATATGAATACGATACCGAGTTAATAAATCTTAAATATTTGAAAGCATGTGAAGCATTGAAGTGGATAGCGTTAGGAGACCAATTATGAGATTGCTTTTCAAGAATACTTAAAGAAACAGGGCATGAGGATTCGCGAAACAATTGAAAATTGTCGCGGCGAGCGAATCACAAAGTTAAGTAGTGGAACGTTGGTTACCGTTTCAAGATGGATAGAAGGAGAATCCTTAGACAAATTCGAAGTGAATGATGAGCTTTGCTATCAAATTGGGGATATGCTTGCTCATTTACATCGCGATGCAAAGGGATTTCGCACATTACCTGTAAAATTCTATGACAAACAGCATTGCGAATGTACTAAAAAAAGAATACAGGCGTTAGAAGATAAGGGGCTTGATACTGTGTTTTCTACAATAATGCAAAGAGCCTGTGATTCTATTGGGATAACATTAGAGAAAGTACGGAATGAATTCCTCATGTTACACGGAGATTTATCGCCATCTAACATCTTAAAAACTTCCGAATGCCTTGTAGCCATTGATTTTTCTTTTTTCGGAATAGGACATCCAATGTTCGACCTTGCTGTTCTATTTGGAAATATAGGTGGATTGTCACGCAGGCAAAAAAATGCAGAAGGCTATCGAGATGCTGGTGGGATAATCAATTACGAAGTATTAGATGCCTGCTTTGTGCTGACTCTGTTAGATTGTCTAGGAATTAATTATGAGCAATGGAGTAAACAAGATTGGTTCGAACCCAGAATGAAACGATGGTATGAGGAAAACCTTGAACCATATGTGCGGGGAGAGCGTTTGTATGCAGATGACTTTTATCTATTGCATGTGAATGGTTAGAATTCGTGTCATTTCAAATTAGTTCAATTCTAATTCGTCGAACACTTGAAACTTCAGTTTGTGCATAATGTGTCAAAAGAAGTACACCCTTGGAGGATTCCGTATGCGAACAGAAAAAGAGATTATTGATAATATTATAGACGTTGCAATAAAAGATAATAATGTCAGTGCAGTAATTCGAACAGACTTACTACCGGTAAGAGAATATTTATATACATACAATTTCTATTTTATAGTGAAGGATGTGGAAAAATATAGTAATAACGATGTTTTTCTAAAATGCTTTGGTGAAAGAATTTTGTTGTACAGGGGGGATAAAAACTACCCGGATATGTTTCCGAATACGAAAGCACATTTGATGGTATATCATGATGGTGTGACGATTGTTATTAATGTAATTGATAAGGACACGTTCCTTTGTAAATATAGTGGTGAGCTTGAATATGAAAATGTTTGGATGAGTGATACTTTTCAAAAAATACTGGATAAAGATGATATATTACCGGAAATCGAACGTTTAGAAGAAAAGCAAACACTGTTTGCCCAAAGACCTTTAGAAACAGAGTTTTTAGGTACATGTGATGAATTTTGGTGGGTATTGAAAACGTTTGTAGAATATACGCTGAGGGAAGAACTGCCATCAGCAATGTTCTATCTTAATGTAGCAGTTCGTGATATGCTGAATAAAATGTTACGTTGGCATATATATTTGCAGGCAGGACGGCCGGTAGAAATGGGAATTCTCGACAGTAATTTTGAAAAACTGCTGGAACAGGAGTATTTTCAAATCTATAAGAAAACATATCCGGATGCTAATTATGAAAGCATATGGAAGGCTTACAATGCCGTAGTGGAACTCTGGAGCAAGGTTGGGCAAGCAGTGGCAGAACAATGTAGCTATCATTACCCCATTGAAACAGAAAGAGATATGTTATATTTTATTAAGCAGTTGAGGGAAATGAAGACAGGAAAGTATAATAGCTAAAAGAGAAAGCTTTGGATTGATACAATAGATAGTATATCCATGCATGAGGAAAAGTGGAGCGCAGGTTATTTCGTAAAGCCTATCAGGAACAAGGTTTTTACAGGTAAGGTTATATCCAGTATTAACGATTTGATAGGATGTGGAAATTGTCATGGAAATTACGAAGTTCTCGTTAGTGAAGCAATAAATATTAAGGCAGAGTGGCGCTGTTTTATTTTGTATGATGAAATCATTGATGTGCGTCCGTATGGAATGTTAATAGACCCTAAAAGGAAAAGCTATTTATATCACTATGACAAAAATGTTCTTCAGGACATGTTAAGCGAATTTATGAATATAGAGAATAGACCGTCGGCATGTAGCATGGATATTTGTGTAACAGAGGAAGGAAAAACGCTATTAATGGATTTGATTCCCCTTTGAAAAGTCTGAATGAGAAGAGTAACGCGGATATCAAGAACAGTAACTTTTTCTGGCTGGAGAGAACTCCGGAAAGCACAGTGGAGGTTGCGGTGACCAAAGTGGAAAAGCACCCGCCCAAATTGGACGGGTGTGTTTTTTACACAGCCTGTTTCTTCACCATCTCCAGTGCTTTTCTCACGGGAGGCAGCAGGAGTACTACGATAGTAACACCTGCTTCGGCGAAGATATAGATTGCATTATAGGCCAGGGAGTAGGGCAGGGGATTCCAGCCTTCCCAAGCATACATGCCGAAGAAAAGCCAGCCGGACAGTACTGCAAAGGTATAACGTCCCAGTACAGCCAGGATATAGCCGGGTATTAAACCATGCTTGCGTTTACAAAACAATCCGGAAAGACCCAGTGCTCCAAAGGCCAGCAGATAGTCCACTATCAGCTGGGCGGGAAACAAAATGTATGGGTCGACGAGCATCTGTAGCACACCGTAAGCTACACCAGTCAAAATACCGACACCCAGACCGAACCAATAGCCCGGTAGACAAATAACCAGCATGGAAAGTAAGGTGATGGAACCACCGGTAGGGAAGCTGAACACCTTGATGTTAGACAGTACCGTGCCTAAGGCAATGGATACGGCGCAGAAGGCTAACTGCTGTACGGAAAGTTTCCGACTACGCTTTTGGATAAAGCCTGCTGCCAGAAAAAGCAATACCAGAATCAGGATAACTAAGCATACATTACCCAGGGTGGTGGGGACATAAGTGGTTTCGCCCCAGTTGTTAACAATTACATCATAGAACATAAAAAATCCTCCTTCGTCTTGCGCGAGGAGGGGCTCATCTTGATTAAAAGAAACCATGCTTTTGAAAGTAGATTACAATAGTTCTTTTAAATGCTTCCTTACGCCGGTATTACCCGGTTCAAGTAATGAGGGTTAGAAGCCTATGGGCTTCAATCTCAGCGATGCGCTCCCCTAGCGGTTTATGAAATTACAAAAGTCAATATAACAGAATTTTTTTTTGTTGTCAAGCTAGACATTGAGTCAATAAAGTTGTAAACTAAAGGAGTGTGCAATCATCGGGGGGAGGATACACGAACTCTATGCAGATTTACCGGAGAAAGGATTTTACTTATGGCAGAAACTATGATTCAGGCAGAAGGTCTGGTAAAAATTTATAAGACTAAGGAAACTGAAGTACTGGCACTTCAGGGGTTGGATTTAACTGTTGAAGAAGGAGAACTGACGGCACTTATCGGTAACAGTGGTAGTGGTAAGTCTACTTTCTTAAATATGATTGGTGGTTTGGACCGTCCCAGTGCAGGTTCTCTTGTTGTAGGTGGCAAGAATTTGTTTACCATGACGGAAAAAGAATTAGTCGTTTATAAACGTGACACTGTGGGATTTGTATGGCAGAATAATGCAAGAAACTTATTACCTTATTTGTCCGCTTTAGAGAATATTATGTTGCCCATGCACTTATCCAGTGCAAAAAAGAAAAAAGACAAAGCATTGGAGTTGTTGGAAATGGTGGGACTTTCCGCTAAAAAGCACAGCCGTCTCAACACTCTGTCCGGCGGTGAACAACAGAGAATTGCTATTGCCATTGCATTGGCCAATTCACCCAAGTTACTTTTGGCAGATGAGCCTACCGGTAGTGTAGACCCCAAGACTGCTAATTACATATTTGACGTATTTACTGAGTTAAATAAGCAGGGACAGACCATCCTTATCGTTACCCATGATGTGGCGCTTTCCAAAAAGGTTAAGCGTGTAATAGCCATTCGTGACGGTAAGATTAGTAGTGAACGTATACTGAAGGAAAGCTATGCAGAACGTTTGAAGGAAGCTTCCATCGACTGGCGTTCAGAGGATACTCAGGAGGAATATGTTATTATGGATAAGGCCGGTCGTGTACAGATTCCCAGAGAGCTTCTGAATACACTGAACTTAAAGGATAACAAGCTTAAACTGGAAATGCAGGATGATCGGATTATCATTAGTAAGCCCGGTGCATAATATAACAGAATGACTTTGCATATAATCAGATTAGTACAGGTTTTGCAGAATAAACAACAGGAGATTTAAGATGATTTTTCAGTTATTGCCGGAAAAATTTGCTTCCATGGTCGCTTTTATGGGCATATTATTTGCCTTTCTGACCACTATTATTGCTACAGATAAGCTATGTGCGTTTCTGCCCAAGGACGCAGGTAGGGAGTTTGCCCATGATGGCAAAAAGTCAGCAGGAAAGCCAAGGGGAGCTGGTATTATATTTGTGCTGGCCTTTGTGCTGGCAGCAGTTCTGTTTGTGCCCATACAGGCAGAAAACATTATTTATCTGGTACTCATTGTTATCTGTATGATGACAGGGTTTCTGGATGATGCATCCAAGAATCCTTGGGGTGAGTACAAAAAGGGTTTTCTGGATTTATGTGTGGCAGTCATGGTGGCAGTAACTTTTCTGCATTACAATTCCAATGTAGTAGAATTGGCTATGTTTGATGTAAAGTTTGTCATCCATCCGGTATTGTTTGCCTTGTTAACTGTAGTGTTAGTATGGACTTCTGTGAATGTTACTAACTGTACTGACGGTGTGGATGGACTTTCAGGTACATTGACTATCGTTACTATTATGACCATTTATGCTGTGGATGTGATCAAAGAAGTGGCAGGAGAGTTCTCCTTTTTGATTCTGCTTTTTGCAGTATGTATTTTGGGCTATCTGTGGTACAATGCCACTCCAAGTCGACTGATGATGGGAGATGCAGGTTCCAGAGCCATGGGGCTATTTATCAGCATCGCTATCCTGAAAACAGGATGTCCCTTCCTGTACATTCCGGTAGCACTGGTAATGATTCTGGATGGAGGATTGGGCATCTTAAAGGTATCCTTAATTCGTTTCTGCAAGATTCATATTTTAAAAAATGTCCGTACCCCCCTTCACGATCATGTGCGAAAGGTGTGGGACTGGTCTAATACACAGACCGTATTCCGATTTGCAATTATCCAGATTATTCTGGCAGTGGCTACAGTGTATGCGGTGAAGTAAATAGAAGAGAGTGATAGATAAGCGGAGCGGGAGACTGCTCCGCTTTTTGTTTAATGTCAATACGCATAAAATACGTATAATTGCATTGACAAATACGCATTTTATGCGTATAATATGAATAAGAATAGGAAAGGAGGTTAATCTATTTGAAAAGAAATGACCTTATCAAGAAGCTGGAAGATAAGGGGTGATACTTATTGAGGAATGGCGGTAACCACGATATTTACACCGATGGGGTGTCAAAGCAGCCGATTCCCAGACATAGGGAAATCAATGAGATTCTGGCTCAAAAGATTTTGAAAAGGGCGGGGATATAATTCCCCCTCCTTTCAAAGAGTGATAAGGGTGTTACGTTAAGGAAAGGATAATTAGGAGAAAGAAAAAAGAGTAAACAAAGGAAAAGAAAGTAGGAGAGAGGAAATCATGGGTGAAAGGAGACTCAATGTGTCAACAGTATATCCTGTTATTTTAACGAAAGTGGATACCGGCTATTTGGTATATATACCGGATTTTGATATTGATACAGAAGGGAAAGATTTGGCCAACGCTATTTATATGGCAAGAGATGCAATTGGCTTGATGGGGATTGAGATGGAAGATAGTAATGAGGAATTACCGATTCCATTTGCAAAAACATATGATAAAGCAGAAAATGATATTGTTACATTTGTGGATGTAGATTTTTTGGAATATAGAAAAAAACATGATAGTAGAATGGTACGGAAGAATTGTACCATACCTTATTACTTGAATGTTGAGGCAGAAAAGAGAGGTATCAATTTTTCCAGAGTATTGCAAGAAGCATTGCAGGAAAAAATTGGATGTTGATTTTTTCTAAAGATATGGTATAATCGATTTATTCAAATAGATTAACCATTAAAAAAGAGGATTTCGTTGTCGTGGACGGGGTTCTCTTTTTTGTTGTGGATGGAAAGGTGGTAAAAGTTGAAAAGAAGATGTGGTTTTGGTATAATATTGAATGACTATAGTTTGGAATTACGGTTAATTCGGTAAGTAAAAATGCTTTATATATTTGCGTGGAGGATAAACAGATGGCAGCAGGTACTACGGGTATTGGATTTGAAGAAAAATTGTGGTTAGCAGCAGATAAGCTGCGCTCCAACATGGATGCCGCAGAATACAAGCATGTGGTTTTGGGATTGATATTCCTTAAGTATGTATCAGATTCGTTTGAAGAGAAGTATCAACAGCTGGTAGCTGAAGGATATGGTGATGAAGAAGATAGAGACGAGTATGTAGCGGACAATATTTTCTATGTTCCGAAAGAGGCTCGTTGGAGTGAGATTCAGAAGTATGCTACAAGTACGGAGATTGGAAAAGTAATTGATAACGCTCTGGAAGTAATCGAAAAAGAAAATGATTCTTTGAAGGGAGTTCTTACAAAGAACTATTCCCGTCCGGAATTGGATAAAACAAGACTCGGTGAATTGGTGACCTTGTTTACCAATATTGAAGTAGGCTCTACAGCGGCACAGGAGAAGGATGTGCTTGGTAGGGTCTATGAGTATTTCCTCAGTAAATTTGCAAGCGCAGAAGGTAAGTTGGGAGGAGAATTCTACACACCATCATGTATCGTTCGCACTTTGGTTTCTATGCTGGAGCCATTTGAAGGTCAGATTTTTGACCCGGCATGTGGTAGTGGTGGTATGTTCTGCCAGTCAGCACGATTTGTAAAGGAACACCAAGGTAATGTACGTGATATTTCCATCTTTGGACAGGAAAGTAATCCGACAACATGGAAACTGGCCAAGATGAACTTGGCAATTCGTCAGTTGGAAGCAAACCTCGGAAAACATAATGCGGATTCATTCCATGATGACCAGCACAAGACTTTAAAGGCTAACTACATACTTGCGAACCCGCCATTCAATATTTCAGATTGGGGCGGAGAGCGTTTGCAGGAAGATGTGAGATGGAGATATGGTATCCCGCCTGCAGGTAATGCGAACTTTGCATGGTTGCAGCATATGTTGCATCATTTAAATCCGGTTGGTGGTGTTGCAGGAACTGTATTGGCAAATGGTTCTCTTAGTTCTAATACATCCAATGAAGGTGTAATCCGCCAGAATATGATAAATGGTGATGTGATTGAATGTATCGTTTCCTTGCCGGGACAGCTTTTCTATTCTACAGGTATTCCGGTTTCATTATGGATTATGCGTAAAGGAAAAACAGATACAGCTAAGGGTAAGATTTTGTTTATCGACGCTCGTAAGATGGGCCATATGATTGATAGAAAAGTTCGTGAATTATCCGAAGAAGATATTCAGAAAATTGCCGACACCTACCAGAACTGGAGACAGGGAAAAGAATATGAAGACGTGCAAGGTTTCTGCAAAGTAGCAACTATCGCAGAAGTGTCTGAGCAGGACTACATTCTTACTCCGGGTCGATATGTAGGTATTGAAGAAGTAGAAGATGATGGTGAGCCCTTTGAAGAGAAGATGACCAGATTGACGACGGAACTTTATGAGTTGTTTGAAGAGTCTCATAGTTTGGAGAGTGAAATCAGAAGGAAACTTGCGGCGATTGGGTATGGTGAATAAGTAAGAATACTGGAATGCTTATATTACTAAGAGAGTAGGTGAAAAATGGAGTTACAGACGATAACTTTAGGCAATGTTTCAAAAATGAAATATGGGAAAATGCCCCAAAAAGATAGAATTACTCAAATTGGCTTGTATCCAATATATTCAGGGTATAGAGTGGTTGGATATTATGATGAATACAACATTGATAAGCCACAGCTTGTTGTAGTTGCAAGAGGTGTTGGCGGAACAGGAGATGTAAAGATTTCTCCTCCCAAATGTTATTTAACTAATTTATCAATATCAGTAGAATTAAATGAAGATATAGTTTTAAAAGAGTATTTATACTATTATTTCCAAATTCAAAATTTAAGGTATTTGGATTCCGGTTCTGCGCAGTCACAAATTACAATAGCTGACCTTCAAAGAGTAGAAATTCCCGTTCCGGATATGAGATGCCAGAAAAAAATTATTTCTATATTGAAATCTTTAGATGAGAAAATTGGGGTTAATGAGATGATAAATAGGAATTTACAGGAGCAGGCAGTAGCTATATACAAAGAGATGATTTTGGATTCAGCAGAGGAATTGTGTAGTATAGGAAAATTGTCTGATGTAGCAGTAATAACTATGGGACAGTCACCAAAGGGAGATACATATAACGAAGCGGGAAACGGTGCAGTCTTTTATCAAGGCCGAGGAGAGTTTGGATGGAGATTTCCTACAAGGAGATTATTTACAACAGAACCTAAGAGAATGGCAACGATTAATGATGTGCTTATCAGTGTCAGAGCTCCGGTTGGTGACGTGAATGTTGCATACGAAGAATGTTGTATCGGTCGAGGGTTAGGAGCAATACATTCAAAAGATAATCATCAGTCATATGTGTTATATACCGTGCTTTCACTAAAGGAAAAGTTTGAAGTGTTTAATGGAGAAGGGACTGTTTTTGGTTCGATAAACAGGGATGGCCTTAATAATATGGAGATTATTATTCCTCCTGCAAGAGTAAGGGATTCGTTTGAAGAATTGGTTTCACCAATTGATAAGATGATTAAGTCTAACTATGAGGAAATAATTCGTCTGACAGAATTACGAGATGCATTATTGCTCAAACTCATGTCTGGTGAGTTGGATGTATCTGATTTAGATATTTAGTACGATAAATTTTAATTTATTGTGCTGTTGCTGATATGCTTATTAGTAAAAATATACCAAGGAGGCATATCAAAATGGAGCAACAGTTAATTAATGAGGTTTTGTGTCAAATGATACCTCATTTGTCAAATGATCAGATTTCATTGTTGAAAAATGTGTTGGAAGGAGCGCTAATTAAGGTTGGAGGAAGTCCGGAAAAAGCAGATGAACAACTTATAAAGGATTTTTTGGCAGCTAAAAGTTTGGAAGGGTGTTCAGAACGAACATTGGCATATTATGAAAAGACCATCAAGAGGATGTTAGGAAAAGTGTCAAAAGGTATTAAGGCTATTACTACTGAAGACTTGAGGGCGTATTTATCTCAGTATCAGGCAGAAAGTAGAGTTAGCAAAGTAACAATAGACAATATTCGAAGAAACCTATCAAGTTTTTTCTCATGGCTTGAGGATGAGAATTATATACTTAAGAGTCCGGTGCGGAGAATACACCGCGTAAAGGTATCGACATCAGTGAAAGAAACGTACACGGATGAAGAACTGGAGATGTTACGTGACAATTGTACAGAGGTTAGAGATTTAGCAATGATTGACCTACTGGCCTCCACCGGGATGCGTGTGGGAGAATTGGTAAGGTTAAATAGAGATGATATTGACTTTACAGAGAGAGAATGTGTGGTTTTCGGAAAAGGCGATAAAGAACGCGTCGTATATTTTGATGCAAGGACAAAAATTCATTTGCAGAGTTATTTGAATGAGAGAGTTGATTCAAATCCAGCATTGTTTGTAGGACTTCGTTTTCCTTATGCAAGATTACAAATTGGTGGGGTGGAAAATCGGTTAAAGCAGATGGGGGAAAACTTGAATATTCACAAAGTTCACCCTCACAAATTTCGAAGAACTATGGCTACGGTGGCTATCGATAAAGGAATGCCAATAGAACAGGTGCAGAAATTATTAGGGCATGAAAAAATTGACACAACATTGCACTATGCAATGGTTAAGCAAAGTAATGTGAAGAATGCGCATAGAAAGTACATAGGATAAAGAATATATTAATTTGGAAAAAGAGGAGCGACTATGAAAACAGAAAAAGAATTACATATAAGGTTTAATGCGCCATTAAATCCGGAAGATACAGAAACGCAGACATATGGATGTCGAGCAAATAATCCGGATATTTGCGGCAACTGTTATATTGAGGGTGTGTGCGCATTTTCAAGTAAAGACAATGTTTGTAGGAAACCTTCATCGGCGTGGAAAAGACAATACAAAAAACTCAAGGGTGATATACTATGAAAGAATATAAGTTTAGTGAAATATGCAGAGTAATAAATGGACGAGCTTATAAGCAAGAAGAATTATTGCAGAATGGGACTTATAAAGTGTTACGTGTAGGTAATTTCTTTTCGAGTGACCGCTGGTATTATTCAGATTTGGAATTGGATGAGGATAAATATTGTAATAGCGGGGATTTGTTATTTGCATGGTCAGCTTCGTTTGGACCAAAGATATGGCGTGGAGACAAAACCATATATCACTACCATATATGGAAATTGGTAGAAAATAGCAGTTATGCGGATAGGAATTATATATACTATTGGTTACTAAATTCAGTAAATAAGCTCACGGCAGGAGTTCATGGAAGTGTTATGGCCCACATGACAAAAAAGGAAATGGAGGACCAAAAGATTAATCTTCCTGACTTGAATATACAAAAAAAAGTAGGGGCTATACTTGCGCTGATTGATGAAAAAATAAGAAAAAATGAAGCAATAAATAGGAATTTACAAGCCGCATAAATAGGAATTTAGAAGAACAAGCAAAAGCTGTTTTCACATCTTGGTTTGTTAGATTTGAATGTTTTGACGAACCAATGAAGGAAAGTCCTATTGGTTATGAAATTCCAGAGTCTTTAGATTTAGTTCAAATCGGTGATTTGAATCCTATATTAGAAACTGGCCGTAGACCTAAAGGTGGAGCTGTTTCGGAGGGTATTCCGAGTATAGGTGCTGAAAGTGTAAAAGGGCTGGGGAACGTCAATTTAAGTAGCAATAAGTATATACCTATTGATTTTGCGGCAAAACAAAAAACAGGTAAGGTTAATGGCTATGAATTGATGATTTATAAAGATGGTGGTAAACCGGGAGAGTTTCATCCACATTTTTCAATGTTTGGTGAAGGGTATCCTTTTGATGATTTCTATATTAATGAACATGTTTTTAAATTGGATTTTGGAAATCGAGGGTTCAATGAATTGGCGTATTTTTACTTCCAAACAGATTATGTTATGAACTGGTTGGAGAGTAATGGAGGAAAAGCGGCCATTCCAGGAATTAATCAGAATGTTGTAAATTCTATTTGGATTGTTAATCCAGACCATCCTAAAGTTAAGGAATACTGTGAATGGGTACAACCTCTATTTACGCAGATACTGAAAAACTGTTATTCGAACATGAAATTGGCAGAATTACGAGATACTTTGCTCCCTAAACTCATGTCCGGTGAGTTGGATGTATCTGATTTAGAAAGTTAGGAGAAAAATATATGAGCGTAGTTATGGATGTTTATCAACTGATTAGAGATTTGATAGAAGAGGCGAAAAAAACGCAGAATGCGGATATGGTAAGCCAGTTAATCGATATTAAATTGGCTCTTTCGGATATTCAAGATGAAAATAGAATGTTAAGAAAAGAATTAGAACAGTTGCAAAATATAGAGAGACATTTAGACGGTAATTATATTACTCTAAAGGATGATGAATTACATATTCAATATTGTTCTACTTGTTGGGGGAACAATAGAAAATTAATACAACTAAGGGAAGCTGATGAAGTGACAGAGGGATTGCCAAGATGTCCAATTTGTTTTAATAATTGGTTAAGTGCGAGGAATAGTGGTAAATAGTTAGTACGATAAATTTTAATTTGTGGTGTAGTCATGGATAAAACAATGTATATAAGTTTAGATGAACAGTTATATAGAAATTACAATGAATTATATTTTCTAATTATGCAGTGTTACAAGGATGTTTCAATACTTAAAGTGTATATGGAATTACAAACAAAGAAACTTGAACTATATAATATAGCACCGCATATTAGTAATCATATAGTCAGGTCCACACAAAAGGAACTGGCGTTGACGTTGTGGAAAATATATTTTGATAAGAATCCAAAAGCTAATACGATTCCTAAATTTCGTAATTTAATAAATGAGAAAATACGACAGCACGATAATAAAGATAAACGGATAGAGAAAGCAAAGATAAATAAAGATGTTGAAGTTAAGTTGAATTTAATGAGAAGGGAATTTCTGGCACATGTAGATATGACTAGAAGCGATAGTAGAATTGAAATATCTGATTTGAGTGATTTATTAGATATAATGTGTAAAGAATTCAATAATATTTGTAGTGTTGTTAATGACAAGAGCGTGAATAGTATATCTGGGATAAGTGTTGGTCTACAAGATATGACATTGCGAGGTGAATTATTGGCACTTTACAATTAAAAATTGTTTGATGAGCAGTTAATTTATAGGAGATATAAATGTATTTAGATACAAAAGACTTGGAACTGTTTGCAAAAAAGTTCTCTGATCGATTATTGGATGGAAGGATCTGTTATTACCTTAAGAAAGACGACAATGGATATAAGGCAAATGCTGTTCATGCAGGCATCATATGGAGTCGAGAAGTCATAGTGGAACTAAATAGACGGGATTATGATAAAGTGGCAGAACTACAAACAAGTGATTTGCTTTTATTGATATTCTATGTAGATATACTGCTAGAAGCAACGGACCAAATCTATCGAGTTTTATATAATACAAAGAAAACAGAGAACCTATCAGAGAAAGAGATATTTGTTAATAAACCCGCTCTTTATTCAAAACTAGATGACAGAGGATATTTTAAGGAACTTCGTGCCATTTTCGGCGCACATCCAGTTAATTTGAAAGAACCAGATAGTAAAAAAACAAGATTTGCAGATATTCCGATGAGACCTAACCATATTATTCGATTTGAGAAATATCCACCTATTAAGGGTGAATATGATTTTTATGAACGTTTGTGGACATCAACACGACATGATGATGATACAGTCTTTATGCCTTTGAGAGTATCGGAAGTTTTTGAGTTTGCAAATGTGTTAGTAGAACGTTTTGCAAAGTTTACAGAGCGATTGAGAATTATAGCATATCATAGAGATAAGTTATAGATAGACAAAATGAGATGAAAGGATGTGATTTGATTGCCGATTAATGAAAATACCTTGGAGCAGGTCATAATATTAGAACTGCAAGGAAAAGGGTATGATTATCTTTATGGACCGGATATTGAACGTGATTACCATGAGGTGCTATTAAAGGATTATTTTGAAGCAGCGCTGCTTAAGATTAATCCCGGCATCACTATGTCTATTTTGGAGGAGGCCTATAAAGCGATTAAGAATTTAGGACTCCTAAAATTAGAAGAACTAAACGCAGCCTTTCATAAGTATTTGATAGAAGGCGTGCCTGTTCCTTATCGAGACGGTACAGAAAATAAGACATATACTGTAAAACTGATTGATTTTGAAAATCCAGATGCTAATGATTTTAAAGTCATCAATCAGTATACAATTATTGAGTATAAGAACAAGAGGCCGGATGTGCTTGTTTTTATTAATGGTATTCCGATGGTTCTGTTTGAACTTAAGAATATGACTAATGCAGACACAACGGTTGAAAATGCATATAAGCAGGTTAAGAATTATCAGTTGGATATTCCAAGCCTGTTTCATTATAATGCATTCAATGTGATTAGTGACGGATTGGATACACGCATCGGTACGATTACATCAGACTTTACCAGATATATGGTTTGGAAATCTGAAAATGGAGAAAATCCGGGAACAAGTGATGTAAATTACTTTTCTGTTCTTCTGAACGGTGTATTTCCGAAGGAAAGATTATTGGATCTCATCCAGAATTTTATTCTGTTTAAAGATTCTGAAGGAAAGATGGTCAAAGTGCTTGCCGGATATCATCAGTACTTTGCAGTAAGAAAGGCGGTAGAGCGTACTTCAAAGGCACTTGCCGAGGGAAGCAATAAAGTCGGTGTTGTATGGCATACGCAGGGAAGTGGTAAGAGTTTCTCTATGGTTTTCTACACTGGATGCATTGTAAGGAATCCGGAGTTTAACAATCCGACCATTGTTGTATTAACAGACCGTAACGATTTGGATGCGCAGCTTTATGGCACATTCTGTTCATGTTCCAAGATGATGCTCCGTCAAACACCGAAGCAGGCAGAAAGCCGTGAGCATCTGAAAGAATTGTTGAAGGTAAAAGCCGGAGGTATTATTTTTACAACGATTCAGAAGTTTGAAGAGAGCAGTGAAGTTCTGAGTGAACGTAGCAATATTATTTTTATGGCAGATGAGGCTCATCGCTCTCAGTATGGTTTGGAAGGAAAGCTGGATAGAGAAACAGGTGAGTGGAAGTATGGAATGGCCAAGTATATGCGTGATTCCTTGCCGAACGCTACATTCATTGGTTTTACCGGAACCCCTATTGAATTTAATGATAAATCAACGGTAGAGGTATTTGGTGATTATATTGATATTTATGATATGACGCAGGCTGTTGAGGATGGAGCAACCGTCCCGATTTATTATGAAAATAGAACTGCTAAAATCAAGCTGAATGAAGAATTGCTGAAGAAAATCGATGCAGAATATGATAGATTAGCAGAAACAGAATCATCCCTGGTAATTGAAAAGTCCAAGTCTGATTTGGGAAATATTGAAGCGATTGTAGGTTCTAAGGAACGCCTGAATTTGTTAGCAGATGATATTATTGCACATTATGAGGATAGGCAATATGTATTGACCGGTAAGGCAATGATTGTCTGTATGTCTCGCAGAATTGCAATTAATCTATATAAGACTTTGCTTAGCAAGCGTCCCGAGTGGGAGAAAAAGGTTAAGGTGGTATTGACGGCAAGTAACCAAGATGATGACGATTGGCATGATATTATTGGCAACAAAAAGTATCGTGATGACCTCATGATTGAATTTAAGGACGAAGGTAGTGATTTTAAGATTGCAATCGTTGTTGATATGTGGTTAACCGGATTTGATGTTCCGTCCATGGCAACTATGTACATAGACAAGCCAATGAAGGGCCACAACCTTATGCAGGCAATTGCTCGTGTTAACCGTGTGTATAAGGATAAAGAGGCTGGTCTGGTAGTTGATTATATCGGAATGGCTGCAGAACTGAAGAATGCATTAAGCCAGTATACGAAGCGCGACCAAGATAAGGTGCCGGATTTGGCGGTTGCATATGCGATAGCAATGGGTAAGTTGGAAACTATGAGGGACTTCTTCTATGGATTCGACTATTCAGCCTTCTTTGGAGATTCAGATTCAGCTCGTTTGGATGTAATTGCAAGGGGTGTAAACTTTGCCTTGGGGTTCGAAGAAGACGAGAAGAAAGCATTTGTCCGTGAAGCGACAGCACTTAGCCAAGCGGAAACCTTATGCCGTAGTTTGCTTGATATTCAGACAAAGCGCGAAATTGAATTCTTCAAAAGTATCAAAGCTGGATTATGTAAGATTACACGTACTGGTGGCATGACGAAGAATGAAATGAATGCGCATATTATGAAAATGCTGGAACAGGCTATTGAGCAGGATGGTGTGTATAATATCTTTGCACAGACTGGGCAGAAGAATCCGGAGATATCTATTTTGTCGGATGAGTACATGGCTAAGATTCGTAGCATGAAGCATAAGAATATTGCGGCAGAAATGCTCCGTAATTTATTGGAAGATAACATTCGTGTATTTGCCAGAACAGGTGTTGTTAAAGCACAGCTCTTCTCTGAAAAGATGCAACATTTATTAAAAATGTACAATAACCGAATGGTTACTAATATTGAAGTTATTGAAGAGTTGTTGAATTTATCCAAGGAAATGACAGAGGCGTATTATGCCGGAGAGGATAAAGGCCTGACTACAGAGGAGTTAGCGTTCTATGATGCTTTGGTAGCAGACCCGGATGTTCTTCGCAATATGGAAGACAAGGTTCTCATTGAAATGGCGCAAGAGCTTACAGATTTGATTCGTAGAAGCCGCACTGTGGATTGGGACAAGAAAGAGTCAGCAAGAGCTTATATGAGAACGCAAGTAAAGCATTTACTGCGTAAATACAAATACCCACCGGAAAAAGCCAAAGGGGCAGTTGATATTGTAATTAAGCAGGCTGAACTGATGAGTAGCAATATTATATCCTTTAAGAAGGATGTAAAATATGACTATTCTTCTAAGGGTTATAAGATGGTTGCGGAAGAAACCAAGTATGAATAGTGTTTGATTATAATAAATAAAGTAAGATTTGGAGGAACCCTATGTTTGATAAATTAACAGCCCAGGACATCGCCAAGATGGAAGCGGAAATAGAACATCGCAAATTAGTGTTACGTCCTCAGCTTTTGGAGGATGTGAAGGAGGCCAGGTCTCATGGTGATTTAAGTGAAAACTTCGAGTACTATGCAGCGAAAAAGGCCAAGAATCAGAATGAAAGCCGTATCCGCTATCTGGACCGTATGATTCGTACTGCTCAGATTATTTCTGACGAGTCTGCAGAGGATGAGGTGGGAATGAACAATACGGTGACGGTTGAGTTTGTGGATGATGGTACCACAGAGGTTTACAAGATTGTAACCACTGTCCGTAGCAATTCCCTGGCAGGACTGATTACCAATGAATCTCCTTTGGGTAAGGCGCTCATGCACCATAAAGTGGGAGACGTGGTGCATGTACAGGTAAATGATACAATCGGCTATGATGTGAAGATAGTAAAGATTGAAAATACAGATGGTGATGATGATCAGATAAGGAGCTTTTAATGAAAGAGTATTTATTGTTTGATTTGGATGGTACCTTGACAGACCCTAAGCTGGGGATTACCACATGTGTGCAGTATGCCTTACGTTCCTTTGGTATTGAGGAGCCTGATTTGGACAAGCTGGAACCTTTTATCGGTCCTCCTTTGAAGGACAGCTTCATGCAGTTTTATAAGATGGATGAAAAGCAGGCAGAAGCAGCAGTAGCGAAATACAGAGAGCGTTTTCAGGATATCGGTCTGTTTGAGAACGAAATTTATGCTGGTGTCCGGGAGATGCTTTGTACCTTGAAAAAGAAAGGTATGCATCTGGCAGTTGCTTCCAGCAAGCCTACAGTATTTGTAGAAAGAATCCTGGAGCATTTCAAAATCCGTAAGTATTTTGAAGTGGTAGTAGGCAGTGAATTGGACGGACGCCGAGTGAACAAAGATGAAGTGGTGCAGGAAGCTCTTTCCCAGCTCTTTTCAGGCGGTTTGGTGGAACGGGATAAGGTTTATATGATTGGCGACAGGAAATTTGATGTAGAAGGCGCCAGGGCCCAAGGGGTGGAATCCATCGGTGTAAGCTATGGATACGGCAGTATCGAAGAATTGAAGGAAGCCAAAGCAGATTACATAGTGAGGACAGTAGGAGAATTGGAGAATCTGTTGTATAGAGAGTTTTCAGACCTGGAGGGAGAGTCTTTTTTTCGTAGTATGATACCATTGCTGGGGCCGGTTATGCTTTTGATGATATTAAAGCGTCTGGGGCATGAGTGGTATCCTCTGACCGGAAAATTATTTCATGGCAATATTAATATACTGGTGACAACATTTGCATTTTTGCTGGTAGGAATGCTGTTATGTAGAAAGGTTCGTTGGTATCTGGGACGGGGAGAGGATGTGCGTTATTTACAGAATTTGCGACCTGCCACCAATAGCCAGTTTTTGTATTTGCTGTTAGGTTCTTTGGGGATTATTTTAGGCATGACCGCTTTCCTACATCAGACAGGACTTGCCCATCGTGAAGTACTGTATTATGATATGATATTTGCAAGAAAACTTTTGTTTAGAAGCTTTTGGACTAAGCAAGATGGGGTTTCTCTCTTTGTGGGAATACTTTGCGCCGTGGTAATTTTGCCGGTGGTGGAAAGCCTTGTATTTCGAGGTATTCTGCAAAATGGACTACGGGAAAAGATGAAGCCTCTGCCGGCCATATTGGGTTCAGCTTTGCTTTTTGGATTATATCAGACGCAAGCAGGTATGATATTGTATAGTTTTGTATTGGGACTTTTGCTTAGCTATACCTATGAGTATTTTGGTTCCTTTAGATTGACAGTGGTTATACATATTATGTCAGCCTTCTTTATGTATCTACTGACCTACAGAATCGGCTCCAGCCCTTTATTTAGCTGGCCCGTATGTATCATCTGCCTGGTGGTTGGTGTGGTATTTATGGGCATGCTGGCATTGAAGAAAAAAGTAAGGTAGAATTAAAAAACCTTCCCACGATGATTTTTGGGAAGGTTTTTTATCCTGTTTATAATAACTGTAATCCGGTTTCTTCGGCTTCCTTCATCAGTTCGTCAGGCCAAAGAGAGCACTGTACCTCACCAATGTGAGCCTTACGTAAAAAGAACATACAAATTCGGGACTGTCCGATACCGCCACCAATGGTGAAGGGAACATCTTCATTGATAATGGACTGCTGGAAGGGAAGGGATTCACGATCCTGACAGCCTGCCTTTTCCAGCTGGCTAAGCAAGGCAGTTTTATCCACACGTACCCCCATGGAGGAAAGCTCCAGAGCGATATCCAATACAGGATAGTATACCAGAATATCCGCATTCATGGACCAGTCATCATAGTCCGGTGCACGTCCGTCATGGGGTTCACCGCTATTTAATTTATCACCAATCTGCATCAGGCATACAGCCCCCTTTGCCTTGGTTATGTAGTATTCTCTCTCCTTGGGAGTATGGTCCGGGAACATATCTGCCAGTTCCTGAGTGGTAATGAAGAAAATATCTCTGGGGAGAATTTCTTGGATATAATCATATTCGATAGCCAGATATTTCTCTGTTTTTCTTAAGACCTTATACACATCACGTACAGTATTCATCAAAGTTTCTAAGGTACGTTCTTCACGAGTGATTACCTTTTCCCAATCCCACTGATCCACATAGATGGAATGGATATTGTCCACCACTTCGTCACGACGGATGGCACTCATATCTGTGTAAAGACCTTCACCTGCAGAAAAACCGTATTTTTTCAGTGCGTAGCGCTTCCACTTTGCCAGGGACTGTACGATTTCTGCATCACGAGCATTCTGCTCCTTGATATCAAAACGAACAGGACGCTCGATACCATTTAAGTTGTCGTTAAGTCCGGATGCGGGATCTACGAATAGGGGCGCAGATACACGAAGTAAATTCAGACGGTCGGCCAACAAATCCTGAAAGAAATCCTTTACGGTTTTGATAGCAACCTGTGTTTCATATAAATTTAAGCTTGATTTGTAATCCTTGGGTATAGATGGTTTTGCCATGCTGAAAACCCTTCTTACGCTTGCGAACGTAAATTTCAAAAACGGAACACGCAAAATTTATTCCGCTCCATTTATCTATTTAACCTCTTTTTGCAGGATTTTGCAAGAGGTTTTTTGCACAAAATATACTTGAAAATATCGAACATATGTGCTATTCTGAATAAAAGAACAAATGTTCGCAAATGAGGTGTGAGAAGTGGCAGGAAATGAGATGGTTTTGCAAAATAGAATAGAGGATGACAGGACAGTAATAGCTTCCTTTCGGCAAGGAACAATGTCTATTATGGAGAAACTGGAAATCCTTTCAGATGCAGCTAAATATGATGTGAGTTGCTCTTCCAGTGGTGTAGAACGTAAAGGGAATGGAAAGGATATGGGCAGTTGTCATAAAGCAGGTATTTGCCATAGCTTTGCAGGAGATGGTCGTTGTATTTCTTTACTAAAGATTTTGATGTCTAATGAGTGTACCTATGACTGTAAATATTGTATTAATCGTAAATCCAATGATGTGCCTAGAGCCACTTTTACACCGGAGGAAATCTGTACGCTGACTATGGAGTTTTATCGGAGAAATTATATAGAGGGGCTATTCCTAAGCTCTGGTATTATTGACAATCCCAACCGCACCATGGAACTGATTTACAGGACTCTTTACCTGCTTCGCCATAAATATCACTTCAATGGGTATGTACATATTAAAGCTATTCCGGGTGCAGATGGGGAACTGATTCGGATGACCGGATTTCTGGCTGACAGAATGAGTGTGAATTTGGAGCTTCCTACCGCAGAAGGACTACAGAACCTGGCGCCCAATAAGCATCGTAAAACTATCCTGACACCCATGCGCCAGATTCAGAACGGTATCTCTCAGAATAAGAACGAACTGGCACTATACCGTAATGCACCTACCTTTGTGGCCGGCGGACAGTCCACCCAGATGATTATCGGTGCTACTCCGGAGAATGATTATCAGATACTAAATGTAGCAGAAAGTCTGTATCAGAAGTTTGATTTGAAGAGAGTTTATTATTCTGCTTTTGTTAAGGTGAATGATGATAAGATGTTACCCAGTTTGCCGGGAGGACCGCCACTACTGCGGGAGCATCGCCTGTATCAGGCGGATTGGCTACTTCGTTTTTACGGGTTCAAAGCATCAGAGCTGTTGGATGAAAAGCGTCCCTTTTTCAATGTAATGCTGGACCCTAAGGAAGACTGGGCGGTGCGCCATTTGGAGTGCTTTCCGGTGGAGGTAAATAGAGCACCCTATGAGCTGCTTTTACGGGTACCTGGAGTAGGTGTGAAAAGTGCCCAGCGTATTGTAAAAGCCAGACGCACAGGGAAGCTTACCTTTACGGATTTGAAGAAGCTGGGTGTGGTACTGAAGCGAGCCCTGTACTTTTTAACCTGTGACGGCAGAATGATGTACAACACCAAGCTGGAGGAGGATTATATTGTGCGGAATCTGACTACAGACAAAGATCGTATTAAATTCGGCAGTGATGGCATGACTTATAAGCAGATGAGCCTTTTTGATGATAATTTGTTTGACGGTTCTGTGGACATAGAAGACAGGTACCGTTCGGCTGTAGGCATGTTTTAGGATAGGAGTGTATTGTGAAAAATCTTTGATTTTTCACATTCTATTTAGGCAGTATCGCAAGCACTGCTTGCGATATGCAGGGGGTGTATTATGTCGTATGTATATCAGTGTGAAGATACATTAGAAGGGATTTTTACAGCCATTTATCGAATCTATGAGGATAAGCATCATGCTCCCGAGACGCGCATTTGCCTGGAGGAGGAGAATCTGCTGTTTTCGGAATATGTGACCGTGGAAACAGATGTGGAAAGAGCTGTTAAAGTCATGCGTACCTGCAAGGAGAAGTTTGGCGAGCAGGATTATTATGGACTTTGTATGGCTCTGGCGACTACCGATATGGAAAAGGCTCAGGCAGTGTATAAAACCATCGCTTATGGGCTGGAGAAGAAGCCTTATAAGGGGCATCTGTTTGACCATCTGACGGACGATTATGTGTTAAAGACCTTTAAGCTGTCATCCACAGCCAACAGAGATGCCCACCATTGGATAGAATTCTTGCGCTTTCGGGAGTTGGAGAACGGTATCCTGTATGCAGTGGTATCTCCTAAAAGCCATGTGATGAACAATTTAATGGAGCATTTTGCAGATCGGTTCCCTTCGGAGAATTTTGCAATCTTTGATGAGAAGCGGAAGCTCTTTGGGATACATCCTTACCGAAGTCAATGGTTTCTGGCTACGGGAGAGGAGTTGGAAGATAGGTTTCTTGAAGTGCCTTATTCTGATGCAGAGGAGAAATATGCGGAGCTGTTTCGTCATTTCTGTAAATCCATTACCATTAAGGAACGTGAGAATCCTAAGTTACAGAGAAATATGCTACCTTTATATTTTAGAGAGTATATGACGGAGTGGGATAAGGGTTAGGCTGAATTTGCGATATATATGAGTTCGTGCTATAATCATATTATAGTATTTTGCGATAGGAGGATTAGCGGATGGACAAAAAAGAGAAGCCTATGTATAGATTTTTGACTTCTGTAGTGATTTCTTTGATTATATTTGGAGTGTTAGTTTTGATATTTGGCAGAGGGATAATGCATTACGTTTGTGCTGTAAAACATGATGGATTCTTGCCGTTTTTTGGATTGTGTTTTTGGTCCGCGATTGCGGCTGTTAGTGGTATTCGATTGAATCAGATAATAGGGCGTCATATTTCCTTGGGAGAGGGTACGATACTGTTTTCACAATGGATAGGAATGGGAATACATACTGCAATCTGGTGTGTTTATTCGATTTTCTTTAGTAAGCAAACTCTTTGGACTAGTCCGGATTACCCGAGGGAAAGAGATGATTTATTAATGCTTTATTTCTGTTTATTTACGTTAGTAATTACCTTTTGGTGCAGTTTGATTTTGCGTATTATACAATTGTATAGAGATAGTAAAAGCTTAAGGAGCAGTAGTGAGGATGGAGACATCTAGAGAGCAGATCAAGGTCTCGGTAAGAGAACTGGTAGAATTTATATTACGAAGCGGTGATATTGATAATCGTCATCATGCCTCCTCAGATACTGCCATGCAGGAGGGAAGCCGGATGCACCGGATGATTCAGAAAAGGATGGGTTCGGATTATCAGGCAGAAGTGACACTTCGTTATACCCATACGACAGAGCATTATGATTTGGTGGTGGAGGGGCGTGCCGATGGTATTATTGATACCCCTAAGGAAAAAGTGATTGATGAAATCAAGGGTACTTACAGGGAGCTTTTTCGTATGAAAGAGGCTAACCCGGTACATTTGGCCCAGGCTAAGTGTTATGCATATATATATGCCTTACAAAAGGAAATTTCAGTTATACAGGTACGTATGACCTATTGTCATATAGAAACGGAAGAAATTCGTTATTTTACTTCAGAGTACACCTTTACAGAGCTGAAGGAATGGTTTGAAGGAGTTTTGCAGGAGTATTTGAAATGGGCGGATTATGAGTATCATTGGAAGCAGACCAGAAATGAATCCATTCGTCAGGTACAGTTCCCTTTTTCCTATCGAGAAGGACAAAAGGAGCTGGTGACTTATGTATATCAGACTATATATCATAAAAGGAAGCTGTTTTTAGAAGCTCCAACAGGTGTGGGAAAGACTATTTCTACAGTTTTTCCGGCTATTAAGGCTATGGAAAAGAGTATGGGAGATAAGGTCTTTTACCTGACGGCCAAGACCATAACACGTACGGTTGCGGAGCAGACCTTTCAGCTACTAAGACAGCAGGGACTACAGCTAAAAAGTGTGGTATTGACAGCCAAGGATAAAATATGTTTTATGGAGCAGACCAAGTGTAATCCGGAGCATTGTCCCTATGCCAGGGGGCATTTTGATCGTATTAATGAGGCTATGTATGACCTTCTAACCCATGAGGACAGCTTTAGTCGGGAAAAGATAGAAGAATATGCCCACAAGCATAAGGTTTGTCCCTTTGAGTTCTGTTTGGATATGAGTTTATATGCAGATGCGATTATCGGAGATTATAATTATTTGTTTGATCCTCATGTGTATCTGAAGCGTTTCTTTGGAGAAAATAGTAGTAAGAATCATATATTTCTCATTGATGAGGCTCATAATTTGCTGGAAAGAGGTAGGGAAATGTATAGTGCCACCCTTCTGAAAGAGGAGTTTCTGGAGTTAAAGGGAGTCCTACAGGAAGGTGTGGAAGAAATAGAGGAGCAGAAGGAAACTAAGGGATTGTCCCATAAAACCGTACTTTTCGGTCAGGGATATGCCTATGGTATGATTAAGCAGCTGGAAAAGTGCAATAAGGAGATGTTAGCCCTAAAGAAAGAATGCGAAGGCTGCCGTTTATTGGATAGTGTGGAGAGTTTGGTACAGCCTTTAATGCGTCTTCAAGGTACTATGGAAAGTTACTTGGAAGAGAATGAAGAGGGAGAAATACCGGAAAAAGAGCTACTTCTAGACTTGTATTTCAAAATCAAACATTTCTTGGAAATTTATGAACTGGTGGATGAGAAATATGTGAAATACTCACAACGTAAGGAAAATGGTGAGTTTTTAGTAAAGCTGTTTTGTGTGGATCCTTCTACCAATTTGAAGGAATGTATGCGAAAAGGACGTAGTAGTGTGCTGTTTTCTGCCACTTTTCTACCTATACAGTACTATAAAGCGCTGTTAGGCGGAGAGGAAAAGGATTATGAAGTTTATGCTAATTCTGTATTTGCCCCGGAAAAGCGTGGATTATTCATAGCAAATGATGTAACCAGCAAGTATACCAGGCGTTCAGAAGATGAATTTATAAAGATTGCCAGATACATTCAGCAAATTGTGACAAAACGACATGGGAATTATATGGTATTCTGTCCATCCTATGCTTTTATGGAAGAGGTATATACTGCATTTCGGGAATATTTCGCTACAGAGGAAATGGACTGTGTTTTGCAGTCAGATGTAATGAATGAAGCTGACAGAGAAGAGTTCCTGCATCTATTTGAAGGAAATGTGGATTTAGATATAGAAAATGCACTGAATTTTGAAATTTCCTATGAGGTAGACAGATATTTGATTGCATTCTGCGTTTTGGGAGGAATCTTTAGTGAAGGTATAGATTTAAAGCATGATAGTTTAATTGGTGCTATTATCATTGGAACGGGTCTTCCACAGGTATGTTTTGAGCGCGAAATCCTGAAAAACTACTTTGACGACAATGGTGGGAACGGTTTTGACTATGCATATCGTTTTCCCGGTATGAATAAGGTGCTGCAGGCTGCCGGGCGCGTGATTCGTACCTCTGAAGACATCGGAATTATCACTCTATTGGATGAGAGATTTTTGCAGAACGCCTATGTACGTCTTTTTCCACGGGAGTGGGATGGCTACCAGGAGGTTGGTCTTTCTCAAATTGAGAAAAAAATAGAACATTTTTGGGATTCCTGGCTATAACAATCCATAAAAATCGAAAACAGGTTTTGGGTTTTTCTATATAAACTTTAAACCTGTTTTTTATTTTTTGAAAATTTTGAAGTAGACATAGTAATAATTATGGTTAATAAACTATGTTAACCGAACATATATGCGAATTTTGCAATTTGTGAAAAAATGACATGCATTTTATATGAAAACGACGTCATAGATAGGGGGGGATGACATAGGTGTATATGTGGATAACTCTGTGGAAATTGTGGATTATAAGTGATAAAGTGACAGAAAATATGACATTTTAAGAGTTTATCGACAAAATTTTATATTTGCAATTATACTTGCATAATGACTTGCAAAGTCAATGTCATTATGTTAACTATTATTCTGTGCTTCTATCTCATATAATAGTTTTCAGAGAAAAGGTAGAGGGTAATTTTGAAAAAGATATCTTGCTACTCTGCTCAAAAAGTGTACAGAATAATACATTGCAAAAAAACAATTGATAAGATAAGCTAATATGTAAATGTAAGCGCTACCAAAATGGTTTTAGGAGGAGATGAAATATGAAGCAATGGACTCAGGGATGGCTTTCTTATAGCCCTAAAAAGGATTGTGGTAACAATAAGTTTTTGAAAAAAATATCCTTTCAAGGCTTTGATAAAGAGAGTGTAATACTACAGAATGCGATAAAAGAATTAGAAATAGGAATAGCAGGGATGTTATCCGTGAAAACAGAGGTTACCTTTGAAGAACAACTGGAAACAGGTATTCAAATCGTAAAGAACAACGAGATACATTCAGAAGGATATAATATAGAAGAAAAAGAGGGTATTCTTACTCTACAGGCAAGTGATGAGAGAGGTATGCTATATGGAATTTATGCCCTGCTTCGCCAGATTTCCATGGAGAAGAGCCTTACAGATATTAAGATTGCAGAGCAACCGGGCAGTCCTTTCCGTATGTACAATCATTGGGACAATATGGATGGAAGTATTGAGCGTGGTTATTCCGGAAAGTCCTTCTTCTTTGTAAAAGAGGAAGTTGTGGTAAATGAACGTACCAGAGATTATTGTAGACTGGTAGCCAGTGTGGGCATCAATGCAGTGGTAATTAACAATGTAAATGTAGTAGGGCCGGCTACTTATCTGATTACAGACCGCTACTTAGAGAAAGTGAAGGAAATGACAGATTTGTTTTCCGGTTTCGGTATAAAACTATTTTTGAGTCTTAATTTTGCGGCAACCATAGAATTGGGTGGCCCCAATAGTGCTGACCCGCTAGACCCTGAAGTAATCAAATGGTGGGAGCAGAAGATTGGTGAAGTATATGCAAAAATCCCTAATCTGGGTGGTTTTCTGGTAAAAGCTGATTCTGAGGGAAGACCGGGGCCTTTTACTTATGGCAGAACCCAGGCTGATGGTGCCAATATGCTGGCTGATATTATCAAACCTTATGGTGGTATCATTATCTGGCGTTGTTTTGTATATAATTGTCAGCAGGATTGGAGAGATTACAAGACAGACCGTGCCCGTGCGGCATATGATAATTTTATTAAAATGGACGGAGATTATCACGATAATGTAATATTGCAGATTAAAAATGGCCCTATGGATTTCCAGGTACGTGAGCCGATTTCACCTTTGCTGGGTGGTTTAAAGAAGACCAATCAGATGTTAGAGGTGCAGGTGGCACAGGAATACACGGGACATCAGATTGATGTCTGCTATCTGATTCCTATGTTTAAAGAGATTCTGGAGTTTAAAACTTATTGTGCAAAAGAACATGATACCATAGCCGATATAATCAGTGGCAGAACTTTGGGTAATATAAATACGGGCTTTGCGGCTGTGATAAATACAGGTAATGACAAGAACTGGACTGGAAATGATTTGGCAGGTGCTAATTTCTATGGTTTTGGTCGTCTGGCTTACAATATGAAGCTGACTGCGGAGGAAATTGCGGAGGAATGGATTCGCCAGGCATTTTCTAATGATACAGAGGTAGTGGAAAAGGTATTGAAGATTCTTATGGAATCCCGTGCAACCTATGAAAAATATACTACGCCACTTGGGATTGGCTGGATGGTAACTCCTCATGTGCATTACGGGCCCAGTATTGATGGATATGAGTATTCACGCTGGGGAACCTATCATCGTGCAGACCACTTAGGAATGGGTGTGGATCGTTCGGATAAGGGAACCGGCTATGCACAACAGTATTATGAACCCAATGCCGCCATGTATAACAGTATGGAAACCTGTCCGGAGGAATTGCTTTTGTTCTTCCATCATGTACCTTATACATATACTTTAAAGTCCGGAAAAACCTTGATTCAGCATATTTATGATACCCATTTTGAAGGTGTGGAGGAAGTGGAGGCGATGATGGCTTCCTGGGCTACTCTGAAAGGTAGAGTGAATGAGGAAATCTTTACAGTAGTGACAGAACGTTTCAACAAACAGCTGGCTAATGCCAAAGAATGGAGAGATCAGGTGAACACCTATTTCTATAGGAAAAGTGGTATTGCGGATGAGAAAGAAAGAATGATATACTAACAATAGAAGTAACGTGCTAAAAATTGTACAAAGACCCAAAAGAATAGCTATAAGGAGAGTACAGATTATGTGGGCATATGAAAGTGTGTTTTATCAGATTTATCCCATGGGGTTTTGTGGAGCCCCTTTTGAAAATGATGGAGTAGAGGAGCCACGTATTTTACATGTACTGGATTGGATCCCTCATATAAAAAATCTGGGATGCAATGCCATCTATTTTTCGCCTGTATTTGAGTCCGATACTCATGGCTACAATACCAGAGATTATCGTTTAATTGATAAACGTCTTGGCACCAATGAAGATTTCAAGGTTGTTTGTGATGCATTGCACCAAAAAGGAATCCGTGTGGTGTTGGATGGCGTGTTTAATCATGTGGGAAGAGGTTTTGAACCTTTTCAGGATGTAGTCAGAAACAGGGAGCGTTCTCCTTATGTAAATTGGTTTTACAGGATTGATTTTGGCGGAAATTCCCCTTACAATGATGGATTGTGGTATGAAGGCTGGGAAGGCAATTATGATCTGGTGAAGCTGAACCTGAAGAATGAAGAGGTGGTTCAGTATTTGTTGGAAAGCGTGGAGTTTTGGATGAAAGAGTTTGATATAGACGGGCTACGACTGGATGTGGCATACAGTTTGGATGAAAATTTTGTGCGTAGACTCCGTAGTTTTTGTGACAGTAAGAAGCAGGATTTTTTCCTGTTGGGAGAAATGCTTCATGGAGATTATAATCGTCTCATGAATGATTCCATGCTGCATTCAGCCACTAATTATGAATGTTATAAGGGGCTGTTTAGTAGTTTTAACTGTATGAACATGTTTGAAATCATACATTCCCTGAAGCGTCAGTTTGGTCCGGAGAACTGGACTCTTTATAAAGGGAAGCATCTTTTGACATTTGTGGATAATCATGATGTAAGCCGTGTGGCAAGTATTTTAGAGAATAAAAAGCATCTACCTCTGGTGTATGCATTGATGTTTGGCATGCCGGGAATCCCTTGTGTGTACTATGGTAGTGAGTGGGGAACCCGAGGAGAGAAAAAGGATGGAGACCCTTCATTACGACCTTATTTTACAGAGCCGGTGGAGAATGGTATGTCGGAATGGGTGGCACTATTGGCTGAAGCCAAGAAGTCTTCCAGGGCACTAAATTATGGTGATTTCTTCACACATGTGTTAACCAACAGGCAATGTATTTTTGAAAGAGCTGTGGATGGGGAACGGGTGTTGGTAGCTATTAATGCGGATGAACAAAGCTTTATGGCACATTTCCAGGCAAGAGCATCAAAGGTTGTGGACTTGATTTCCGGAGAGGAGAAATCTTTGGAGGGAGGAGTAGAAATGTCTGGTTATAGTGCCTATTTCTGGAAAGTTTTGATATAGGAGATACGAAAGAAGACGCTTTACAAGCGTCTTCTTTGGCATGTAGGAATTATACCGGTACAGTGGTTTTAGCCAAGAAGTGCGAAGCAATTCCTGGAGAGGGCATCGTCGGATGTCCTCTTATATGTAAAAAATCAAATAGGGGTATTTACAAAATAAAGTAAATGATGTAGAATGTAGTAATGAAAACCACATAAAAGAGTTGAAAAACCTATACAATAGAAAGGGGTAGGTGCCCGGAATGGCGGGAACCGGTTTTGTGGCATGAATGATTTTGTGTTAAGTTGTTGCTCTACAGCAGATTTAGCCAAGGAGCATTTTGAAGCAAGAAATATTAAATACATATGCTTCCATTACATAATGAATGGCAAACAATATGATGATGATTTGGGTGTGTCCATGTCATTTAAGGACTTTTATCAGGCTATGCGAGATGGTGCAGATACCATGACTTCTCAGATTAACGAGGCAGAGTTTGAGGAATATTTTGAATCTTTCTTAAAGGAAGGTAAGGATATTATTCATTTCTGTTTGTCTTCCGGTATTACCGGTGTGGTAAATTCAGCAAATATTGCAAAGAATACTTTAGAAGAGAAGTATCCTGACCGCAAGATTTATATTGTGGATACCTTAGCAGCGTCGGGTGGTTTTGGGCTATTTGTAGATAAGGCGGCTGATATGCGCGATGCAGGTATGAATATCGATGAACTGTATCAGTGGGCTGAGGAGAACAAGTTAAAGATGCATCATTGGTTCTTTACCTCTGATTTGACCTTCTTTATTAAGGGGGGCCGAGTATCCAAAACAGCCGGTTTTGTAGGTGGAATCCTTGGAATTTGTCCTCTATTAAATGTAAGTAACGAAGGAAAGTTGATTCCCAGATTTAAGATTCGTGGTAAGAAAAAGGTGATTCAGCAAACCTTTGAACAGATGAAGACATTTGCCCAGGATCAAGAGAATTATAGTGAAAAATGCTTTATTACAAACGCAGATTGTTATGAGGATGCTAAGGCATTAGCAGATTTAATAGAAGCATATTTCCCGAAATTGAATGGTAAGGTATTGATTAACAGTATCGGTACTACCATTGGTAGTCATACCGGTCCGGGAACTGTAGCACTATTTTTCTGGGGAGATGAGAGAATAGATTAATATAAAGTGATGAGCAGGTACGGGAGAGTTTACCGTACCTGTTTTTTTGTTTGCAAAAAGGTAAATTGTCGGAGTAGAAATTTAAGGGACTTGACAAACAATATTATATGTCGTATAGTATGCGCAAAAGGATATTATACGGCGTATAATATTATACAAATCAAAAGGATAGGTGGTCGGATGGTATTTAATACAGGAGCGGCGTTATTGGATGCAATTGTACTGGCAGTAGTATCCAAGGAACCGGAAGGAACATATGGATACAAGATTACCCAGGATGTGCGGCAGATAATAGAGCTTTCGGAGTCTACTTTGTACCCGGTACTACGCAGATTGCAGAAGGATGAGTGCCTGGAAGTATATGACATGGAATGCGCAGGCAGAAACAGACGATATTACAAGGTAACCAGCAGAGGTTGGGCACAACTACAGCTATATGAGAGTGAATGGCGCAATTACTCACAGAAAATTAATTTATTGTTTGAACGAAAGATTTGATGAGGGAAGAAGGAAGACGAAGATGAGCAGATGGGAATTTATGAGTCAGCTGGAGAAGCTGTTATTATATGTGCCTATTCAAGAGAGAGAAGAAGCACTTCAGTATTACAATGACTATTTTGAAGATGCAGGACCGGAAAATGAGCAGGAGGTCATAGCTTCCTTAGGAAGTCCTGAAAAAGTGGCTGAGAATATTAAGAGAGATATTCATCAAAGTAATTATGGGGCAGAACCGGATAGAGTGGAGCCCGGAAAAGAGATGGTAGAGTACCATCCGATACCGGAAATCATTGAAGAACCCATGAAGAATATGCAAAAAAGCAATATGCCCGGCTGGTTAAAGATTGTGATTTTAATATGTGCAGCACCTATCTTGATAGGTATTTTTGGAGGATTATTCGGTGCTGTTATGGGCATAATCGGTGGTGTTTTAGGTGTATTGTTTGCCGGTATCTTTTCTTTTGGCATAATCGGAATAGTATGTCCGATAGTAAGTGTTATTTTAGTGCTTGCGGGTATTGGTATAAGTTTTGTAAATGTTTTGGCAGGTCTTTGCGTAATAGGAGTGGGACTTCTGTGTATGGCATTGGGAGTATTGGGAATTTGTTTGGAAGTTCAGCTTGTGGGTAAATGGGTACCTGCTCTTGTAAAAGCTATTGCAAAAGGTGTTTGTAAATTCTTTCAGAAATTGAAGAGGAGAAATTAAAAATGAAAAAGTTTGTCAGGTTTTGTGTAACAATTATTTTAGTGTTAGTTATTGTAGGAGCAATTTTGGTTGGTATTGGCATATATACGGTAGGCTGGGATGAAGTGGCCAATTTGGCAGAAGAAATTTCTGATGGAAAGATTAACCTGAAGGATGGGGTGCATATTGAAGGAGAGAGTTTTTCCAAAATAGGTGAAATCCTGGAAAAAAATGCTATTTACAATATCAAGGATTCCACTATGTTTGATAAGAACCAGGAGATGTGGAACAAAGATGTGAAAAAGACTAAGGTGACAGAAGCTTCAGTGAAGGATTTGAATTTAGAGATTGGTGGCTGTCTGTTTCAGCTCAAACAGTCAGAAGATACTGCTTATTATGTAGAATATAAAGGAGATGGAAAGTCCCAGGCTTATGTGAAGGGTGATGAGTTGTTTGTTAAAGTGATGAATACAAACAATATTGATTTTACAGAAAAAGAAAATTGTTTTACGCTCTATGTTCCTGAAGATGTATTGTTTGATGAGGCAGTGGTGCAGTTGGGAGCCGGAAAAATGCAGCTGGGTAATTTGCAAGCGCAGAAAATGAAAATAGAACTGGGTGCAGGACAGATTTTAGCTAAGGATTTTGAAGTCAGTGATGTGGAGATTGGAGTAGGAGCCGGAGATATTGAATTGGAGGAAGCTAAGCTGGGAGAAGTAAAGATAGAGGTTGGTGCAGGAAATTGTAAAATCCAGGGTTCCATCAGTGAAGATGTAGAGGCAGAATGTGCCATGGGTAATATTACTCTAAAGATTAATGGAAATGAAGAGGATTTTGATTATGAGCTTGAATGTGTGTCCGGAAATCTGAAAGTAGGAGATATGGAGTATTCCGGTTTGGCAAAGGAGACTGAAGTAGATAATGCTGCAGATAAAAAGCTGGATTTAAAATGTGTGATGGGTAATATTGAAGTAACGTTTGAATAGTGGATATAGAGGAAAGAAAAGTGAAGAAGATAAAACGTATAATAGGGATGACTTTGGTGTCAAGTGTTTTGTTGATAAACAGTGTGCCTGCACAGGCGCAAGAACTGCTGCCATCGGGTGTGGAAAATGCTAAGATTGGAGAACAGATAGAAGACTTTGTGGAAGAACATGCCGAAACCACTGTAGGGATGTCAGTTAGTGTGTTTGATGAGAAAAACATCTTTTATACTGGATATTTTGGATATGGTGACAAGGAAAATGCTATTGCCATGGAAGCAGAAACCGTAGTGGAATGGGGGTCTGCTACCAAACTATTGGTATGGGTCAGTGTAATGCAATTATGGGAGCAGGGAAAACTGGATTTGGAGGCAGATGTGAAGGAATATTTGCCGGAAGGGTATCTGGATTTTCTCACATATGATGCACCGATCACCATGCGCCATCTGATGAATCATCAGGCCGGTTTTCAGGAGGTATATGCAGATTTGTTTGTAAAAGACAAGGAAGATATTCTTCCATTGGAGGAAGCGTTACTGGCACATAAACCTGCACAGATTTTTGAACCGGGTACTGTGACTGCGTACTCTAACTGGGGTTGTGCATTGGCAGGACTAATCGTAGAAAGAGTTAGTGGCATGAGTTTTGCTGATTATGTACATACCCATATATTTCAGCCTCTTGGTATGGAGTGCAGTGCATTAAAGCCGGACTTGAGTGATAATCCATGGGTGCAGGAAAAGAGAAAAGAACTACAATGCTATACAGGAGCTGGAAATCTGATTCCGGATTGCTTTTATTATATTACCTGGTATCCCGCCGGTATGTGTACTTCCACATTGGAGGATTTTGTTACCTTTGCACAGACATTATTGAAGAGTGATTGTCCTTTGTTTGAAAAAGAAAGTACACGTAAAGAAATGTTTACACCAACAGCATATTTAGGGGATAGAGAGATTCCCTCTAATTATCACGGCTTCTGGGTGCTGCCTTATGGAGTAGAAGTGGTGGGACATGGTGGTAATACAGCCGGTTGTTCCTCCTATCTGGCACTTCATTTAGAGAGTGGAATCGGTATGGTAGTGATGACTAATCAGGCTAACGAAAGTGTATATAACGGAGAGATGCTGGAGTTAATTTTTGGTAAGTATGAAACCGAGGAGTGGTTTGCAGAAGGACGAAAGGATTGGGAAGGAATCTTCCGACCGGCACGTACCATGCGTAAGGGACCATTCAAACTGATGAGTCTGACCTATATGCTGGGAGAGCCGGAAAGAGAAACCTACTGGGCTATCGGAAATGATGGTGTGGAAAAGGTTTGTTATCCTTATGGTGACTGGGTAGATGTGCCTACCTGGGAGTTTGTACTGGAGCTGGGACTGGTTATTCTGTGGGTAATTGCAGTGCTGTTTTCCCTAATCAGTCTGCCGGCAAAGGTAATAGTGAAACTGGTTAGAATCTTTAGAAAGAAAAAGCAACCTGTGCCACTAAGCTGGTGGAGCAGTCTGGCAGCAGTAGCACAAGTAATGCTTATTGCATTAATTGTATTGACTGTGTCATTGGTTAGTTCTTATGCGATTGCTAAAAGCTATATGTGGGTCTTTTGGCTGGTGGCATTACTCATGTGCCTAATGGTGGGAATGGTGATTTACGGTGTCCGAAAGCTAAGCACTGTAGAGCTTAGTAAGAAGTGCAAATTTTATAATGGAATAACCATTGCGATGCTTGCAGTAACCGTTGTAAATATACTGTATTGGAATCTGTTTATGTGGTGGTATGTGTAGATTCCATGAAAATACTTATGAAGAGGGAAAAGTAAAAGAAGAGAAGTAATGAACAGAAAGGAATAGTTTTGTTATGATTCATGTTAATGTAAGAGGGTTACTGGTTCGGGAAGTTGGGGATGAAAAACAACTGATTATTCAACTTCGAAAAAAGAATGGAGAACCGGAAGTATATGAACTTCCCGGAGGAAGAATTAATGAATATGAAAGAATTGTTGATGGACTCAAGAGGGAAGTGTTGGAAGAAACGGGACTGACAGTAAAAGCAATTCGTGGGGAACAAGGAGCTATCTTAACAAATGGTGATAGTTTTACGATGGAATGTATAAAGCCTTTTTGTGCATATCAGACATTGGAAGGACCTTTTGATTCTTTTGGTATTCATTTTATTTGCGAGGTGGAGGGTGAGGTGTTAACAGAAGGGGATAACACCGCAGATATTCATTGGGCAAGTAAGGAGGAGATTCAAAATCTCATAGATTCTCATAAATTTCTGGAGGTTGATTTACCTGCTGTATTAATGTTCTTAAGAGATGAGTAATAGTGTAGTTGTGTAGATTTGAGTTGGTGAAAACAAAGCTTTTTGACATTTTCACAAAGTAAAGATTATAGAAAGGCATTACCAATTGTTAAGTGTTTTTTTTGTACTTTAATAGCTGAAGGACATAATTATATAAGGATTGTGAGGATTAAATATGCATAAAAGATTTTCAATAGTTTGGATAGTGTTACTATTATATGTTGTAGGATATTTTACTATTTGTGTTAATACTGAAAAACAGGATTTACTTTGGTTAGAACTATCCTTTTTGTCATTCATTGTCTCGATAGTTTTGTTGGCAAAAAATCATTTCCCGAAAAGAAAGTATATAGTAATATCTATTATTTTGACTATGTTATTCTTGTTGTCGAATATTTTTAGTTTTAATGTTTTTACAGTTATACAAGGAATAATTCTGTTTCTTTCATCTTGTGCATCTTGCAGTGTGTTTGAAAAATATGGAAAGAATTCTTTGAATTTGATTCGAAATACAAAAAAGACAGATGTGGTTGTAAGCATTCTAATTGGCATTGTTTGTGGAATTATTTGGGGCGGTATCAACTATCTTCTCATGCGTGGAAGTAATCCTGTGGTACCAACAAATGTGATTAAAGCACTGATAGTATCCTTAAATCCTGCAATATTAGAAGAAGTTGCGTTTCGTTGTGTGTTTTTTGCTTTCTGTCTAAGTATGGCAGAAGGAGAGCTTAAGAACCGATTTCAAAGATTTACAGGATGGTGTATGATGATTGTTCCTCATATTCTGCCACATATACTTTTTAGTATGACAAATGGTATTCTCGAAAGTGTATTGTCATGGATGATATCTCTTGTACTGTATATAGTTGTTTTTGGATTTGTTTTTGCTTTTTGGCAGAAGAAAAGAGATGTTATCACTGCAATGATAGCACATGGAATTGTTGATTGGATTAGATTCTGTATTTTTGGCTTGCCAATTTAAGAGAAAACTTTAGGCTTAATGATTTACTGTTACTACCGGTGACCATAGTAAATATCTTAAACGTTTTTTGTCAGAGGAAGAAATGGAGCGGTTTCATGGAGTTTTTTCGAATGGTACATATGAAGATATATGGAGCAAATTGTTTGTAATTTATGACTATTTTGCTGAAATTGCAGAATATGTAGGAAACACATTGGGATATGGTTTTGATGCAAAGGAAACAGAAGAAGTAAGAATGTTTTTATTGGAGCGTCAGAAACTATAGGGGGGGCAAGAGTTCTTATGAAGAAGGCAAAAAAGTGTATGAAAATTATAATTGTTTTAGTGGTTGTACTTATCGTCATTTTGGTGGCAATCCACATAAATCATAGGATTCAGCTGAATAAAGAGAAAGAGTTAAAAACTCCGCTTGGAAAACTTGTTGAAGTCAACGGTCATAAAATGAGTGTTTATACAGAAGGTAGTGGTGACAAGACAATTGTTTTTATGTCGGGTGGAGGAACTTGTTTACCAATTTTAGATTTTAGGTCTTTATATTCAACATTATCTGATGACTACAGAATTGTGGTAGTAGAGAAGTTTGGTTATGGATTTAGTGATGTTGTCGACAAAGAGAGAAGCATTGATTCGATTTTGGAAGATACCAGAACAGCCTTGACAAAAGCAGGTATCGAGGGACCTTATGTGTTATGTCCCCATTCTATGTCCGGCATAGAGGCACTATATTGGGCACAGCAATATCCGGAAGAGGTAGACGCAATTATTGGCCTGGATATGGCGGTACCCAAGGCATACGAAGATTACAAGATAAATATGCCGATGCTGAAAATCAGCCAGTTTGCAGCAAGAGTCGGAATTACAAGAATTTTGCCGGGCATATCAGAGAGTGATGCCATGAAACATGGGACTCTTACCGATACTGAGAAAGAGATATACAGAGCGATATTCTATGAAAAAACGGCTACGACTACAATGCTGAATGAAGTAGAATACATTAAGGAGAATGCTGAAATAGTTCAAAATGCCGGAGTACCACAGATTCCCATGCTCCTGTTTGTATCAAACGGAAGTGGAACAGGATGGAATGAGAAAGAATGGTGTGGGTATCAAGAAAGTTTTTGGGAAAATGTTCAAAATGGCAAACTTATAAAATTGGATTGTCCGCATTATGTTCACGATTATGAATATGAGAGGATTAGTGAGGAAATCAGAGTGTTTTTGGCAGAGTGATATGATTAGAGCAAGATATCTAATGTAAAGGAGCTACAAAAGTGGGAAATAAAGAATTAGAGTTTGAATGCAGCGGAATTGATGAACAAGGAAAAATCTTACTAGAATATACCGGGTATGGTCGGGACATATCACCAGAGTTTGTCATTAAGAATCTTTCACCAAATGCAAAAACCATAGCCATTACCTTGGAGGATTTAAGTCATCCCATAAAGGGTTTCACACATTGGGTTATTTGGAATATTCCGGCAACAAATATAATTCCCAAAGCGATTCCCAAAGGGAAGAAGGTCGACTTATATAAAGGTGCCAAGCAGGGACTTGCATATGGTTGGCATGGATATGCAGGCCCAAAACCGCCCAAGGGAAAGAGTCACTTATATAGGTTTACACTGTATGTACTGGATTGTGAAATAGAGTTGCCTGCCAATGTATTAAAAAAATCTTTCTTAAAAAAGGCAGCAGGACATATTTTACAAAAGGGTGAGATTATAGGAGAATTTGCTACTATATGAGAAAGCATTATATTGATAATTTAAGATGGATAATACTTTTAATACTTATACCATATCATACAGCACAGGCGTGGAATACTTGGGGTGAACCTAACTATATTTTCTTTGAGGGGAATAAATTAATAAGCAGTATCATTGTGTTTTTTAGTCCTTATTTCATGCCTTTACTATTCGTATTAGCTGGGATAAGTACCAAGTATGCACTGCAAAAAAGAACATGCAAGCAATATCTTACTGAAAGAGTAAAAAGATTACTTATTCCGTTTCTGTTTGGAACAATAGTATTAATGCCAATAATGACATATATAGCCGATAAGTTTAATTATTCTTATAGTGGCGGTTTTTTTGAGCACTATGCCATATTTTTTACAAAATATACGGATTTGATAGGCGCCGATGGAGGTTTTTCAGTAGGACAATTCTGGTTTTTGCTGTATCTGTTGATTATTTCAATTGTGAGTGTTGGTATAATAGCACTGCTGAAAAAGATTACTTCTATATCAGAAAGAGCAATTCCGTTTTGGTTGGTTTTTGTTTTGGGATTGCCATTGCCGTTGCTGAGCGAGTTGCTTTCCATAGGTGGAAAAAGTCTTGCGGAATACACCTATTTCTTTATGTTGGGTTATTATGTATTTGCTGATGAAGAGATAATCAACAAGGCTGAGAAGAATAGTTGGTTGCTGTTCGGTATTGGATTAGTGGCAACGGTTCTTAATGGGTATCTCTTTATTTGGGCAGATAAAGAATATATTTTACTTAATGATATTGCTAAATATGTATCAGAGTGGATTATGGTAATCGCTTTAATAGGATTAGCCAAAAGATATTTGAACTTTGCCGGAGAAGTATCGGATTATATGAACAAAAGGTCGTTTCTCTTTTATACCTACCATTTTATATGGGTTGTTTTGTTTCAGTACATATTATATGGAATTGTTGGAAATCACTTTGTTATGTTGTTTGTTGGTACAGTATTATTGTCCTATTCGGTAACCTTTGTTTGTTGTGAGATAAGTATCAGAATATCGGTTTTATGTTTTCTTACAGGGACAAAATATTGTTCAAATAAATGAACGTATAGAGAGACGATTTGGAATTTGCGATAATTACTTTATTATTTTACCATACTATGTTATACTCTATTCAGGCTTAATTGCGAAATGAAAAAATTAGAATAAAACCGGAGGGGAAGAAATGACTAGTGCAGAACAATTCCAGACAAAAGTAGAGGCCTTTTTGGAGGCATGTGAATCCTTGCAGGAAAGGGAACTGTGGGCGGAAGAAGAATTTGGCAATGTGCAGGCCTATTATGTAAATGATTTGGTATGCATTATTACCAGAATCATTGCAGCAGACGGTGAGATTACTGAGCGTGAAGTACAGTTCTTAGGTGATGTGTTCGGATTTGACTACAGTGTGGAAGAATTGGAAGAGGTTTACGAGATTTGCATTGACAGTATCAAGGATATGTTTGAAACAGGTGTGAATGAAGCATACCAGCTGTTAAAGGATAAGGACATGGATTTGGCAGACAGCTATAAGGAACTGATTCTTTTGGCAGGTCAGGTAGCCATGGACAGTGATGATATGATTATGAGCTCGGCAGCAGAGAAGGAAGAGTTGAAGAAGCTGCAGGAACTGTTAGGTGAATAAGAGAAATAAGGAAAGCCGACTCATAGGAGCCGGCTTAAATTTTGTTCAAAAAGGACACCATCCAATATGGGAAGTCCTGCTTCTTCGCTATCGCGTATGCAGGCAGAGATAAAGTCAACAGCCTGTTTTACGCTGGTTTCCAATGGTACCTGTTTTAAGGCATTGGCACTTAGGATGGAGGCAAAAATATCACCTGTGCCGTGTCGGGAATCTCCGGCAGAAGGAAAACGGATTTCGGAAATGTTACATTTGTTCCAGATAAATACCATCAGTTCTTTGGCGTTTTCGATACCGGTAACCACAATCTGCTTTTGGTTATTAGTGTCTAAAGAAGCACAGAGGGAGGTAAGCTTTTCTGTAGTCCAGCCCTCTTCTGTATAAGGAGTGTCGGTTAAAAGGCAAAGCTCCGTTAAATTGGGTGTAATCAGATGTGCCTGTTTTACCAGTTCCTTCATTTGAGCTATATGCTCAGGAGTAACGGTTCTGTAGGGCTTTCCGGCATCCCCCATAACAGGGTCGATGATGATGGAAGCGTCTTCCTTTAAAAGCTTGCTGTTTAAGAAATATTCTACACTCTCCATCTGCTCTCTATTACTCAAGTAGCCGCAGTAAAAACCATCAAAGCGTAGATTCAATTCTTCCCAGGTTTGCAGAAAAGGAAGAATATGCTCCGTAAAATCCTGCTTGGTACAGACGGGGAAGGCCAAATGATTGGACAAAACACTGGTGGGAATGGGGCATACCTGTACCTGCATCACACTGATAATGGGTAACGCTACGGTGGTGGAGATACGGCCGAAACCTGCGAAGCTGTTTAACATGGCTAAACGTGGTGTTGGTGTATACATAAGATTGAGTCTCTCTTTCATATGGGAATAGTCCCTTGACAGCCGCTTATGTGTCAAGGGACTAAGAATTTCGTATTATTTTACTAAAAGTCCTGCTTTCTTTAGTGCCGGGCGAAGTGCCAGGAAAATAATGGAAGCAAGGATGACAGCGGTTACCGCATTCACACTGGTGGTCAGAGCAGCTACCTTAGCCAGCGCCTTGGAAAGGTCCTGGGGTACTCCTAAAAGATAAGTTTTATAAAAATATCCGGCAATGGGGTCTGCAAAAATATTAAATATCATACCGGCAGAGCAGGAAACGATAGTTGTAGCAGTAATATATTTTTTGGTGTGGCGCTTATTGATCTTAAACAGGGTATGTGCCACAAATCCTACTATAAGACCAATACACAGCTTCAGTACAAAGGTCTTGGGAGCACTGGTCACATAAGCAGTGGTTAAATCGCCGATGGTCATTCCCACAGCACCGGCCAAGCCACCCCAGAAACCACCTAACAGTAAGGCACCCAAGACGCAGAATACATTGCCGAAATGGAAAGCAGTCTTTTCCGGACCTACCGGGATGTCGATTTTTAAGAATGCAAAACCAATATAGCACAAAGCGGCCATCAATCCTGCCTGAGCCAGGCGGGCAGCATCTGTTTTGCCGAAGTCTTCACTGATGCCGATAAATGCATTGTAGAGACCCTTAAATAGAAGCAGAGTACTAAGAAATACAAAGGTCAGGGAAAAGGAATAGGGTTTTTCCTGCTTGAGCTTTAGGTCTGAAAGCTCATTCTGTTTTTCTTTTAGTTGTTCCAGGTCACCGGTTCCCGTACCTTCCTCAATGGCAGAAATCTGTTCCTTTATGGTATTCAGCTCCTCTCCGGTGGCTACGGATTTTTGATAGCTGTTCCGATAGGTCACCAGTGCAAATATGATACTGAGTAATAGTAAAAATCCTGCAACAATCAGAAGAGAAAAGCTTTTGGTTCGTTTCATGGGTAATCCTCCTTTTATGTAAGTCGTTATGATATAGCATATGTTTGCCAGTAAGCTGCGCATCTTTGTTTTCCATAGTTTTACATAAAACTGGCATTGTGAAAAGTACCAGAATAAGTTTTTTTGAGCGGGCCAGTTTGCGACGTGCACAAAAAGATTGAGTTCTGTATTACTTTGGGATATACTGAAAGCAGGAGAAATTCTTAACGAGGATATAGAGATGAATAGCTGGATTTATAAGGAATCCTTTACCATGTTGTTAGTCGGTATTTGGCTAATGTTGCAATGCTATCATGTGGTAATAAGGGAAGAACGAAAACTGCATATATTCTGTGTAGTAGGCAAGCTCATTGTGACAGTGGGCTTATTAATGTTACATCCGAACCCTTTGCTGGCGCTTTGTTTGTTTTTTGTTTTTTACCCTAAATATGAGCCGAGAGGTATTCATTACGGAATTTTAAGTTTACAAACTTTGCTTCTTATAGGTGGAGCGCTACTTTGCAATCTGTTTGGTACAAATGAGCAAGGTTTTTCTCAAGTACTGTTGGTAGTGGTGCTGGCGATATTGTTTGCAGTGGTGGATTTGAGCGTGCGCAGTATGCTGTATAAGAATAAGCAGTTGTATCACCAGATGGAAAGTACGGCTTTAAATGAGCAGAAGGTGAAGAATCTGAATCGTGATATTTCTCTTCGTTCGCAGGTGGCAGAGCGAAATGCCAGATTGGAGGAGCGGGAGAATATTGCCCGTAATATTCATAATGTGGTGGGACATACCATTACTTCCGCACTGGTGTCCCTGCAGGCCTATGAGGTTTTGAAAGAGGCAGATCCGGATAGGGCAGAAGGAAAGCTTTCTGCCACTTCCGAAAGGATGCATCTAGCTTTGGAGGAAATCCGTCGGGCGGTTCGTGTGCTGGATGCGGAGACGGAAGATATTAGTTTGCAGGATTTCTGTAGTTTGTTGGCTACGGAGGCGGACAAATTTTCCACAGATACGGAGATAAAGATTGTACATAATTTTGCAGAAGGTCATGATAAGGAACTGCGGGTGGAAAAGCGTACCTGTGAGTTTTTACATTCTGTGCTGACAGAGTGTTTAAACAATGGTATTCGCCATGGAGGAGCCACAGAGTTTTTTGTACATTTGACTTTTGATTCATCACATATCAGGCTGGTGGTTTCCGACGATGGAAAGGGCTTTGAAGGATTGTCAGTTGCGGAGCAGAAGAAACGACTGGAAAATGGTTATGGATTACGCAAAATGAAGGATTATGTGCAGACTCACGCAGGAACATTTAAGGCGGATGGTGAGGATGGTTTCCAAGTACTTGTGGAGTTGCCATTGGTTACCGTAGCAGAGGAAAAAGGAGAGCAGTAATGGGGATTCGTGTGTTTTTAATAGATGATGAGGAGCTTCTTACGGAAAGCATGGAAATCATACTGACCGTGAAGGGTCAGATGAAAGTGGTAGGTATCGCCAAGGATGGAAAAGAAGCACTGGAGAAGTTAGAGCAGGTGACTGCGGATATTGCTTTGGTGGATTTGAATATGAAGGGCATGGGTGGCATCGAACTGATACCCAAGCTAAAGGAGAAGTACCCCGACATGAAGCTTTTGGTGCTGACCACCTTTTATGATAACCATTATATTACGGAGGCTTTGGCCGGTGGTGCGGATGGGTATCTTTTGAAGGACAGTGCAGGAGATACCATTATCAAGGCCATTCATCAATTATTGGCAGGACAGAGTGTATTGGCAGGAAAGGTGCTGGAGGCATTGACCAGGATGATGGCAGGACAGGGCAGAAATGGTGCCACAGAAGTTGGAACTAGTGATGCCGGGCATATGGAAGATGTCACGAAGCAGGGAAAACTTACTGATACGAAACTTCCCAAAGATTTAACACCAAGGGAGCTGGAGATTTGCGGACTGCTTACCAAGGGCTACAGTAATACGGAACTGGCCAAGGAACTGTTTTTAGCTGAGGGTACAGTAAAGAACTATATGATGAATATATATGATAAATTCGATATTCATGACCGTACTGCATTGGTTTTATTCTTGAAAGATATCATAGCGTAAGTATGACTGAAGTCACAGGGAAAGAAATTTCCTTGTGACTTTTTTGTGACTTTTGCTACTGTTTTGGGGTAGTAAGATTTGCTAGACTAAGGACAAAGGAAAAGAGAGGAGTAAGAAAGATGCAACGATTGAGTGCATGGTTTTATCTGAAAAATAATAAAAAACGGGCAGCCATATTGATACTTAGCTTTGGTCTGTACTTTGCCCTGCTGTATGGGGTGCAGTTCTTTATGCATCCTACTACTTATATGGATGAAGTAATTTCTGTGCATGGAGCGGAGAGAATGCAACATGGCTACATAAATGGTTTGGAAAAATTGAATGAAGTTATGAGTTTGGGGATGGATATGTCTTTGTGGGAGCCGGAACGGGAAGCAACTTATGAAGAACTGGTAGCAGAAATTAACAAAGGAACAGGTAGATTCGCTGAACGGTTACAGGCGGAAGGAACGGCAGAGCATGTATTTATTTGTAACAGCTACGGTATCCATGTCAGATCCTTCGGAGGAGACGGTTATTATAGTGCCCCCATGCTGACCAGAGATGAATTGATCAACTTCGCAGAGTATTTGGATTTAAAGGTAATAGAGGGACGCATGCCGGAGCAATCGGGAGAGTTTCTGATGGATGAAAGAATGGCAAAAAACCGAGGGTTTTCAGTAGGAGATTATTTGTTTGACTCGAAAACTAAGCTGGTTGGTATTGTGGAGTATGATACTTATGTGGCAGCAGGGATTGATTATTCAGATGGAGGAGCACCGGACCGAAATATATATCTTTTGAATCAGGGTACAATACCGGATTTAAAGGAGTATTTTGCAAAGTTTGGTATTGAAGCGGGTGTAGAATCATCTGCTACCATCGAAATCTATGCCGATCAAGTGAATGCCATAAAAGAAGTGGATAAGTTTTCCAAGGAGTTACAGACGCCTTTAAGTGTTATGACCTATTCCATTGCTTTTGTGCTGGGACTAACATTATTTTTCGTTTATCGTTTGCATGTGCAGGACCGTTATAGGGAATGGTGTCTGTATCGTTCTTTGGGATATTCACAAAAGGATGTGTATTCCCTTGCATTTAGAGAGTTTGGAATATGTGTCGGTATTAGTGTGGGATTGGCTGCGATTATTAGCACAGTGCTTTGCATAATAGGTGCGGCAATCATGCGAAGTAAGGGAATGTTTTATGAATATTTGTTGCCGGATGTACTGTTACAGATTCTGGGAATTGGAACATTGCTGGCAGGAGTGATGCAGATTCCGGTGGTCATTGCGATGCAGAAGGTGAAAACCATTGATGCTATGGAGGAAGAATAAGATGTTTGAAGTAAATCATTTGAATTTGATATATGATATGGACAAGGAAGAAAGGGTATGTGCGGTAAATGATGTGAGTTTAAAACTGCCGGACACAGGACTGATCGGAATCATTGGTCCGTCAGGTAGCGGTAAATCCTCCCTTATGTACTGCTTGTCTACTTTGAAGAAGGCTACCGATGGTGAGATTGTTTACAATGGCAAGAACTATAAAGAACTTACCGGCAAAGAGCTGGAAAGACTGCGTAGGGAGCAGTTCGGTTTTGTGTTCCAGCATCATTTCCTGGTAGGCTATATGAGTGCAATGGATAATGTAATGGTGGCAGCTAAGGAGAGTAGCCCCGAAACCAAGAAACGTGCAGAGGAACTGCTTCAGCAGCTTCGCATTAAGCCTGCGGAAAGTAAGAAAAAACCGAAACAGTTGTCCGGCGGTCAGCGTCAGCGCTGTGCCATTGCCAGAGCTCTGATTAATGAGCCGAAGGTACTGTTTGCAGATGAACCCACCGCATCCCTGGATCATGAAAATGCCTTTCGAGTGATGCATTATTTGAAGGAGTATTCTAAGGAGCATTTGGTAATCGTTATTACTCATGACCACTCGATTTTAGAGGGAGCGGATCGTATTATTGAGATTTGGGACGGTGAGATTTCCACAAAGGAGGCGGTAGAATGAAACCTTTTCAGGCCATGTATTTTGTTCGCCACAATCTGTCAAAGGTAATAGCTGTGTTTATTATGATTGCCTTGACCGGTCTTTTGTATGTGGGTGGAAGCTATATTTCTAACATTGAAGTGGAATTTATAAAGACTTATGATTTCGAAGCAGATGTGGCTTTTGTTAATTTAAACGGCATGACAACGGAACAGGGCAAGGATGCCTTTTTGGAGGAAGTGAGAAAGGATGAGAGCTTACGGATTTTCCAGGTAGGAGTGAATGAGTTTATTTTTCCTACGGTACTTACCTTTACCAACGGAAATACTTCTTTTTGCTATACAGTGGAGGATTTTCTGTGGAGAAATCAGCGTATGGGGTGGATAAAAGATACTTCTATGGTAAAAGAAAATACCCTGTTTTTGACCGAGCGTTTTGCTATGTATTTAGGAGTGAAAGAGGGAGATTTATATGATGAGAAACAGGAGGAGCTTTCTCTTTATTTCGGTGAGAGTCCCTATGAGGTACACATCATGGAAGGGGATGGTTTTGGTAACATATTGATTTCCAAGGAGTGTCTTACCAATGAGTATTATCAGTTGACTTGGAGTGATAAGGGGAGTCGTGACATCTTCGAGAGCCGGCTGGCAGAGCTGAAGGAGAAGTATAAAGAAATTGAGATTAGTACTCATGAGAAGCGGTTACAAAGAGTTAGCGAGACCTTTGTAATCAACAGTGTTATCTTCTTGAGTATCTTAATAGTAGTAACCTGTGTATTCTTTATCACCATCAATGCGGTGCTGGTGGGGATTTACGACAAGCGTAAGTCGGAGTTTCAGATTTATGAGAGCATCGGTATTCCTAAGGCGAAGATTCGTAGGAAAGTAGTGGGTGAGCTTTTGATTATGAGCGGTGTGGGTATGGTGCTTGGTTTGATACTTGCATTTGTAGCTATTACGTTGCTGAATGTCTGCCTGTTTGCCAAGGATGGTTTGCAGTTGTATTATTATCATCCCTGGGCACTGGGTTCCTGGCTGATTTGCAATGCCATGATTTTGATTCCCAGCATTTTGTTAAGACTTCGGGCTATTGATAAGAGTAGCGGGGAAGTGTAGAATAAAAAAGATTGCTGAAAGTGTTCTTTCGGCAATCTTTTTGTGATTCGGAGTGCATTTGTTGACGTAGAGTAAGGGCAAAGGTATACTGTACGTTAAGTAGATATAAAGGTAAGGTGATGATTATGCAGATTTTCATTTGTGATGACGAACCACAGATTTTATCTAATATAGCAAAGAAAGTAACAACACTGCTTCCGGAAGGGGAGGTGCAGATTTTTTCTAATGGTGGAGAACTGCTTACCTGCTTAAGTAAAAATTCTTGTGATATTTTACTTCTGGATATTGATATGCCGGAAATGACCGGACTTCAAGTGGCAAGGGAACTTTCGCTCTTAAAGAAGAAACCACTGTTAATCTTTGTAACCAGTCATGATGAATTAGTGTATGATAGTTTTCAATATCATCCATTTGCTTTCTTAAGAAAGAGTCGATTTGATGAAGAAATTGAAAAAACTCTACAGGATTGCCTCAGAGAAATCGGTGATAAAGAACAGCATTTTTGCTTTCGGTCAGAAGGAAGCGATGTTTGTTTACTACTATCGGAGATTTTGTATTTTGAAGCGGAAGGAAATTATTTGAGAGTTGTTACAGAAAAGGAAATGTATCGTTTCCGAAGTACACTTACTGCCATGGAAAATACATTGCAGGATGGCGGCTTTATCAGGATTCATAAGGGATTTTTTATAAATCAGGCGGTAGTTAAATTAGTAAATTCCGAAGAAGTAATCCTACAGAATGATAGGAAGCTTCCTATCGGAAAAAGTTATTCTAAAGCGGTTCGGGAGCAGATATTGAGGTATATGAGAACATGAAAAAATATAAAAAAGCAGAACAGGATTTTCAGATAACACAGGAACGTTACTTGCAGCTTCTTGCACAAAAGGAGGAGCTGGAGTATCAATTGGCGCAACAGACGGCAGAAGCTACTTATGCATCACTTCAGGAAGAAGAAATCCGAACACTTCACCAGAATGTACGAAGACTAAAGCATGATATGAAGAATCATATGATGGTGCTGGCTTCTTACTTAAATGGTAATGATTATGAAGCGGCAAAGGCCTATACTTCTGAAATACTGGATAAATTGAATGCTATGCACAGCTATATAGAAACCGGTAATTCTCTGTTAAACCACATCTTAAATGAGAAGCTGGAGCATGCCAGAAATCTGGGCATTTCTATTCAGGCTGAGATAGAAACTCTGGCGTTTGCTAATATGCGAAGTATTGATTTTTCGGCGTTGCTGACAAATCTTTTGGATAATGCCATTGAGGCAAGCAAGAAGGAAGAGAACCCGGAGATGCGTATCCGTATTGCGGCGGAGCGCGGATACCAAACCATTCGTGTGAAAAATCGTATTTCGGGTTCAGTTCTTCAGTCAAACCCGAACCTTGTGACTACGAAACAGGAAAAGGATTTGCATGGAATGGGAATCAGGCAGATTAAGGAAATAGTAGATAGCTACAACGGAATGTATGACTTTTATGAAGAGGACAATTTCTTCTGTGTGGGTGTGTTTATCCCACAATAACTACCATTCATCCCAATCCCTTGTATCACCAAGTTACCAAGTGTATGATATCCAAAGTGAGGATAAGGTCTATGATTTGTTTTGAACATGTAAGCAAATTTAATTTATCAGATGTAAGCATTCACGTTCCGGAAGGAGCTTCAGTAGGACTGATTGGAGCTTCCGGTGCCGGAAAGACCACTTTTTTAAAGCTGGCCTGTGGATTACTTGCTCCTGAGCAGGGATATGTGCATACCATGCGGAAAAATCCCATAACTTATCGGAGCAGGCTAGGTTCTTCTATGCGCGTAATGTTAAATGACATTCCGGTTCTTGAGGAGTACAATTCGGTGAAAAGTAATTTCGATGATTTGCGAATTATTTATCGGATGTCGGTAAGTAAATTTCAAGAGGAATACAAGCTTCTGGCTGATGCTCTTGGCTTTGGAAGTTATGAGAATGAAGTGGTAAAAGCATTGTCCTTGGGGCAGAGAAGACGCGCGGAATTGGGGGCACTTTTGCTAACACACCCGAAGTTGCTTTTGCTGGATGAACCTACCATCGGACTGGACCAAAGGGCGAAGGAAGCTTTAAGGTTGCTTTTGACGGTACGTCAAAAAGAAGGAATGGCTCTGATAATCAGCTCTCATGATATGGGTGAGATTTCGGCTCTTTGTGAACGGATTGCCCTTCTTGACCGAGGTGAACTTACCTATTATGGCGGCAGGGAGCTTTTGCTAAAGCGATTTGCACCCATTGACACCTTGGAGGTCACTCTTTCCGGACCACTTCCTGATTTGGAAGATTTGCCATTACATTCTTTTATATTAGATCAAAACAAACTTACCCTGACCTATAACTCCAATCATGTTTCATCCGCAGAGCTTTTACACCACCTTTTGAAGCAGACTACTTTTACCGGTGTGACTACATATAAGGCACAGCTTGCGGATGTAATCAGACAAATTGAGAAAGGGGAAACAAATGAGTTTTATCGAAGTAAAAGAGGTAAGCAAAACCTTTCAGGTCAGTAAGCGTTCAGCAGGTATTCCGGGAATGTTAGCCAATCTTGTGGTTCCGAAATACGAGAAAAAGGTAGCAGTGAGGGATATCAGCTTTTCTATTGAAGAGGGAGAGATGGTGGGATTCATAGGACCAAATGGAGCCGGTAAATCGACTACCATCAAAATGCTCTCCGGTATATTATACCCGGATAAGGGAAGTATCAGGGTCAATAACTACATTCCGTATAAGCAACGTAAGGACTATGTTGGAAGCATCGGTGTTGTATTTGGACAGAAGTCCCAGCTTCAGTGGGATTTGCCGGTGATCGACAGCTTTGAGTTGTTAAGAGCTATATATCGTATTCCGGAAGAGGTATATCAAAAGAATCTTCATCGTTTTACAGATATGTTGGATATGGCCGGCTTTATTAATCAGCCGGTACGTCAATTGTCTTTGGGACAACGTATGCGTGCAGACATTGTTGCTGCTCTTTTACATTCGCCTAAGATTGTTTTCTTTGATGAGCCCACCATTGGTGTGGATGTAGTGGGAAAAGAAACTATCCGGAATTTTATTTGTGAGCTAAATGAGAGAGACAAGGTAACGATGATTTTTACCACTCATGATATGCAGGATATAGAAAAGACCTGTAAACGTCTGGTAATTATTGATAAGGGTTCTAAGGTATACGACGGCTCGTTGTCCGGTATCCGGGATACTTATGGGACAACACGACAGCTGGATGTGGAGTTTGCCACAGATTGTTCAGTGGCCCCTATTGATAAAGTGGAAATCATAGAAACGGATGCACCCGGTGGAAGAAAGAAGCGTTTTCTATTTGAAAACCGCGAAGTACAGATTGATACATTGATGAGTACATTGTTGTCGACTTATCATATTCGTGACTTGACAGTATCAGAGCCGGAAATTGAAGGACTTATTCGAAAGATTTATAATGGGGAGGTGTCCTGATATGAGGCTTTCTCCTTATCTTGCCTTTGCCAAGAAGAGCTTTCTTTCCAAGAGTGCTTATCGATTTGACCATTTTATGGGTATTCTGAATACGCTCATGCGTATTTTTATCTATTGGGGAATCTACCTTGCGTTATATAATGGTAAAAGTGAAGTGGATGGTATTACCATGACCATGGTAACGACTAACTTTATTCTATCTATGGGACTTAGTGCCGTGTTTTGTGTGAATGATTACTATCTTCCCAATCGAATTCAAAATGGCAGCATTGCAAATGAGTTGTTGCTTCCGGTAAATATTCATGGGCGAATGCTGGCTGATAATCTGGGAAATGCATTATTTCAATTGGTATTTCATTTCACACCGGCGGTAATCATCTCAGTGTTGGTTATGGGAATTCATGCTCCGGCAAGTTTTTCTATGTTGGTATTGTTTTTGTTTAGTGCATTGCTTGGATATGGCGTTTTATGGACCATCAGCTTTGTCTTACAAATGTTAGCTTTCTGGTTACTTAATGTGTGGAGTATTATGACAATCAAAAATGTGTTTGTAAATGTGTTGTCAGGCTCCATGATTCCCCTTTGGTTTATGCCGGAATGGATGCAGGGAGTAATTGCTTTTACCCCCTTCTCATCAATCTATTTTACACCGGTGCAGATTTATTTGGGACAATTATCTTTTCCTGAAATTATAAAAGGATTTGGAGTACAGATTGTTTGGATTCTGCTTTTTATTTTCCTGGGGCAAATACTCTGGAAACAAGGACAGAAGAAGCTTGTAGTACAGGGAGGTTAACATGGTGAAAAACGATACATTATATTTAGCGGGTGTTTATACCAAAACCATTATGCGGTCCTGGTTTCAATATAAGGTAGATGCAGTGCTGCGTTCTCTTGCGGTATTCTTAAGAGAGTCTACAGGCATCATTGTAATATGGTTTACCTTACTGAAATTTGACACCTTAAACGGTTGGAATATCAAGGAAATGTTGTTTCTGTTCAGCCTTTTGTTTTTAACATACGGTATATTAATCATTTTCTTTACCGGTCTTAGAGACTTTGGAAAGACGGTACGAAATGGTGGTTTTGACCGATTTATTTTGCGCCCCAGAGGTTTACTGTTCCAGTTGATTTTTTCTGATGCGGACTGGTTTGCAGCCATTGGACATGGTGGTCTTGGAGTGGTGTTGTTCATTATTTCTGCGGGAAAAGTGGGAATCACATGGAACGCGGGAACCATTTTTTATTATCTTTTTGCAGTGATTGGTGGCGTGCTGATACAAGGAGCAATCTTTTTGTTTTTGGCAACTCTGAATATTTATCTGTTGGAAACAAGCAGTTTGAAAGAATTGTTTTACTGGAATATGCGTAAGTTTGCAGGATATCCAATCAGTATCTTTCATAAGACTATTCAATTTTGCATGATTTACATTGTGCCCTTTGCTTTTGTGAATTACTTTCCGGCACAGTATCTGCTTCGAAAAGATGATATGGCAGCTTATCCGGCAATCTATATGTACCTGACCCCGGTGGTAGGAGTGGTACTGTATTTGCTGGCATATGGATTTTGGAGATTTAGTATTAGATATTATAAGAGTTCGGGGAATTAAAAGTTTGCTGAAAGGTATCTTTCAGCAAACTTTTTTATGTTAAGCATGGTGAGATGAAGTTTAGGCAACTTATGAGTCTCGTTTGGCAACTTATGTACTCTAATGTTGCAATCATTTATTACCTATGATACCTTGATGAAAAAGGAGGGAACGCCAGTGAAAATAACCATTGATATAGATGAAAAATACAGCGAAACAGAAGTGGCAATTCATTGCAAACAACTGGATACGGAAACAGAGAAAATGATTGCCACTTTACGGATGTTGAATCAACAGCTTTTGGTCAGTAAGGAGGAAGAAAACCACCTGCTTGATGTGGCTAAGATTATATATGTGGAAGCCGTGGAGCGTAAGACTTTTGTTTATACGGCAGAGGATGTATATGAATCTAAGCTTCGTTTATATGAGATGGAGGAGCGGTTGTGTGCCGGGAATTTTATGCGTATCAGTAAATCCTGTCTGGTGAACTTGCGACAGATTAAATCCTTGAGGAATGATGTGGAGCGTAAAATTAGGCTGACCTTGAAAAATGGTGAGCAGATTGTGGTGTCTAGACAATATGCGGATGAAATGAAGAAACGATTGGGGGTAATGTAAGGTGAATCAGAAGAATACCATATTTGGATTTTTAAATCATGTTTTAGTGATATTTGGAATTACGGTTATTTGTTTGATTGTATTTGTGGGCTTATTTGGAGAAGATGCAGAAGGAGTATCTACGATTTTCGGCTTGGGCGACAAGGGGATCACCATTGCAACGCTTTTGCAGTATTTACTTTTGTCAGTGTTGATTACCGCTTTAAGATTGCTTTATTTTACGGATAAGTTTGTGAAGAAGGCTTCCATTGCTTTAAGAACCGTTTTAATGTTTGTATCCATTATCATTGCGATTGCGGTATTTGCAGCTGTGTTTGGATGGTTTCCGGTTCATATGTGGCAGGCATGGCTGGCATTCTTTGTATGCTTTGCCATAAGTGCAGGAATCAGTACAGCAGTGTCTGTAGTAAAAGAAAAAAGCGATAATGAAAAGCTACAGGCTGCACTGGAAAGTTTTTGTGAAGGAGAGGAATCATGAGTGCGGAGATTGAAGTCAAAGGTTTATATCATAATTTCGGTAAGAAAAACGTGCTGGATGGGATTGAATTAATGATTGAAAAGGGTGAAATTTTTGGCTTACTTGGTCCTTCGGGTGCAGGCAAGACTACCCTTATTAACATTCTTACCGGACAGCTTACATCAACTGGTGGAAGCGCAAGTATTATGGGCAAGGAAGTCAGTGCTTTAAAGGGGAATGATTTCCGTCAGATCGGTATTATGATGGACCATTTCGGTTTGTATGAGAGAATGAACTGTTATGATAATCTGAAGTTCTATGAGATGTTGGATGGCAAAAGTGATATGCAGATTGTAGATGTACTAAAGCATGTGGGACTGGAAGGTGCAAGAAAGACCAATGTTTCGGATTTGTCCAAAGGAATGCGTAATCGTCTATCATTAGCCAGAGTATTGTTACGATGTCCGAAAATTATGTTTTTGGATGAACCTACCAGTGGGTTGGATCCGGCTACCACAGAAAGCATACATGAGTTGATTCTGCAGGAAAAGAAGAAAGGAACTACCATTTTCCTAACCACCCACAATATGCACGAGGCAGAGAAGCTGTGTGACCATATTGCCCTTTTGAATGAGGGTAAAATTGTGGAGTACGGTGCACCGGAGGAAATCTGTCGAAGGTACAATCACCAGAAGAAACTGCTTTTGCATTTAACGGACGGAAGAAACATGGAACTTTCCCATGATGCAGCTGTAGGAAAGATACTTGCGGAATTGTTTGAAAATGGGAAAGTAGAAACCATTCACTCCACAGAACCGAATTTGGAAACCGTATTTATGGAACTTACAGGAAAGGGGCTGGATAAATGATGAGACATATTGCAGCGATTCTTTGGAAACAAATGAAAGACACCTTTAAAAACAAGGCCATTCTGATTCAGTTTCTGATGTTCCCGGTGATGACAATCATTATGGAGAATGCTATGAAAATTGATAACATGCCACAGCATTTCTTTGCCAATCTTTTCGCTGTAATGTATATCGGCATGGCACCTTTAACCAGTATGTCAGCTATTATTTCAGAGGAAAAAGAGAAGAATACCTTACGGGTTTTACATATGTCTAATATAAAGGCAGCAGAGTATTTCTGCGGTAATGCTATATATATTTGGAGTATTTGTATGCTGGGTTCCCTGGTAATCGGTCTGGCAGGCGGCTACCAGGGCGGAATGTTGATTAGGTTTATGCTTATTATGGCAGTGGGACATTTGATTTCCACTATGCTGGGTGCGGCTATCGGTGCCTTTAGTAAAAACCAGATGATGGCAACCGGCATATCCGTTCCGGTGATGATGGTATTTTCCTTCCTGCCCATGCTGTCCATGTTTAATGAGACTATCAAAAGTGTGGCAAGGGTTTTCTATTCCCAGCAGTTGAATCTATTGATTGGGAGCGTGCAGAATTTGAAGGTTAACACGGAGTGTATCGTAGTTATGGGGATAAATGTGGTGGTGATTGGTGGGGCTTTTGTGTTGTCGTATCAAAGAATATTTAATCGGGATTAATTGTTGAATAATCCGCAACAAAAAGTTGCTATACAGAAGGGATGCCCTTTGCTATGATATCTGTAAGAAAAGGAGGTACATAGTATGGGGCATATTTTGGTTGAAATAGGAAAGCGGATTGCAGAAAGCAGGAGAAATGCCGGATTTACACAGGAGGAATTGGCAAATAGGCTGGGTGTAACACCCCAAGCACTCAGTAAATGGGAAAAGGGAGCAAGCAGCCCGGATTTAGAGATGCTGACATCATTATGTGATATTTTAGGAATAAGTGCGGACTATCTGGTGGGGAAGAAGAGAAAAACCATTGTAGAGAATGGGAATCTGCATCTTCAGGATGAGATATGGAAGCATCTGCGGGATGGATACGAACCCTTGGAGCTGGTGTTGGGAAGTGATGTCATGCCAGTGTTCATGGAGAAGGATTTTCGTGAAGAAATCGTTCGGGTGAGAGTGGAACTGGCTAAGGAGGGGATTTTAATGCCCTTAGTAAGAATAAGAGACCGGTATATGTTAAAGCACAAGGAAGTGATGATACTGGCATATGAGAATATCTTGTTTGCAGAGGAGCTTCAAGGGATAGATGAGGGAACGTTGGACTATCTCATGGATGTACTACGGACCACTGTACGACAGCAATATGCGGAAGTTTTGAATGTAGATATTATTAAGGATTTGGTAGATAATTTGAAGGGGATTTATCCGGCGCTAATTGATGGAATTGTTCCGCAGAAACTGCCTTATGGACTGATTCTGGATGTAACCAGAGGTGTTTTGAAACGGGGAAGCGGGATGATTCATTTTCCTAAAGTGTTGGAACTGTTAGAGCACGAAATGCGTGAGAGGGAAGGGACTACTGTTGCAGAGTATATAGAGGCAGTGGCAAAGCAGTTGGAAAGGAAAGATAATTTTTATGTGGTGATGGGAAGAAGGCTTGAGAAATCGTAATTTTAAAATATTTACTTGCAATTTGCATTTGGTCAGCATATACTTAATGCAAAGCATATTTTCTTTAAAGAAAAGCAAGAAGCTTTTCAAATTCTAAGAATCTCAAATTCTATTTTCCAGGAAATTCATGCTTTTAATTCACAAAACAATTAGAGGCAGGAGTTTCAGAAGGTAAGCTCCTGCGACAGGGAGGTACAAAGTATGGAAAAAAGCAACTACAAGGATTCCATGTTTCGGATGTTATATCTGGACAAGAAGGAATTATTAAGTCTGTATAACGCGGTTAATGGAACCGATTATACAGATGCGGACAGTTTGGAGATTAACACACTTCGTAATGCGATTTACATGAATATTAAGAATGATGTGTCGTTTCTTTTTAATTTCCAGGTAAATCTTTACGAACAGCAGTCTACGGTGAACCCGAATATGCCGCTTAGGGATTTGTTTTATGTGGCGGATTTGCTACAAAATTATGTGAGGGACTTAGATTTGTATGGAAGAGGACTCGTGAAAATTCCGGCACCCAGATTCATGGTTTTTTATAATGGTAAGGAAAAGCAACCGGAACGTAGGGTATATAAACTTTCAGATGCATTTTCAAAGAAGCAGGATGAACCGGAATTAGAGTTGATAGTGACAGTGTTGAATATCAATGCGGGAAATAATGCAGAGCTTTTGGGCAAATGTAAGACTTTAAGGGAATATATGCAATATATTGAACGAGTGCGAGGCTATGCGGCGCAGATGCCTATTGGTGAGGCAGTGGAACGTACCATTACAGAGTGTATAAAGGAAGGTATTTTGGCGGATTTCTTGAAGCGAAATAGGGCGGAGGCGATAAAAGTGAGTATATATGAGTATAACGAGGAATTGCATCTGGCGACTGTGAGACGTGAAGGATATGAGGATGGACTGGAAAATGGAATCAGTCAGGGTATTGTACAAGGAATTACACAAGGAATTACACAGTCTATCTTGACAGTGCTGGAAGAGTTGGGAGATGTTTCGGATGAATTGCGAGCATTGATTTTGAAACAGACAGATGAGGAAACTTTATGGAAGTGGTTAAAAATTGCTGCAAGAAGTGAGACGGTAGAAGAGTTTGAAAAGGAGATTTAAGGGGAGTAGGCGTATGGAAGAAATGACAAAAGAAGAAATGCTTGATTAAAGAAGCTCAGAGAGGCAGTTCCGAGATGGAAGCCTACAGAGATTTGATGGAGATATTAGAGATTGAGTTCCCCATAGAAGACAAAAACCAAGGTGAATAACATCATTTCTTAAAAACACTTGACAAATCTTAAACCCATGGTTATATTCTTAAGTATATAGCAATTGCGATGAGGAAGAGGAGTACGGATTACCCCTTATCAGAGAGAGCCCCGGATAGTGCTGCGAGGTGGCTTTAAGGAAGGGATGCGGAAGGTAGCTTCTGAGCAGGAGTTCTGAAAAACATGTTTTACATGTGGAAAGAATGCATAGCATTCTTTTGGTGGCAGTAGGAGTTCCCGATTTATCCCCGTTAACGGATAGGACTTTGATGGAAGTCGCAGAGACGGCATAAGCCGTGAACAAAGGTGGTACCGCGTTATTGACGCCCTTTGCTGACATTAAGTTAGCGAAGGGTTTTTTATTTGCGCGAATAAGCAGAGCCAAGTGCCTGTATGTTGGCCGATATGCTTGCATGGGCGGCTGGCAGTACAGGAATTTGACGAGCAACGCGAACGAGGAAAGCGAAGCTTTTCGAGTCTGCTTATTTGCGTATGAACAGAAAGGAGAAAACTATGAGCAAAGAATTAGCAAAAACCTATGACCCGCAGGGCATAGAAGACAGATTGTATGCAAAGTGGCTGGAGAAGAAATATTTCCATGCTGAAGTTGACAGAACCAAGAAACCTTTTACCATTGTGATTCCCCCTCCGAACATTACCGGTCAGTTACACATGGGACATGCTTTGGACAATACCATGCAGGATATCCTCATTCGTTTTAAGAGAATGCAGGGCTACAATGCACTTTGGCAGCCGGGTACAGACCATGCAAGTATTGCTACGGAAGTAAAGATTATCGAGAAGTTAAAGGAAGAAGGCATCGACAAGTGGGAGCTTGGACGTGAGAAATTCCTTGAGAGAGCATGGGAGTGGAAGAAGGAGTACGGCGGACGTATTATTTCTCAGTTAAAGAAGCTGGGCTCTTCCTGTGATTGGGACAGAGAGCGTTTCACCATGGACGAAGGCTGTAACAGAGCGGTTACGGAAGTATTCGTAAAGATGCATGAAAAAGGATATATTTATAAGGGCGCACGTATTATCAACTGGTGTCCTGTTTGTAATACTTCTATTTCTGATGCAGAGGTAGTTTATGAGGAGCAGGCAGGTCATTTCTGGCACATTAAGTACCCTATCATGAATGATGACGGTACCCCCAGTACTACAGAATTTTTGACCTTTGCAACAACCAGACCGGAGACTATGTTGGGTGATACTGCAGTAGCAATTCATCCTGATGATGAAAGATATCAGCACTTAATCGGTAAGAGCGTAATGCTTCCTCTTATGAACAGAGTGATTCCCATCGTAACCGATACCTATGTTGATATGGAATTCGGTACCGGTGTTGTAAAGATTACTCCTGCTCATGACCCTAACGACTTTGAAGTTGGTAAGAGACATGATTTGCCGATTATTAACGTTATGAATGACGATGCTACCATCAATAAGAACGGTGGCAAGTTCGAAGGTATGGCTCGCTACGAAGCACGTAAGGCGATCGTAGAAGAGCTGGATGCGATGGGACTTCTTGTTAAGATTGAAGACCATGCACACAATGTAGGTACTCACGACAGATGTAAAACCACTATCGAACCTATGGTAAAAGAGCAGTGGTTCGTAAAGATGGATGAGTTGATTAAGCCTGCAGTAGAAGCAGTAAAGACCGGCGATATCAAGTTGATTCCGGAAAGAATGGAAAAGACCTACTACAACTGGACTGACAATATCCGCGACTGGTGTATCAGCCGTCAGCTTTGGTGGGGACACAGAATTCCTGCATACTACTGTGATGAATGTGGTGAAGTAACCGTTGCAAGAGACGAGGTAACCGTATGTCCTAAGTGTGGATGTACACATTTGACACAGGATCCTGATACTTTGGATACCTGGTTCTCTTCTGCGTTGTGGCCTTTTGAGACTTTAGGTTGGCCGGACAAAACCGAGGATTTGGATTATTTCTATCCTACGGATGTATTGGTAACCGGTTATGATATTATCTTCTTCTGGGTA
>JAFXCD010000104.1 GCA_017521605.1 Lachnospiraceae bacterium | reverse complement strand
TATCCGAAACCGCACCAGAGAAGTGCATATGGGTCTGGTTGGAAAGTATGTAAAGCTTCATGACGCATATCTGTCGGTGTCAGAGGCAATGAACCACGCAGGGTATGAACTGAATGCATTTGTGAAAATCCATTGGATTGATTCAGAAACGATTACAAAGGAAAGTGTAAATGATATTTTAAAAGATTTGGATGGAATTATTGTTCCGGGAGGATTTGGCAATCGTGGCATTGAAGGAATGATCTTATCTGCAAACTATGCCCGTGAAAATCAAGTTCCGTATTTGGGAATCTGCCTTGGTATGCAGATTGCCGTGATTGAATTTGCAAGGAATGTGCTGGGAATGAAAAACGCTCATTCAGGTGAGTTTGATGAACAGTGTGAGCATAAAGTGATTGATTTCATGCCGGGGCAGAGCGACGAGATTAATAAAGGCGGAACGCTCCGTCTGGGAAGTTATCCGTGCAGTATTAAAGCCGGAACAAAAATGGAACAATGCTATGGTGCGAACCTGATTTATGAACGTCATCGCCATCGTTATGAATTCCATAATAAATATCGGGAGATGATGACGGATGCAGGACTTGTGATCAGCGGAACCTCCCCGGATGACAGACTGGTGGAAACGATAGAAATGAAAGGACATCCATTTTATATAGGTGTACAGTTTCATCCGGAATTTAAGAGTCGTCCAAATCAGTCACATCCGTTGTTTAAAGGATTTATTTCGGCTGCACTAGAGAAGTCGAAAGGAAAAGAGGATTAGAAAAATGTGTGGAATTGTAGGATTTGCAGGTAAGAAGGAAGCTTTACCAATATTGCTGGATGGTCTGGAGCGATTGGAATACAGAGGATATGATTCTGCAGGAGTTGCAGTTGTATCATTAGACGGAGACCTGCAGGTGAAAAAAAGTAAAGGACGACTATCGGTTCTGCGTGAAATATTAGATACACAAAGTCCATTGTCGGGAAACATCGGAATCGGGCATACCAGATGGGCAACCCACGGGGAACCCAATGATACCAACGCCCATCCACATGTGGGACAGGAAGGAAAGATTGCGGTTGTTCATAATGGCATCATAGAAAATTATCTGGAGATCAAAAAGTCTCTTATTCGTAAAGGCATTGTGTTTTCTTCTGATACGGATACAGAAGTGATCGTCCAGTTACTGGAATATTATTATAGGAAGAAATCCAATCTGATGGATGCTGTGTATGCAGTTTTAAACCGTATTAAAGGCGCTTATGCCATGGGGATTCTCTGTTCAGATAATCCGGGGCAGATGATTGCGGCAAGAAAAGATGCGCCTCTATTGATTGGGTATGGTGAGGATGGAAATTACATTGCTTCTGACGTTACTGCACTTTTAGCACATACAAGGACAGTTACTTATATGGAAGATGATGAGGTGGCAGTGATCACAGCAGATGACGTTCAGATATTTGATCGTGACAGATTTCAATTAGAAAAAGAAAAACATGAAATAGAATGGGATGTTTCTGCTGCAGAAAAAGGCGGATATGCACATTTTATGCTGAAAGAGATCATGGAACAGCCGGAAGCAGTACGCAAAACAATTTCTCCGAGACTGGCAGATGGAGAAATTGTACTGGAAGAATTACGTGATGCAAAAGAGCTGATGAAGAATATTTCCAGAATCTATATTGTTGCATGTGGCTCTGCATATCATGTAGGCATGGTAGGAAAGTATGCATTGGAGAAAATGATGCATATTCCAGTGGAAGCCTGTCTTGCATCAGAGTTCAGATATAGCGAACCGATACTTGGAGAATCCTCACTTGTAATTATTATCAGCCAGTCTGGGGAAACACTGGATTCTATGGCGGCACTTCGAGAGGCAAAGCGAAGAGGTTCGAAGGTTTTGTCAATCGTAAATGTTATGGGAAGTTCCATAGCGAGGGAATCAGATTATGTTCTTTATACCTGGGCAGGACCGGAAATTGCGGTAGCAACTACAAAAGCGTATACCACGCAGATGGTTCTTTTGCTTATGTTTGGAGTATATCTTGCAAAACAGTTAGACAGAATGGAACAGGAAGAATATATGGCTGTTACCAGAGGGCTTCAAGAATTGCCTGAAAAGATAAGCATTGTTTTAAGTGATATAGATCATTATCAAAAAGCAGCATCCAGATATTTCAACCATAACAGTGTTTTTTATATTGGTCGTAATCTGGACTATGCACTGGGATTGGAAGGCTCTCTAAAGCTGAAAGAGATATCTTATATTCATTCAGAATCCTATGCGGCAGGAGAACTGAAACATGGAACCATTTCTCTGATAGAACATGGAACACTGGTGGTTGCTCTGGCAACCTATGAACCGCTGGTGGAGAAATCTCTGTCCAATATTGTTGAAGTAAAATCCAGAGGTGCAGAAGTCATTGCAATGACTACGGAGCTGACGGCAAGCCTGATAGGCAGTCAGGCATCGGAAATGTTTGTGATACCAAAGACACATTCCCTTTTGCAGTCAGTTCTTGGGGTGATTCCACTACAGCTTTTTGCCTATTATGTTGCATTGAATCGAGGCTGTGATATTGATAAACCAAGAAATCTGGCAAAATCTGTCACAGTAGAATAATACGTAGGAGGAAAAGAGTATGGCTATTCATGAGGAATGTGGCGTATTTGGCGTGATGAGTACAAAAAAAGAAAATGTTGCAGGGATTGTCTATTATGGATTGTATGCCCTGCAGCATAGAGGACAGGAAAGCTGTGGGATTGTTGTGAATGATGATGGTGTGTTTTCTTCTTATAAGGATTTAGGGCTTGTAAGCGAAGTGTTTTCGAAAGAAACTTTATCCAATTTACCGGAAGGGAGTATGGCGGTTGGGCATGTGAGATATGGAACAACCGGTGGAACAACACGAAATAATTGTCAGCCTATTGAAGTTAACCACCAGAAGGGGAAGATGGCACTGGCACATAACGGAAATTTGACGAATGCGTTGGAACTTCGAGATAAGTTGGAGTTGTCAGGGGCTATTTTTCATACCACCAGTGATACGGAAACCATTGCTTATGTGATTACGAGAGAAAGACTGATGACACCAAGTATCGAAGAAGCAGTGAGCAATACCATGAATTTACTGGAGGGAGCCTATTCACTGGTTTTGATGTCATCCACAAAGATGATTGCTGCACGTGATCCCTATGGATTCCGGCCGCTATGTTATGGACAGATGCAGGATGGAGCTTATGTAGTGGCATCAGAAAGCTGTGCATTATCAGCAGTAGGAGCAGAGTTTATCAGAGATTTGTTTCCGGGTGAGATTCTGGTGTTTAGTCAAAGTGGAGTGGAATCAAGGAAAGAACACTGTGGGAAACAGAAGAAGAAAACCTGTATTTTTGAATACATCTATTTTGCAAGACCAGATTCTGTGATAGATGGTGTGTCCGTCCACGAATCACGAATGAGAGCAGGCGAGCTGCTGGCAGAAAGTTATTCGGTGGATGCAGATATTGTGATCGGAGTTCCGGACAGTGGATTGGACGCAGCGCTTGGATATGCAAATAAATCAGGAATTCCTTATGGCATTGGTCTGATTAAAAATAAATATATTGGAAGAACCTTTATTTCTCCGGGGCAGGATGAACGTTTGGATAAAGTCAGAATTAAGCTTTCCCCTGTAAAGAATGTGATCAATGGAAAACGAGTTGTACTCATTGACGATTCCATTGTAAGGGGTACAACTAGTAAGCGTATCGTGAAGCTTTTGAAAGATGCGGGAGCGAAAGAAATCCATATGAGAATATCAGCTCCCCCATTTTTACATCCCTGCTATTATGGAACGGACATTGATTCCCAAGAGAATCTGATTGCCTGTCATCATAGCATAGAAGAGATAGCAGATATCATAGGAGTGGATTCTCTGGGATATCTGGAAGTGGACAAACTAAGTAAACTAACCGGCAGTGAAGAGTACTGTGCTGCCTGTTTTCATGGAGAATATCCGACAAAAATTCCAAAAGATCTCCGAAAAGACCGGTTTGAGAGGAAATTATCCGGGCGGGTTTAGATAACGAGGTGACATATATTATGAAAAAATTTGACAGAAAACTGATCCTCATTGATGGCAGTGAGTATTATGGATATGGTTTTGGTTCTTTCAACGAGAAAATCACGGAAATCGTATTTAATACTTCACTGGTGGGGTATCAGGAAATTATTTCGGATCCATCTTATACTTACCAGACTGTGGTGATGGCATATC
>JAFXCD010000103.1 GCA_017521605.1 Lachnospiraceae bacterium | reverse complement strand
TATCGTCTCTTTCTTTTCAATGTTGCCTTTTACTGACTATTTGATTTGTACAAAAAAGTGATTAGACAATTATGCAAATTATCAGATTTATTCTTTTTAATCATAGAATCTGCTGTTAATCGCATAATTTTTAACGACATAAGTATTTACTTTGAAACCAAGAAAAAAAGACTTCATGAAATGAAAGTAACCTTTCCAGAAGTCTTTTCATATTATCACTGCATACTTTAGTGTTCTAACATGTTCTCTATAAAAATCCCATACCCCCTAGTCGGATCATTGACCAGCACATGTGTCACTGCCCCTATAATCTTCCCATCCTGAATGATAGGGCTACCGCTCATTCCTTGCACGATACCTCCCGTTTTCTCCAATAGTTCCAAGTCCGTTACCTGCAATTCAATCCCTCTATTTATATTGTTATGATCCATTTGCACATGGGTAATTTCCACATTGTAGTGTGCTGTTGTTCCATCCACAGTACAGATAACTTCCGCTGGTCCAGTTTTGATTTCCTGTTTCAAACCAATTGGCAATGGCTTCTCTGTACATAAATCATAAGCCTCTTGGTTACATTCGCCAAAAATACCTTCTATTCCATTGTAATGTATATCCCCCAATATCTGATCCTCACTATATACAATCAGCCCTGTCATCTCACCGGGAGTGCCTACTTTACCTTTCTTAACAGATATAATCTCCGTACGATACAGTGTACCATCTTCTACCTCCATCAGAGTAGAAGTATCCACATCCGTAACGCCATGCCCTAATGCACCAAAATTACCATTGGCATCAATATAAGTCAAAGTTCCGACTCCTTGTGCATTATCCCTGACCCACACTCCGATTTTATAATCTCCACCACTATTCTTTTCAGGCTTTACTGAAACATTCTGTTCACTACCATTCCTTTGTATTCTCAAAACCACTTCCTTCCCACCACTTTCCTCTATATCACTTATAAAAGTATCCTTATCTGTTACTGCTACCCCATTGCATTCCAATATATAATCTCCATTTTTTAGAATATACTTCGCAGGACAACAATGGATTCCATTCTCACCTTCAAATTCTCCCACACCAATTACCATAAGTCCATTTGTTTCCACATATAATCCAATTGGTATTCCTGCAGGAATCAATTCCGTTTCTCCTATGACTTGTATATTCACTTGTTTAAAAGGCAGATATCCAAAAAGCTTTATATCCATTAAATATTCATTGGTTTCCCACATTTGCAACTCTACTTCTTTGCTTAAATCAACCAGAATTTTCTCTTTGGGAATATTGGAGGTCCCTTGTTCACTTGCTGCCACTATTTCTCCCGTCATAGGCAATCCCAAGTCAAGTATCTGAACCTCACCGGCCTTTACACGCAACACTGTAGGTAACTGATTATACAAATGAAAATATTCAAATACACCCAAACCAATTCCGAGGCAAAATATAACCCCAAACAAACAGCGCATCAGAATCCGCATTCTCTTCTTACGTTTCTTCCAATGCTCCAGAATCACAACCATCTCCTGTGCCGGATCTTCTATATCAAAATGCTTTTCCTTATCCATAACTGTACACATCCTTTCCTTGGTCTTACAGGAAAGTACGCTTCAAAAAAGAACACATACCAATTCCTTAAGTTAGTATGTGTTCTTTTATTGATTTTCATTAAGCATTTTTCTTTTTTTGTGATAGTGCCTGATTACGCATTTCTTTTGCATTAGTAATAGCCGCTTCTGACAAATTATCACTTCCCAATAATCTGGCCAGCTCTTCCAACTGCTCTTTATCAGCAATTTCCCGGATTTCCGTCATTGTACTTCCTGCATTTGCCTTCTTTTCAATCAAAAAATGTTTATCTGCCATAGCAGCAATCTGTGGTAAATGGGTAATACAAATCACCTGATGTTCGGTAGCCACCACATTCAGCTGTTCTGAAACCTTCCAGGCTGTTTTCCCACTGATACCTGCATCAATTTCATCAAAAATCAAAGTATCAATGGCATCCTTGGAAGCCATCACTGTCTTTATCGCAAGCATAATTCTGGACAATTCTCCACCACTTGCAACTTGTGATAGCGATTTAACTGCTTCTCCCGGATTAGTAGAAATCAAAAACTCTACATCATCATATCCATTAGCGCTGATTTCTTTCTGCTGAATGGATATTTCAAATTGTACAGTTAGGAAATTCAACCCTTCCAGAGCTTCCTTTAAAATCTTTGCCAAATCATATGCACAATTTTTTCGCAGTACAGAAAGCTTTTCACAAGCCTCTTCCAGCTCTCTTTCCTGTACAGCCAGCTGTGTACGCAGCCCATTCATATAAGTCTCATAATTAGCCAGCTTGTTTAAACGTTCCACACGTTCTTCATAAGCTTCCAGCACCTTCTCGACCGTATTTCCATATTTATCCTTCAATCGGTTAATTTCGTTTAAACGTTCCTCAATCTGCCGGAAATTCTCTCCATCAAATTCCAAGTCCGTCAAATAAGCAGATACTTCTCGGTTATATTGGGTGAGCATATCTTCTATCTGTAACAGCTGCTCCTGTAATTGTTCCAGTTGTTCGTCATAACCACTGATACCATTCACACAGCGTATTGCCCTGCCCAATGCACTTCCTGCACCATCATTTCCTTCATTGCCGGAATAGCGATAGCTTTCTGTCAGAGTCTCTGCTATTTTCTTACCATTCACCAGTCTGCGATATTGATTCTCTAATACTTCGTCCTCACCAATTTCCAATCTGGCATTTTCAATTTCTTCCTTTTCAAACAAAAGCAATGCTTGTTCTCTTTGCATAGCAGTTTCATCCAGACTCTCTTCCCGAATCAGATATTTTAGTTCCATCCACTTGCGATAAGCAACAGCCACTATGTCCCGCACTTCCCGCAAACCTGCACCGGCATAGGCATCCAATATTTCCAAATGTTTCTTTTTATTCAATAAAGACTGATGCTCGTGTTGCCCATGAATATCAATCAAATATTCTGCAATCTCTTTGATTTGTCTTGCGTTAACTGTTTCCCCATTTACTTTACTAACCGTTTTTCCTGCCTGTAGACGTCGGCTTATGATAATTACCTCATCCTCTATAGGAATATCATATTCCAGCATTTTGTCCAACAATTCCTTGTCCTTAGGGCAAGAAAATGTAAGTTCAACCAGTGCATTTTCTGCACCGGTTCTTATCATATCTTTATCAAACTTTCCACCAAGCGCCAAGTTTACCGACCCCATTAATATGGATTTTCCGGCACCGGTTTCACCTGTCAGGATATTCAGTCCTTTTCCAAACTCAACTTCTGTTTCTTCAATTAAAGCCAGATTTTTAACATGTAACCCTAATAACATTTATGTTCTCCTTATCTGCCTTCTCCGAATATTCTCCCAAATACTCTATCTCTCAGTCATTTTATGTATTTTGTCCATTAACATGCGGGTATCCTCAATGGTTCGTACTGCAATCATAATAGTGTCATCTCCTGCAATACACCCAACCACTTCTTTAAAATGAAGAGCATCTATGGCTGCTGCTACCGCCATGGCCATACCGGAAACCGTCCGTACTACCAAAATATTCTGGGCCATATCCATGGAAACAAAACCATCCCGTAATACTCGTATAAAACGGTCTTCCATATGGGTATCGTCCTGCTTTAGCACAACATATTTCTGCTTACCATTTCCAGTGGGCACTTTAGAAAGCTTTAGCTCCCGAATATCTCTGGAAACTGTGGCCTGAGTCACCAGAAAACCTGCCTCCTTAAGATATCCTGCCAGTTCTTCCTGAGTCTCTATATCATATTTATTGATAATATCCACAATCTGTTGATGTCTGACCTTCTTCACACTTCATCCCCCTATATTCTCTAGATATCCCTCATCTTCTCATGTAACACTTCCAGGAAATTCACATGATTTATATGTATAATCTCTGTTGTTTTTTCACTCTTTACAATTTGCACACGATCACCTGTTTTCATGGGAATGATATTGGCACCGTCAAAGCTGACCTCCATTTTCTGTGACTGCCCTTCTTTTCCTCCAAGAATTTCAATTTCTACCATATCCTCTGATGAGAAAATAATACTTCTTGCATTCAATGTATGGGGGCATACCGGGGTCAACATTATTAATTGTGCCTTAGGGTCTACAATAGGCCCACCGGCTGACAGATTATATCCGGTAGAACCGGTTGGTGTTGTTACTATGATACCATCTGCATCATAATCCTTTAAAAACTTACCATTAACATATACTCTTACCTTGTTAATCTGTAATGAACCACTTCTGGAAATAACAATATCATTTAATGCTCTTTCCTTACGAACCAATCCATCTGAACCATATACGAAACCATCCAGCATCATACGACTTACCATCTGAAACTCATCTGCCATCAGCTTATCCAGAGCTTCTTCCAAGCCTCCCGGTTCAATTTCTGTCATATAACCTAAGGTTCCTAAATTTACACCAATAAGAGGAATATCTACATGCTTGGTGTCTCTGGCCGCTCTAAGCATGGTTCCGTCGCCACCCAATACCAACATACAAAATGCATCCATCGGAATATCTTCAGCGAGCATAACTGTTCCGTCCGGTCTGGTCACCCTAGTAACTTTCTGTCCTTTTGTTTCCAGGTATTTTATAATTCTGTTTGTCACATCACCTTGTTCGTCCTTATGAAAATTAGTATAAATCAGAAAATGTTTCATTCCTATACTTTTCTCCCTTATTCCGGCTTATCCAGACAATTGTGCGCCTGTTCAACCACTGTTTCAATTATGGAATTCCATTCCTTATCATAGGTCATACCACTTTTCTCAGATATGATTTCCATCAATGCTTCTTCTGCTTCCTTCTCTGTTAGTTCTGCTAATTGCTGACTACGCGAAGCCTCCTTTTGAATATACATCAGATACTCAATATTCCCTTCAGGTCCCTTGATGGGTGAATACTCAACATCCATCACCTCAAAGCCAATACTATCTGCATAATCCAAAATCTTTCTTACTACTTCCTCATGAACGCTGCGTTCACGAACTACTCCCTTTTTACCCACCTTATCCTTACCGGCTTCAAACTGGGGCTTAATCAGACACACCATCCGGCCACCGTCTCTTAACAAATTTCTGGCCGGTATCAGTATTTTTGTCAAAGAAATAAAGGATACATCCACACTGGCAAAATCCAAGGCTTCTTCAATATCACCGGGTACCATATAACGAAAATTAGTTTTTTCCATGCAAACTACGCGTTCATCATTGCGTAACTTCCATGCCAATTGTCCATGTCCCACATCTACGGAATATACCTTTACTGCACCATTTTGTAACATGCAATCTGTAAAGCCACCTGTTGAAGCCCCAATATCCATACAGATATTTCCTTCCAGATTGATGTCCCAGCTTTCCATTGCCTTTTCAAGCTTAAGGCCTCCTCGGCTAACATATTTCAGCTGTGAACCTCTTACTTCCAATTGTATTTTACTTTCATCGAACTGGGCTCCTGCTTTATCCTCCTTCTGTCCATTTACATAAACATTACCGGACATGATAATAGCCTTTGCCTTTTCTCTGGAGGGTGCATGTCCCTGATTTACCAAGATTACATCTAATCGTTCCTTCATGTTTCCTCTTAACTTCTGCTCTTTACTAGTTCTATAATCCTTGCAACTATACTGTCTGCGTCCAAACCAATTTCTTTCTTTAACAACTCTACATTACCATGCTCTACATAAGCATCCGGTATGGCAAATGGTATAAATTCTACATCCAAATCCTTTTCATAGATACAGTGCAACACTTTTTCACCAAAGCCGCCACTCACCACATTCTCTTCCATGGTAACAATCCACTTATGTTCTTTGGAAGCTTCTATTACTGCTTCCTCATCTATGGGTTTAATAAATCTGCCATTAATCAGACTTGCCTTATATCCCGCTTCTTTTAACTTAGCATATACGTTTTCCGCAGTTTTTACCATACTTCCAACTGCAAACAAAGCAATATCCTGCTCCCTATATATCCATTCTGCTTTACCTAATTCTATGGGTGCTCTAAACCCTACCAAACCATCATAAGCTTCCCCTCTGGGATAACGCACTGCAATAGGAGAACCAAAATTCAGACCAAATTTCAACATATCGGAAAGCTCCCATTTATTTTTAGGGGCACAGATATGCATATTGGGTATACTTGACAAATAAGACAAATCAAATATACCCTGATGGGTTTCTCCATCACTTCCTACCAGTCCTGCTCTGTCTATAGCAAATACTACCGGCAAGTTCTGAATACACACATCATGGAGTACCTGATCATAAGCACGTTGTAAAAAGGAGGAATATACTGCCACTACCGGTTTTAATCCACCGGCAGCCAGTCCTGCCGCAAAGGTTACTGCATGCTCTTCTGCAATACCTACATCAAAAAATCTATCTGGATACATATTACGAAAACGCTTCAGTCCTGTACCATCCGGCATAGCTGCTGTAATTGCTACCACTTGCTCATCCCGTTGCCCAAGCTTACACATAACGGTTGAGAAAACATCCGTATAGCTGGATTTCGTTTTGGGCTTTGTAGGTAAACCGGTTTCTATATCAAAGGGCTCCGCACCATGGAATCTGGCCGGATGGCGTTCTGCCGGTGCAAACCCCTTACCCTTCTGAGTATTTACATGGACTACTACGCCACCTTTTACCCTTTTAGCTTCATTGATTACTTTCACCATAGCCTTGATATTGTGACCGTCCACAGGTCCCAAATAAGTCAATCCCATATCTTCAAAAAACATACCGGGTATAATCAAATGCTTAATACTACTTTTTGCTTTACGGATACCGGAAACCACATTATCACCATGCTTGGTTCCCAGTAATACTTCACAAACATTTTTCTTAAGTCCCTGATAACTATTGGCTGTACGAATATTATTTAAATATTTAGACATGCCACCCACATTCTCAGAAATAGACATATTATTATCATTTAACACAATAATAAAATTACTCTCTATCTTTGCCGCATTATTCATGGCCTCATAAGCCATCCCCCCGGTTAATGAACCATCCCCGATTACGGAAACCACTGTATGCTCTTCGCCTTTAATATCTCTGGCTTTCACCAGCCCCAAACCTGCAGAAATGGAAGTGGAACTATGTCCTGTATCAAAAGCGTCACAGCTACTTTCCTTTCGCTTGGGAAAACCACTCATTCCCTGATACTGCCGCAAATGTTCAAACCCATCACGGCGTCCTGTCAGTAATTTGTGAGTATAGGATTGATGTCCCACGTCCCAGATGATTTTATCCCGGGGCAAATCCAGTGCCAAATGTAAAGCCATTGTCAACTCTACTGCACCCAGATTCGAACCCAGATGTCCGCCTGTAACGCTGATTTTCTGTATTAAAAACTGCCTTATTTCTTCTGCTAACTGCTCATAATCCTTACAATCTATTTTTTTTATGTCGTTAGCTGCCTTAATCTGTTCCAAAAACATGTATCTTACCTCATCCATAATACTATTCTTCAATAGTATTTCCGGTTTATCCGGTATTACTTATTTCTATGAATCAAAGAAAGGATTAATTCCTTCAAAAACATACTGTCTCCACCAAAGGAATCAATAATCTGTACTGCTTCCTCTGAAAGCTTCTGTACCTGTTCTTTGGACTCTTCCAGCCCATTTAAGGTCACATAGGTCTGCTTATGATTCTTTTCATCACTTCCTATAGGTTTTCCCAGTTCTTCCTGATTTCCGATTACATCCAGAATGTCATCTTGTATCTGGAAGGCAATGCCTATATTATACGCACATTTTTCAATCCGTTGCACTTCTCCTACTCCGGCACCTGCCAGAATAGCACCTATCATCATAGCAGCCTGAATCAATGCTGCTGTTTTATTTTCATGAATAAACAATAACTGCTCAGTAGTAATACTATTACTTCCCTCAGCCTCAATATCTGCCGTCTGTCCACCAATCATTCCATAAATACCGGCTTTGACAGCCAATACCTCCATAGCCTTGGCTATTCCCAACAGTTGTTCCACTCTCAATCGTTCCGGCTCTTCCGTCTGGATGGGAAATGCTTTCAATGCTGTTTCGAAAGCAAAGTTCAATAGTGCATCCCCTGCCAGAATTGCAAAAGCCTCACCATATACTACATGCGTGGTCTTACGTCCCCTCCTATAATCATCATTGTCCATAGCCGGCAAATCATCATGTACCAGTGAATAGGTATGAATCATTTCCAATGCTGCCATAAAGGGCTCTATTTCTTTTCCTCTACCACCAAACAAGCGGTATGTTTCCTGCATCAGCATGGGACGCAAACGCTTCCCTCCAGCTAACACACTGTAATTCATGGCTTCCAAAACTTTCCTTTGAAACCCTTCTTCTTTGGGCAAATATGCACCTATAATTTTTTCTATTTCAAAAACCTTAGTCTTCAAAATCTTCTGAAAGTCTTCCATGTTTTGTTCCTCTGTTATTCCAATTCTGTTAACTGGCCATCTGCAGCCAGTTTCAAAACCTTCTTTTCGACCTTATCTATCTGGTCATTACATTCCTTTAACAGCTTCATACCATCACTATATGCTGCAAAAGCTTCTTCCAAAGAAACATCATCCTGTTCCAGCTTTTCTATGGTTTCTTCTATTTTAACAAAACTCTCTTCAATGGTCATACATTATCCTCCACCACATCTGTTACTACAGTATCAATGTATCCATCTGTCACCTGTATTTTCAAGGTATCACTTGTCTTTACCTGTTGTACGGAACGGATATTATCTCCCTGCCTGTCTGTTACATAGGAAAAACCACTGTTCAGCTTCTGTAAAGGTGATAATCCCTTCATTTTTTCAATGTAAAGCGCCAGCCTATGCCTCTTTTGAAGCAAGGACTGCTTCATCAATTCATCCAGACGTTCTTCCAATTTCATCAGATATGTTTTCTTTTCTCTAATCCGATTCATGGGACTCATATATTTCAACTGAAGTTCACAAGTCTTCAAACGCTCCCTTTTGCCGATAATCTGCCTTTGCATACTTTTATATAACAATTCTTCATAATTATATAACAAATCCATAAAATGGCGAATATCATAAACGGCCAGTTCTGCTGCTGCAGACGGTGTTGGTGCCCGTAAATCAGACACATAATCTATAATAGTGGTATCCGTTTCATGTCCCACCGCCGATATAATAGGTACGGTACAATCAAAAACAGCTTGTGCTACAGCTCTTTCATTAAAAGCCCATAAATCCTCTATGGAGCCGCCTCCACGCCCCACAATCATAACATCCACACCGAAGTGTTCTAACGCATAAATACCTTTAATAATACTTTCGGTTGCCTGCTCTCCTTGTACAATAGCAGGATATAGAATAATTTGTACATAAGGATTTCTACGGGTAGCAATCTGTATAATATCTCGTACTGCCGCTCCCGTATCTGCTGTTACAACACCCAGAGTCTTAATAAATCGTGGAATAGGTCTTTTATACTCCTTAGCAAACATACCCAGCTCTTCTAATTCCCGCTTCAGCTGTTCATACTTTTCGTATAAAGCACCGGCACCATCCAATGTTATTTGTCTGGCATATACCTGATACTTACCATCCCGTTCATATACATCAATCGTGCCTAACACAATGACCTGCTGACCTTCCATCATCTGAAATTTCAGACCGCTGCGACTTCCGGCAAACATAACACAATTAATGGTACCCTTACTGTCCTTTAACGTAAAATAAATATGTCCAGAGGAATGATACTTGCAGTTACTCACCTCTCCTTTAATAAAAAGAGCCTGCAACATATAATCCTGCGTGAACATATTTTTTATATACGTATTCACTTGCGTTACTGTGTATACACTTCGAGCCATTCTCTTATGCTTCCTGCTTCTTTACAAACTTGGCAAGAACTGCATTCACAAAACTTCCCGAAGCAGCTTGCCCATACTTCTTGGATATCTCAATTGCTTCATTAATTGCAACCGTCTCCGGAATTTCCTCATCAAACAGCATTTCATACACTGCAATGCGTAAAACCGTAAGCTCTACTTTGCCCATTCTCGCCACATTCCAGCCTTCTGCTTTCTCATTTAACATTTCATCGATTTCCCCAAGCTTCTCCTGTATCTCTGCAAATTTGCTCTGGATTGCCTCCATAACCGCATCCGTATACTGGATTTCATCATCTTGAAAAAACAATTTCACCTGCTCCGGCATATCATCCGGGGAATTAAATTCTACACGGAATAACAGCTTAAACAGCTGTTCTCTTTGTTCATGTCTTCCCATAGTACTTCTTCCTACTCTTTATTTTACACCAATAATGCGGATATTTACATCAGTACAATTTAAACCTGTCATATTTTCCACAGCTGTTTTCACCTTATCCTGTACCTTTGTACAAGTAGAAGGAATGTTATAACCGTATTCCATGGTTACAGCAAGATTGATGGTTACATTATTCTCAACCACTTCTACTTTTACACCCTTGGTAAGTTTCTTTACACCAACTCTACTCATAAGTTCATTGGTAATATTACCGGATAATGCCTGCACACCTTTAACCTCTGTTGCTGCCAGACTGGCAATCATTGCCACCACATCATCAGCAATTTGTACCTGACCTCTATTCTCGTCATTCTGTAAAATCACATTCTTCTTATCTATTTCTCTTTCCATGTCCCTTTCCTCCCTAGCATTTTGGATCGTATACTTAATACTGAGTATATCACAAATCCCTTATTTTGTCACCCAAAAACTCAAGGTTAACTGTTCCTCGTCATCAATAAAGGAAATACTTTCATATTCTTCCGGTAAGTATGAAAATATTTGTTGATTATTAATCAACTCTTCATAAAAGATATCATATATTTCCTTTACATCACATTTTATTGTAACCACATTTTCTCCGTTTTCAAATGCTTCCTTAAACTCTCTTTCTAACTGTGCTTCATCAAAAGAACAAAAATATTTACCTTCCCGGACATAATAGTTATCCTCGATGGAATCACATTCCGGCAATTCTACCACGTCCTTTATAGCATGGGTTTGTTCAATCTGTTCGGTGGTTATACATAAATAGTCATAATTAATCTCCGGTGCTTCCACTTCGTTCAACATTTCACCATTCATGGTGTATGAAGCATCTCCCCATGTAGTATCCATATGATAATACTTTCCATTACATTTTACAATATTCCATGAATGGTACTCTCCATCACCTACATGTCCAAATACCACACTGCTTTCTATCCCCAATTGATTCAGTAAGTACTGGGTTGCCTTAGCATATCCCTGACATACAGAGGATTTTCCTATAAGTACAGAATAAATATTTTGATTATCCGGTGCTTTTAAATCATAATCCGTTTGAAGAATAATGGTCTCATATATATAACGGATTTTCTCATATTCCTCACCATTAACCGGAGCATTATTCACTATCTGTTCTGCCGCCAGTTCCAATTCCTGCAGTCTCATTTTACATTCTTCTGCTGAATATCCATAAGTACCATTCATCTCAATACCTACCACTTTTTCTCCATGGGTAAATATTGTATATTCATAGCCCTCCACAAAAAAATACTCCGGATGGTCCATCATCACACAATTATAGATTTTATCAATATCATCCTGTGTCAGTCCCTGTTCCAATCCTTCCGGGGATAATGTAACTGCTTCATCCATACGATAAGCCAATAATCTATTGATATCCTCATACCACAACTGTTCCTCTTGGCTCAACCTGCTATAAGCAAAGATATATGGCGTATCAGCCTCATAACATATAGAATACTTATCAACTTCTGCCTCTTCATTATCCATCATTGGCTTAACTACTTCCGGCAACGACTGTTCTATCTCCTCCATGACTTTTCCGCAGCCACCCAACAAAAATGTGAGTATACTGAAAAATAGTAGAATCTTCCCTGATTTTCCCCTCTGCATTCCACATCTCCTCTTGCTATTCCCGACCAAACTCAGACAATACTAAATCTTTATTTCGGTCAAGGGTCATGCCAATACTCCAGGAATTTACAAAGAGAAGTAATGGATTGCCCTTCATATCCTTTACTCTCTTCATATCAGAGGTACCGATAATCTTAGCAATATCAATATCTTTATGGTTTTCAATCCATCGAATATGCTCATATGGCAGGTTTTCCAGACGAATTTCTACATTATATTCATTTTCAAGACGGTACTTCAACACTTCAAACTGAAGTACACCAACCACACCAACGATGATTTCTTCCATACCGGTATTAAACTCCTGAAAAATCTGAATAGCACCTTCCTGGGCAATCTGTTCGATACCCTTGATAAACTGCTTTCGTTTCATGGTATCCACCTGTCGTACTCTGGCAAAATGCTCTGGTGCAAAAGTAGGTATTCCTTCATAAGCAAATTTAGCTTTGGGCATACAAACTGTATCACCAATAGAGAAAATACCGGGATCAAACACACCAATAATGTCTCCCGCATATGCTTCACTTAGAATTTTACGTTCATCCGCCATAATCTGCTGTGGCTGGGACAAACGCATCACCTTATTGCCCTGTACATGGCGTACTTCCTGAGTTGCATCAAATCGCCCGGAACAGATACGCATGAATGCCACTCTGTCACGGTGAGCCTTATTCATATTTGCCTGTATCTTGAAAACAAATGCTGAAAATTCATTTTCTACGGGGTCAATCAGACCAATATCCGCTTTTCTGGGCAGTGGTGTGGTAGTCATATTCAGGAAATGCTGCAAAAAGATTTCCACACCGAAATTGGTCAGTGCAGAACCAAAGCAAACCGGAGTCAGATTTCCCTTCCTAACCTCTTCCAAATCAAATTCTGCACTGGCACCATCTAAAAGCTCTATTTCATCCAACAAGGTATCCGCAGCTTCACCCCCTATTAATTCTCTTAATACAGACTCATCTTCTACCGGAATACGCTCACTGACACCTTCCTTGGTACCTTTTTCCGTATCTGAGAAAGTAATCACGCATTTACTTTCCCTATCATATACACCTTTAAACCCTTTACCGGATCCAATAGGCCAGTTTATGGGACAAGTTGCAATCCCCAATTCTTTTTCAATATCATCCAAAAGTTCAAAAGTATCCCTTGCATCTCTATCCATTTTATTGATAAAAGTAAAAATCGGGATATGACGCATTACACATACCTTAAAAAGCTTTCTTGTCTGTGCCTCTACGCCTTTAGATGCATCAATAACCATGACTGCCGAGTCAGCTGCCATCAGGGTACGATAGGTATCCTCTGAGAAGTCCTGATGACCGGGGGTATCCAGGATATTGATACAATAATCATCGTATTCAAACTGCAGTACGGAAGAAGTAACGGAAATACCTCTTTCTTTTTCAATCTCCATCCAGTCAGACACCGCATGTCTGGCAGTTGCTTTTCCCTTTACACTACCCGCCAGATTAATGGCTCCGCCATAAAGTAGAAACTTTTCTGTCAATGTTGTTTTACCCGCATCCGGGTGGGATATAATTGCAAAAGTTCTTCGTCTGTTTATCTCTTTCTCGTAATTACCCACTTATTCTTCCTCCAAAACGTCTTTTCCTGCAAATGCAGGCACAATTCCAAAATATTGTAACACAGTTGCCCCTATATCTGCAAATGTTTCTCTCGTGCCATAATTCTTAGGCTCAATCTTTTCTCCATATATCAGGAATGGTGTATACTCTCTGGTATGGTCAGTGGTCTGCATATATCCCGGGTCACAACCATGATCCGCTGTAATCATCAGCACATCATCTTCCTTCATTTTAGCCATGATTTCAGGCAGCTTCTTATCAAAATAAGCCAGTGCCTCTGCATAGCCGTCAATATCTCTGCGATGTCCATAAACAGAATCAAAATCTACCAAATTTACAAAACACAATCCTTCAAAATCCTGCTCCAAATATTCTAAAGTTTTTTCTATACCATCCTCATTATTCTTGGTATATACATGTTCCGTAATACCCTGACCCACAAATATATCATTGATTTTGCCTACTGCAATAACCTCCTTACCACTCCCCTTTAACTGATCCAGCATGGTTATTGTCGGTGGTTCGATGGAAAAATCATGACGATTGGAGGTACGGGTAAACTCTCCGCTGCCAGTTCCCACAAAAGGTCTCGCTATCACACGACCAACTCCATGCTCACCACGCAATATTTTCCTTGCAATTCTACAATACTCATACAGTTCTTCCACAGGAACCACTTCTTCATGGGCTGCTATCTGAAATACACTATCTGCAGATGTATATACAATCAAATCTCCGGTACGCATATGTTCCTCACCATATTCCTGAATGACTACGGTTCCCGAATATGGCTTATTACACAATACCCCCCTTCCAGTTTGTCTGGAGAATTCTTTCAAAATCTCCTCTGGAAATCCTTCAGGATAGGTCGGAAGAGGACTTTGTGAACAAATCCCTGCTATTTCCCAATGTCCAATGGTAGTATCCTTCCCCCTGGAAGCCTCCTTCATACGCATATAGGCTCCTATAGGTTCCTTCTCCTTATCTCCATGACTAACGCCTTCTATATTGAAAAGTCCCAATTTCTTCATGTTGGGCATATGAAACCGGGTGCTGGAAGCAACACTGCCCAAGGTATCCACATTAAAATCTCCATAAGCATGTGCATCTTCCATTTCACCGATCCCGAAACTGTCTAATACGATTAGAAAAACTCTTTTTTTACTCATTTTCACACTATCTCCTGTATTTTGGTTGGTTTATTAGCCACTATTGCTAAGAGTATACCACATATTTATGTAAAGTACACGAAAAAAATCCGCTTACTGATTAGAAACGGTACTGATAATAATATTCTCCGCTCCTATTTCTGTTTTTCTCTTTACAATGTCCTCAATCTGGGCTCTCTGAACATCAGTAAGTGTTTGCATATTTACCACTACATCCACAGCGTCCTCATTGATACTTACCACAACATCCTGAAAACCTTTGGCCTGCAAAAGAATCTCTGCTGCTGCTTCTCTTTCTGCAATAGAAGTCATTTCCACCATAGTATTTACAGCATCCTGCTTCTGCATATCCGTCAGTCCTGAACTATTAATAATTTCCATCAAAGTTTCTTTATTCTTTGCTCTTACCTGTTCCTTTAACATTTTGGCTTCCGAAAGCACTGCAACACCATTTGTTGATGTAAAAACCGCTTCTCCCGGAATTTCACCGGCTTCAGGCTGTACCTCTGCAACCATGGTCATATCCTCATCCAGATAATCCTCCATCACAATATCTACTTCCGAATCCAGACTTTCCAGTTCTTCATAGGATATTTCATTCACACGATTATCCACTGCCAGATATTCTTCCTCTTCCAGATTGTTTCCCGCAAATTGCAAATAACCTGCTATCGCCAGCATTATTGCCAATGCGGTAATCATTAGCTGATTCTTTTTAATTAGATTTTTCACGCTTTCTCTCTCCCTGCGTTTTCTTTTTACTACTTTATTGTATGAGCTGTCTTCTGAAGTTATGACCACTCTTTAACTGTTTTATTCCATAACCACTACCTTTACCTTATGAGCCTCAACCCCAAATAACACCTGAACAATCTCTGCTATCTGTTGTCTATTATTTCCCTCCCCTGCGCCTTGTGCGATTATCAGAACTCCTGCAATTTGAGGCAATACAGTTTTACTTACATAAGGAATCTCATTGTTTCCCTCCTTAGCAAACACTGTTTCCTGTCCAGATTCCATTTTATAGACCACCCTGTTTCCACCAGTACTATCTGTTTCCGTAGTATTATCGCGGATAACCGGTTCATCTTTTTCTACAATCTGTTCTTCAGAAGCTTTCAGTGTTATCATCACCTTTACACGTCCCACTCCTTCCATATTTGTCAGTTTGCTTTCCAACTTTTCTTCCAGATACTCCGCATAATCATACAACTCCTGAAATTTCGCTTTTCCACTTACCTTTTTTTCAGAAGTCATTTCCATCTGTTCTTTCTGGAACACTCCTTCCTTTTCTTTCTTCACAGGAAATGACAATACCACCAGCAATAAACCGGCCAACACCAGTATAATCAAATTATCCTTTTGAAACAATTTTTGCCATTTAGTACTCTCCATTGTCTTCTGAAGCTTTTCCATATTCTATTTTCACCTCCACATTTTCCACTGCTTTTACCTGTTCTGATACTTCCATAGTCATATGGGACAAAATCTGTGATATTTCTTCATTACCCAGTTGCTCATTTTTCAAAATATCCTGTAACCGGTAGTTATACAGTTGGATTCTTTGTAAAAAATCTCCTTCCTTTCCCTTACCCAGACATTCCATCAAAGGCTCTGCCAACAAAACCAAAAGCATCAGACTCACCAATAGTTTTAAATACTTCTCATAGGATTCTTTTGCCCGAAAGTGCAGTAAGGTTCTGGCGCATATCATAAATATTACTATTTGTCCTATTTTGCTTAACAATGCTCCCATTCTTTCCCCCTATAATATATGGTTGGTTCCTGTGGCAATCAAAGAAATCAAAACTATAAATAACAGCATAGCGGTTCCTACTAACCGAAACATCAACATACAGCCTTCTCCCATATGATTGGTACATAGTACCAGCCGTTTATCACTGACCATTCCCAATAATGCTGCAGCCAATTGCAATATCCACCCAATTGCAGCTATTTTAATCAACGGTCCCAAACAAAGTATAATCATCAGAAGGAGTAGCATTACACCAATACTATTCTTAATCACCACTGCCGACCCCAAAACCAGCTGCATCACTCCTCCTGATAAATCTCCCACTCCCGGTATGGCAGTTACCACCTTATTTAACAACGTATTCTGTGCCGTATTCAGCACCGGTGTAATTAAATTCTGAAAAATGCTGATTCCCGTCACTACGCCCAGTGCTCCCTTCAATGCTACTACAATAGTCCTATTAACAAAGACTATTAATAATTTCAATTTTTCTTCCATCCAAATACCATTTACCATTGCAAGCATGGTATATATGGATATTAGATTATATATCCAACCTGATAATAGCCATTCTGTACCATAAACTACCAAAGCAAAAACCTGTGAATATGCCCCTGCTGTCGGTACCCCCGCAGCCACCCCCACCGCAAGCAGATAGGTAGGTATTAACAATTTGATAAATAAAACAATATCTGAAAGGACCTGTTTTGCAACATTACCGACTTGTTCAAAACTTCGAAACAATACCATCATAAACAACAGATACATAAAATAGTATGCTAAATCTGCTATCTGGTGTCTGTCGAAAATTTCCACAAAATGGGTTAATACGGTTGCTGCTATTCCTAAAAGCAATAACACCATAAGCAATTCCTTCAGTCCCGTTATCTGTTCCAGAAATATACCTACAGTACCTTTAAACACGTACTCTATCGTCCCAAGCATATCTCCTTTGAATAAACTTTCCAGAATCTTATTTATGGACAAATCATATTCCGGAAACAGCCTATCTAAATTTTCCTGCAACCCATCCAGTCCATAATCCTCCCACACATCCTCCAATCTGATTTCCATACTTTTCCTACCCCATGTAACTTTGAATCTGTTCTACCACTGCCAGTAAAATAGGCAATCCTGAAAACATAACCGAGAGCTTGCCCAATACCTCAATCTGTTCGGAGATAGCACCATAGCCTGCATCCTTACATATACCAGCACTAAACTCACACAAATAGGTAATCCCAATTACCTTCATTAAAATACCCAGATAACCACTTGTCTCTCCAAACAAATCCTTTATCCATGCCAGACTACTCAATATAGTGCGTAATTGCTGCACAACAAAACCAAATATAATCAATCCTAACGCCACACTGATATAGGTTGCATATTCAGGTTTAGCCACCTTAAATTGTATAGCTGTTAATACACCAAGAATACCTATTACACATACCTTAATAATTTCTTCCATGGACTCATCCTTCTCCCCTGCTTATAATTCAAACAATGTCTGAATGGTTTCAAACAGTTCATATATATATGGTACAATCCACATAAGTACCAAAATCAATCCTGCCAGGCTTAATAAAAAAGCATGTTCCTCTCTACCGCTATGCTTTAAAACCTGACATAATATAGTTACCAATATTCCAACTGCCGCTATCTTAAAAATCAAACTCACTGTCATTTTTATCATCCCTTCTTTATGGACTCTGTTACAAAAACAGAACAACCAATAACAAACCGCTCATAGTTCCCAGACTAACAGCCAATTTGCATCGGGAAGCCAGGCTTTCATTCAATTTTTGCCGGGCTGATTCCAATTCCTGTCTTCCTCTTATAATACTCTGTATTTGCATCCCTTCATCTTCATATCCTTCATGTACAAAGCAAGCTATAAACTCCTCCTTTTCCCTTTGAGATACCACAAGTTTTTTCAAATGCTTCTCCAAGCTCTTACGGCTAACTTGTCCCAAACTGCTTCCCTGATTCTTTTTCATTTCCATTGCAATTTCCTGCAAGCCACTTTTGAATGGATTTTCCACACGTCCGGCAATTTGATTACAACATTCTCCCATAGTGCTTCTGCCAAATCTTACATAGCTTTCCAGCATACATAATATATGACACATTTGCTTTAAATTGCTAATACGTAGACGAAACTGCATGCAATACCACATTCCCAATCCACTACATCCTGCCAGAATTAATACAAATCCGAATATTTTCTGCATTGCCACTCCCCCTTTTCTGTCCATTGATAAATCCCTTTTACTATGTACCTACCCTGTTTTCTTCCTAAAATCAGCATAAGTTCAAATCCTTTATTCTTAAGTAGCTGCTCCATTCCCTCTCTTCGCCACACATCCTCAAAACTGTTTCCGTGCATAGTTGCCAACATTTTTACACCACAATTTGATACTTGTCTTACCATATCCATTTCTTCAATACTGCCTAATTCATCAATTGCTATTACTTTAGGTGACATGGAACGAAGCAATAGCATCATACCGCTCATCTTAGGACAGGCATCCAAAACATCTGTACGTATTCCCACATCATTTTGCGGTTGTCCCATATAAGAGCCCGCTATTTCACTTCGTTCATCTACCAGACCTATCGTCATACCTTCTGCATATTCATTTCCATTAGAAATATTACGTACCAGATCACGTAACAATGTGGTCTTTCCGCAACCGGGTGGTGAAACAATTAAGGTACTTTTTATAGTTCCCTTTTCATAAAGATAGGGTAAGACAGATTGTCCAACACCTTTCATCTGATGTGATACACGGATATTTAGTCCGCAAATATGTTTTATGGTTCTGATACTCTTATTATTTTCCAGTACTACCTGACCCACCAGACCGATTCGATGCCCTCCTGAAACTGTTATGAATCCCTGTCTTATTTCATCTTCAAAAGCATATATAGAATACTGGCATATATGTTGTACGATTTTTTCCAGACCTTCCCGACTCATTAATGTTGCTTCCGACAGCTTATCAGTATATATACCTTCTCTATTCAAAAACCATTCTTGATGACCTTCCAGTACCAAAATTGGTCTCTCACTCCGAAGTCGGATTTCATTAATATTATGTTCTCTCTCTGCTATGAAACGAAAAAACTCACGGTTTACATCCGGAAAAATCTGTAATACACTTTGATACATTTAGTCCAACCTCCTCTTCAATCCAATATATGTTGTATGTATCAAAATAAATACATAATTTCTTAAAAATATTATGGACAACAAATACAAATTCTGATACTATAATTATATCAGTAATGGTTATCATAATTATTATTAAGGAGGTATAGTATGGCTCACAATGAAATGCAAGTGGATAATTTAGTTAATTTATTGGACGGATACGTTACGAAAGGTGGTCATCATCTAAACGTAAATGTACTAAATCGAGACACTCTGTTGGATGCGCAGAAACATCCGGAAAACTATCCACAGCTTACCATTCGCGTAAGTGGATACGCTGTTAACTTTATTAAGTTGACACCGGAACAACAAGCTGATGTTATCAGTCGTACCTTCCATGAAGGTGTATAATTAAGCTAAGAGCACGCAGACAAACTCAAAGTCTGCATGCTCTTTTCTTTTTGTGGGTATTATGCTATAATACTATTTATCTTTTATATATGGAGGGTCCCATGAAAATTATCATTGTAGGATGTGGTAAAGTAGGTTACTCCCTTGTAGAACAATTGAGCAAGGAGAATCATGATCTGGTAGTCATTGATATAAAGGAAGAAAGTGTTCATTCCATTACAGATGATCTGGATGCTATGGGCATTATTGGAAATGGTGCCAGCTATCAGACCTTATTGGAGGCCGGCATTAAACAGGCTGACTTATTAATTGCCGTTACCAATTCCGATGAGCAGAATCTGCTCTGCTGCGTAATTGCAAAAAAAGCCGGCAACTGTAAGACAATTGCCCGTGTGCGTAATCCTATCTACAATACGGAATTGGAGTTTTTGCGTAAGGAATTAGGTCTGGCTATGATTATAAACCCGGAACTTGCCTGTGCTTCTTCTATAGCCCGTATTTTTCAGTTTCCTTCTGCCACCAAAATCGATACCTTTGCAAAGGGACGTATTGAAATGCTCCATTTCCGTGTTACCCCAGAATGTAAATTAAATAACTACAAGCTGATTCATATTCGTACTACATTAAAATGTGAGGTATTAGCTTGTACTGTTTGCCGTGGGGATGAAATACTTATTCCACGAGGCGATTTTGTTTTTAAAGAAGGAGATATTGTGTCCATTGTTGCCACGCCGGCAAATGCCCACAACTTCTTTAAAAAAATTGGCATCAATATCGGACATATTCATACTGCCATGCTGGTAGGCGGCAGTACCATTGCCTATTATCTGGCTAAGCGCCTTCTGACTGCGGGCATTCAAACCACTATTATTGAAATTGACCCAGCCCGTTGTGAGCAATTAAGTGAATTATTACCTGAAGCTACCATTATCTGTGGAAATGGTATCGATCAAAACCTGTTGCTTCAGGAAGGTTTAGAACATGTACAGGGCTTTGCTGCCTTAACTGATTTAGATGAAGAGAATATTCTCCTCTCACTCTATGCAAAAAAAGTTTCCAAAGCCAAGGTTGTTACTAAAGTAAATCGAAGCTCCTTTAACAGTGTTTTGGATGATCTGCAGCTTGATAGTATTATCTATCCTCGCTTACTGACTGCTGAATCCATCATTAAGTATGCCCGTTCCATGAGTAATTCCCTTCATAGCAATGTGGAAAACCTCTATAAATTAGAAGATGGTCGTGTGGAAGCCTTGGAATTCTATGTAAAGGATGAAAATCCCCTATTAACCAGTATTCCATTAATGAACCTACCAATAAAAAAGAATATACTGATATGTTGTATTAATCGCCAGAACCGTATTATCATACCTGGCGGTCAAGATACCATACAACCCGGTGACAGCGTAGTCGTTGTTCTTACCAACGATAGTCTTAATGATATTACTGATATCTTAATCAATTAGTGAAGGAGACCATTTGTTATGAATCATAGATTGGTTTTATATATTTGCGGTTGCATTCTTAAATTTGAATCTGCCTTTTTACTCCTTCCTTCCATAACCGGTATTTTTTATCATGAATTTCGAGAAGCTTTAATATATGTAGCAATATCATTACTCTGTCTTATCCTTGGTTATCTCTGTACACTGGGAGGCAGCAAATCCAATCAGCTCTATCCCAAAGAAGGCTTTATTTCTGTTTCTCTGGGCTGGATTGTAATGAGTTTTTTCGGTGCTCTTCCATTTATGTTTACGGGAGAAATTCCCAGTCTTACAGATGCCCTATTTGAAACCATTTCCGGATTTACCACTACTGGTGCCAGTATTCTTACAGATGTGGAAGCCCTCTCTCATACCAGTCTTTTTTGGCGTAGCTTTACTCACTGGATTGGTGGTATGGGCGTATTTGTCTTTGTAATGGCAATTCTTCCTATGATGGGTGGTTCTACCATGAATCTGATGAAAGCAGAAAGCCCGGGCCCTTCTGTAGGAAAATTGGTACCCAAAGTAAAAGATACTGCTAAAATATTGTATATAATATATATTTTTATTACAGTAACACAAATAATAATATTGCTTCTTTGTAAATTACCATTATTTGATTCCATGACCTTAACATTCGGTACCGTAGGCACCGGCGGTTTTGGCATCAAAAATGATTCTATTGCAGGATATAGTTCTACTGTGCAGAATGTCATTACATTATTTATGATTTTAAGTGGTATTAACTACTCTGCTTACTTCTGTCTTCTATGCAAACAGGTAAAAGAAGCCTTTTCTATCGAAGAAGTACGAGTATATTTATTAATTATACTATCTGCTGTTACTATTATATGCTTTAACACCTTTTCCTTATATGGAACTATAGAAGCGACTGCCAAACATGCCTTTTTCCAGGTTGGTTCCATAATAACCACAACCGGATTTGCAACCACTGATTTTAATAACTGGCCCTTGCTATCCAAAACCATATTGGTTATGCTCATGTTTATAGGTGCCTGTGCAGGAAGTACCGGCGGCGGTATTAAGGTTTCCCGTATCACCATACTATTTAAAACCATAAAAAAGGAGCTGCATATTCTTATGCATCCCCGTTTGGTCAAAAAAATAAAGGTAGACGGTCATGCCGTACCCCATGAGGTTATCCGATCTACCAATGTATTTATTGCAGTATATTTTATTATTTTCTTTATATCACTACTATTGATCAGTGTGGATAATCTGGATTTCACATCCAGTTTTACGGCAGTTGCAGCCACTTTAAATAACATTGGTCCCGGTTTGGATTCGGTTGGACCTACCAGTAATTTTTCCTGCTTCTCCATGTTCTCAAAATATGTACTCATGTTTAACATGCTAGCAGGGCGTTTGGAAATTTTTCCTATGTTAATTCTTTTTCACCCTGCATGCTGGAAAAAATACTAATTAGTCTTCAAAACATCCTGAATCTGTATTCGTTTCACGATTACCAGACTCAGGATGTTTTTTACTTCCAAACCATCTTTTCTGGCAATATTCTGACGAAGTCCCGTGAATTGCCTTTGAAAGCATTCCAGTCCCAGCTTTTCTGCCTCTATACTCATTCTACGTACACACATGGCGGCGCTCTCAAAACGGCCACTGTTTACAGCCTGTCCCAATCTCATAAAATCATATCCGTTAATAAACCTCCTCAATTGTTCCTCATATTCTTCTCCAAAATTCTCTATACCCTTATCTACATTCACCTTAAGGCGTAATAATTCTTTCTTGATATTCTCTTGCATCAACTTCTCCAATCTTTAAAAGGGCAGAATGGTTACCTTTACCCTTCTGCCCAGTTCTTCGTTCTTTATCGTACCACTATGGAACAAGTTACATCATATGCATTATCTGTTACCTCTTCTGCCGAAAAACTAATCGTACAATACTGCGCCCCTGCTTTATGTAATGCTCTTATAAGATAATCTTCTCTAAAGTTATTGTTTCCATTGGCATAAGCGCTTTCAAGCTCCTTCCATACCGACAAATCCAACAAATCAGTATAGGTAGCACTTCCCAAACCACTCTTTTCAATTCTCTCACATATGCGGTCATAATACAAGACTAAACCTTGACTGTAATCTTCACTTTCCTTTTGTACAGGCTCTTCATCATAATTGGTTTCCAGATTACCATACAATGTTCCACCACATGCCGGAAGATTTACAGAAGCTCCTTTTCGAATATGGGTTACTTGCAAATCTTTATCTGTTTTATTGAAATAGTCATAATTGCCGGGTTTCGCATCATCCCATGTCAAATCTACATTATAATAATCGCCATAGAGCTCCACTATATTCCATGCATGATTTTCACCGCTATATCCTCTGCAATAGAAACAGGGAATTCCTAATTGCTGCATCAGATATTGAAAAGCCCTTGTATATCCGGCACATACAGTTTTTCCATTTACCAACGCACTGTACGCACTTTGATTCATAGGTGCCTCTGCAGCATAACTAACCTGCATAGCTAATCTATCATGCACATATTTTTCCTTTTCATAGTCGCTGGAAAGAGTACGGGCTACTTGTAATATCTCCTCAGCCTTTTCATCAAACTTTTGTCTGGACTGGTCAATTTTGTTGGAAGCTTCATTGTATTGTAAAGATATTTCCACAACTCTGCCATCTGAACCATACTTACACCCATAAGAATTCTCTACCCAGAATAACACCGGATTATCATTATATACCGCTTCCACCACTCTTCCCACATTAGTTGAAAACACTTCCACACAGGGTTTAAAACGCTCCATCATGCCAAAAGCATTGGCATAAATCTGACGATATAATTCCTTTTCACTATCATTTAACATATGATAATAGGGGTAGAAACGCTGGTCAAAGACCAATAATGCACCGGTATCTCCCTCATCCAATTCTTCTTTAAGCTTAGTAGCCTCTTCGTTCTTAACCTCTTCTAATTTTGTTGAAGGTTCTTCCATGCCCCGTAACTCACTTACCGCTTCCGGAATAGTCACTTTGTCTGTCAAAGGTGAATTATATTTTGCAACAGGTGCTTTCCGGGGCACTACAGTCTTAATATCAATTGTTTGTGGTTTATAGCTATCTGGTTCCTTCGTAGCCAGTGGCTCATCTACCGGTTGAGAAGTCGGTGTTACATATATCAACGGTGTTAATTGAGGAGCCGGGGGCCCTATATCCACATTCTCATCCGGTGCCGGTGTCTCCGTCACTGCCAAATCCTGTTGCTCTTCTTCGCCATACAACTTCTTAGACAGTTTTTCAGACCACTCCGGATTTGAAGTAAATACCAAAATAGCTACGCAAACCAAAAATATGCATAAACTGATTCCGTAAAATAGTCTTCTTAATGTTTTCAATCTGTTTCCTCTTATATTCCAAAATTTTAAGTGCTAATCTTCAAACAGTGACATTTGTAGGAACACTTCTTCCGGCTCAGGTTCTTCGTTGTTTAACACCCGATTAACAAACACCACTTCCATGGCTTGTCCGCATTGACCGCAATGACAGCTTTCTTTTTCCAAGCCCACCACATTCCCGCTTCCACATACGGGACATACTGCAAAATCACTCTTTAAACACCGTACCATTATCTTCATAGGAATCCTCTCTACTATTCATGCCGGTTTTTGTTATCTGTTTTCACTATCGGCTGATTTCAGAAAAAACTTAATATTCCTATCATCATCACCTTATTTTAGTATAACAAAAAGCCTCTTTCTTTTCAACCATTGGGTTGTCAGAAAAAGGCTTTACCGCTTATAATAACTGTGCTCTTAATTCTTCACCACTCATTGGACTTAAGTAAGCCGGTGCCACATCAAATACTGTTTTGCAGCCACTCATACCTTCCTGCTTCATACGGTATACCGCTCTTGCATAAGCAACCAATACCAAAGAAGTAAATTCCGGATTGGAATCCAGTTTTAAACTATATTCTATAATGGCAGTATTCTCACCATTCCAACCGGTTTTACTGCTTTGAATAACAAAACCACCATGTGCCATACCGGCATGCTCTTTCTTAAGGGTCTCCTCAGATATAAAATGTACAATGGTATCATAATCTGCAAAATAATTGGGCATAGTCTTAATCTCCTGCTCAATACGCGCCAGATCTGCACCATCCTCAGCCACCACAAAACATTCTCTTAAATGTTTTTCACGCGCAGTAAAGTTAGGATTACTTCCACTTCTTACTGCTTCCAGTGCTTTATCAAGTGGTATAGTATACTGAATCGCATTTGCCACACCTTCAATTCTGCGAATGGCATCAGAATGTCCCTGGCTTACTCCCTTTCCCCAAAAGGTATATGCACTTCCCTGCGGCAAAACAGCCCCACCATACAATCTGTTTAAGGAGAACATACCAGGATCCCAACCACAGGAAATCATAGCCACTTTATTATTCTCTAAAGCAGCTTTATTTACTGCTGCAAAATGCTCCGGAATCTTTGCATGAGTATCAAAACTATCCACCACATTAAAATACTTTGCATATTCCGGTGTCTGCTTGGGCAAATCCGTAGCACTGCCTCCACAAAGAATCAATACATCAATATCATCCTTTTTATCCATAAGCTCATCAACAGTATATACTTTGACACCCTCAGATAAAATAGTAACCTTATCAGGGTTTCTTCTGGTAAACACCCCCACCAGTTCCATATCAGCATTCTGTTTTAAGGCACATTCAATCCCCTTGCCTAAATTGCCATAGCCTAAAATACCAATTCTAATCTTCATATCCATACACTCCTTTCAGTGATTATATAATCAACTTTTGTTATGAATTATTTGTTATTGTACATCATCAGAATAGAGAAGTAAAGTAGCATATTGTTTATCTTTTAAATATTTTGCGAAACATTTTTAGATTTTTTTTATAAAATGTTGTAAAATGTCGAAAAGGCATTTTATTATGCTACCATTCCACTATAAAAAAGAAAAACTATTCATAAAATCTCATTTCTTAAGTATTTCCGATAAAACTGCACTCTTTATGTATTTATCAGTGACTGCCACAGTGGTAGCGGTAATAATAACGATAATTTCACCAAAACATTAGAGAATAAATATCTTTCCTATGGCTGTAAATCTCTATAGACCAAAACGGACACCGAGGTAATTCCTACCCTCGGTGTCCACCTATCTTTTCTTTATTCACAAAACATGAGATTCTTCATTCTGAACAGCCGGAAGCTTATGATACCTCTTCATAAAGTATATCAAAAAGATACTGTTGAACTACATAAACATCCTTATCATCCTGCATGTTATAGATTATCATATCCCCTATTTTAGCATTCATATAGGTTTCGTAATTCCAGCGATTAAATACTTTGGTATGAATGTTAACCGGCTTCGCCCAAACCATTGCACCCGGTTTGGAAATACAGCTTCTGGCGTATGGTAAAAGATTAATGGTGGTATTGTCTCCCATCTGTATAGCAGAAGGGGCATACTCAAACTGTTTATCATAGGGCAAATCACTGACTTCATAACTGGCAGCAAATCGTCCGCTCTTTATAGGGTATGCCTCTCCTATAGGACCAATCATAATATAAACATCCTCTGAACAATTGATAAACACATCCCCTTCCAGGGTTCTGATTCTACATTCCACCCCTGTTTCAAATAAATCTGTGCTCTTTACGTATCCCAGATGATTCGATCTCTTACGATACTTTTTAAAGCTTTCAGGATTTTTCATACCATCTGCATAATTTATCACTTCATATTCCTCAAAATAGGACTTGAAACGATTCTCAAAATAGCTCTTAATATCCAATTCAGCGTATTTTTCTTTGTACTTGGTCATGCTCATATAACCGCCGGCCTTATCCAGATGTCCACCACCATCACCAACGCCTTCTACCAGGAAACTGGCCAGCTCATTGGCCGCCACCTCCATTACACAGCTTCTGACTGATATTTTATATCCGCCCGGATTCTCCGTATAAATTACGCACACATCAATACTATCCACCTGCAAGGCAAAATCACCAATAACCCCCAGTAGATTAGGGTCACATTCCTTAGCCTTAATAATGGCATAATGATACTCCTTATGATATTCACTGCTTAATATAGCCTGTCCTGCTGTTTCAAAATCTGCCATATTAAGATTTGCATATTTTAATCTTCCAATCAAAGTCCTGTCATACTGTAAAAACTCTATCATATCCCGGTCATAAGGATGATTAATTTCTGCTAACTGATTGCTATCCATATACAAACCATAATATAATGCGGTAGCAATCTTCACATCTGCATTCACATCATATCCTACATCTTTCAGTAAAGCATAACAAATTGTGGCACAGCTTACCAGATGACTTCTGATTTCTGCCATCTCATCAGAATACTTGCCCGTATTATGATGATCTATCATAGCAATATTTTCTGCTTCAAATTTCTGTACATTCCCTTCACCATACTGACAATCCACAGTAAGCAACAGTTCCGGCTTATCTAAAGCTGTTACGTACTCCACAGGAATCTTTAATTCAGAAATCAATAAGAGCATATTACTCTTACCAATTGGACTACGTCCACCATAAATTAGTCGGACACGCTTCCCATTATCTGCCAAATAACGATACATGGCATATCCGGAACCAACTGCATCTGCATCCGGATTATCATGAATCTGTATTACTACATCATTAAACTTTAACAAATCTGTAAGTTTCATACTCCACCCTCTATCCCATTTACTTCTGTTTTATCCTCTTTACTTGGTTCCCTTGTGTGAATATCATAAGTAAGATTCACATCTGAAACAGCAATTCTTGCATTCCTGTAAAACCTTCGAATTACACGTTCAGCTACTTTTCTTCCATTCTCCGCATTTGTATCCATCAATAGTACAATATACTGCTTATTACTATACTTGGTACCGGCATCCATGGCACGTAGTGAAGAAATCACTGCTTGTTCCAATACTTCCATAGCTTCCTCCATGGATAAACCTGTCAAATATTCGTTTTCCATACTTAATGTAAACAACACAATTTGTATCTGTTGTTTCTTACGAGTCACATAACGAATTACAAAATCATATATCTTTTTAAATTCATCATAAGCTACACTAAAAGCCCCTGTAGTCTGTACCATGCCCTGTTCCATCATATTTTTTATCACTTCCAGATCTACTACCGTACTGCTTTCTTCACTTACAATTTTGTGTTCCCCATAAAAATGATACGCATTCTTTCCATTATTTTTCACAAAATAAAGAGATTTATCTGCATTATTATATAGACTTATAAAATCCTCGTCTCCCTTTGCCATCATAATACCAATAGATACAGAAACTACATTCCCATATCCTAAAGCCGACATTTTTTCAGCAAATAATTGTATAATATCCGCGGCCTTCTTTGCTGCAATCTCTCTGGATATAAGTTCCGGGTAAAAGGTAACAAACTCATCCCCTGCCAAACGGCAGATAATATCATCCTCTCGGGAATAGTTCTTTAATACCTCTGCAAAAATCTTTAACGTTTTATCACCGACAATATGACCATATGTATCATTAATTTCCTTAAAATTGTCTAAATCAATCATGAACAAGGCACCCGCATGTCCCTCTTCCAAAATCTCCTGCAATCTATTTTCCAGATAATCACGATTATGAAGACCTGTTAATGCATCTGTTAAAGATTTCAAAGTAGCTATTTCCATCTGCTGGGTCCGCTTTATCAATTGATGCTCTAAATCCTTACGCAATTCATAAAGCTCCAGTATCTTACTGACACGGCTGGTCATAATCAGTGGCTTAAACGGCTTGGCTATAAAGTCATCCGCTCCTAACTCCAAGCATTCTACCTCTGTTTCCTGCTCGGAAAGAGCAGACAAAAAAATTATCGGTATCTTAGACCATTCCTTATGTAATTTAATTCGGCGTAGTGCTTCTTTACCATTCATTCCCGGCATTTCAATATCCATCAATATCAAATCCGGAATTTCTTTCTCTAAAAACTCTAAAGCTTCCTGTCCTGAATGGGCCAGAGAAACCTTATAATTGCTCTCCAAAGCATTCTTGGCAATTATACAATACATATTACTGTCATCTACTACTAAAATGTGCTTCATTGCTACCCCTATATAGCTTCTGCTACTCTAAACGACTGTTTATATGCTACTTTATCCCATCCTAAATCAATGCTGTACTGAAATATCTCTCTGCTCTGTCTGCTAATATGGTTACAATCACCTTGTCTTTACCATATTTCCTTGCCATCTGCTTTGCTGCCCACACATTAGCACCGGAAGAGGTCCCCACCAAAAATCCCTGTACCTTGGCCAGCTCCCTGGCTGTATTGATTGCATCTTCATCTGTCACTTCCACAATATCCGTAATAATAGAAGTATCCAATACCTCCGGCACAAAACCATCACCAATACCCTGAATCTGATGAAGTCCCGGTTCATCTCCCAAAAGCGCAGACACATTCTTGGGCTCTACTGCCACAATCTTACAATCCGGATTCATCTCCAGAATACGGGATGCAATTCCCTGTAAAGTACCTCCGCTTCCGATACCTGATACAAAAACATCTATTTTTTCATCCAATTGTTCTAAAATCTCTTTAGCTGTATTGTTGTAATGTGCTGCGGGATTTGCCGGATTCTCAAACTGCTGTGGTACAAAATACTCATCCGAGGATGCCGCCAACTCCATTGCCTTGTCCACCGAACCACCGATACTAAGCTCCGGCGGTGTTAACACCAAATCCGCACCTAATGCTTTAATGATTTTCTTTCTCTCATCACTCATATTCTCCGGCATCACAATGATTACTTTATATCCTTTCCGTACACCACAAAGTGCCAGACCAATTCCGGTATTACCGGAGGTGGGCTCAATAATGGTCATGCCGGGTTTTAATTTACCACTTCTTTCTGCTTCCTCCAGCATATTAAGTGCAATACGGTCCTTAATGCTTCCTCCCGGATTCAAAAACTCAGCCTTAGCATAAATATGACAGCCAGTCGTTTCCTCTAAACTAAGTAACGGCGTATTTCCGATCAACTCCAAAATATTATTATAATACATATCTGTACCTGCCTTTCACCTATTGTTCTTCCAGTTCTTCAGAAGACTTAATCTTCTTAATCCACTTACCACTGTTTAAACGAATCACACACCAGAATGCTTTTAACACCTGGTCTATTTTCAAACAGAAATAAATCCAGAATGCCGGCAAATGTAATACTAATCCGGCAATAATTCCAAGCGGAATAGATGCAACCCAAAGGAAAATATTATCTGCTAACATCAGCATCTTGGTATCTCCGCCACCACGTAATACACCCTTAGTCATAATACTGTTAGTCGCTTGGAATACCACAATAATACTAATAGAATACATTAATTGCCTTGCAATTTCCTGCGTTTCCGGTAGCAAATTGTAAGCATTTATCATAGGATTACTGATTAGTAAAATAATCATAGCGGACAAAATACCGAATACAATACCGATTCCCATAAAAGCATAACCCTGACGATGAGCCTTTTCTCTATCTCCTTCTCCAAGAGTATAGCCGGTTACAATAGCCCCTGATTGCGCAAAGCCCTGTATCATCGTGGAACTAAGCTGTTGTGTAGTCATGGTTACGGAATTGGCAGCAACAAAGCTTCCGCCCAGACGACCAATTACCATAGCCACTGAGTTATTCCCCAGCGCTAAAATACCATCACTTACAAGCACAGGAATACTGATTCGTATGTACTCCTTCCACAAGACACCTACCGGTGCAAATAAATGCTTTATTCGGAAGTCGATTTCACGGTCCTTAAATAATAAGTATCCGCAAATAACACCAAACTCAAAAATTCTGGCTATCAGAGTTCCCAAAGCCGCACCGGCCACTTCCATACGGGGTGCTCCCCATTTACCAAAAATAAACATGTAATTGGCCATAATATTAACAAAAAAAGCTCCAATGGATGTATATAAAGGAAGCCTTACTTGCTTTACATTACGTAGTACAATGGTTGTCGTCAGCGACAATCCCAATAGAAAATAGGTTAACACAGACCATTCCAGATATTTAATACCTTCCCGGATAATATTCTCTTCCTCCGTATAAATCCTCATAATCTGCTCCGGGATAAGCAAAGTCGTTACACAGAAAATAGTGGACATGACCAGACAAAGTCTTAACATAATTGCTACAGTTTTCTTTAGAGAATCCTTATCCTTCATACCATAATATCTGGAAACCAATACAGAGGCTCCCATACCGATTCCCATACAGAAAATGTGAAAAATACTAATAAACTGGTTAGCCAGAGCTACTGCAGCCAACTGGGTTTCACCCACCTTACCCACCATAATGTTATCCATCATATTGACACCGGTGGTAATCAATCCCTGTAATGCAATTGGTACGGTAATACCGATTACTGTTCTATAAAATCTCATATCATTTACATACAACTTTTGCATTCTTTTTACGTCCTATCTCCATTCAATCTTTTTACCCAATTTAGTATTATATCACATTAAAGTATTCTTTTCTATAGTGTTTCATAGAATTTCAGCTTATTTTGGAAACTTTTTAACTGTAAACCATCTATTTTACCAAAACTATATATCAAAAGACGCTGTACAGATTTAGTCATCTATACAGCGCTTTTCATCATTTCTTAAATCTCGCCCCTCTTTACTCTAAAGAGTATCTGCTTATCATTATATATTGGATTATCAGAACCCACACCGATGAAATCTTTGCCAAACATATCATATAAATTAGTTGTCATTGTAAAGGGTGGTAAAACTCCAAGTATTTTCTCCCCATCACAAAGCAAAGATTTCTGAACCGGCATAGCATAATCACCATTATCTGCAAAGCCACCACCACTCATTTGTACAGGAATCACACAATACCTACCGTTTAACAATTCCTTTATGGTTTTTTTGCTTCTTTCTATACATAAATTCAATCCTCCCGGACCGGGTATATCCGCCAGTTCCATATAAGCATTACCCGTATGAACAATACCATATTTCTTGGCTGTTTTCTTATCCGCGTAACCGGAAACAACAACACCCTTTTCTATTAATGTGCGTTTATCATTTTCTGTCACACAGCCATCACCATCCCAAAAACAATTGAACCAGCATTCCTTGTCTGATACATCATGCATTAAAGTAAAGTCCTCAGAGAATAATTTCTCTCCTATTTTACCGGTAAACAAGGAGGTTCCCAACGCCAGATTTTCTCCGTTCAGACTATTGGAAATCATCCCCAACAATCCATAATATTGCATATCTATAATAATCTCTTCCGGAAGTTCTGCTTCCTTTTCAAAATTACCCAAATAATCATCCGCCATTTTCCTGAATACTTTTGGGTCAAAATCTCTTAAGCTAAAATTAAAATATCCATCTATAATATCCTTACTATCGACATGTTTGAAATCAACACCAAAATATACACTACAATCCGTGTTAGAATAATCCATTCCCTTTTCATTCATTCTTCTCACTACTTGTTTCTTTTGTTCAATAGATGAGTGAAAGATGAATTTAGGATAATTCTTAAAAAGATACTCCATACATTCTTTTGCTGTATCCATAAGTTCTTTGTCTGTAAGCATTCTTTCTATTTTATTACGATGACGCTTACCGCTTTCCAATTCAAAAGGATATGGACGAGGTCTGATTTGTAAATTTTCCTTTGCTTTTTCAAAACCTTCTTCCTCATCAATTTCACCTATCTGATAATGAATTCCCATCAAACCATCCTGATATATCCTAAAGGAACTCACTTTTGAATTATCTCTATGAAATGTTTTTAACTGATTTTCCACATATTCAACGTCGGAAACAACTTCTTCAATTATTATTTTTTCTCTCATATCCATCCCCCTAGTTTACCGTCAGTTTCTTTACTCGTATACTGGGACCACCTGCTGAAACTATGGCTGATTGTCCATTCTTCCCACAACTATATGTATCAAAAAGTTCATAATCCGTACCTACCGCATCAATATCGAATAAGGTTTTAAACACACTACCTGTCACCACATTAATTCGTATTGGTTCGCACAGCTTACCGTCGCGAATGCGATATGCTATCATAGGCTTCATGGTAAAGGTTGACTGACCGGTACCATACATTACATCATAAATGTAAATACCATCTTTTACCGTTGCAATCATTTCCTGTGGGTCATCTTTGCCTTTTGCAATAAAGGTATTGGTCATTCTTACCATAGGAAAATATTTATAGTTCTGGGCCCTGGAATTACCTGTCAGCTCTTCTCCCAAAACAGCAGCCGAATTAGCATCATGTAACCTACCGGTCAACACCCCATCCTTCATCAACCAGGTTTCCGTAGCTTTCGTACCCTCATCATCATAAGGTGCATATCCATGATTTAATAAGTCTCCTCTATCACAAATGGATATCAGCTCACTACCCACTTTCTTGCCCATCACCCATTCTTCCTGCAATGTTTTATCATTTAGCATAAAATCTGCTTCACTCTTATGACCAAAGCTTTCATGCGCAAACATAGCCGTTGTAAATGGTGACAATACACAGGTATATTCTCCGGGTTCTACCGGTACGGCATTCCTTGCAAACTCTAAATATCTGTCTCTCTCCTGCTTTATCTCTTCTTCGTGACCCAATAATTCATCCTTATAAAATTTGCTATAGTTTTTCCCTCCATAGGTAGTCACACCATCTATAGTAATTCCGTAGCTTACTCCCAGCCAGCAATTTTGCATATCCTGTACAACTGCCGCCCCTTTACTGGAATAAAAACTTTTTTTCTTATAACCGCAATTCACATATGCATTCCATACATTTATTTCTTCAATATTCTCATCCACACAGGCTGCGATATATTCATCCAGTAATTCTTTCCACTTATTACGGCTGATGTCACGTACATCCCCTGTTTCGGCAAATCGTAAATCTTCAGATTGATTTACCTGAAGTCTCTTCACCATAGGGTTATCCAAAATATAAGGATTCGGAGTAGCCAAAACAGCCAGATTATCCAACTCTTTTTGAATATCATTTATATTATTGGTTGATGCTGTATACCACATCTGCCCATCATATACTCTGACAAAAGCTCCAAACTCCGTAAACTTCAAATCTGCTTCCAGTTCCCCATTCTGTACATTTAACGCTAAACAGTACTTTTCTTCAATTCTTACATCTGCATATAAATCCTTTGGAAATTGATACATTTCTTTCCCTCCTATTTAAAAATCAATCTCTGGGCTACAATTCCCAGCGCCACTGCTACAATCAAACCAATAATAGCCAGAAGCCGGTATTGTCCCATGGAGTAATTAAATCGCTTCCATGCTTTCCCTATCTGAATCAGCAGATAACCATAAAACAGCATAAAGAATACTGTTGCTATCATCAGAACATTATAAGAAAAGGTGACTAATATTGCGATGATAACCAAGTCATTATATAAAATAAAACGCAAATCATCCTTGGGATGCTTCTCATCATACTCTCTGGTTTCTTCCACAATCCTGTCAATCAAAAAACTCATACCTTTAAATCCCAAACGAAATCCGACTTCTATCTCTTCTTCTCTTTTTAACTCTTCATCAATATCGTCGCCCCAACCAGCCATTTTCTTTTTCCTTTCTGATTATTCATTATTTTTACAGGCATTTTTCATCCTTTTCACATCCTCTGCAGTACATTCAAACGGTGAATACCTAGCTTTTTCATAGATACTGCCGGCTTCCGATGCTTCTAAGATTTCTGCGCACTCTCTGGCAGTATACAGTTCCATTCTTTCTCTTTTATCAGTATCATAAATGTGCTTCTGTTCACTTAATACCTTTCGTCGGAATCTCCTGCGTATACGCTGGGCAGGCGTCATAGCATCTAACAGACTTTCCCTTTTTCGTTGTGGCATCTTTTCCACCACATCACTCTTTTCCCGCACATCTTCTTGTAAAAACATTGTCTCTCCATCACCTTTACGCAACAAAGTATTCAAAAAGCAAACAAGGCATCGGATTCCCTGATACAACGCATATAGTGCAATAATACCTATCACTACTGCAATCACTATATCCCAAACTGACCATTTTTCATCTACATTTGCATACTGAATTTGAGATACATTTCCTTCTAAATCCGGAATATTCATATCCGTTTGGTTATCAACATACAGCCACTTTTTAATCCACTCTTTTAACCATTGAGTAATTTTATTATTGACTCTTTGAATAAACGCTTTAATATACTGTAATACATCGCTCATTTTTCCTATACTGGCAACAAACAATAACACTACAGATAAAATAGACGAAAATCCCAGCATGGATAATATTCCCGACCCCATTACACTTTTTATTGGCATATATCCTATGGAATGTTTGTTCAAATCCAAAAATTTAACATATTTATTCACATAACTTGCTATAGAATAAAGCATTACATTCCATATCAGCAAATATAATATGGTTCTTTGAAGTTCAAATAATCTAATCCACTGAAACACAAAAATTACTACCACCGCCATTAATATTACAACAACTAACGGAACCGGTTTGTACTCTGCACTATCTTCCTTGGACCAATCATACCATTCTGCATTAATACAATAATAACCCACACAAAGCAGATATATGTATGTACAAGTCATATGGGGGGTTTTTAACATATATACTACAAACAGACTTGCTGCATATATGGGGTATCGCAGTCCTTTATGCTTACATATAGACTTCAGCTTATTGAAAGCCAGTGGCAACATACCAAGCCCTAACCAGATGAACCAGTGCACCGGCGGCACCTGATAAATCCGACCTGCCACCACCAACAGCATATACACTATAATATAAACACTCCAATGGTTTTGGAATATCATTATGAAATTATGTAGGGATTTTACTTGTTTGATTGTCATAATTCATTCCTAGCGTATCTGACTAATATCTATGGGTTTATAATAACGTTTTAAATTCCATGGAATATCCGGAACATCCTTGGGATCTTTTAAATAAAACCACATAAAGTCCTCGGAAACCACACTATATTTTTGCAATAATTTAATAAAATCATCATATGCATTCATGGACAGAATAAAAGTATATTCTCCATTGGTCTGTTTAAAAAGACGATTCTCAAAATGATACTGAAACGATTTAGCTTTTTTCTCTAAATCAATACAGGATAAAGAACGATAGATTTCACGAATATTACGGTCCTCATTATAATACAAAATCTGATCCGTTCCGGAATCCTTGCAGTTTCCATAACAGGATATCTTCATCCCTTTTCCCACAAAATATTTGATGATACCTGCCGCAATACGAATACAGGCTTCTGCCCCGTCTTCTCTTTTTAGTATTCCTTCATCTTCCAGATTTAAGAATATGCGCACAGACCTTACTGCCGTGAAATCTCTCAAATTCACTTTCAAATCACCTGTTTTGGCAGTAGCCTTCCAGTTGATGCTTTTCATATCATCATAAGGCTGGTATTCACGAATGCCGCGGTACTCAAAGGGGTCTTCCAGAAATTGCCTTCTGGTATTGACCAGACCGTTCACCATCTGTAGAGAATGCAGTATTGCCCGATTGTAATAAGGCTGTGGATATACATAAATAAACTCATCACATTCTCTGCTTTCCCGAAGTGTTGTTAACATAAACAAATCGCCACTTAATAAATCAATTGATTTGATACGATAACAGCCTCTCTTTTTCACTTGAAAACTCAAGGTTCTGGTGATACGTTCTTTCTTCCCTAATCCAAATACATCATTACGATAGTATTGATCGGTTTTCTGTGTTTCTTTAGAATCATCAAACAACAGATTCCTACTGGTTTGGAACTTCACATGAAACAAAGGTATGGGTAACCATTTATCATTTGTTATTACTTCCTTCAAATATCCCGTATCCCCTGCAAACATGTCCGTTGAGTCGAATCTCAGCTCCACATCCAGATTCTGATTCCAAAAATACACATACACCTTAAGCTGTAGCCAGATAAATACCAGTATTAAAATAATAATACCAATTAATTGTATCATGCGCTAAAATCCTCTGTGGGCACATCCGTGTTTCGAAGTATCTTCTGTACAAAATTATCTGTGGAATTATCACCATACCCCAATACAATTCTATGAGCCAATACATGGGTTGCTACACTCTTTACATCATCCGGCACACAATATGCCCTGCCACTTAAGCAGGCATATGCTTTCGCACACTTCATAAGTGCCAGGCTTCCTCTGGGGCTGACACCCATCATTATGTTACTGCCTTCCCTGGTTTGTTCCACCAAATCTACTATATATTCCTGAATGCATTTATGTACATATACCTTTATTGCTTCTTCTTTTACTGCGTTTAACTCTTCAAGGGATACCACACTCTTCAATGTATCCAACGGATCCTTTTCCATATAACGCTCTAAAACTGCCAATTCCTGCTCCCTTTCCAAGGGTCCCATAGAAAGCTTCATCATAAATCTATCCAGCTGTGCTTCGGGCAAAGGGAAGGTTCCTGCTGTTTCTACCGGATTCTGAGTCGCCATTACAAAGAAATCCTCACCCATATCATAAGTTTCTCCATCTATAGTAGCCTGCTTTTCCTCCATACATTCCAACAATCCTGCCTGAGTACGCGGAGTTGCACGATTGATTTCATCAGCCAAAAGAATATTGGTAAAGATAGGACCTTTACGTAAAGTAAATTCATTGGTCTGACGATTATATACATTTAAACCGGTTATATCTGAAGGAAGCAGGTCCGGCGTAAACTGAATACGGGCGTATTCTGCTTCCATGGATTTTGCCAATGCTTTGGCCAGCTTGGTTTTGCCTGTACCCGGCACATCCTCCAAAAGTACGTGTCCTTCAGCAACCATAGCTGTCAATATATACTTAATTACACTTTCTTTCCCCACTATAACCTTACTTACATTAGTAATCACTTTATCAGCAAAAGCATTTCCTTTAAGTTCCATAATACCTCCCTCTTCAATCTATCGACTTATATATAAAAAGACATGAAACGAACCACACATAATATCAGGAAAATAATCATTCCAAAGTTACAGAACGCGGTACAGAATTTCTTTTTCTCTACATATTCTTCGCTTTTCTTTAAAAACAGCTTTTTCCTTTTAACAATCCATAATATCCAGCCTACTATTGTACAAATCACTAAAAACAGTACCCATCCAAGGAAAAGAAGCATACTTGGTAACAATTCTAATGCCATCTGTGTTGCTTCAGATGAAGCTAAATCCATTACCATATATTCCTCCATTTTCTCCAGATCCATCATTTCAATCAAATTTATGCTAATCACAGATGTAGACATATTTACTACCATATGAAGCAAAATACTATACCATACTCTACCGGTCCTTACATAAATGAAGGCAAAAAATAATCCTACACCGGTTGCAAAGAAAAACTGTGAGAAATTACCATGGAAAAGCCCAAACAAAAAGCCTGAAACAAATATTGCAATGCCTTCACCATATTTATGGACTCTGTCTATCAGAAACTTTCTAAAAATCAGTTCTTCCACAATAGGAGCACCAATACCTACAGTCAATATACGCCAAAAATCATTGGATTCAATTAACATATCCGATATTGTCTGTCCACCACCCGCAATTCCAAAATTGAAGGCAATGGAAAATTCAACTATAGCCCCGATAATCGCACCAATACCGATAATTCCTGCATTCATAAATATAGCACATATAAATTGTCCAACAGTCATTTTATGCTTCTCAATAGGTGTTTTCTCACTCATGGACGCTACTGCCATTACAACCAACAGACAAAATACATCCGTAATCAGAAAACTCTTTACCCATGTATACCAATTTTCTGTCTGTATAGAACTACCAAATACCTTCACCATTATAGGATCATAACAGGCACTCAATGACATCATAAACAAACCAAATACTGCCAATATCATACCCACAGCTGCATAGCTTTTTTTCGCATTATTTTGCTCCTTGGGCTCTCTGTTTACCACAAGCACCAAGATAGTAACCAAACAAATAAACATACCACCCAAAAAGCCACCTACAAAAAAACCACTTTCTATATCTTGGTTAATAAAATCTATCCCAGGCAACACATTACGAAATACCAGTATCCCAAACAGACCTAATAACCATATCAGCATTACTTTTAAAACCGTTGATGCCGCTTTTTGTGACATTACAAATCCTCCTCATCATCTTTATTATAGTAAATAAGTAAAGTATATCACTTTTTACCACATTTGTCACTTTGTTTTATTATAAAAATAACTCCCCCTATTCAATAAAACAGGGGGAGTTTATGCATTATTTTATGTAATTATTCTTCTGAAGCTTCGTCTTCTAATTCAATCTCATCCACATTCTGGTCTGTTACTACACCGGTAATTTCATCCTTCTTTGCACAGAATGCACAGAGACGGGTACGACCATCTGCAATCGCCTGTTCTACAGTACCCATTGTAAGAGTATCACTCTGATTTAATGAAGAACAATCCTCATGTGTGTGGTATACCTTACCAAAAGGACTCCAGTATACATCAGTATTAATTGCTTGCATAGCTGCCTGCTGCTGTTCTTCAGAAACAGGGTTAAAGTCATAGCTTGCAACACCTGCGATTAGCAATGCAATAATTGCTACTACAGTTGCAATAGTCTTAGTCTTTTTATCTGCTTCTTTATTGGTAAGTGCCAAAATAACAAAAGGAATAAATGCTACTGCACATACAATAACACCCATATTATTCCATAACCAGAATAAAAACTTATTCTTTTCACTTGCAGGCTTAATATGATTTGCTTTCTTCCACAACTGGGAACCAATAATAACACAAACCAAATCCAAAACCAATGCAATGATAATCTGTATCAGTGTTGAGGTAAATGTCCAGTTAATCTTACCAAACAAGATGAAAATTGCCACAAATTCCAGTGCAAGTGCCACTACCCAAAGTGCAACTGCTCCAATACGTAAACCGGTAGCATTCCCAACAGGTGCTGCCTCTTTTACTTTTCTCTTCTTACGTTCTCCTGCTTTAACCTCTTTACCTGTATCAGCTGATACAATTTTTTTCTTCTTAGGTTCTGCCATTTTAAATTCTCCTTTTCTTGATTTGTATAAGAAAATCAACCCATATACATTATACTATATTTTCTACAATAAACAAGGCTTTCTGCGAAAAAATGTCAATTTCCTTGACTTATTTTATATGATGTTTCATAATAAAATCAGAAACTATTTCGACTACATAGGAGTGATAATTATGGATTTCAAGAAATTAGCAGGTACTTTATTAAGCGCTGACAGTATCAATGGTTTAAGTAATGCTACCGGTGCTTCTGCCAAGGATGTAACCAGTGTATTAACCAATGCACTTCCCTCCCTTCTAAACGGTGCAAAGGACCAGGCAAACGGCAAGGATACTACGGAAGGGTTTGTTAATGCACTTTCCCAGCACGCTCAGGTAGACACCAAGGATTTGAACAAATTCTTAGGTAATGTTGATATGAAGGACGGCGGCAAGATTATCGGCCATTTATTGGGGGCAGGCAAGAATGATACTCTCAGCACCATTGCAACCCAATCTGGTGTATCACAGAACAAAACCAATGATATCCTTTCTGCTCTGGCTCCTTTACTGATGAGCCTCTTAGGACAACAGACCCAGTCTGAGGAAAGCACTTCTCCTATTGGCGGTTTGTTCGGTTCCTTGCTTGACAATGTGGATATGGGCAATGTTTTAACAGGACTTTTGGGCAGTTCTTCTACTGAAGAAACCAATACAACAGGCAAATAGAAGAAAAAGAAAAAAGAAAAAGAAAGCTCCAATAATTTGCTTTCCGGATTATTCAACTTATTAAAATAATGCAATATAAAACCCTGCTTCCAATGGATGCAGGGTTTTATTATACGCTAATACTTATTCAAAACTAAACCGTTCAACAATCTCTCTAAGTTCATTGATTCTTTCAACAGTACTGCTGGTCAAATCGTAATTATCACTGGTTGCATTAACAACATTAGCTGTCTTGTCTGCAATATCATTAACACCTACAGAAGTCTCGCCAATAGTTCTGTAAATGTTATCTACCGCAATTGCCACCTGCTGCATAGCTTCATCCAGTACATGTATGTCTTCTGAAATATTGTTCATACCCTTCTTAAAGGTATCCGCATCATTCATGTATTGTACACCAATCTGATTAAAGTTATCATAATCCATCAATACACTGTTTTCCAGGAAATCGGTAGTATCCGTCATGCTGTCGGTAATATTTTTTACTGCCACATTTACTTCTGTTATAATGGTATTAATATTACTTACAGTTTCTAATGAACGATGTGCCAGATTACTAATCTCCTGTGCAACTACAGCAAAACCTCTTCCTGCCTCACCTGCTCTGGCTGCTTCAATACTTGCATTTAGGGAAAGCAGGCTGGTTTGATCGGAAATCTCCTTAATGGCATTGGTCAACTCATTAATCTTCTCAACAGAAGCAAGTCCTAAAAGAGCAGTTTCCTTACGTTCCTTAATCTGTTCATACATTTCCTTTGTCTGACGAATAGCAATCTGGGTAGAATTCTGCATATTCTGCGCACGTCCCGCCACTTCTTCTGAGAACTTATTACTTTCTGTAGTTTCTCTACTGATTTCTGACACTTGTTCCTTCATGTTAACCATATGCGTATTCATCATCTGCGTCATACTGTTAACTTCTTCCGTACTTGCCGCCAACTGTTCCGTAGTAGCTGAGTTATCCGTACAGAACATATGCACCTTATTACTGGAATCTTCCAATTTATCCATATTTCTACTTATAATATTATTGGTTGCATCAATCTTGGCTACAACTTCATGCAAGTTCTCGCTCATCTGCCGTACAGCTCTACTGATGGTACCGGTTTCATCCTTTCTAGCACAAAGTTTATTGATATTATCAGGTAAATGTAAGCGCAACTTAGCTGTATCATCAATAATCTTTGTTACCTGATTTAAGGGTTTCGTAATACGTCGGATTACCAGATTGGTTATCACAATAATAGCAATTAGCACTACTACCGCCAATACAATGGCAATCGTTGTCAACTCTCTTACAGGTCGCATCAACTCTTCATCACTTGTACAAATTACTAATACTGATTTGCTCTCCGTAATATAATAGCTGGCATACATCCGTACTCCATTATCATCATAGTACTCTATACAAAGATTTTCAGCAATCTTTCCAATATTCATTTTGGCACAAATATCACGTATTGCCTCAATTCTATTCGGTTTATTTATTTGCGCAGGATCTGTATGATATTTAATAACACCTGCCTTATGTACTACATAATATTGAAACTCTTCGATACCGTCAATTTCAATTCCTTCAAATATCTTTTCATACTGCTCCGCTGTTAATGACTCTTTCTTAAGAAGCAAATCCAATTCTTCCTCTTCGCTGTCAATCATCTTGCCATAAGAAGTCGCCACATTCAGCATCTTTCCATAATAAGACTCTATCAGTAATTCTTCTACTCTTGTGAGCATAACCTCTAATATGGCCACTGTTGAGATAACCACACCAAGAATTACCAGCAAACTTACCTTAATTTGAATGGACTGCAATTTACTGAGTTTACCTTCTTTTATTACTTTCTTTTCATTTTTTACCTTAGATGTGAGTTTATGCCTTTCAGCATTAATACCTTTTCCCATACTCTTATCCTCCGTAAACTATAATGTATTAATAATATCAGCTTCTCTAATTGAATTATATAACAATTCTTGCTTTTTTTCAATTTTATTCGTAAATTTATATCGTTTTTTACTCTTTTTGTATTTTTCAATTGAGCATATAGGATATATCGGCAAAAAAACGTTTTTTTATTTGCTTTTTTCTACATAAAATGATATATTATGCTGGTAAATTGTTGAATACAAATATGTAAGGAGAAATGTTTTATGAAAAAATTTTTAAGCTTAGCATTGTGTGTTATTCTTACCATGCTTTCACTTACCGCTTGTGGTAAGGCTCCCGTTACTGCAAAGGTAATCGAAATTGAGCTTACCAGTGAAGAGTATGCTTTTGGCGTTGACAAGCAACAGCCCGAGTTACTGGAAACCGTAAACAAATTCATTGCAGAAATCAAAGCAAATGGAACTTTTGACGAAATTTGTAATAACTACTTTGGTGACGGCACTCCTGTAGCAGTTACTTCTTCTTCTTATGATCCCAACAAGGATCAGTTGGTAGTTGCTACCAATGCCGCATTTGAACCTTTTGAATATACGCAGGGTGAAAATTACTATGGTATTGATATGGAAATTGCTGCCAAGCTTGCAGATTATCTTGGTCAGGAGCTGGTAATCCAGAATATGGACTTTGATGCTGTTTGTTTAGCCGTTGGTCAGCAGAAATGTGATATTGCCATGGCTGGTCTTACTATCAAAGAAGACCGTTTGGAATATGTAAACTTTACTGATTCTTACTACAGTGCATCCCAGAAACTGATTGTACCTTCTGATAATACTGAATTCGATGAATGCAAAGATGCAGCTGCAGTTGAAGCTATTTTAAATGCTAAGGATTCTACTACTAAAATCGGTGTACAGATTGGTACCACCGGTCAGTTCTATTGTGAAGGTGATGAGGGCTGGGGCTTTACAGGCTTTAAGACCGAAACTGTAGGATATAAAAACGGTTCTCTTGCTGTTCAGGATTTACTAAACGGAAACATTAACTATGTTATTATCGATTCCGCTCCTGCAGCATGTATTACTGAAGCAATCAATGCTATGCAATAATTCTAATACAAAACAAATATACAGAGGTATTTTATGGGTAATTTTGACCTGAAGGTAAACAAATTTATAGAAATATTTATAGAACAAAATGGCTATGTAAAGGTATTGGAGGGCTTAAAGAACACTCTGCTGATTGCTGTCATCGGTTTAATAATCGGTATTCTGATTGGTACGCTGATTGCCACAGTCCGAGTAATCCCCAAATACAAACTGCTTCCCAAAGTTTTAAATGGATTCTGCAGTTTTTATGTAAGCCTGTTTCGTGGTACCCCCATTGTTGTACAGCTATTGGTCTTCTACTATGTATTGCTCCCCCTTATGGGCATTAAAATCACTCCGGTACAGGTATCCATATTGGTATTTGGTCTAAACTCCGGTGCCTATATATCAGAAACCATGCGAAGCGGTATTATGTCTGTGGATTCCGGTCAAATGGAAGCCGGACGTGCTGTAGGTTTAAGCTTTGGAACCACTATGCTGAAAATTGTTATTCCACAGGCAGTGAAAAATATACTCCCCACACTGGGCAATGAGTTTATTGCATTGATTAAAGAAACCTCTGTTGTAAGCTTTGTTGGTGCAGCCGATCTTTACGTAGCGTTTAACTATATCGGAAGTAATAGTTATGAATTCATGGTTCCTTACTTAGTAATGGCTATGATTTATATCGTTCTGGTACTTATTATCAGTGCCGGCATTAAAATTATGGAAAGGAGCCTGCGGAAAAGTGATAGACGTAATTAATCTTGAAAAGAAATTTGGAAACAACAAGGTTTTAAACGGTATCAATGTTACCATAAACAAAGGTGATATTATCTGTGTTATCGGTCCCTCCGGTTCCGGTAAAAGTACCTTCCTACGCTGCTTAAACTGTATGGAAGACCCTACAGGCGGACAGATTATCTTCAATGGCGTTGATATTGCCGATTTTAAAGTAGATATTAATGTACATCGCCGTAAAATGGGTATGGTATTTCAGCATTTCAATTTGTTTAATAATAAAACGGTTATTCAAAACATTATGCTGGCTCCTGTTTATCTACAGTGCCGAGATTTAAAGAAAGCCAAGAAAACAAATGCTCTTATCAAATTTAAGAATATTTTTAAACCTTCTGAAAAAAAGCAGGAATTACTCCCGATTACAACTGACAAGAACAAGATCAGGCTGGATGCAAAACAACAGGCTTTAAACCTTTTAAAGCGTATTGGTTTGGAAGACAAAGCAGATGTTTATCCTTCCACCCTTTCCGGCGGTCAGAAGCAACGTGTTGCCATCGTCCGTTCCTTAGCCATGAATCCGGAAGTTATCCTTTTTGATGAACCTACCAGTGCATTGGATCCGGAAATGGTTGGTGAGGTATTGGATTTGATGAAATCTCTTGCTAAAGAAGGTATGACCATGATTATTGTTACCCATGAGATGGGCTTTGCAAAAGAAGTTGCAAACAGAGTTCTTTTCATAGACGATGGTCTGATTTTAGAAAGCGCTTCTCCCAATGAGTTTTTTGAAAATCCCAAGCATCCCCGTTTAAAGGAATTTCTATCCAAAGTATTATAAATAATAAAACCGCGGTCTCATTAGAAACCGCGGTTTTATTATTTATTCTTCATTTCACTATGTTGTTTCTTTTTCATTTGATACATGGCTTCATCTGCTTTTCTTAAGCACTCTGACAGATTAAGGCTTTCTTCCGGAGAAATCATCACATATCCCACACCAGCTCTTAAAGAATAAGGTAATTGCATTTCACATGCCGCCTTTTCCAACTGTATCCTGATTTCATCCAGCAATCTCTGTGGCTCAATATCATCATCGCACACACCTACCATTAGGAATTCATCACCACCGTAGCGTACGATAATCCACTCTTCTGACAGTACCTGCCGGATCACTTTTGCCACTGTACAAATTGCCAAATCGCCCTGTAAGTGACCATATTTATCATTAATCACTTTCATTTTATTAATGTCTGCAAACATCAAACATGCCTGCTTACCTTCTCTATGACATTTCTCCAAATATGGATAAGCCACTCCTTCACATCCCATGCGATTATATACACCTGTCAAACCATCTGTTACAGATTGTTTAGCAAGCCGCTTATTTAACTCAACAAGCTTCATGTTCTGCCTTACATTACTCAGACTTTGTTTTACATTTCTTAGCCAATTATATAATGTATAATCATACATCATAGGGATATCATTTCCAAACACTACATATCCATAATTACCTTCATCATCATAAAGCGGTAAAAACAGGTATAGACGTGATTCCTCATCATTCGGCTCATATCCGGGAATCATTGTTGTAATATCCATCTTTTGAATACGAGGAAAACTTTTCCCTTCCTTTATACCGCATACTACATCTACAGTATCCGTATATCCTCTTTTTCTTAATGGTTTTCCTTCTCTTATACTGCTAAAGAAGTCATCCACCAAGCATATATACAATTCTTCTCCTTCATGCTGATGCTCACTTACCAGAAACTCGTTAAACCATTCATGCAATTCCTCATCCTTGGTAACTTTTACCATACTTTCAGATATATCACACAAATGTCCCCCCCAATATACAACGTTTACTATGTGGTCATAAACCCCATTGTCATCCATATACAAAATATCATGCTTCTCTTCCAAATAATCGCACCCACAACTTTTTGCCGGTATTCCTATTGACTTTATCAGCACTGAATTTTGGGTGGCTTTTCCATCTAATTTATCCAACAAATGCTTCAGACTCTGATAGCCCATATCCTGCCAATTGCGATCCACAGTTGTAATCTTTGGCACATGCTTTCTTGCTGATTCCAGATGGTCAAAACCGGTCACTATGACATCTTCCGGCACTCGTAGATTTCTTTCCTTTAATACTGCACAGGTTGCCATTGCCATTACATCATTAGCACATATAAAGGCTTCCGGAATCTCCTCCTGCTGTTCCAGCCATACAGGGAGTCTTTTTACCGTTTCCACATAATTCCAATCACCATATATAATCATATCCTGTGTCAGAGCTAGTCCTCTTACAGCCATAACATCTTCCAATGCTTTTCTACGACTGCAACATTCCTCATGTCCTTCCGGACCACTTACGAAAGCAACCTTTCTCACCTCATGAACATTAAATATATGATTACACAAATCATACATTCCGGAATAATTATCTGAACCCATAAAATCAATTTCCGGTATTTGATATTCCACACTGATGGCAGGTATATTCTCCGACTTTATTTTATTGGTTAAATATTCGAATTCCTCAGGTAAATGAAATGTATTTGCCAACAGAATAACGCCATCCACCTTCCCATAATCCAGCAGTCGATAAATATTAGCCTCACCGATATCCTTATATTCCACACCCTCTCTAACAGAATAGTTCATGAACATATAAATATCCACACCATATTCTGATGCACATTTTCGGATACCATTTAATACAATTTTAAGAAATTCATTATTCCAGCCATTTCCACATACAGCAATTCTTTTTTTCACTTAACACCTCTTAAAATAAATTCTATTAGTAAATTAATATGTTACCATTTTTACCTTTTCCACAAATTCTTCCGGCGTTAAAGGTTTATCAAAGTAATATCCTTGAATAATGTCACATCCCATTTGTTTCAAATACTCATATTGTGACTCTGTTTCCACACCCTCTGCAACAACCATAACACCTAATTCTTTAGCCAAATGTGCAATATTTTCAAACATTATGCATTCTTTCTTTTTATTATCGCACTCCTCTTTCAAAGGTATAAATGATTTATCAATCTTCAAAATATCAATACTGGTCATTTTCAACATGTTAAGAGAAGAATAACCTGTACCAAAATCATCAATTGATGTACTGATTCCCTCAGCTTTTAAGGCCTCTATCAGCTTTGCCATCACAATATAATCCCTAAAATCTTCACTTTCAGTCAACTCAATCTCCACATATTCATGAGGTACCTTATGACGATCAATAATCTTCACAATTTCTTTTACTAAAAAAGGATTTCCAATATGCTTTCTTGAAAAATTTATAGAGATACGTGGCAAATCTAATCCATTTTTCATACAATCTTCCAATAGGCTACATGCTTTATCCAATACATAAAAATCCAGTTTGCAAATACTTCCGTCCCTTTCCAGTATTGGAATAAAATCTATCGGATAAACCAAAGCACCTTGGCGCTTCCAACGTACCAAAGCTTCCCCACCACATATAGTTTTATCTTTAGCCATTACCTTAGGTTGATAATGTACTACAAATTCCTGCTGCTCCAATCCCCTTTGGAACCCGGCAATGATTTCTTTCTGTTTTGCCACATCTTTGTAATACTCATCCTTGTAATAAACTACTTCCGTACTCTCCTGTTGGCGTGCCACTTGATAAGCAATGCTGATACGATGCATCACCTCTCCTATACGTGAAATATCTTTTAACTTGGAAGCACCTATTGTAGCATTAAAATTAAACTTCTTTTCATCCTCTTCATTTTGATAAACAATATTAATATTACTGATATATGCAATAAATCGTTCAATGTTTTCAACATTTATTAATGCCACAAAGTTATCTCCACCCAATCGGGCGACTATCTCTTCTGAGCTAATGGCCTTTTTCAACATATTTACATACATACCCATTACCTCATCTGCTTTTATGTAAGGTAAAATATTATTTACATACTTAAAATTATGAATATTAAAATATACTCCTATGTATTCTTCCAACAATCCACGTGCAAATTTCTCTGTTGCAAATCGCATAAATCCGGACACATTAGGCATATCTACCGAAAGGTCGGTTGTAACTGCTTTATCCAGAAGGCTATTCATGTTTTCTATACGAAAAGCACAAAAAATCAGATTACTTAAAATCTTGATCTCTGATAACTCTTCTTCATCCCATAAATATCCATCCATGGCATAAAAAGTAATTACTACCGTTCCCCCATCACCGGTACGAAAACTATGGGCCACAGGCTGATATCCATATACACCTTCTTTTAGAAATAACACACTGGAAAAATTCTGGACCTGAGCTCGTAATTTGGTCTGTGGTACTGATAAATCAATAGTTACCTTTCCTATATGTATAATATCTTCCACACAGGCAATGGCTTGTCTTACATTTAATAATACTTCATCACTGGTACGCGACAGCCGCTGTATAATATCTAAGAACTGTTTCATCTCATCTTTATAAAATAATGCTCCCACAAACCCACCTCCGAAAATATTATCTTATGTTTTTTTAATCCACATCCAGTTCTTATCACCTTTTATTATAGCACATTTAATAAATAATGAAAGCATTTTCGCAATATTTCATTAAATTTATCCATATTTTTACACAAATAAACTCCCTTTAGTATAAAACTAAAAGGAGCTTACCAAATTTCTTATTAATTATTTCGCGTTCTTGCAGTAATAATCCAAGGTGCCGGCTGTTGCTTAAAGGTATTGTTACTGCCAAGCTTTGCAATAGACACTTGTATGGTATCTATATCTGTCAAGCCCATATCCTGTAAAACACCTGTAATATTCGCAGCCACTTTGAAATCCAAAGTATAAACCACTACATTAATATTGGGGTTCAAACTGATAAGATAAGCCAATTCCTGCTCTGTACTTGCCGAAGCTACCATAAATACCAAAGATGGTACCGGACAATCTTTCATTGTTTCCGCATCAATATGGTCTATAATTCTAATATTATGTAAATCAAAATGAGCCACATTATCTTCTAAGGTTGCTCTGTCTCTATGACTGTATTCCACTGCTACCACGGAACCTTCCGGAGCCATCAGTGCCGCTTCAATGGCAATACTCTCACCACCAATTACACAAATATCATCCTGAGGATCTAACATCATCTTATTCAAAATAATGGCACGGATTTCACTGCCCACATATTGAATGGACCCACGCTGAAACATTTCGTTACTGAGACCGATTTTAGCTGTATTTCTGGCATTGGGATTAATAATCAGCATACCTGCCGAAGCATTAATACCCCGGTCAATCATATCCTTTACCTTTTGATGGAGTATCTCTCCACTAGGGTCTGAGCCTTCATTATACCAGACATCACATTCACCCAAACCTGCATTCCATAAGCGATAAAAAATATCATCAATACCTGCATTGGTAAATACCATAGTGGTTTTATGTGCTTCTACTGTAGGAATAATATTTTTATTTTTCTTTGTGATATCAATCATTTTTACATGCTCTAAATCCAAGGTTGTATTCTTGGCATAATACTGTAACCACGACAAAATCACTTCATTTGTAAAAATCTGCTGCTCCATAGGCTGTACCCCCTTGCTTGTCATTCTCTGCCAATTAGGATTCACTCATCACCCCTGGCTGGATATAAACATTATATCACAGATAACAGCATTTGTAAAAATATTTGTGAAATCTTTTTTAATTTGTCAAACTATTTATGCATTTGACAAATCTATACTATACTTCTCCTAATTCTTCCAGCTCTGTTTCTGCCTCCAACATACGTTCCAAAAGACTTTCCTGTAAATGCTCTTCTTCGTCCAGAGCGTTTTGCAGTTCCATCAGTTTATGATAATCAGAAGCCAGTGCCGGATCCATAAGCTGAAGTTTCAACTCGCCTGCCTTCTCTTCGCTTTCCGCTAATTGCTTCTCATACTTCTCCAATTGCTTTATAAGACGGGATTTGATTTTGCCTGGATTGTAGTATTCCTTTTTATTGAAAACATCCTGCAAGGTAGGTTCACCGTTACTATTGCTAACATTCTTTACACTTTGGTTTCCACCCAATGATGCTTTGTTGTTTGTCGCCTGGATTTTGGTTCTGTCCTCCTGCTTCTGTTTTTCAATCAGATACTCCTCATAATTATAGTCATACTGCTTTACTGAATCCTTGCCAAATTCCAGAATACCGGTAGCCACCTGCTTAATAAAATAACGGTCATGGGATACAAACAATACAGTCCCCTCAAACACCTGAAGCATCTGCTCCAAAGCCTGTTTTCCCATAATATCCATATGGTTGGTAGGCTCATCCAATATCAACAAATTGGGCTTGGTCTGCATCATCTTACAAAGAGCCAGACGTACCTTCTCCCCACCGGAAAGCTGTCCCATCAGTTTCTCTACATCCTCCCCGGAAAACAGAAAACTTCCCAACGCACTTCGTACCTCTTCCCGCTTCATATCCGGGTATACATCCCAGAAATTATCCAGTACCGACTGTTTCGGATCTGCATCATCCACAACGGCCTTCTGCTGGTCAAAATAACCATATTCCACATTCTGACCAATAGTAAAGCTACCTCCCAAAGGAGGTATTATTTCAACCAAGGTCTTTAGTAGTGTGGACTTTCCTTTTCCATTCTCACCTATAATGGCTAAACGCTCCTTTTTACGCAGATGAAAGCTAACCTGACTCAGCTCACTGTCATAACCAATTTTCAGCTTCTTGGCAATCAATACATCTGAATAGCTTTCCAGTCTGGGTTTAAACATCATATGAAAGGTTTTTGTATCAAACCGTCGGGGCTTCTCTATCTTTACCATATGCTCAATGGCCATCTGTTTGGAACGTGCTGCTGTTACCTTGGTAGGCGTATTCTTCCACTTCTCAATCCATTCTGTCAGTCTCTGGATCTCCTTCTGTTGTAATTCATAATCCTTTTCCTGCTTGGCTAAATCTTCTTCCTTTCGCTTCAAAAAAGCAGTGTAGTTCCCGGGGTATCTCTTCATCCGGTGATATTCTATTTCATAAGTTACATCAATGATTCTGTCCAAAAACATACGGTCATGGGATACAATCACTACCGCTTTATCATAACTTTTCAAATAACCTTCCAGCCATTCAATGGTTGGTAAATCTAAATGGTTGGTAGGTTCGTCCAAAAGCATAATATCCGGCCGACTCAGCAACAGTTTAATGAATGCCACCTTGGTCTGCTGACCTCCGGAAAAGCTTCCTATGGGTCTCTGTAAATCCTCTAAGGGAAATCCAAACTGTTGGAACATAACTTCCATATCCTGTTTCCAGCTATAGCCCCGTAAAGCTTCCATCCTCTTCTGCAAATTGTCATATTCATAAAGCAAAGTCTGATTTTCTCCCTCTTGTTGCAACAGAGTTTCAATCTCTCCCATACGTTTCTCACAGACAAATATGGGGGCAAAGGTCTTCTTGATTTCTTCTTCTACCGTTACCTCTCCATCCGGAAAACTAATCTGACGCAGGAAGCCTATTTCCTGTTTCCCTGCCATCATGATGCCACATTCTTCATCACTGTCCAGGTTATTCATATGTATATCGCCCACAATCAACTTAAGAAGCGTTGTTTTACCACAACCGTTTCTTCCCACTACTGCGATTTTTTCATTATCATGTATTTCAAAATTCACATCTTCTAAGATGGTATTGGCGCCATACTGCACCAATGCATGTTTTATCTGATATCTCATATTACTTAAAAAGGAAGACCCTTGTTTCTTCGAGTCCTTCCCATCCTCCATTATCTATATAATCTTTTTGGCATACTTTGCTCTCTTTTTCTATAACTATAAATACCATACGCCACGAGCAGTAATACAATGGCTGTACTTAAAGCCATGCCTATAATTTCATGGAAACCTAATATCAGTTTATAGCATACCAGATTAGCCTCCACCCCTAATTTCCATGTAGCAATCAGTGCCTGATCATTTTTAACTGAATCAATCCAGCGGCTTAAAAGCTCTGCCATCATAGACTTAGATATAAAATAAGCTATGTATGACAATCCGCCCAGCATAATTCCAAAACCTAAGCCCAGTTCATTGTTCTTCTTTATATTGACGGTAAGCAAGGTATACATAAAGCCAAATAAAATGGTTGTAATTAAAGCCACACCCAAATGAATACTGTCAAAGGGCATGCTGTATCCGCCTTCATATCCCACAGTCACCAGCTTTATGAAAACTTCCGGCTTCATAACCAGTGCAAATGTTCCTATCAAATAAATAACCACTAATACCAATGCTATCTTTAACAACACCAATGGTGTTTTGCGCAAATCATTCTGATTCATCTCTAATCCTCTTTTCATTACTTTCACATTTTATCATATAGTATGGATTATACCAGTGTTACACGGATTACACAACCTGCTTTCGTAAACTTCCTTTGTTTTCAAAACTTCCTTTGTTTCTTCCCTTGTCAAATTACCCTTTTTCCTCTATGATTGTGGTAACAAATGATTTTGCAAAGGAGTTTCTTATGTCAATGCCCTTTTATCAGACAAAACATATAGATGTTTTAGATGGAATTCGTGCCATTGCCATCCTGATTGTTGTATGGTTTCATTTCTGGCAGCAATCCTGGCTAATGCCCATTGTTGGAGATTTTAATATAGACTGGATTCCAAGAAATGGTTCCTTACTTGTGGATATGATGATTTTATTATCCGGCTTTTGTCTCTTTCTGCCCTATGCCCGCGGCATGGTATATGGTACCCCTACACCAACCACAAAAACTTTTTATATAAAAAGAGGAGCTCGCATTCTCCCCTCCTATTATTTCAGCGTGTTAATTGTTTTATTCTTCTTTGCTCTGCCTCTAAAGGAGTTCGCAAACAAAGACTTTATGTGGAAGGATATTTTGGCCCACACCTTTTTTGTACATAATTTTTCCTATGACACCTTAGTTGGTACCAAACTAAACGGTGTCCTGTGGACCGTTGCCGTGGAAGTACAGTTTTATCTGCTCTTTCCATTACTGGCCAAATGGTTTCAAAAAAGACCGATTCTTACATATAGTGGTATGACTTTGCTGGGCCTGATAAGCAGTCATATTATCAGCCAAAACTTTGGTGGGTTAACCCAAGGCTTATATGTAAATCATACCCTGACCTTCTTCTCCGTATTTGCAAACGGTATGCTGGGAGCATGGGTATATGTGTCCATCACCAAAGAAAAAAAGCCCCTAAAGTCCGAGCAATTCTTTTATGTATTGATGGTCCTTTTAGGTCTTGTGCTTTTTAAAATCCTTTGTGACCACCATATGTGCTTCCCTAACGGTCAGCAATGGCAGGTAAAGTATCGTTTTGTATTATCTCTTGTATATCTGCTCATCCTATTTGGCATCCTGATGACACAGCAATACTTCCGTTTCTTCTTAGGAAACCGGTTTATGAAATTCCTTGCCGGCATTTCCTTTAACTTATATATCTGGCATCAGTATATCGCCGTAAAGCTAAAGGAATTCCGTATTCCCTATTGGGAAGGTACTACTCCACCCAATCAACTTGGTGATAAGCCCTGGATGTGGAAATATATGCTGCTATGTATCGTTGTTTCTTTAGTCATGGCAATACTAACTACTTACCTGATTGAAAAACCGGTTTCAAGATGGATTTTGAGACGATTAAATAAGCAGAACTAATAAATGCCCAGTCTGTATTGGCCCGACGGCTATATATCCTATTCGGACCCGCTCTCGCTTGTGAAAGGCGTAGCACCACTAGGCTCGTGCCGAACAAGTTCGGCTTAATACCTCGCCAAGGGGTGACGCCTTTCAGGGTTACCTCATCAGGATATATAGCCGTCGGGCCAATACAGACTGGTCTATCTGGCATTTCTACAAATATCGTCTCAAATCCTTGCCCAGCTTCTCTTCGATTTCGATAAGCTTGCCACAAATCGCCTTGGATTCCTCATCTGCTGCTTTGTACTGATTCAGATAGCGGTTCAGCGTCTTTACGCCCATATTGCAGCCATCGGTAATCAAGTCAGCTACAGTAGCATCGCTGTTATCCATAGCCAGTTTCATATTGGTCTTCATCCAGGACATACCCTTTGCCATGGGGTTGGGATCCTTTTCAGCAGCATTGTGCTTTTCTAACATACTGCAGATATCATTCTCCAATTCTTCATGATGTGCCTTGCTTTTCTGAAGTAATTCTTTCATCTTTGAGTCACGCACCTTTTCCAACACCTCATCAATTGAAGAAACACCCATCTTGGTACCCGCATCACATTCCTTTAGTAATTTTACTGTATCCTGATATTCCATAAAAATACTCCTTCCAAAAATAGCTTTTAGAAGAAGTATTCCATGATTTTTGTTTCTTTATTCATAAATTATCAATGGGGAACTCTGACAAATCCCCACTCATCAATCCCATATTCCTCCTCATAATCCTCTACAGTCACATTAACATTGCCATCTGCATCATACCTTGTTGTTTTACAATAATAGTGGGGCTTGGTTGGATCATACTCAGAAATATATTTTCTACCATCACTATACGTACTCACTTTATTAATCATCTGCTTCATTTCGTTATAATATATAACTTCTATAAGTCCGTCATACCCTCCATTATAGTCTTTTTTCTCTTCAATACATATCCCGTTTTCATCATATTGAAATGAAGTGATACAATAAATTTGAAAGGTTCCATCATCATTCAGATACCCTTCTACGCTTTCTACACAATTACCGGCAGCATCATACTTGTACTCAGTAATGTTATAATACATGCCACCACCTTCGTCTCGTTTATTAATCTCCTTTATGACTCTGCCTTCGGAATCATATTCCTGTTCCAAGCCATACGTATAGCTTAAGGAAAACTTATCATCATAATAATCAGTATAATATTCATAGGTCATATGATTTTCGGTATCCTCTACGAAGATAGCAAGAGTCTCCTGAATCCATCCCCAATTATTATGCAGCCCATTATAGGGACAAGAATCATATATAAAAACAATCTCCTCTTCATCCGCCAACATAAGTGCTTTCATAGGATCGGTTTCTTCAGTTTCTTTCTCCCCTAGTTGCACAGTCTTAACCTCTATATTATACATGGTAGCCTCTGCAAAATGACCACCTTCGCTAAAGAAACGTATCTCTACGTTATCACCTACATTTTTCCCCATCAGCCGGTCAAAAAACATCCGTCCTTTTATAATTTCATCTATATTAAGTTCCGTACCTGTTTCTCTAAAAATAAATGAAGCTTCTTTATCCTTCTCGCATAAGCTTTCATCCGGTACCAATACCACTTCCCGTACTTCCGCTTTTATCGTATCCCCATATTTAACAGCTTTGCTAATACCATGAATCCTATACTTGTAATGATGAAACCACTCATAGTCTTCTTCTACAAAATCAAAGCTATGACCAACTCCTTTTCCCATTAACTCCTTAATACAATAATCAGCACCTTCCACAGAATATCCTCCTTCTGCATTAGCCATAAATGCATCCGTATTGGTTAATCGAAGTACCTGCTCTCCTGTATGTATTGTATAACCATCTCCTGTATCCACCCCTTGTCCACGCATTACAAATGAAGTGAAAATTTTGTCGCCATATTCAATAATATCTGCATTCTCACCCTTGACATCCACTATGGTATATTCGTAACCATGTAAACCCTCCTCCTCTTCAACCCATATGGTAAAGGTATCACCTGCTGTTTTACCTATAGCTTTCTCTACATTTTCCATGATAATTTCTTCTGAATCACCCTGAAATTCTTTCGATGCCGTACTTACCTTGAATTCCTGACTACATGCATATTCCCAAACATCACCACTATAAACCGTTTTTTCATAAGATATCGTGACTTTATCTCCATATTCAACAGCTTTGGGTGGTAAGGATTCCTGAGGTTCCGGTGTAGGAATTGCAGTTGGTTCAGGAATAATCGTAGGTTCAGGCGTTGCAGTTAGTTCCGGCGTTGCGGTAGACGTAGGTGCGGGAGTCACTTCCGGTTCAGGTGTTGCTGTCGGTGGAAGCGTTTCCTCAACTGTAGCTTCTATAGGCTGAATCTCCTCTTCTTCAACACTTTCTTCCCTCTTCTGCGTATCTTCCTTTATGCTTTCCATACCACCGTCACAGCCTGTCATGGCCCACATGAGGATTATTACAAAACACAGAATCCATATCCTTTTCATTTTTCTTCTCATATACTATCCCCCTCTGTTTTCAAATTTTCGTATCCTCCATCTATTAGAAAGATGCAGGTAAACATCCGCCTACCTGCATCTTATCATTTTGGTTACCATTTGTCAACCTATATACTTCAACATTTTCATTAACGACTCATAGGCCAGTGCAAACGCCTCCTCACCACTAAGTACCTTTGTGGGGCCATCACCAATATTGCTTTCTCCCTTTTCCAAGCCTGCAAAACCTGTGAAATTAAACAAATGTGGCTCCAAAGATAAAAATCCCTGAAATCCGTTAGCATATAAATCTTTTAAAATCACTTCCACATTGCCGTCACCCATACCTGCCGGTACTACCTGACCGGTAGCCTTGATGGCATCCTTTACATGAATATACGCAATATCTCCCTTTAATAATTCATAGGCTTCCCATGTATCCTGGTCTGCTTGTACAAAATTAGCAAAATCAAAAATTGCCTTAAAATTCTCACCGCCAAATGTATCCATTATTTCTCTGCACTCTGTTGCTTTTTCACCGTAAATTCCCTTCTCATTCTCATGAAGAAGTACTATATTATTGGCCTTTGCATAATCAGCAAATTGTCCCAGGCGGTCAAATACCTTGCTCTTATACTCTTTTCCCTTACCTTCCGGTACATAAAAGCTGAACATCCGGATATTGGGACAATCCATTCTATGTGCAATCTCTACTGCCTGTTTAAAATCCTCAAAATGCTTTTCAAAAGCATCCTCGATACCAATCTTACCAAGGGGAGAGCCCAAAGCCGACAATGCTACACCAGCATCATCCAGTCTTTCCTTTATTTCCTTCACCTTATCCGCGGTATGAAAAATCAAATTATTACCATCCACACCACGCATCTCCATATAATGCATATTCAGTTTCTTCAGATTCTCCAGCTGTGTGGTTAAATCCTGTGCAATTTCATCTGCAAAACCTGATATTAAATACTTACTCATCCTTCTGTCCTCCTTAATAGGTTCCGGCTGTATCAAATACTACGCCCTTATCTTCCTTCTGCTTAGACTGTGCTCTTTTTTTATTCAATTCCTGTAAAAACAGTTCTTCATCGAAAGGAAGTTCAATGGTCTTATCCAACCAAGCAGATAAATGCATGGCATTGGATAAGGTCAGTCCACGAATCCCTTCCTCTCCTTCTGCAACCAGCTTACCACCATGCAGGATACGATCCGCAAATGCCTTTAAAACACCTATATGCTGCTCGTTCATTCCATCTGTTTCTATTTCAACTGTGGTCATCTCCGGTTTCTTAAATCCGTTCGGCTCTGTCTTGCAGAAATCTCTTTCATTTTCACTAAGCTTATCAAAAATCAATTTATTATGTTCACAAACTATTTTACCCATCTCAAAGGTAAGCTCCAGACGATTGGTTCCCGGTGCATCACCTGTGGTGGTTACAAATACTCCTGTAGCACCATTTTCATACTCTAAATATGCTGTCACATCATCTTCCACTTCAATATCATGCCACTTAGCTTCATGGCAAAAAGCTCTTACTTTTACCGGCATTCCGCACAACCACTGTAATAAATCCAGCTGGTGAGGGCTCTGGTTCAAAAGCACACCACCACCTTCACCATCCCAGGTGGCTTTCCAGCCTGCTGCATCATAGTAGCTCTGCGTTCTGTACCAGTCAGTGATAATCCAGTTTACACGCTTCATGGCTCCCAATTCACCACTTTCAATCATGTCATGGAGCTTACGATAGACACAATTGGTCCGCTGATTCAGCATAATGGCGAATACTGCTTCACTTTTCTTCGCCACTTCATTCATTTCTCTTACCTGTTTGGTATATACACCTGCCGGCTTTTCACTGATAGCATGCACACCATGTTCCAACGCATAAATCACAAATTCAGGATGTAAATAGTGGGGTGTTGCAATCAATACCGCATCACAAACTCCTGATGTAATCAATTCCCTGCCATCCCCAAATACCTGTACGGTTTCCGGAAAATTCTCCTTTGCAAAGTCCAATCGGCTCTGACGATTATCTGCCACTGCCGTCAATACCATTTCCGGCACCTGACCCTTAATAATACTAAATGCATGATTGGTGCCCATACCACCAATCCCAATAATCCCTAATCTTACCTGTTCCATAATCCTTCTCCTTTTTCTTCATATATTTTTTTCAATGTCTGAAACGTATTTTCCACTCCTTGTATATCTGCCTGAAATCTAACATTTTTCTCCAGACAGTCATAAAAATCCCGAATACAAGCCTGATGGCCACATCCCCAGTAACCTTTCCCTATGCCGGATTTTTGTTCATAAACAAAGTGCTGTGCAACGCCTTCCGGAGTCCGGAGACTTATCTGGTCTCCATTCATGGTAATACGTCCTTTTTCTCCTTGCAATTCCAAAATCACCGGTGCATCTGTCACGTATCCGTTGGATGCATAAAAGCAAGCCCTTTTGCCATCTTCAAAGGACATCCATGCCTCCACTGTGTCTTCCATCTCTATACATCCTTGCAAATGATGATTCGCCATGGTTCCTGCTATTTGCAACGGCTTTCCCAGAAAATACAACATTAAATCCAATGTATGTATGGCTTGATTCAGAAGAACTCCTCCACCTTCGGTAGCCCAGTTCCCCTTCCAATCACTTCCCGCATAATAATCTTCATCTCTTCGCCAAGTTACAAAAGCCCTTGCTCCCCTTATCTCACCAATGAGACCTTCCTCCACCATTTTATCCATAGCCAAAGTGGTCTCATTATAACGGTTCTGAAAACAGAATCCCAGCTTTCCGGGGTGTTTCTT
>JAFXCD010000102.1 GCA_017521605.1 Lachnospiraceae bacterium | reverse complement strand
TACAAATCAAAAATATTCTTAAAATTCTTCTGGAATGCAAAGTTAATCTCCTGCATATCAGTCACACCATTTGCCTGATACTCTGCATAAACAGGCAAATTAGCCAAATGCGTATGCCATCTCCATTCTTCACTGGGAAGCAGGGATGTAGCTGCAAATACACCTCGAATACCTAATTCTTCCTTCTTAGACTGCATATCCTCTACAACTGCTTTCAAAGTGGCAAAATTAATGATTTCCTCAATAGAACCCACTACAGCACCTGTAGTTGCAAAATAACGATTCATAATCTCCAGATTATAAATAATTCCATACCCTTCCATGGTATAAGGTACTCCGTACACACCACCATCTTCTCCCTTTATGGCCAATTCCTTGTCACTAAGAGCCTGGTAAAACTGTGTATCAGAAAGATCTGCACAATAATCTTTCCACGCCTGATACCCTATGGGACCATTAATCTGAAATAAGGTGGGCGCATCCGACTTTACAATTTCGGATTTCAAAGTTGACTCATAATTTCCACCGGCAGCAGTTACCACCTTTACCTTTACACCGGTCTCCTGTTCATAAACTTCTGCAATTTCTTCCCAAACCTCAGCCACTTCCGGCTTAAAGTTCATATAATATACACTACCGGTGTCACTATCTTCTTGTTTTTCTGCACTACCACATCCGGCTAAGGCAGATATTGCCAACACCATACTTAACAAAGTTCCCAATAATCTCTTCTTCATTACTTCCTCCATTCTAAACCAGCACTATCCGTTACATTATTTCTATCCCACACTTAAAACCACTACCTGAAAGGGCTTCAAAATCAGACTTTCTCCTGCCCAATCCACATCTGCGTTGGATAACAATACCTGCTTCTCTCTTGAATCCTGTAAAGGGACTATTTTCTCTTCTTCCAGAAAATTACCCGCCACAAAAATGTCCTGTCTGCCACCCTTTCTGAAATAAGCCATCAAACCATGCTCTTCTTCCAAATAAGGAATGGTTTCGCCATATACAAGGATATCTTCATACTTCTCACTTCTTCTAAGAGATGACAGTCTACGATAAAAATTCAACATACTCTCCGAGTTCTGTTCCTGCTCCTTAGCATTAATTCTTACATAATTAGGATTTACCTGTAGCCAGGGAGTACCAGTAGTAAAACCGGCATTCTCTGTGTCATCCCACTGAAAAGGCGTTCTTCCGTTATCACGGGAATACTGACTGATAACCTTCATGGCATCTTCTTTACTCATTCCCACTCTCATACATTCTTCATACTCTGCAATACTACTAATATCATTCACCTGGTCTATAGAAGTATAAGTCATATTCTCCATGCCCAGTTCCTGCCCCTGATAAATAAAGGGTAATCCCTTTAGTAAGAAATACTCTGCTGCCAAAAGCTTCTTACCCATATCATGACGTGCTACTTCAGGCAAATAGTAGCTAACCCCTCTGGGCTCATCATGATTTTCAATAATATTGGAATACATACCGCTTCCTTCTGCCTTTCTCTGACTATTAAAGCAACACTGCTTATATTCATCTACGGTAGGAATACGATTATCGTACCAGCCCTTGGGCGATTTGCCTGCATTGGTCTGACTGAAGTCAAAAATAGTAGAAAAATAGCCATTCTCTCCCATGAAATCCTTCAGTTCCTCTTCCTTTTCATTAAAAACCTCACCTACTGCAAAAGCATCATACTTGTGAAAAGTTTCATCCCGCATTTCTCCCAAAAAGTCACCTATACCGGAAGCATGTTTTAGCACCTCACTCATATCACATAAGCCATCGGTTCTGTCTGCCGGATAGTCTTGAAAAGGTAAAGGTTTTTTAATATTAATGATAGCATCCACACGATAACCACCCAGGCCTTTCTCCAGCCACCAGTTCATCATCTTATATACCTCTTCACGCACCTTGGGATTCTCCCAGTTCAAATCCGGCTGTTTTTTATGGAAGGAATGGAAATAATACCAATCGGTACCCGCTAATGGCTCCCACACCGAGCCTCCGAAATAGGAGCGCCAATTGCAAGGTAGCTTACCATTTTCCTTCTTTGCAAAGTAAAAATATTTGCCATACTCTCCTTCCGGATCCTCACATGCTTTGCGAAACCACTCATGTTCATCAGAGCAATGATTTACTACCAAATCCATTACAATTTTAATATTCCGCTTATCCGCTTCCTTCAATAGTTCCTCCATATCTGCCATAGTTCCAAACATAGGGTCAATAGCATAATAATCCGCTATATCATAGCCCTGATCTGCACAAGGAGAAACATATACCGGAGATATCCACAAAATACCGATTCCTAATTCCTGCAGATAATCCAGCCTCTTAATAATACCCGGAATATCACCAATCCCATCCCCATTAGTATCCTGAAAACTCTTAGGATAAATCTGATATGCAATCTTGTTTTGCCACCACTTTCTTTTCATATCTGCACTTCCTTTCTGCAACTTAATGCAACCGCTTGCATTAACTATACATCTATCAACCATTTTTTTCAATACTTTTATTTACCTTTTTGCGTTTTCCACGTTTTAAACAATTTCCTTTACTACTCACTTATCACTTTATACAAAAGAGAGTACACTTTGCATTCTTGTTGCACAACTTTTGCACAAACTTTGCAAACTACTATGCAACTCTATTGACTTTCCCAATTGCTTCCTCTACAATTACAGTAATAGCAAGGTACTAATTATGCAATCAAGGAGGCTCCATTATGGCTGTAACTATACGCGATGTTGCTACACTGGCGGGTGTATCACCTTCCACTGTTTCCAGAACATGCAAAAATAATCCTTCCATCAGTGAAGAAACAAAAGAAAAAGTCAGAGCCGCTATGGCCAAATTAGGTTATGAACCCAATTTTCAGGCCAGTAATCTGGCTTCACAAAATTCAAGAACCATAGGTATAGTCCTTCCTGCCTCTGAGCGTAGCATGTACGTAAACTCTTTCTTTTTAGAAATGATTAGAGGAATTACCATGTATTGTAATTCTCACCAGTATATTACTACTATTATTGCCGATGAAACCGAAGAAGATGCATTGCAGACTGTCCGTTCCATGATTCGTAATGGTTTAGTTGACAGCTTCATACTTCTATATTCCAAGCAAAAGGATTCTATTATTGATTTTTTACATAGCGAGGGAGTTCTCTATGCCCTGATTGGCAAAGCCTATCAGTTTGCAAATCAAACTATTTATGTGGATACCGATAATATTCAAGCAGGAAAGGATGCTACCGAACACCTGATTCAACGTGGTCATACCAAAATAGGTTTTATTGGGTACGAAAAGACTCTGCTCTTTTCCTCAGATCGTCGATATGGTTATGAGTTGGCACATTTGGAGCATGGTCTGCCGATTCATCCTGACTACCATATTACCGTAGAACATACACCCAATCAGTTACCCGAAACTCTTTCCAAACTACTAAATTATCCAAACCGCCCTACAGCTTTCGTGGTCGCAGATGATTTTTTAGGGGTTGCTCTGGAACATTATTGTCAACAGATTGGTTTAGTTGTGCCGGAAGATATTTCTATCATCTCCTTTAACAACTCCTTGTTTGCCCAACTGGCATTACCACCAATCACATCGGTAGATATTAATTCCATCCAATTGGGTATGGAAGCCGCCACCCAGATTATAAACCATGCCGAGAATCCCAAACTGGCTGCCACCAAAATCATTATTCCCCACCAGATTGTAGAATGGGGCAGTTGTAAAAAGCTTTGATGCAAAAAGGGGCTGTAAAAAACTCCCCTAAAGAAAAATCGCTTAGACCGTGAGGTTTAAGCGATTTTTTGTGATGGAGTAACAATGCGTTCCTTCATCATTACAATCCATAGTTGTCTTCATCATAAATTCTCGATGCGTCATAATCGCTCCTTTCTGTAACCACGCAAAAAGGAGTACTCGGTTAACTTCACCCAGTACTCCTTAAATAGATTATCTGTATCAAATTAAGAATATATATCTATAAATACATACGCTACATATGTTGCCGCCAAACCTCAAACTCTCAAAAAAACAATCATTGCTATAACCCTTGCCTACACTGTGGCGGCGAAACAAAACTCATTTTTGCCGCCAAATCTGGTGTTTTGGCAGTCGATAGTCGCCAAGTGCAATGTTTGCAAAAACTTCTCTTCTCTCGTGGCGGCAGATTTGACGGCGAGGTAAGAGAAATAATGATTCTGGTTGAGTTTTGGGCGGCTGGGCAGGATATGGAAGGAGTATGAGGGATGAGGAGTTCCGGAGGCGGTTTGGATGGAAGATTATGTCCTCCATGGTGGCAGTCGGGTGTTGAATGTGTATTACACTCTTCTGCCCTATTTGACGTGAGGTTTGAATTAAGGTAGAATGTAAAAGGATGTACGAATTTGAAGTTGTAGGTGAGTGGATATGAAAAAATTATATATAATCGGCGGAACAATGGGAGTCGGCAAAACTGCTGTTAGCCAGCAACTAAAATCTGATTTACCCAATAGCGTATTTCTTAATGGGGATTGGTGTTGGGATGCAAATCCTTTCCACGTAACCAATGAAACCAAAGCAATGGTAACAGATAATATTTGTTACTTACTAAATAACTTTTTACATTGCTCTGCTTATGAAAATGTGATTTTCTGCTGGGTAATGC
>JAFXCD010000051.1 GCA_017521605.1 Lachnospiraceae bacterium | reverse complement strand
TATATTTTTGAAAATGATGGCAAGCTAAAGCTTGTGTCAAAAGTATTTTCTCCGGACAGTTGCATTTATATGGAAACTTATACTGATTTGTGCGGCATGCAGGTTTATACAGGTAATTTCCTGAATAATAAAAAGGGCAAGAAAGGTGCGGTTTATCAGAAACATGCAGGCATTTGCTTTGAAACACAGTTTTATCCGAATTCCTGCAAGGAAGCGAAATTTCCGAGCTGCATATTGAAAGTCGGTGAGAAGTTTAAATCCAGAACGATATATAAATTAGGATTAGCGAACTGAAAGGTAAGTACACAAAAGTATGCTTGTAAATTTTGTTATTTGGGCATCATGACCATATGGGCAAAATTTTACAATTGAATTATAGTTGACAAAGTGCTAGTTGTATTACAAAATTAATATCTAATTGGAATCACATGGAGAGTATGTTATGAGAAATGTAGTGGAATTAAAAGCATTAATGGAAAAGGTTAATGATTACTGGATAGCCGAAAATCCAGACGTAGGAGATAATGCATGGGAACGAGCAGCTTATTTTCTGGGCAACATTGCGGCATATGATGTTTTAAAGAAGCAACAGTATTTGGATTATGCTATTGAGTGGGCTAATGCCAATGACTGGGATTTTAATCGTAACGAAAATCACAACACGACAAATGCAGATAACGTTAGTTGTGGAGAAACTTATATGGATCTGATGACTAAATATGGTGTGGAAGGCAAGATGACGCATATGCTTGAAACATTAGAATTTACCGCTCAGGATGAGAAGAATGATTACTGGTGGTGGATAGATACCTTCTATATGGCATTAAATTTTTATACTCGTATGGGCTTATACTTGAATGACGACAGGCTGATTGATAAGGCATATAATTTGTATATGAATTCTAAAGCAGAGCGTGGATGTTATGATGAAGAGGAAGGACTGTGGTTTCGTGATGAAAGATTTCTTGCAGATGTGGCGCATACCTTAAATGGCAAAAAGGTTTTCTGGTCTAGAGGTAACGGATGGGTGCTTGGTGGTCTTGCGAGAACGCTGCGAACACTTCCAAAGGAACATAAATATTATGAGGAATATAGAAGTGTATTTGTAAAAATGGCAGAGGCTCTAAGGCGATATCAGAGTGCCGATGGCTTTTGGCGCACGAGTTTATTAGATCCTGAAGAATTTGATATGCCAGAGACATCAGGAACCGCATTGAATGTACTTGGTATGATTATTGGTATTCGTGAAGGAATTTTGGATGCAAGCTATTTAGAATGTGTTTGGAAAGGCTTTGATGCTTTGACGGATATTGCAATGGATGAAAGTGGCAGAATTGGCTGGGTACAGGTTGTGGCATTGAAGCCGGGAAATGTAAGACAAGAAGCAACAAATGACTATGCAGTCGGAACTTATTTATTAATTTGTAAGGAATTGATTGAGTATATACAAGGGAATAACGAATGAAAAATCGGAAATATTTGTATAAATTAGTAACGATTATTCTTGTAGGCATATTTATACCTGTTCTTGTAGCATTGCTGTTTTTTATGAATCGTTCGTTTAAAAGACTGAATGTTGATAATGAAATGTATTATGAAAAGCTTGCAATTTCTTTTGCAGATAGCTTTTATTTGAAGCTTACAGAGCTAGGCAGGCACGCAAACTCTATCAGTGCAGGCAGTAAGGAAACAGAAAGTGCATTTTGGAGAGGAAATGAAAGCTTCGTTGAAAATGAATATTGGTATTTTGAGGCAATGCAGGAGCTGAATGAAAAGTACAGTATTGGAAGTACCGGTTTGTTTGGCATTTATTACTATGAAACGGACAGTGTGATTTTCCCAGAAGGAAAAAGAAATTCTGCAGAGTTTGCACGCTATTTAGGAGTAAAAAAAGCGGATGATGATAAGTGGAATTATTTTGATCAGGCAAATTATCGTAAGGGAGAGGTGCTGATTGGCACAACTAATCTGAATGGGCAGAACGATGGCTATATGCTGGTTGGTTATTGCACTACTATGGGAAAAAATTTTGACGAGGTCTTGATTTTTTATTGTATTGAGCCAAATGAATATAAGGATACCATAGGGTATGTATATGATAGTTCCGGTGTAGAATTTTACGTATTAGGCGACGAAGATGAGCAACTGTATTTGGCCATTGGTGAGGCAAGCAAAAGCAGTATAAGCTTAAGAGAACTTAATACAGAGCGAAGGTTTGCAGGAATTTCCCAAAGGATGATTTATGAAAAAGATATAAAGCATTTGCCGATATCTGTAGCAATGTGTATTACAGATGATGCTCAGCAGAATGATGTTGTGGCGTTTTATCGTTTAATGTGGTCAATACTTTGGATTATTATTGGAACGATGTTTTTGGTTTGTACGTTGGTTTTATATATGGCATATAAGCCGGTGTATAGACTTATGGCAGAAGTAAAAGAGTATGAAGGGGATGAATTTGAGAAAATTACCAATGCTCTGCATAGTGGCCGCGTAAAGATACTGGAGCAGGAAATGCTTATTATGGATTTGCTTTTGAAGCATTTGATTCATGGCGGACACATTTCAAGAAAAAAGATTGGAAGCCTTGGTGTGGACGCAACTTTTCAGCATTTTTGTGTTTGTGTTTTAGATGGTCACACTTTATTAAGTAATGAAGTGAAACAATTGACCACTGTTATTGAAGAAAAATATAACGCACGTTTTTTTGTAACAGACTGGCAGGGAGAAGAAAGAAGTATTTTGATTTTCTTTTTAAGAGAAGCAGACATCAAAGAAATGACAGCCTGGTTAATGAAATGGTGCGAAGAACATTTATTGGTTGATTATCGACTTTCCATTGGTAAGCTTGTAAATGAATTGGATGATATTCGTTCCAGTTTTGTTGACTGTTTAAATCAGCGAAAAACAGAAGAAAATTTTATAGATAATAAGCAAAGTATTAATGAAGAAATTATTTCTTTGGATTACAAAGAGGATAAGCAAAAAATAGTACTGCAAGAGATTTTAACATATATAGAGGCACATTATCGAGATGTAGATATTGGGCAGACAGGCGTAGCTGACTTTTTTAAAATGTCCAGTTATACGTTAAGCAGGATGTTTAAGAAACAGGTCGGAGTGGGTTTTGCAGAATATATTAATTCAAAGCGTATAGAATACGCGAAAGAATTATTGCTTACAACTACTTTTTCTGTCCGGGATGTTTCGGCTATGGCGGGATTTTCCAGCGATGCTTATTTTTGCAGAGTATTTAAGGCGGCAGTAGGGGTACCCCCTGCAACATTTAGGGAACAGTAGGAGGTTGAATGTGAAACAGTATATACACCAGGATATGTGCTTAACAGTCTATGACAATGGAAGATTTTTGGTACATCCAAGCATATGGAAAGACATTGATTACGAAAGTAACAGTATTCGGCCTAATTTTGAAGTGAACCTTGCGGGTAATCCATGGATTGTACTTTGCAAAGAAGGTTTTTTCCTCGACAAAATTATCGAATGCACCCAAGGCTTAGAGCTGGGTTATAATTGTGAAAAACAGGAATTGTATGTAACGATTAGATTGGAATTTGTGCCCGAAACAAATGTGATTGTACAAAAAAGTACCATAAAAAACTATGGAAAAAAGAACTGTAAGCTGACGAGATTCTCGTCCTGCTTTTTGGAACATGTAGCAAGTGACAGCAAAGAAAATTGGTATGACAACAACGAACTGTATATATATATTTGCCATAGTAAATGGATGGGAGAAGGTCAGTGGAGAAAATATAAACCCACAGAGTTGGGACTGTATCCCGGATCTGTTCATGGTGCAGAAAAGGCTTCGTATAGAATCAATTCCATAGGAAGCTGGTCAACTGCCGGTTTTTATCCAATGACAGTAGTAGAGGATAAAAAACATGGAAATGTCTGGTATATGGAAATAGAAGGTTCCCATAATTGGTTTCTTCAGTATGATGCATATGGAGGTTATAGTAACCCAAGCCTGGCGTTGCAGGCATCGGGCTGCGATGAAGAGAATGGAAGTTGGCATTATGATTTAAAGCCGGGAGAAGAGTATACAACGCCGAGAGTTTTTTATGGTGTGGCTTCAGGTGGCTTTGAAGAGGCTGCTGAAAATATGAATGCCTTTAAAAGGAGAGACAGTCTTGTTCACTTTGAACAGGGGATTCCGCCGCTGGTATTCAATGATTATATGGATTGTATATGGGGCAATCAAAAACCGGAAGTGATTCTGCCATTGGTCGAACGTGCTGCAGAGATTGGTTGTGAAGTGTTTTGTATTGATGGAGGCTGGTGTGAAAATGTTTATGCAGAGGGCAAATCCGGCGAATACGGAGACTGGCAGCCTAAGAAGGAATTCTATAAAGACATTACCTTGCAGCAGCTTGCAGAAAAAATACGTGAAAAAGGGATGATTCCGGGCATTTGGATGGAACTGGAGACATGTACACGTACAGCATACGGATATGGTTTGGATGATAATACAGTTCTAAAGCGATATGACACGGAAATTGTTGGAAGAGGAACGTTATTCTATAATTTTAGTAATGAAAAAGTAAAAGCCTATTTATTTGAAAAGGTACGTGCATTGTATGATATGGGCTTTCGCTATATAAAAAATGATTACAATCATTCCACCGGTATCGGATGCACAAACAATTATGATGGGGACTCACCTGCTGAGGGATTGATACAAAATCATAGGAATTTTTTGCAGTTTATCTATAAGCTATATGAAGAATTCCCTGATTTGATAATAGAAAATTGCGGCAGCGGTGGTTTACGCTCCGACAATAGTATGCTTAGGCATTTTGCATTACAGAGTACTTCTGATCAGGAGGAATATGAGAATAATCCATCGATTCTTATGGGAAGTACGGCACTTATGCCCCCGGAAAAGGCTGCAATTTGGGTGTATCCATATCCGACTACATGGGCGAACTTCCGGAATTTTGTTCCGGATGAAGCGTATGTTAAATCTATGAAGGATGGTTTACAGACTTCATTTAATATGGTAACCGGATTGATGGGGAATATGCTCTTATCCGGTAGAATAGATTTATGCGATGATTATAATGTTAGCCTTATTAAAGATGGGGTAGATATTTATAAAAATATTCGCAAAGATTTGCGAGCGTCAAGACCGGTATACCCGAGTGGTTTGCATAAAATAAATAGTAGAGAACTTGTTTCTTTTGGCTTATTAACAGAAGAGATTTTAAGGCTTGCAGTGTGGAATGTAAATGCAGGAAAAGACAATGAAATATCCATTGATCTCTCCAAATGGTTGCACCCAGAAAGTCAGATATTAAATGTGTATCCACCAATAAAAGATATAAAATATGAATTGTGCGGAACAGAGTTGTCTGTGAAAGTGCCGACAAAAAATTCGGCATTATATTTAGAAATAAAACGTTAGTAAATAGACGGGCCTTGGCTAATAGCCGAGGCTTGCTTTATTAAAATTTGTAAAATATGTATATAAAACTAATTGTAAATTTTTGCTGTTTGGGCATAATTGCCCTTTGAGCAAGTATTTATAATTGAATTATCAGAGAAAATAGTGTTATCGTAAGTTCAGAGGAAACACTACTCAATGAAGAATTTTGAAAAAGAAGAAGGAGTAATACGTTATGAATAAAACTGAGGCCTGCAAAAAAAATAAAGAAGTAAAAGTTCCGACTTTGAGCTTGCGTGCGAGAATTTGGAAATACAGGCATTATTATCTGTTGATACTTCCTGCGCTTCTTTATGTGTTGATTTTTAATTATGGACCATTATATGGTTTGCAGATTGCGTTTAAAAACTACAAGGTTTCCTTAGGAATGTGGAATAGCCGTTTTGTAGGTTTTAGAAATTTTATTGATTTCTTTAACGGATATAACTTTTGGATCTTGATAAAGAATACATTGGGACTTTCTCTTTATGAGATTGTGATCGGTTTCCCGATTCCTATCTTTGCAGCCCTTGTTCTAAATGAAATGGGTACAAAAAGTAAGCGGGTTCTTCAGACGGTTTTGTACGCACCGCACTTTATTTCGACCGTTGTTTTGGTAGGTATTATAAATGTAATGTTTTCCCCTTCCATGGGCGTGGTAAATACGGTTATAGAAGCATTAGGTGGCGAAAGTATTTATTTTATGGGTAAGCCGGAATATTTTAGACATATATATGCATGGTCCGGTATATGGCAGGAAATGGGATGGAGCGCAATAATTTATTTGGCAGCGTTATCATCTGTGGATCCGGCACATTTGGAGGCTGCAGAAATTGATGGTGCTACCAGACTGCAGAAGATTAGATACATAAATATTCCAACAATTCTGCCGACAATTATTATTACGCTGATTTTGAAATTTGGAAGAATTGTTACGGTTGGTTATGAGAAGGTCTATCTGCTTCAAAATGAGTTGAACCTTGATGTGTCAGAAGTAATTTCTACATATGTGTACAAACGTGGTATTGTCGATTCAAGCTATAGTTTTTCAACTGCAGTAGGATTGTTTAACAATGTGGTTAATGTAACAATGCTGTTAATTGTGAATAAAATTGCCAAGAAAGTCAGTGATACAAGCTTATTCTAATAATATGAAGCGGCAGGAAAGGATGTTATATTAGTATGAAAATTACCAGCAGGAAAAAGAAAATTACAATATTTGATATTGTCATATATTTCATTGCAGCATTTTTGTTTTTGATTGTTGCGTATCCGTTGATATTGGTTGTATCTTGTTCCATTAGTGATCCGGGATTGGTAGCAACCGGTCAAGTACTTTTTTGGCCAAAAGGAATTAATATGGAAGGATATAAGCAGCTTTTGAATAATCCAAATATACTTATAGGCTACGGTAATACGATTTTTTATACCGTTTTTGGAACCTTAGTTAATTTGGCTGTAACAATTCCGGCGGGATATGTACTTAGTAAAACTATGGTTCCGGGTACAAAATTATTTACAGGCTTGTTTATGTTTACTATGTATTTTTCCGGTGGCATGATTCCAACATTCTTGCTGGTAAACAAGCTTGGTCTTTATAATACCAGAGCAGTTCTTTTGATTTTGGGTGCATTCAGTACATACAATTGCATTATCTGTCGTTCCTTCTTTGTGGGTCTTCCTACAGAGTTGGAGGAGGCGGCACGCATAGATGGGTGTTCTCCGCTTGGTACCTTTTTCAAGGTTGTATTGCCGCTTTCCAAGGCGTTGCTTGGCGTAATGGTATTATATTTTGGAGTGGCACATTGGAACGGATATTTTAATGCCATGATATATATTAATGAGGATGTAAAGCAGCCTTTACAGGTGTTTTTGCGTAGAATACTGGTATTGGCCCAAATCAGTGCTAACATGGATGAGGCAGGCGATTATGCCGCACATTTGGCCGATATGGAAGCCTTGATACGTTATGCGGTTATCGTGGTGTCTTCTGCACCGTTGTTAATTTTGTATCCATTCCTTCAAAAATATTTTGATAAAGGGGTTTTGATAGGCAGCGTGAAGGGATAAATCAGGTTAAGCTTGTCCGAGGCAGGACAGTTAACATATATTATATTAAATAGCTACGCGGGTAGCAGAAAGGAAGTTTTATGAAAAAGAAACTTTTATCAGTAGTTTTGGCAACTGCTATGGCGTTGTCAGTATGTGCGTGTGGCAATGAACCACAGGCAAGTGTAAGTACAGAAGAAACAAAAGTGGCTACAAGTGAAGTTGTATCCAGCGAAGTAGTATCTTCTGAAGTAGTTGAGGAGGCATTGTATCCTATCGTAGATGAGCCAATCACCATTAAAGGTCTTGTAGTAGATGGTAATGTGGAAACAAGAAAAGATCGTCTGGTGTGGAATAAGGTTTCTGAAATTACAGGCATCAATATTGAATGGGTATCCATTGACAAGGAAGCGTTATCTACATATCTTGCAGGTAATGATTGGCCGGATTTCTTCCACTGCCCAATGAGCACCAGCATTATTAACGACTATGGTGTGATCGGCGGAAGATTTGCAAATCTCTATGATTACATGGATGTTATGCCTAATTATGTTGCAGCATTGGAAGCTTATCCAATGGCGGAAGGTGCAGTAAAAGAAATCAATGGTGAAATGTATAGATTCCCATACATCGAAAAAGCTTCAACAGGTGTTGGTACAAGAACTCACGTAAGAACGGATGTTTTGGATGCAGCAGGTGTTAAGATGCCTACTACCGTTGAAGAATTTAAGCAGGCTTTGATTGATTTAAAGGCATATTATGGTGAAGTATCTTATATCCCGAATTTGTTCAGCTACTGGGGACCAATGCTGTTCGGCGCATTTGGTACAGAGACCAATATGAGATTCGATGCAGATGCTAATGAAAAGGTTTACACCAACATGACATCTGAGCAGACCAAGTTGTATTGGACTTTCATGAATGAATTATATGAAGAAGGACTGGTACATCAGGAATTCCTGACCTTAGATGGTACTGCAAGAAATGAATTGGCAAAATCCGGAAAGATGGCATTCCTTAATGGTGAAGCAAACAAGTTGGCAAAAGAAGATTTTGCTGATGGTAAATTCCACATCGACGTATGTGCTCCTTTAACATCAGAATATGACAAAACTCAGACTTTAATTGGTAACACCGATATTAATATTTCCTACAGCCCAATTATCAATAAAAATAGTAAATATGTAGAAGAAATGTGCAAGATGTTTGATATTATGTATGCTACAGAAGAGGTGGTTGAAGGATCCGGTTTACATGGTATGAGTTTCTGCTATGGTATTGAAGGTGTGGACTGGAAATACGGTGCAGAGGGATCCGGTAATTACGAATTGATCGCTCCGGAATCCTACAATGGTGCATTTAGTACTTATCAGTATGCTGAACTTGTATGGAAAGGTACTGGTCTTGCTACAGCGTTAGAAGGTCTGGTAGCTTCCACAGAAGGAAACAGCCGTGAAAGACAGTTGGGATACGTTAAGAGCGTGCTTCCATATCAGGAAGATCACTTATTCCCAATCGACTACATGAAGTTTAACGATGACGAACAGTATGTATTAGATAATAAGCTTGCTGATATCACTACTTATTATGAAAAAATGGCAGGTCAGTTTGTTACAGGTGTAGTAGATATCGAGACCGGATGGGATGAATACTGTAAGACACTGGAAGACATGGGTATCAATGATATTATTAAAGTATATCAGGCATCTTATGATAGATGGATCGCTGATTAAGATATCAAAGAAATAAATAAATTATTAAATTGAACAGAAGCGACCGTTCCATTATATGCATAGAAATTGGAACTGGTCGCTTTTGTTAAAACGAGGTGAATCATGAGTAATCCTGGATTTTTTTCCAAAGATGGTACTGCTTATATTGTAACGGAACCTTATACTGCCATACCATTTACAAATGTCCTATATAATGAGGACGGTTATCTGACAGAGTTAACACAGTGGGGAACCGGAGCAAGCTCTGTACAGTTTGCAGATAAAGAGACTTGTACTATCTTGTTAGAAGGTGGCAAAGCACTATATTTACGAAATGAGAAAACCGGGAAAGTGTGGTGCCCTGGCATAGAGCCTATGCATTCAGCGGTGGAAAAATTCATGTGTGAGCATGGAGATGGATATACAACAGTGTCTTCTGAATTTGAAGGAATTTCGGTTCGCTTTAGAACCTTTGTACCTGCAAAGGGATTGCGTGAGGTGTGGACGGTAGAAATTACAAATCATAATAATATAGCGACAGAACTTTCCGTTGTACCAATGGTAAAAATGGAGCTTATGGGTTATACTGGTCCGCGTTTCTGCAACAGTCCGTTACAGTCCTATGTAACTACATTTGAAGAGGAACTGAATGGAACCTATTTTGAAACAAGAAATCCAAATACAAAAGGGAAACCATATGATGCGGTATTGGCAGCGTCCGGAAAAGTGGATTTTTATTCCGGATGTGACAGAGCGACACTTGCAGCACCGCAAACACTTTATTATCCGTATGCACTTTTAAATGGTAAGAATCTGGATTCTTCTGTTTCCATGAGCGGTATTCCGTTTATGGCATTGCAGTGTATAGCGAGCATAGAGCCGGGAGAGACGAAACGCATGGATTTTGTGCTGGGTACTTGCTGCAATAAAGAAGAGGCTAAGGAGATTGTTTCCGTACTTTCAAGTGAAACAGCAGTAGAGGCAGAATTTGAAAAAGCTTTGGCTAAAATTGATAAAAGACGCAAAAGGGTGCGTATAAAAACACCGGATGATAAAATCAATTATTTTGTAAATACATGGCTGAAAAAAGGCATGGAATATTGCCTGAGAAAAAAAGATGCAACAAGGGATAACCTGCAGTTTGCATTTGGATTGACCATGTCAGAGCCTGAAGTTACAAAGGACACGATTAGGCTGGCTATGAGTTACCAGTATAAGAATGGACATACAGTAAGAAGCTGGCTGCCATTGGATGAAACCTATTATTCTGATGGTCCGTTGTGGATTGTACTGGTTACCTGCGACTATTTGAAGTATACAAGCGATGTGGACTTCTTAAAGGAAAAAGTACCTTATTTTGACGGTGGAGAAGCCACTGTTTTAGATCATTTACAAAGCGGTATTGAACGTCTTTGTACAGATAAGGGACCTCATAATCTTTGTCTGGCGAGATGGGCAGACTGGAATGATGCCTTGAATTTAGATGACCCAAATGCTGAGAGTGTATTTGTATCTATGGGACTGGCGTGGTGCCTGAAAGAAATGTCGTTGTTAATGAAATATATCGGCATGGATATGTTAGCTGACAAGTATACCACGTCATATGAAGAATTAAAGGAAATAATCAATCAGAACTGTTGGGATGAGAAAGGCGAATACTATGTGAGAGGCTTTTCACATGGCAAGGTTATCGGCGGAACAGAGTCTGAAGGATCTACCATTTATGCAAATCCGCAGACCTGGGCAGTGTTATCCGGCGTAGTAACAGCAGAAAGAGTGGAGAAAATCGTGGCTGCAACAGACAAGTATATTGTTACTGATTTGGGATGTCTGGTAAATTATCCGGCTTATGCAGAGGCAATGCCGGAAATCGGTCGAATTTCTTATCAATATCCGGGAACCGTAGAAAATGGTGCTGTATATTGTCACGCTACTGCGTTCAAGATTAATGCAGACGTAATGCGAGGTGATGGAGAACGTGCATACCGGGAATTAAAAAAAATCATGCCGGACAGTGAAACGACTCCGTATGAAGTATCCGGAGCATTGCCTTATACCTTAACCAGTTGCTATGCAACCAATGAACATATCTGGGGCAAGACCGGAAGACCTTGGTTGACAGGCAGTCAGGGCTGGATGATGCGCTGCGTAGTAGAGGGATTTTTGGGAATTCAAAAAGCGTATGGTGGTTTCTATGTAACTCCTGCAATGCCGGATGATTGGAATGAAGCAGAGTGTATGATAGAAAGAAATAGCACAGAATATGTTTTTACCATTAAGCGAACCGGAGTGGAGAGCATTACGGTTGATGGGGTAATGCAAAAGCAGAGCTTTGTTGCATTCTCTGAAAAAGAAAGAGTATGTGTTGATATTACGATGTAATGTGAGGAATGTTTATTTAAATCATGATAAGATTCATGAGGAAGGAGTATGAAAATGACATTGTTTAAAAGAATAACGGCATTTGTGCTTGTAATTATGATGTGTCTTACCAATGTTACACCTGTAAGTGCAGCTGAGAATTCACAAGATGGTGTAACAGTAACTATGACAATGGATAAAGAAAGTTATAGTATAGACGAAAAGATTACGGCCACTATTAAGCTAAAGAATAATAATTACTATGCTGTTACAGATATATCCTTGGACGAAATTGTTCCAACAGGGTATACCATGAATGTAAAAGAAGGCGCTGCCACTTTAGAAAAGCTGGCAGGAGGAGCAGAAACAACTTGTATTGTGGAATTTGTACCGGAACCGTCATTGTACATGGAACAAGGGGTTAGAATCTTCGAGGCAACATTTGAAGAGGATAATCCACTATCGTTAACATATGGTGACGGACGCAATATTGAGTGGATAGACACTACAGACGAAATCCATGGCAAGGTGCTTGAATTTGAAAGATTAACAGATGGACAGAACACTTTTTATGCGGAAGCAATGGGGATAGGCTCAGCACGTGTTTCCAATATTGTATATGAATTTGATGTAAATCTTCTGGATGTAGAGAATACATATTTTCGTTTTATGTTAAGAGCATATGAAACATGGTTCACACCGGTTAGAGTAAACAAGGGTACTTTACAGGCATCCGGAACTACTGATTTAATGAGCCTCGGAACATTAAGCTCCGGATGGCACACGATTGCTGTGGCATATGATTATGCAAAAAATAGCTTTGATGTGTATGTAGATGGCGTACTTATGCAGGCTGCCGAGGAACTTAGAGTGAATGATTTGGATGCATTGGATGTTTCCGGCTCAAATGTGCAGAGAATGCGTATGTATGTGGAAAAAAGTAGTGGCCTGGATCATTTTTATATTGATAATATAAGGATTTACGAAGGTACTGAGCCTTATAGCGGTGAGTTGAAGGAGCCGGAAAAGACCGAAATTGTTATCAATTATGACAAGACTATTTTTGATAGAGAAAAGCTTGATACAAGCACATTTCCGGGAATGCTGGAAGGATATATTTCCTTACATACCAGAAATGGAATGGTTTATCAGGGAAGCCAAGAAGGTCAGGACGGCACATGGACGAAGCTGAATACGATGCCTATATAGAAAGATAACGATGTTTACGTGGTTGCCGAAGAAATTTGTGAGGCATTGAATGTGTCATATGTTTTAGAAGGAAACAAGGTTACTATTAATGGTAAAGAAGCAGAGGTAACCGTTGTAGATGGCGTAAATTGGATCAAGGCGCAATACTTCTTTGAGACACTTCTCGGAAAGAAAGTTTCTATAGAGACAGAAGCTAACAGCTATGGCGTAATGATAGCCGGAGACAATGAATTTACATTTCCATCAGCTGAGTTATTTGATTCCGGTGCGGTAAGTAATTATCGTTCCGGATTGCAGAATTTTAATGACTACTTATTTTTTGAAAATCCGTCTTATGATGAAATTAAGACCGCATATAACAATTCGGATTTAGCAGGCCAACATCCAAGAATTATGGCTACAGCCGAAGACTTTAAAAGAATACGTGATGACGTCAAAAGCAATGAATATATGAGCCGTTGGTATCAGCAGCTTCTGATAGAAGCAGATGTGCTTGTGGAGGACAATATAACGCCGCTCAAATGGGAATTGCGAGATGGAATGAGTCTTCTTCCGGTTGCAGAAGAGGCAATGAACAATATGTATGTGCTGGGTATGGCATATCAGTTAACAGGCGAAAAAAAGTATGCAGAGCGTGCATGGATTGATTT
>JAFXCD010000101.1 GCA_017521605.1 Lachnospiraceae bacterium | reverse complement strand
CGGGTACACAGTTACCCATGGTAGTACCCCAGCCGGGTACACAGTTACCCATGGTAGTACCCCAGCCGGGTACACAGTTACCCATGGTAGTACCCCAGCCGGGTACACAGTTACCCATGGTAGTACCCCAGCCGGGTACACAGTTACCCATGGTAGTACCCCAGCCAGGTACACAGCTGCCGGCTGTTTTCCAACCGTTCGATTATGGTGCTCTGATAAATAAAGGAGGAGATACCAATCCGAGTACAGCTTTAGCACCTGTCGCACCATTTGGTTCTTATGAGATAGTACCATATCGAAACGATGCTGGCAGTAATCCTTTGGATACAGCACAGAACAGTGCAGTTGCAGAGGCGGTTAGTGATGCTGGGGGACCATTGGCATTGCCAGGACCCACCACAAGACCATTGGCGTTGCCAGGACCAACTATGGGGCAGTTAGCATTACCTGCGCCGGGACAGTCTACTATGCAGTCGAGAAGAGTAGATGCAGAACAAAGATTGCTGGATGCTGCAATGGGAATTAATAATAGAGTAGTAGATCCTTTAACGGGTATCGGGGTCGGACGATTAATTGCAGATGATCGTGGTAATATTTTAATCGAACCTATTGGTGGAAGGACGATTGCGGCAGGTAGAAATGGCGTAGATACACACACCTTATATCCGAATGATTCTAATTATCAAAGATATAATCCAGTAGGTCATGGTATGAATACGACGCCTCATGGACATGGTCATTTGATGGGAACTGGAGGGGGTAGAAGAGGACAAGGAGCTTCACTAGATGTTTATGGAAATACTGTTCCTTTTGATAGCGCAGATGCACATTGGCCGATTCACTAAATTTTCACTTTAGAAAGGATAAATATGGAGGAACTTCAAAATTTTATTCAATCAATATATTTGGGTGACAGATTTTGCGAGCAATTTATAATCGACAATAACAAAATTTTGTTTCAAATTAACGTAATTTCAAGATTAAAAAAAGGAACAAAAGAGTGGAATTATTATTCAGAAGAAGATATTGAACATGGGTATCTTGTTTTTGATGAAGTCATTAATTTTACTTCAAGTAGTGAGTTGCCTATTAATGATGAAATATATGAAATAGAAATTTTAGAGAAGATAGGAGAAATATATACTTTTGTGATATATGGTTGTAATGTTTCAGATGAGAATTTTTCAACAGAAATAGAACTTCGAATAAAAGCAAAATCATTTTATGTTTTTAATCCAAAAGATAACTCTATTGTGGCAGAGTAAGATAAAAAAGGTATAAATGAACAAAAGGATAATTTGTAGGAAAAATAGGACAGAAGATATTTCATAGTCGCTGGTTATTAGGAGCATCCATTACACCTATAACATGTACCAGAACCTTACCTCCAGACGAAACGGTGACGGAACCGTGGAGGAAAGCTATGTTTATGATGAGGATGGCCGCTTAAAGAGTGCCATCGCCTCAGGCATGCGCTATGAGTATGTCTACAATCCGGATGGAAGCCTGCGCGAGAAGTGTGCCAGTGGAAGGACCCTCATAGCTTACGAGTATGACCTGAATGGAAATATTATTAAGCAGAAGGATATCAGTGGCAAAACCGTAAGCTATACCTATGACGGTTACAACCGGTTAAATAGTGTATATGATAATGAACGTCTGTTGGCGGAGTATGAATATACCGCCTTTGGCAGGAAGAAGAGTGTAAGGATACCGGGTATCACAGAGACAGGCTATGAGTATGATGGGGATGCCAATCTGACCCTTCACAGTGTGAAAACTACAGAGGGCATACTGGCTGAGAATCGCTATGCTTACGATGGAAATGGTAACATAACTACCAAGTCCGGTCTCTATGGTGAGTACCAGTATAGCTATGATGAGCTG
>JAFXCD010000020.1 GCA_017521605.1 Lachnospiraceae bacterium | reverse complement strand
GCCTACTGAAGTAGTTAACAAGCTTTTCAAGGTAGCTGGTATCGTAAAATAACACTGACTCATCATAGGAGGTGTATTGATGAAGGATTTAGTAGAAGTGATTGCAAAAGCACTTGTAGATAACCCTGATGAGGTAGTAGTGACAGAGAAGACCGAAGGCAAGAATATCGTTGTGGAACTTCATGTAGCTCAGTCCGATATGGGTAAGGTCATTGGAAAGCAGGGAAGAATTGCGAAAGCAATCCGTTCCGTAGTAAAGGCAGCATCTTCCAAGGACAATACAATTGTAGATGTAGAAATTATCTAATCATGAGGCGAAGCATGCGGTGGTGTGTTTCGCCTTCTTTTATATGGCAAGGAAGGTATAGAAATGGATGAATTATTGCAGGTGGGAATTATTACCTCCACTCACGGAGTACGTGGAGAGGTAAAGGTATATCCTACCACAGATGATGTAAAGCGTTTTAAGAAGTTAAAGGATATTATACTGGATAACGGTAAAGAGAAGCTTCCCTTGGAAATTGAAGGGGTGAAGTTCTTTAAGCAGATGGTGATTTTGAAGTTTAAAGGACTGGATAATATGAATGATGTAGAGAGATTCCGTCAAAAGAGTCTCTATGTCACCAGAGCCAATGCAGTAAGACTTCGCAAGGATGAGTATTTTATCGCAGATTTAATCGGTATCAAAGTATTTGATGAGGAAAATAAGGAATTGGGTGTGCTGGAGGATGTAATGGTCACCGGTGCCAATGATGTTTATGTAATAAAGATGCTGGATGGTAGGGAGCTTCTTTTGCCGGCCATTAAGCAATGTATTTTAGAAGTAGACGTGCCGGAAGAACGCATGCAGGTGCATGTGTTGGAGGGACTTTTGGAGGATTAGGCATGAAATTTCATGTGATGACACTTTTTCCGGAGATGATTGAGAATGGTTTGGGAACCAGTATCCTGGGGAGAGCGGCCGAAAAGGGAGTAATTTCTTATGAGGCAGTGAATATACGGGATTATACTTTGGATAAGCATGGTAAGGTGGATGATTACCCTTATGGTGGCGGTGCAGGAATGTTAATACGGGCACAGCCTGTTTATGATGCCTATCAGGCGATTACAGCCTCTTTTGAACAAAAGCCCAGAACTATTTACCTGACACCTCAAGGACGTACCTTTGACCAGAAAATGGCGGCAGAGCTGGCTAAGGAAAAAGAGCTGGTTTTTGTATGTGGCCATTATGAGGGAATTGATGAACGTGTACTGGAGAAAATCGTAACAGATTATGTTTCCATCGGGGATTATGTGTTGACCGGTGGTGAACTGCCGGTAATGGTGATGATAGATGCTATTGCAAGACTGATTCCGGGAGTACTGCACAATGATGTATCCGCTGAAACGGAAACCTTCCACAATGACCTGCTGGAGTATCCCCAGTACACCAGACCTGAAGAGTGGCAGGGCAAGAAGGTGCCGGAGGTTCTGCTTTCCGGTAACAGCAAGAAAATTAATGAGTGGCGACTGGAACAGTCAATCGAGAAAACCAAACTTCATCGTCCGGATTTGTATGCGAAATATGAGCAGAAACAGGAGATTATTAAGCGTCTGTCCAAAAAGAAACGTCAGAATATACATATGATGGAGCTGCTTCATAGAGGCTTGGGAGAAGTGGTCTATGATAAGGGCATGGATATAGTGCTTAAGTTTGAGAATTTATATATGCTACATGCAGAAGATGTTGTAAGTGCCAGAGAACTACTGATGAAGGTGCCGACAGGAGCGATGGTGATTACAACTCAGGAATTTGTCAGGGATTTGCTGGAAAAGGAATTTGGTAAAACAGGCTTCTGTAAGTGCTCACAGGCTGTTTGCACCCGCAAGGAGGCTTTGACGGTACGATATAAAGATATACGACAGTTGGATATTACATATTTGGAATATATTTTGGAACATTACACTTCTTCAGAGGAGCATATGAAAGAATGTTTGAATGCCGGTGTTATGTACGGAGCTTTTGATGAAGATAGAATTATTGGTTTTATAGGCATGCATAGCGAAGGCAGCATGGGCATGCTCTTTGTAGAGGAAGAGTATCGTAAGAAGGGTATCGGCGCGTCTTTGGAAAGCTATTTGATAAATTTACAGATTAGTAATGGTTTTACACCTTATTGTCATATTATTGAGGGCAATGAAAAATCCATGGCTTTGCAGGAAAAACTTGGATTATATGTAGCAGATACTCCTTTATGGTGGATCTGGTAAAAAGAGAACAAAAGAGAACAAAAATACTTGACCTTCTCCTAAGGGGAGGGTGTATTTTCTTATGATGGGGGATGAAAGATGAATCAGGAACAAATGAATGTAGCAAAGAATGAAATGATAGGATGGTTATCACATCCGGCAGAGTTGGGTAAAGCTCCCACCATAATAGAATGTGCAGGTGAGTTTGACTTATATGAGATGCATTACTATATTTTCAAGTATAAGAAAGAGCTATTTGGTAAGTGGCTTTTGGGAGTTGCCGGTGGTTATGAAGATGAATCACTGGAAAACTGTGGACATACCTATAGTGAAATGCAGGAATATAGTGCGGAAAGTGCACAAAAGGATGCTGTAGTTTTAGTGGAGCATGTACATGCGTTAATATTAGAGCAGGCAAAGAAGGCAGAGGAGAGAAAACAAAGTCCGGGGACATTTGTAAACTTTGTGTTATTAAAGGAAGCAAAATGGGACAAGGCTGAGTTTATAAAGCTTTTACAGGAGGAATGGGGAATAGTGGATGAAACTCCTGAAGAAGAAAGGGCAGAAGAACGGCCGGACATCTGCCTGATAAATTATAAAGGCGCAATCGGTGCGGTTTCCATGATGTCAATGCCTGTTCCTAACAAAGAAGCAGAGTATTATGCGCAGAATAATTATCGTTGGCGGGATGCTGTGCAAACCACCAAAAAGCACACAGCCCAGTTGATGGTTTCTGTGTTGGGACATGCAGTGGGTGTGATGAATGCTTCACAGTTGTTGGTAAAGATGGTAGCCACCTGCTGTAAGCAGGTGGGAGTACTGGGAATCTATGCAAATGAGACTGTTTACCAGCCTGAATTTTATGAAGCATGTGCACAGATGATGAAGGATGATATGTTCCCTTTGATGAATCTGGTATGGTTTTCCTTATATGGTGGTAAAAATGGTGGTGTCAGTGCCTACACCTGTGGTATGGAAAGCTTGGGGTATGATGAAATAGAGATTTTGGATTCAAAAGCATCCATGGGGGAAGTGGTGAATTTCCTATTGAATATATGTAGCTATATCGTCACAGAAAATGTGGTATTAAAGGATGGTGAGACTATCGGTTTTACCGCTGACCAGAAGCTTCCGATTAGCAGAAGTAAAGGTAGTGCAGTAGATGGCGAGAGTTTGAAGATAGAGTTTTAGTAATCGAGGCAGGTGTTAGACAATATGGCAGAAATCTTATGCTCTATAGGAGCCATTATCAGTAAGCCAAATGGCAGGAATTACAGAAAGCTAGAGGAGTTGGCGAAACAACTTGATTGTGACGGTTATGAGTTTATGATGGAGAAACCCTGGTATGATGAGATGGGGGATTTGACTGCATATTTGAAAGATATACAACTATATATGCCCGTAATGCATTGTGAGAAAAGTATTGGTGAAAAGATAAGTTTAGGTGGAAAGGAGAATCTATCAGAGGTTCTTCGACTTTTCGAAATCAATTGTAAGCTGGCTAAAGCCATAAGGTCAAAGAAACTGGTGATACATCTATGGGGAGGAAGAACCTCTGACAGTCGCTTTGAAAATAATATTAATACATATGCTGTGTTAAAAGAGAGGGCAGAGTATTATGGGCTGGAATTACTGGTAGAAAATGTGGTTTGTAATAAGCAGGATCCTTTGACACATATATGTGAACTGGCACATATTTATCCGGGAATTGGTTTTGTAGTGGATACTAAAATGGCGGCCTTTCACAGCCAACAGGAGAAGATATATGAGCCGGAATATAGCTGGCTATGGCAGGAAGGACATATTAGGCACTATCATATCAATGACTATGCCGGTGGATATATGGATTGGCCCAATTTGACTACACTGGTCATTGGAGATGGTAAGATTGATTTTAAGAAGTTTTTTCATCTGGTAAGAGAAACTGGATATGATGGTACGTTTACCACAGAGGCCTCGGCTTATTTTTCGGATGGTAATGTGAATGTGGAGAAGTTGAACAGACAATTTCAGAGAATTCGTGAGTATTTGAGGTGACAAACTATGAAAACAAAAGATGAACAAAAATTGTCTCTATTGCAGACAATTAACAATGCCTGGTATGCGGTGAGTTTTGGTACCACTATCAGTAAAAGTATTGTTATACATTCCTTCTTTTTATGGCTCATAGGCTACGCAGAATGGGTGTTTTTTGATGGAATATTTATGAGAAAAATAGTAGAAGCATTGGATTCAGGCGCAGGATTTCAGCCTATATTCCGATTTATAATTATAAGTGGCTGCTTTTTCTGTGGTTGCTCTATTTATACCAACTATGTGGAAAATGTAGTATATCCCCTGGAGACCAATCGTCTGTTTGGAGGGATTTATAGGAAGTTATATGAGAAGGCCAAAAATGTAGAGTTAAAATGCTATGAGGATGCTGACTTTTATAATCGTTACACCATGGCTATGGATGGGGCAGAGGAGAAAATTACTGCCATTATTCGTGGAGTATTAGGTACGGTAATTGGTTCTGTCAGTGCAGGTGTGGTGTTTTGGTTTATGTACGAAATAGACCATTATGCTATTCTGTTTATTATTTCCCCATTGGTGGGTAACTTCCTGTTTGGTAATTTGATGAACAAATACACTTTTAAGCGATACCAGGAACAGGCACCCAATGAAAAGGTGCTGAATTACGTGAGCCGAATGATGTATTTGCCGGATGGAGCAAAGGAAATAAGACTTTCTAAAGTATTTGAACTATTTAAAAAGCAGTATCATGAAGCGACACAGAACAATATTAAGGTGGCGAAGAAATATGCCTTTACCATTGCCAATTACAATTTCTGGAGAATCACCTTCACCTTTACAGTTATTTTTGAGGGTGTGTTAATTTATGCCATATATCGAAATCAGGTGACAGGTTCCATAACACTGGCCCAATTGACTATTATGACTAGTTTGATGGTGGCCATGACATGGATTCTTATACGTGTTTTTGAAAATATTTTGGAAATATTAAAGCATGGTATGTTTGTAAATAACCTGCGTAACTTCCTGGATTATAAAGAAGAAATTCCTGAAGACCAGGACGGTGATATGCCGGATAGAGAGTTTGGCAGTCTGGAACTCCGTAATGTTTCTTTTTCCTATAAGGAGGAAGAGACCATTAAGAATTTGTCCTTTGTGATTAATAAGGGGCAGACAGCAGCACTTGTAGGACATAACGGTGCGGGAAAAACCACCATTATCAAGCTGTTATTAAGATTATATGACCCTACATCCGGTACCATTTATTACAATGGTAAGGATATCAGAGAGTATAATTTAAAGGCCTATCGTGAGTTGTTTGCAACTACCTTTCAGGATTTCCAGATGTTTGGTATGACAGTGAAGGAAAATGTGCTCATGGGACGTCACTATGAAAATGAGGAGGCTTTAGTAGTAGAGGCATTGAAAAAGGCCGGTGTGTATGATAAGGTCATGACGCTGAAGGGTGGACTGGACGCCATCATGACCAAGGAGTTTGATGAGGAAGGTGCAGTACTATCCGGTGGCGAAAGCCAGAAGCTGGCAGTAGCCAGAACCTTTGTAAAGGAAGCTCCCATGAAGATTTTTGATGAACCCTCCAGTGCATTGGATCCTATTGCAGAGTATGAGCTTTTCCAAAATATAATGAATGAAGGAAGCGACCATACCATGCTGTTTATTTCCCATAGATTATCTTCTGTGAAAAACTGTGACAAGGTATTTATGTTGGAAAAGGGCCGGTTAATTGAGGAAGGCACCCATGCAGAGCTTCTTGCGGCAGATGGCAGCTATGCACAGATGTATAAGAAGCAGGCTATGAATTATCTTGCCATCGAAAACGAAGAGGAGGTGATACTGTGACAAAGAAGAATGAAAAAGAGAAGACAAAGCAATCCGTAAAGGAAGTCTTCAGTAACAACCTATTTCTCTTGAAATTAATGTTTACAGCATCGCCGGTATATGTTATTTTTATGGCGTTGGAAGCTATAAGAGGGCAGCTGTCCATCTTCTTCGAACATACCGTTGGTATCGGTTATGTTCTGGAAGCGGCAGAGTTTAATTATCCTTTCAAAAGGGTAGCAACCGTGATTTTGATACTGGCGGGAGCTATTACCCTAGGTATGGTTTTTACTGTATTTGTAGGAGATTATCTGGGGGAAAAGGAAAGACCCAAGATTCGTGAAAAAATTAAAATGATGCTGTATGATAAGGCCAAGGATATGGACCTGGCTTGTTACGACAATCCGGAGTTTTATAATGAGCAGGTACTTGCCATTTCCGAGGTGGATAGACAGATTGACCGTGGTATTCAGTTTATACAGAATACTCTGTCAGGTATTACCGTGTTTGTATCCACAGGTATTTACTTTTTTATGAAGGATAAGGTATCCATTCTTTTTGCAGTGGTTTCTTTTGCTATGGCATTTGCATTTAACCAGATGTACAACAAATTAAATTATCTGGTACGAGTGGAGGGGAATCCATTCACCAGAAAGAGGGATTATACCAAGCGTATTTATTATTTAAGTGATTATGCCAAGGAAATTCGACTGAATCCGGATGTGTCAAATATTCTGCTTCGCAATTTCGAAGAAGCAAATGATGAAGTGTATGCAGTGGAGAAGAAGTATACCAAGCGCAAATTCTTTCTGGGATTTATGAGCAGATACGTAAGTAATGCCATGTTCAGTGATGTGCTGTATATCTCTTATCTGGTTTATATGGCGTCGGTTCGAGGTACATTGTCCTTTAGTACGGTGGCCATCCTGTATGCTTCTTTCGGAAGAATGAAAAATGGTTTACGAATTTTTACAGATGTATATCCTTTTGCCTGTGAAACAAGCTTGTATGTAAACAAAATCAGGAAGTTTCTGGCTTATAAACCGGAAATTGTATCACTGGAAGGTCTGGTTCCAACCAAAGAAGCAAAGGAAATGGAGCTTCAAAATGTATCCTTTGCATATGGTAATAAGACGGAAGATTTATTGAAGGATATTAATTTACATATTAAGCCGGGCGAAAAGATAGCCCTTGTAGGCTATAACGGAGCCGGTAAGACTACCCTTGTAAAGCTACTCATGCGTTTATATGATGTGGACAGTGGTGCGATTTTGACAGACGGCAAGGATATTCGTAAATATGATGTGGCAAAATATCGCGACACCATCGGTACAGTATTTCAGGATTTCAAGATTTTTGCAGGAAATGTAAAGGAAAACGTGCTGCTGAACGTGGATACAGATTGTGATGAAGGTCGTATTACACAGGCACTTACGGATAGCGGACTGATGAAGAGAGTGCAGGGCATGAAGGCAGGGCTTGATACAGAACTTACCACTGAATTCTCCCAGGATGGTATAAATTTATCCGGCGGAGAAAGCCAGAAGCTGGCCATTGCCCGAGTATTTTATAAGGAGGCAGGTCTGATGATACTGGACGAACCTTCCAGTGCTTTAGACCCTATTGCAGAATACCAGCTGAATCACGCCATGCTTTCTGCAACAAAGGATAAAACGGTTATATTTATCTCTCACAGATTGTCTACCACACGTATTGCAGATCGCATTATTATGCTGGAAAACGGACAAATCGTAGAGCAGGGTACTCATGAAGAGCTCCTTAGCCAGGATGGTAAGTATGCTCAGATGTGGAAGGTACAAGCCGGAGCATATATAGCGGTATAAGAATAGGACACCGGCGGCGTCCTATTACGAGAATTGCTTTACAATTCTCCCAAGTGTACACTACTGTTTTCGCACAATTTCTTATAAAGGAGATGAGTTTATGGCAGAGATTTTATGTTCCACGGGTACCATGATTGGGCGGCCCAATGGAAGAGATTATAGATTATTGGGAAAATATGCAAGCCAGCTACATTGTGACGGGTTTGAGTTTATGATGTACAGTACCTGGTATGAGAAAATCGAAGAATTGACAGAGTATATCAAAGGATTGGGACTGCATATTCCGGTGGTTCATGCCCAAAAAGGCATTGGTGAGAAAATCAGTATCGGTGGCGAGGAGAATTTTGCAGAGGCCTACAGACATTTTGAGCTAAATTGCATGCTGGCAAAAGATATTGGTGCGCTCAAGCTGGTAATGCATTTGTGGGATGGCAGACCGTCAGACCAGCAATTTTTCAATAATGTAAAGGCTTATCCGGTACTGCGAAATATTGCAGAAAAGTATGAAGTGGATTTGTTGGTGGAGAATGTGGTTTGCAATCAGAAGGATCCCTTGACTCATATGTGTGAGTTGGTTAAAAAGTATCCTGATATTCATTTTGTATTTGATACCAAGATGGCAGCTTTTCACAGTCAGCTGAAAAAACTGTATGAGCCTGAATATGCCTGGTTATGGAAAGAGGGGCATATCCGGCATTATCATGTAAATGATTATGGCGGAGGGCATATGGACTGGACCAATTTACGCACCCTGCCTATCGGAAAGGGACATATTGATTTTGCAAGGTTTTTTGAATATATTGGTGAGATTGGTTATGATGGAACCTATACCGTAGAGGCGACAGCTTTTGATGAAATGGGCGCAGTAGATATAGATATGTTGAATGATCAGTTTAGAAAAATAAGAAATTATCTGGAAAAGTAAAAGGGGTGAGGAAGTTCCTCACCCACGTACGGTTGGCAGACTGCCTAAATTGTTACTTTCATCAGCATCTGGCAGAGATTTTAGATATTCTGTATCTTTTCTGTGTGCTACACCTACGCCACGAATTTCACCGGCTTTGGCCATTGCTACGCCTTCCTCTTTGGAAACAGTAGCACCATCAGACAACTGATATCCTGTGATTTTACCACCGGTTTTTAATAACCCGGTAATTTCTTTTGCATCGGATTTGGGCTGCGGTACTTCGTCCAAAGCTGCATAGGCCAATTCCGCACCACGTTCTTTTTTGTCAGAATCCATATAAACCTCCATATCTTGTATTTATTGTATAAATAGTATTAGAAAAAAGAAAGGATTCTATACACTGAATGATTTTGTGTAAAACCATAAAAAAGTACTTGCATTATTGGCTTGAATATGTTAAACTCTGAATGTTGTGAAAATGAGATGGTCCTCTGTTACAAAGTGTATTAAGAACATCCAGTTTATTAAGGAGGCTTAAAATGAGCAATATTATCAAGGAAATCGAAGCAGAACAGTTAAAATCAGACATCGCTGAATTTGCAGTTGGTGATACCGTTAAGGTTTACGGTAAGATCAAGGAAGGAAACCGTGAAAGAATTCAGGTTTTTGAAGGCGTTGTATTAAAGAGACAGGGTGGAAGCAACAGAGAAACCTTTACTGTTAGAAAGAGTTCTAACGGTGTAGGTGTTGAGAAGACCTGGCCTTTACATTCTCCTAACGTAGAGAAGATTGAAGTAGTTAGAAAAGGTAAAGTAAGACGTGCTAAATTGAACTACTTAAGAGACCGCGTAGGTAAGAAGGCAAAGGTAAAAGAATTAGTAAAATAATTTTACGACGAGAGGACAATTACTTTTTGGTAGTTGTCCTTTTCTAATTTCAAAAAGTGTGTTAAAATAGACACGTGTGAGTATTTGTTAGTGAAGCAGAGGAAGTAACATGGCACGACGTAAACGAAAATATAAGGGATTAACCTTTTATCAACGAAAGAATAAATTGAATATGTCTGCGATTAAGGAAGTGTTTTCTTATGTTTACATTGCAATTTTTGCAGTTTTTCTGGCAGGAATCCTTACTTATACCTTTGGGTTGTCCACCAATGTTATAGGTGTGTCCATGGAACCCACTCTTTCCAATGGACAGACCATATATATGAATCGTTTTGCTTATACACTGACGAATCCGGAGCCTGGAGATGTAGTGGTATTCTTACCCAAAGGGAATCAGAATTCTCATTATTATGTAAAAAGAGTGATTGCCGGCTCAGGTGATACCATTTTGATTGAAGATGGTGTGTGTTATGTGAATGGCAAAAAGAGCCCCTATGTGACAGAAAAGGTTTTGGATGGTGGAATTGCTGAAGTGGAGTTGACTTTGGAGAATGGCGAGTTTTTCTGTATGGGTGACAATGTAAATAATAGCGAGGACAGTCGTTCGGCCAATATTGGTCCGGTGAAGCTGAAGGATATTGTGGGGAAAGCGTGGTTTCATGGGAAAAGTGAAACAGAGAAAATTGGTTTTATAAAATAAATAATACAGTATGTGTAATTTTTCTTGCATATACTATGGAGGTTTAAGATGAATTATCAATGGTATCCCGGTCATATGACAAAGGCGAAGCGTATGATGCAGGAGAATATTAAATTAATTGATTTGGTGATTGAGCTGGTGGATGCCAGAATCCCTTTAAGCAGCCGTAATCCGGATATTGATGAACTGGCAGGGAATAAATCGCGTATAGTTTTGCTGAATAAGTCGGACTTGGCAGATCCTCATTTTAATAAACAATGGACTGCTTATTTTCAGGAAAAGGGTGCTCATGTATTGGAGATTAATTCCAAATCCGGTGCTGGTGTGAAATCCATTCAGGGACTGGTACAGGAGGCCTGCAAAGAGAAGATTGAAAGAGACAGAAAGCGTGGGATTGTAAATCGTCCTGTACGTGCCATGGTAGTGGGGATTCCCAATGTGGGAAAGTCCACTTTTATTAATTCCTTTGCGGGAAAGGCATGTGCCAAAACAGGGAATAAACCCGGTGTCACCAAGGGAAAGCAGTGGATTAAGCTGAATAAAGGTCTTGAGCTTTTGGATACGCCCGGTATTTTATGGCCCAAATTTGAAGACCAGGAAGTGGGTAAACACTTGGCTTTTATCGGTTCCATGAATGATGAAATCATTATTATGGAGGAGCTGGCCTGTGATTTGATTCAGGAGTTAACTGCACTTTATCCACAAGCTTTGAAGGAACGTTATGGACTGGAGCAGTTGGGACAGTCTATTGATGTTTTAAGGGGAATTGCAGAAAGCCGAAAATGCTATGCCAAGGGTGAGGAGCTGGATCTATTAAAGGCTTCCAATCTGCTGGTGGATGATTTCAGAAGTGGTAAACTGGGAAGAGTTACCATGGAGAGGCCATAAATACGTAAATATGAGGAATGAAAGAACATGAACAAGGTTTTAAAAGAAATACTTAGCACAGGTGTATATTTATTGGTGGTATTGGCTATTACCTATTTGATTATTGCTTATGTGGGGCAGCGCACGGAAGTGAATGGTAATAGTATGCAGCCTACATTAAATGATGGGGATAATCTGATTGTGGATAAAATATCCTATCGGTTCAGAGATCCTGAGCGTTTTGATATTATTGTTTTCCCTTTTGTTTATAAGGAAAGTACCTACTATATCAAGCGAATCATTGGTCTTCCGGGAGAAACAGTACAAATTGATGAAGAGGGGAGGATATATATTAACGGAGAGGTATTGCAGGAGTCTTATGGCAGGGAAGTTATTCAAGAGGAACATCGTGGTATAGCTGCAGAGCCCATTACCTTGGGTGAGGACGAGTATTTTGTTATGGGAGATAACCGCAACAACAGCTCAGACAGTCGTTTGCCGGAAGTGGGTAATATTAAGCGGGAGCAGATTATAGGTCGTGCATGGGTGCGCATTTGGCCTTTTCAAGATATTGAAATGATTACTCATCAATAAAAGGAGACAAAGGATATGGGATTTGTGATAGGTACAAGTATCAGCGAAATAAAAGAACAGTATCAGGCAGCGTCAGTAGATGAGCTGCCTGAATTTATTGAGTGTTATACAAAAGACGAACGTGCCGGTGTGAAGAGACTGGTAAATGCAGCTATTAAGCAGTTGCAAGACTTGGAAAAGGAAAAAGAGCGAATTTATAAGCTACAGGAATTTGAACGTAAATATAGTGAATATGAATTGATCTGCGGCATTGATGAGGTGGGCAGAGGTCCCCTGGCAGGTCCGGTCGTGGCAGGGGCCGTGATTTTACCCAAGGATTGTGATATTTTGTATATTAATGATTCAAAGAAATTAACCGAAAAAAAGAGAGAAGAGCTCTATGAGATTATCATGGAGAAGGCCGTTGCCTGTGGTATCGGCTATGCTTCGCCGGAGCGGATTGATGAAATCAATATTTTGCAGGCGACTTATGAAGCCATGAAACTGGCAATCGCAGATTTGGGAGTGGTTCCGCAGGTACTTCTCAATGATGCAGTAACCATTCCGGGAGTGGACAAAGGGATCCTGCAGGTACCCATTATTAAAGGGGATGCTAAGAGTATATCCATCGGTGCGGCCAGTATTATAGCCAAGGTAACCAGGGACAGACTGATGGTAGAATATGATAAAGTGTTCCCGGGATATGATTTTGCAGGAAACAAAGGATATGGTAGTACGTCGCATATCGAAGCATTGAAGAAACTAGGACCTACACCCATACATAGAAAAAGCTTTATAAAGAACTTTGTAACTATTCAGAGCCATACAAATTTATGAAAAGTGGACTAGCAAGCTGGCTTATACAGGACTATTTACTAACGGAGGAATACGGATGCGTCTGAATGAAATGCTGAACAACTACATCAACCAAAGCAGTGCATCCGTAAAGAACGGCGGGACTACCACATTGCAGCAGCTTCCCAACCAGATTGCGGCACAGATTCGTGCACTGGCTCCGGGACAGATTCTACAGGGTGAAGTGGTGGAAAAGCTGGGAGATACCATTAAGCTGTTGGTGAATATGAATGGGGAAAATGTACCTTTGCAGGCCCGTCTTGAGCAAAGTATGATGCTAAATGTGGGACGCAGTCTGCTTTTTCAGGTGAAGAATAATGGTTCTGTACTTTCATTAAGTCCTTTGTTTGAGAATATGGGCATGGAGCAAAATGCACTGAAGGCATTGGAAACAGCATCCCTTCCTGTGAATGAAACCACTATGGAGCTGACAGCACGAATGATGCAGGAGGGAATTTCCATAGATAAAAATACCCTGCAGGAAATGTATCATCATGTAGTATCCAATCAGGATGCGGAGATTATGGATATTATTGATTTGTATAAGTTGGAGTTGCCGGTAACACCGGAGAACCTGAATCAGATACATTCCTACAAGGCTATGACCCATCAATTGGTGGGTGGTGTGGAGCAAATGAGTCAGGAATTTATAGATTTATTACAGGATATCGTTCAGAATGGGCAGGGAAAGAACGCAGAAGCCTTATTAAGGGCTGTTTTGGGTCAAAACAGTGAAATACAGTCTGCTGCATCAAATGTGCCTGAAATAGCCGCCAAAACGGTTTTGACTGAGGATGTGGCAGTTAATCTACAAGCGAATGAAGGTGTGATGCAGGAGAGTACTGTGGTTAATCAGAAACTTACGGAAAATGTGCAGCTACGGGGGAACCAGCCGGAAGCTGTTAATTCAGAAGCCTTAAAGGATATCCGCAATATGACCGGTGAGCAATTGTTAAAAGAACTTTTGACACAGTGGGAAGCCAGTGGTGGCCAGAAAGAAAATCTTGTGAAACTTCTGCAAAGAGAAGATTTTCAGGCAGGGATTAAGGAATGGTTTCAAAAACAATTGTTGTTAAGTCCTGCGGAATCAGACAAGGATGGTGTGCAGGAGCTTTACCAGAAGCTGAATAAACAGTTACAGGTGGTCTCAGATGCTTTACAGCAGGTAGGCCAGGAGCAAAGTGCCTTAGGCAAGACTGTCCAGAATCTGAATCAGAATGTACAGTTTTTAAACCAGATGAATCAAATGTATGCCTATATCCAGCTCCCCTTAAAGCTGGCGGAAAGCAATGCCCATGGAGAATTGTATGTGTATTCCAACAAAAAGCATCTGGCGGGTAATGATGGGGAAGTAACAGCTCTACTACATCTGGATATGGAGCATTTGGGGCCGGTGGATGTATATGTGCGCATGAAGGAAAGCAATGTAAGTACCAACTTTTATATAGCAGATGAGGAAATGCTGGATTTCCTATATGAGCATATGGATATGCTGACGGAGCGTCTTGCGAAAAGAGGATATCGTATGTCCTATCACCTAACGGTTAAGGGAGAGCAGGATGGTACAGGAAACAGTACATTTAAGGAGCTATTGCAGGAGAATTCCAATATTCCCACATTGGTGAATTATTCCTTTGATGTACGGTGTTAGGAGGGATGCGAGGGAATGGATACCAGATTACAAAAAGAAAAAAACAAGCAGGCCATTGCCTTGAGCTATGACCCGGAGGAAGATGCACCTAAAGTTATTGCCAGTGGTAGAGGGCAGCTTGCAGAGAAGATTATAGAAAAGGCAAAAGAGCATGATGTGCCCATTCATAGGGACGATAAGCTGGCAGATACTTTGTCACGATTGGAAATCGGTGATATGATACCGCCGGAGCTATACGAGGTGGTAGCGGAGATTCTGGTGTTTGTGGATGCCATGGATAAGCTACGGGGAAAGATTAATAAGTAAAGGAGTACGATTTGAATAAACGAAGAACAGGTATGGCTGCAGAATCGCGGGCTTACGTATATTTGTCGGAGAAGGGTGTTCGGATTGTAGAGAGGAACTTCAGAAACCGTCATGGGGAGATTGATATTATCGGTTATCATGGCGGTTATTTGGTGTTTTTTGAGGTGAAATATCGAAGCAGCAATCGGAGTGGAAGTCCGGAGGCTGCAGTGAATTTTTATAAGCAAAGGCAGATTTGTCAGGTGGCATCTTTTTATAGGTGTTTACATAAAGTGTCCTTAAATATGCCCATCCGCTATGATGTGGTGGCCATAGAGGGTACTGAGATACGCTGGTACCAGAATGCCTTTGAACATATTGGATGATGAGGAGATAGGGATGTATCCGGTAATACGTGTAAAAAATAGAAAAGAAACATTGGTGCAGAAATGCAAGAGTTTAACTTGTGGAGATAGGGTTGAGTTTTTAACATTTCCCAAGCTGTCTGCTATAGAAGGAATAGAGCATATGTTTACTACCAGGCTGGGTGGTGTCAGCAAGGGCGATTGTGCCACCTTGAATTTCAGTTTCACCAGAGGGGATGACCCCGAAGCGGTACTGGAAAATTATGCTCGTATGGGAGAGATATTAGGCGTAGAAAAAGGTGCTTTTGTGGCAACGGATCAGACCCATACCACCAATATCCGCGTGGTTACAAAAGAGGATGCGGGGAAAGGCGTGACTTGTACCAGAGACTATACGGATATTGACGGACTGATTACAGCAGAGAAAGGTCTGGTGTTGTCCTGCTTTACGGCAGACTGTGTGCCAATTTATTTTGTGGATCCGGTGAAACAGGTTATAGGTGTGGCGCACTCCGGATGGCGTGGAACTGTAGCCGGTATAGGGACTCGGATGGTGGAATGTATGGAACAGGAATTTGGTTGTGAACCGGCCAATATCATTGCGGCTATTGGGCCTTCTATTTGCCAGGACTGCTATGAAATCAGCGAAGAAGTGGCCGTGCAGTTTAGGCAAGGATTCTGGGAAGAAGAAAAGATTGCAGGATATTGCAGTGAAACATTTGAAACCGGAATCCATCCTACAGGTAAATTATTAGTACCGGGTAAGGAAGCGGGTAAATATCAACTGGATTTATGGTTGGCTAATATAATCGTGCTCAGAAGTGCAGGCGTACTGCTTGAAAATATAGAAGTGACAGATATCTGTACCAATTGTAACCCGGAGTATTTATTCTCTCACAGAGCCAGTGGCGGGAAGAGAGGGAATCTAGCGGCGTTTTTGGTGATGAAATAAAAGAGAGTTTAGACGAAATAAGGATATTAAAATAGTGAAAAAAATTAATTTTTATCAAAAGAAGTGTCAAGCCTTAGAGATATTTTATGGTTGGATTGATCAAGGAAGTGAATACGATATTGCAGTAGAGCAGAGTTTTTATTACAATTCTGGTTTGGAAGAGATTGAAGAAATCATTCTGAACATTACAATTGCTACCAGGTATGCAAGATGTGGTAAAACAATACCAGAGCAATTCAAAAAAAGTCTGGAAACCACTATTTCTAAAGCAAAGGCCTTGAATTTGAATGAGTGCGGTTTTTCTGATGAGGAACTAAAAACTTTAATCAAGATATCAAAGAGGTTGAATTATTAATTTTGTATTATAATAAATAAGCATAGGGTGATGCGCATGAGTACAATCGTAAAAAGAGGATATGTTCCGGAGGATGAAAAAGAATTTAGTGCTGAGTCCATCGAGATACTGCGTAAGGCAGGGCAGGACTTGCTATATTTGATAAATCATGGATATCACATAAAAGGTGCTTCCACCTTTGTGGGGAATCATTATTTGTTATCAGAGAGACAACGATTAGCATTGGTAAGAGCTATCTCAACTGATGAAAATATAAAGCTACGAGCAAGCAAGGAAGTGAAAAACATTCCACAGGGATGTGTAGTGAACATTGATGGATTTAATACCATCATTACCTTAGAAGTGGCTTTATCAGATTCTTTATTACTTAAGTGCATGGATGGAACCATTCGGGATTTGGCTGCGCTTAGGGGGACTTATCGATTGATTGATAAGACGGATAAGGCGATTATGCTGATTGGAAATGCTTTAGAGAAAAGTAAAATCAGTAAAGCTGTATTTTATCTGGATGCACCGGTATCTAATTCGGGAAGGCTGAAGCAACGGATCATAGAGTTGTTAAGTCAGTTTACCTTTGAAGTAGAAGTGGAAGTGATTAATAACGTAGATTCGGTTTTGGAAAAGCTGGAAAATGTAATAACCGGTGATGCCATTATTTTGGATAAATGTGTTAGTTGGATTAATCTGAATGCTAAGCTGGTGGAAGAAATTAATAAGGACTATCCGTATGTGGATTTTGGAGATATAGCAACTTGAGTCAAAACTTAAGTGTAACAGTGGAATCGATGATGTATATGTGAAGCGTAATCATAAAGTTAGAAATGCTGGAACAGGATTAGATATCTATGTGAATGCCCCAAATGGTAAATAAAATGCCGTGATTTTTTTAGTATAAAATTTCCATAAAATATTCAGTACTCTTGACATTAAATTTGTAAATTAATATAATAATAGTACAAAGATAGATGCGTCTATCGGGGTGTGCTGACACCTTAAAAATCTGACAATTAAGCCAGTTCGTAGGCTGGCAGGTTGGGGAGCAACAGAAAAACTCCACATTTAATCCGCATATTGAAGGGCGGACAGTTGGCAGACAACAGAAAAATCAGCATAAGTAGAAGTGGAAAAGGTTGTCCGAAAGGGCAACCTTTTTGTGACTAGGAGGAAAAATGAAACAAGTTTTATATATTGGCTGTTATGACAAAACAGGAAGATATACTTCACACAATTGGAAAGTTTTTCTTGATTATCTTAAGGAAAGAGGAACAAAAATAGAAATCATAGTTACACATAGCAATGATAAGATTAAAAATGTAGTTGAGGTAACGGAAATTTCTAATTCGGAGTTATTAATGTATACAATTAAAGTTAATGAACAAAGTATCAAAATGTTGTTGAGTTTTAATTATGATATTGATTCGTCTGGAATTGAATATATGTTTTTTTATGATAATGATGGTGAAATGGCATATTTGAATATAACAGATTATGAGAATTATGTCGTTATCGATGAAAAAATTAATACGGATGGTTTGATTTCGAGAGGCATAAACATTGATGATAACTGTTTTGTATGTAAAGAACACGCATATGATATAGATGCATTACTTGAAGAGAGTTGGACACCTTTAGGGGTGAGTTGATATGTTTTATTGGTTTGAACTATAGATAGAAAAAATCATATGGTGTGTAATTAGTGTTTATTTTAGACAGAGGTATAATAATGGTATGTGAAGAGTTTAAGAATAGATTTCCATATGATGATGATGGAGTAATGCTTTACTTAGATGAGAATGAAGAACAAAAAATTGATTTTAAGATGTTTATGGAATGTATAAGGGTAGCATGTGAAGTATATGTGAAAGAGTATCCGCTGAAAGCCGATGAGATAGAAGAGCTATTGAGATTTTTTGAAAATGATCCTACATCTCCATTAATAACAAATAAGAAAACGAGGGTTTGATTCTAATGACTATTAAGTATTAGAGTCTTGGTTAATGGAAAGGAGTCTTATGAAATTAGAAGAAGCCATAAATAGAATTAACAAAATAGACTGGAAGAGAGTAGGAAAAGTAACAGGAAAAGATGAAATGTATCTGGGTTACGAATACTTGAAGAGAATAGCAAAATTTATAGATAAACAAAATCTAAACCGAAAGAGGCTAAAGCCACTATTAATCAATGTTGCTTTTGGAATGGGATATTGTTCGGATAAAAAATATATTGATTATTGTAGTGTGGAGGTCCAAAATGCATTAGTGGGTTATTCTATACCGGCATATAATTTAAATTGCTATTTACAACTTGTAGATTATGCAGAAGGAGATAAGGAGTTAGAACAATACTTACAAATATATGAACCTTTAATTCAATTAATAGAACGAGGATTCTTATATTCAATTAGAGAAGGTGGGTTTATGGTGTATGGTGTAGGGTTTTATCCTTTGCACGGATGGTACGAAAGATGTTTGAATGCATCTGAGAAATATATAGATAGAAATAATCATATGGTGAGTAATTAAATATGATAATGAAGAGGATGCATTAGATAATTTTATACGCAGGCTTAGGGGAATGAATAGGAGGAAACGCTATGTTTAAAGCTAAAATGACCTTAGAAGAAGCAAAAAGAGTTTATATGAATAACAAATGTTCTTTGTTTGTGATGGCGAGAGAGGACAAACTTAATTATGATTTATACCGGAAATTAAATATTTCCTCAATGACGGAAAGAAAATGGAAGAAGGAAATGATTGACGGCCAGGTAAAGCAATTCGAAAAAAGTGGTGATGTCGATTTGTTTAATAGCATTTGTGAGTTGTGTGAATGTTTTAATGATAGAAACACACTATGCCTTTTGATGGGATTGATTGATAAGATAAATATTGAGGATACAAAAACAGCACTCTGTATAGCAGAGACGATTATGGGCAGAAAGATATTGTCTGAAAGAAGTGGTATGATTTTTTGGGCATATGATTTAGGTATGAAAAAAGAAGTAGTTATGCTCTGTAGAAAAGTTTTAAGTCTTATCAATATTGATTCTGTGGAAGAAAGATATCAAGCACGTGCTAAGAGAGATTATGAAACAATTGAAGCAATAATGGATATGTGTAAAGTAGTGTTATAGTACTAAAAAGCACCCGGAATAAACCGGGTGCTTTGTGTTGTTAGATAGATTTCGAACGACTATTGTATTCGTTCACAAAATGATGTATTTTTTCCGTTACATCATTTACGCAAGCCAGTGATACATCATGATTCATAAAGTCGATGATAGAGGTAATAAGCTTACTCATGTCGGCTTCGATGAAATAAGGCTTTTTGTAGATTTCCGGTGGAAGATAGGTCAGGTTGGTGGTGATAACCTTGTCAAAATGACCTCTTTCATAGGCGGCATCGAAAGCATCAAATCCTTCTGTGAAAAGACCGAAGGTACAACAAATATATACACGACGGGCTTTCATTTCTTTTAACTGCTTGGCAGTATCCAGCATACTGCCGCCGGAGGAAATCATATCGTCCATGATGATGATGTCTTTGCCTTCTATATTGTCTCCTAAAAATTCATGAGCAACAATGGGGTTCTTGCCATTTATAATCACAGAGTAATCACGACGTTTGTAGAACATACCGGTATCCACACCTAAAACAGTAGCGAAATAAATTGCACGGTCCAAGGCACCTTCATCGGGACTGATAACAATTAGGTGGTCCTTGTCCACAATCAAATCATCCTCAGAGTTTAATAAAGCCTTGATAAATTGATAAGGAGTAGTAATATTGTCAAAACCGCTTAATGGAGTAGCATTCTGTACACGAGGGTCATGAGCATCAAAGGTGATAATATTGCTGACACCCATATTTTTCAGTTCAGTCAAAGCATATGCGCAGTCAAGGGATTCGCGACCGGAACGTTTATGCTGTCTGCCTTCATATAAGAAAGGCATAATGACATTGATACGTCTTGCTTTGCCGTGACAGGCTGCAATCACACGCTTTAAATCCTGATAATGGTCGTCGGGAGACATGTGGTTAATATAATTGTTGGCTCTGTAGGTGATACTGTGATTGGTCACGTCTACAAGGATGAACAAGTCCTTTCCACGGATGGATTCGTGGAAAATTGCTTTTCCTTCGCCAGTACCAAAACGGGGGCATTCAACATCTACCAGATAACTGTCCTCCAGATATCCATGAAAAGCAGGGTCATTTTTAACAGGGTCATTATTAATATAATCACGGTAAATTACCATATAATCATTAATACGTTTGCCCATTTCAGCCATGGAAGATAAAGGGATAATCTTTAAGGGTGCCACAGGCATCGTGTTTTCCAGTTCTTTTAAGTTCGCCATGAGAACCTCCAAGTGTATTTTTTATTCGTTGGTACATAATTTAATAAATAATTCATACAACAATAATTAATTTATAACATTCTGGTAGTGACACGTCAAGATTTTTCTTGTATGATAAACATGTGGTAGAAAATTAAGCGGCGCGAAGCGACATTTAATTTTACCTACATGTTTAACGAGCAAGGCAGTGCGGTAGCACGAGTGAGCACGTAAGTGCGCCCTTGCGAGTCTGCCTGAACAATTATAAAAAGGAACTTTTACATTATGAAAAAACAACACATTATTAGCCGCGTCCTTCCCGGAAGTATTGCGGAGGAATTAGAAATTGAAGCAGGAGACATCCTACTGTCCATAGATAATACAGAGATTGAGGATATTTTTGACTATCAGTTTCTGGTGCAGGATACCTATATTGAGGTCCTTATTCAAAAGCCGGATGGTGAACAATGGCTTTTAGAAGTGGACAAGGATTTTGATGAAGATTTAGGAATAGAGTTCGAAAATGGTCTCATGGATGAATATCGTCATTGCCATAATAAGTGTATCTTTTGCTTTATTGACCAGATGCCTAAGGGTATGCGTGAAACCTTGTATTTTAAGGATGATGATTCCAGATTGTCCTTCTTGCAAGGCAATTATGTAACCTTAACCAATATGTCTGACCATGATATTGAAAGGATTATCAGGTATCATTTATCACCCATTAATATTTCCTTCCAGACCATGAATCCGGAACTTCGTTGTAAAATGCTGAATAACCGTTTTGCAGGAGAGGCTTTGAGAAAAGTGGATACCTTGTATGAGGCGGGAATCACCATGAATGGTCAGATAGTGCTTTGTAAGGGTGTGAATGACGGCGAAGAACTGGAATTCAGTATTCGTGAGCTGACCAAATATTTGCCCAATCTGGAAAGTGTATCCGTGGTGCCTGTAGGCTTGTCCAAGTATCGTGAAGGATTGTATCCTTTAGAGACTTTTACGAAAGAGGATGCCTGTAAGGTGATTGATATGATTGAAGGCTGGCAGAAAAAACTTTATGCAGAGCATGGAACCCATTTTATCCATGCCAGTGATGAGTGGTATATTTTGGCAGAAAGGGAAATGCCTGAAGAAGAGCGATACGATGGCTATCTGCAGCTGGAAAATGGTGTGGGCATGACCCGTTTATTAATGGAAGAATTCAAGGACGGTATGAATAAACTGGCAGAAGAACAGAAACTTCCGGATGAAAATTTTGTGGAAGAAATTTCCATGGCAACAGGCCTTTTGGCATATCCATATATTCAAAGAATGGCCAATACTATGGAGGAAAGCTTTCCTGAGTTGAAAATTCATGTGTATCCCATTGTAAATGAATTTTTTGGGGAGTATATTACGGTTTCAGGACTTCTTACCGGACAGGATATTGAAAAGCAATTAAAGGGGAAAGCACTGGGTACCAGACTCCTGCTTCCTCAGAATGTGCTGCGTAGTGGTGAAGAAGTATTTTTGGATGATTTTACCAGGTCAGACTTGGAAAAGTCTTTACAAGTCCCCGTTAATATTGTAAAATCAAGCGGATATGACTTTATTAATGCAGTGTTAGGAAAAGAGTAAGTAACTGACCTCGTAGAGTTACAAGGAGGAAGAAATGAGCAAGAGAAAATCCAAGCCCATCGTAGCAGTGGTGGGACGTCCCAATGTAGGAAAGTCCACCCTGTTTAATGTGTTGGCAGGTGAAAATATATCTATTGTAAAAGATACACCGGGTATTACCAGAGACCGTATTTATGCGGATATTACCTGGTTGGATAAATCCTTTACCCTGATTGATACCGGTGGTATTGAACCGGACAGCAAGGATATTATCCTTTCCCAGATGCGTGAGCAGGCAGAGATTGCCATGGAAACTGCAGATGTGATTATTTTCCTGGTAGATGTAAAGCAGGGACTTCAGGATGCAGATGCAAAGGTGGCAGATATGCTGCGTCGTTGCCATAAGCCTGTGGTTTTGGTGGTAAACAAAGTGGACAGCTTTGAAAAATATATGGCTGATGTTTATGAATTCTATAATCTGGGTATTGGTGACCCTCATCCCATCTCCGCAGCAAACCGTCTTGGTATCGGTGATATGCTGGATGTGGTAAGTGAGTATTTTCCGGAGACGGAAGAGGAAGAAGAGGAAGATGACCGTATCCGTGTGGCTATCGTGGGAAAGCCTAATGTAGGTAAATCCTCTATTATCAACAAATTGCTGGGTGAAAACCGTTTGATTGTTTCGGATATAGCCGGAACTACTCGTGATGCAGTGGATACAGAGATTACTTATAATGGTAAGGAATATGTGTTTATTGATACAGCGGGACTTCGCAGAAAGAATAAGATTAAAGAAGAGCTGGAGCATTTCATGATTGTTCGTACAGTTAGTGCGGTAGAGCGTGCAGATGTGGTGGTTATGGTAATTGATGCTTCCGAAGGTGTTACTGAGCAGGATGCTAAAATTGCAGGAATTGCTCATGACAGAGGTAAAGCGGTGATTATTGCCGTAAACAAATGGGATGCTATTGAAAAGGACGACAAGACCATTTATCGCTTTACGGAGAAGGTACGAAATACCTTATCCTATATGCCTTATGCAGAAATGCTGTTTATTTCCGCAAAGACAGGCCAGCGTTTGCCTAAGTTATATGAAACCATTGATATGGTAAGTGAAAATCATGCTATGCGAGTGGCAACCGGTGTATTGAATGAAATTATGGCAGAAGCGGTGGCTATGCAGCAGCCTCCTTCCGATAAGGGCAAGAGACTTCGTCTGTATTATATTACACAGGTGGCAGTAAAGCCTCCTACATTTGTTATTTTTGTAAATGACAAGGAATTGATGCATTTTTCATATACCCGTTATATTGAAAATCAGATTCGAGATACTTTTGGCTTCAAGGGTACCCCGCTTCACTTTATTATACGTGAACGAAAGGAAAAAGATCAGTAATGAGTCGTTTAGTTTGTTTGATTATGGGATATGTCTTTGGCTTATTCCAGACAGCATTTTTTTATGGAAAAGCACATGGTATTGATATTCGTGAGCATGGCAGCGGTAATTCAGGAACTACCAATGCGTTACGTGTATTAGGCACCAAGGCTGGATTGATTGTACTTTTGGGTGATTGTTTAAAGTGTATATTGGCAGTGTGCGTATGCCGCCTGATTTATGGTGATAGTCATGCAGATATGATTTATCTGCTTTGCATTTATACGGCTGCAGGAGCCATACTTGGACACAATTTTCCTTTCTATATGGGCTTTAAGGGTGGTAAAGGAATTGCAGCAACAGCCGGTCTGATTTTGTCATTTCATCCATCCTTTATTCCGGTAGGTGTAGTGTTGTTTTTTGGTGCATTTTTTATTACACATTATGTATCTTTGGGTTCTCTGCTGGTATATCTGGGGTTTGTAATTCAGATTATTATCAGTGGACAGATGGGGCTTTTTGGTATGGAACAGAAGTTGTTGATAGAAATGTATATTATTGCATTTTTACTGGCAGTTATGGCATACTGGAAGCATAGACAAAATATTGTAAGACTCATTCATGGTGAAGAAAGGAAGACTTATTTAACCAAAAAAAATAAGGTATAATAGGAGGAAATATCATGGCAAAGGTAGCTGTTTTAGGTGGTGGTAGCTGGGGTATTGCATTGTCAGTATTGTTACATAAGAATGGTCATGAAATTACCATATGGTCCGCGTTGGAGAAAGAAATCGAAATGCTTTCTACAGAGCATGAGCATAAGATGCTTCCCGGAGTGAAGCTGGCAGAAGATATGATTTTTACTACTGATGAAGCAGAGGCAGTGAAGGATAAGGATATGCTGGTTATGGCAGTGGCAAGCTCCTATACCAGAGAGACTGCAAAGCGTTTTAAGGAATTTGTGGCACCCGGTCAGATTATTGTTAATGTGGCAAAGGGGATTGAAGAAGATACTGTTATGACTCTGACAGAGATTATTGAGCAGGAGATTCCCCAAGCAACAGTAGCAGTATTATCCGGACCTTCTCATGCAGAAGAAGTGGGAAGAGGTGTGCCTACTACCATTGTAGTAGGTGCTAAGAAGAAATCTACTGCTGAATATATCAGAAGTCTGTTTATGAATGAAGTGTTCCGTGTGTATATCAGTCCTGATGTACTGGGCATTGAACTGGGCGGTTCCTTAAAGAATGTGGTTGCGCTAGCAGCAGGTATTGCGGATGGTTTGGGATACGGAGATAACACAAAAGCAGCACTGATTACCAGAGGTATTACAGAAATCGGACGCCTGGGTATGGCCATGGGTGGTCGTTATGAAACCTTCTCCGGACTTACCGGAATCGGTGATTTGATTGTAACTTGTGCCAGTATGCATTCCAGAAATCGTAGAGCCGGTATTTTAATCGGACAGGGCAAATCCATGGAAGAAGCTATGTCAGAAGTAAAGATGGTGGTAGAAGGTGTATATTCTGCAAAAGCAGCAATGCAGCTGGCTAAGAAGTATAATGTACAGCTTCCCATTATTGAGCAGGTAAATTTGGTACTCTTTGAAGGAAAACCTGCAGCAGAAGCAGTGAAGGATTTAATGCTTCGTGACAAAAAAATTGAAGTTTCTGACGCCCCATGGGAAGAGGAATAGAAGTAATAAAAATCCTGGCATGGCTAACATGCCGGGATTTTTTTGGTGAAATTGCCATATAAGGATTTCTTGACATATTATGATAAAGATGGTGTAATAAATATATGAAACTGTAAATACAATTAATGTTTAGGATGCGAAAGTGTATGGAAAAAGGGAGAGAAAAGTTTGAATTGTGTGTGGAGAAGGGGGACAATATATACGATAGTAATGCTGTGACAAAGCTACCAACATTACGAGCAGTATTTGAATGGTTTAAAGGAACCTATATAAATGAAAACTCGCAAAAGTATTTATCGGTGTCGGTTTATGAAATCACCAAGTATATCCATGTTTTAGAGAACTATGGGGTTGAGGCAGTTGACGATATGCTTATAACTGTAGCGGATATATTGAAACAGATTTTGGGGGATAAGGCTTATATTGGGCATATTTCAGATGAACGATTTGTTGTGATGGCATCGTATACAGAAACGGAATCTCCTGATAATATTTCGGACATATTGAAAACAGACCATAAAATGCTTCAGAGAGAGCTTGATAAGTACAATACCAGATCCGGCAAACCTTACTACATAGAATTGGATTATGGATATATAACCAGAGAACCTGGCTGGGATGATAGATTTGAAGGCCTTTTAAAGCTGGCAAATAGTGAATTGTTATTGAATCGCTTGCAAAAGGATTTAAGTATTTCAAACAGCTCACATACAGTATTATGGAAACATCAGGAAGTGTTTAATCTGTTAATTGAAAAAAATCTGTTCCATTACCATTTTCAGCCCATTGTGGATGCTCAGGAAGGAAAGGTATTTGGATATGAAGCACTAATGCGTACTGCACCGGTGATTAATATGAAACCCATAGAAGTCATAGAAGTGGCAACCAATCTGGGGAAGTTATATGATATTGAAATGGCTACCATGAACAATATGATGGAATATTTATCGCAGAATTACACTTTGTTTGAAGACAAAAAACTGTTTATTAATTCTATTCCGGCATATATGCTTAATACCTTGGATTGGGAGGCGTTGGTTGGAAAATATGGTCAGTTGATGGATAAGCTGGTGGTTGAGATGACAGAACAAACGGAAATGAATGATGAACATTTGGCCAGATTTAGAAATCGATTGAAGAAGCATCATATTTCCTTGGCAATAGATGATTATGGAACCGGTTTCTCAAATCTGTCTAATCTGATACGCTATAGTCCGGATTATGTAAAGATTGATAGGGCTTTAGTACAGGATATTCAGGAGAAACCGAAGATTCAGAAGCTTGTAGCAGGCATTATAGAGTTTATTCATGAAAATGGGTACTCTGCACTGGCAGAAGGTGTGGAAAACTATGAAGAGCTTAAGACTATGATAGGATTGGGAACGGATTATATACAAGGCTTTTATGTTGCAAGACCAGATGCTGTGCTTTTGAAAGAGATTGATAAAAAATCTAGGGATGAAATAGTAGCACTGAATATTATGAGGTCAGAATTTATCGTAAAAGTGTATTCTCCCGGTGAGAATGAAACGGTAAATCTGTCACAGCTTGCTACTCAGCATTATAATTCTATCTTAATCGATAAGAAAAATGTGGTGATAGAAGGTATTAAGGGAACCCCAATTAGTTGTAGTATTGCAGTGAAGGATGGAGTACAAACAAATATTATATTGAGGAACGTGAGTATTACTACTGAAAAAGAAGTGCCATTAATTGATATTGGCCTGGGAAGTAAAATTACGCTTCAGATGGAAGGTGTAAATGATATTATTAATAGAGGGATTCGCGTACCGCAAGGGTCAGAATTAAATTTGACAGGAAAGGGAAGCCTGCATATACATTGTGAAATGTTGAATTCATATGCAATAGGTGGAGATAAGGAAAGTACATATGGAAATATCACCATTGAATATTTACCACAGCTGATTATCGATACAAATGGTGAAAACTGTGTTGGTATCGGTGGAGGTAAGAATGCAGTAGATTCTAAGATTTCCATTATCCGAAGTGGTGTTCGTATAGAATGCGCGGGAGGAAACAGTATAGGCGTTGGAAGCTTTGACGGAAATAGCAATATCGAAATTAAAAATGCTGACTTGGAGTTGAAGATGTCCTGTGCTAATGCAGTTGGAATAGGTGCATTGAAGGGAAATACCCGAGTGGAATTGCATAATTACAGCCTGAACATTACAGAGTCCGGTAATAATCTTTGTGGTATTGGAGTCTTAAGTAATGGTGAAGGAAGTATTATGGCTTCCGGAGGGACTATTGAATGTGATATTCGTGGTAAAAATATTATTTGTCTTGGTTCGGATTATGGTTCGTTGGATTGTATTGTGAAAAATTCTAACACCATATTCTATTGTGAAGGAAATTCGGTAGTTGGTATCGGTGATATGAATGGTAGCGGCAATGTAAGTATACATGATGCAAATTTAAATATGACCATACTGGCTAAAGATATTTTGGATATCGGTAGTAAGAATGGTCGCTTGGAAGTGGTTGACTCTAAGAGGAATATTAGGATAAATGAGTAAAGAATACATCAATAAAGGAACCATCTGATTTACAATCATCAGATGGTTCTTTTATGTTATAAAAAACTGACAAAAATTGACGTTTTTGTAAAAATGTGCTACACTTTATGTTAAGTGTATAAATATACATATTATATAAGGGTGGAGGCAAAATAATGAAAAAACTATTGGCACTAAGTTTAATTTGTGGTATTACACTTAGCAGTGGGTTGAGTGCAGAGGCGGCTGGATTAAAGGATGTATTTAATGCCAAATATTATGCAGATCAGTATCCTGATTTGTATAATGAATTTGGCTATAATGAGACCCTGTTATACCGCCACTTTTTGCAGTATGGCTTAAAAGAAGGTCGTGTAATGAATCCGGTTATTGATATTGTAAAATATCGTGATAACTATCAAGATTTGGATAATACTTTTGGAGATAACTGGGATGCATATGTACAGCACTATATTGAGTATGGTATCAAGGAAAAGAGAGATAATGGTACGGACTTTGATCCTATCGCTTATGTGGAAAGCTATACAGATATAGAAGAAGCTTTTGGTGATGATTTTACAGCTATTATTAATCATTATCAGGAATTTGGTGTAAAGGAAGAACGTAAGGAAGCTTCTAAGGTATATCAGGAAGAAAAGAAACAGATTGAAGAGGCTAAGAAACCACCTGTTGTAGCACCTCCGGTGGTTGAGAAACCAGCTGAAAAGTATGAAGTACTTAAGGATGAAAATGGTAACGTATATGATTTAGGTGGCATGGAAATTGTTATCCGTAACTGGTGGTCTTCAGGTTTATCCTTTGATCCTAATAATGCTTATGAGATGGCAAAGAAGGAATATCTTGAATGGGCACAGGATACCTATAATTTTACCATCAACGAGATTGCTATTTCTGATTGGGCATCTGCACCACAGGATTTTGTGGATTATGTAGTTGCAGGTGGGGATGAGAGTAATTATATTTTCACATTGCGTGATGACCCGATGACTCAGGTGGCTATCAAAAACGAATATATGTATGATTTAAGTACATTAGATATTTTAGATTTCACTGAGTCTAAATTCCAGATGAATAAATTATATCAGCAGTATTCTAAGGATGGTAGGATTAATGCAGTGGCAGCCGGTTACTCGGAGCCTCGTTGTGGAATGTTCTTTAATAAGAGATTGTTAAAAGAAGCAGGAATTGACCCTGATAGTATCTATGATATGCAGGCAAACGGTACATGGACCTGGGATGCATGGACGGATATGATGGAAAAAGTACAACGTGATATTGATAACGATGGTACTATTGATGTTTATGGTTTTGATGCTAACTACGGAATCCCTGTTCAGCAGGCAGTATATTCTAATAATTCGGAATTTGTTGGCCTTGATGCATCGGGAAATTATACATATAAATTTGAGGACCCGGCAACCATAGAGGCACTTGAATGGTTTTCAGATGTGTTGGATAATTATGCAATAGATAGACCTTCTGATGCTCAGTGGGATTATTATAAACAAGCATTTTTAAACGGAGAGGTTGCATTTAGCCCGGATGAAGCATACATGGCTCAAAAGAATATGCCTTATGAAAATATGGATGATGAAATTGGTTTTGTACAGTTCCCTAAGGGACCACAAGCATCAAGCTATACAAACTGTTGGACTAACAATGCACTTGTGATTCCGGCATGTTATGATGAAGATAAAGCATGGAAAATTGCTTTTGCGTGGGATGTTTATACCGCTGATATTCCCGGATATGAAGGATATGCAGATATTACAGGATATTCAGATGGTAATTTTGATGCAAGAGCTATAAGTGAAACAATACCATCTATGATGAAGAATGGTATGATAACATATCATAGTATGGTGCCGGGATTAGATATGGGTAAAGGTTTCTTGTGGGAATTCAACCCTGATGGAGTTGATGTTAGCGAAATTTTGGATGGAGTAAGAGATACATACAAAGAAAAAATCAATGCGGCAAATTAAAGTGGAAAGAGTATTATACTAAGTAACTGAAAAGGGTGAATAACTATGTGACCATAAGTTATTCGCCCTTTAGTATTGCAATCAATTCTGAAAAGCCCGAACTACCTGATAGCAGCTACAATCTCAGCAGCAATAGCCGGTTTATTCATAGTGTAAATATGAATACCGTCCACATTGTTTTCCTTTAAGTCCAGAATCTGACGGATTGCATAATCAATTCCGGCCTTATACAAATCCTCGGGGGATTCGGAATACTTGGCAATCATATCAGCCATTGCCTTGGGCACACTGGAGCCGGACAGAGAAACTGTGGTTCCAATCTGCTTGGCGGTGGTAATAGGCATGATACCGGTACAAATAGGAATGTTAATGCCCTTTTTTGCAGCTTTTTCCCTGAAATTATAGAAATAATCATTATCAAAGAATAGCTGGGTTATGAAAAATTCTGCTCCTGCATCTTGCTTTAATTTTAAGTGATTTAAATCAGATTCCATGCTGAAGGATTCAAAATGCTTTTCAGGATAGCAGGCACCGGCAATATGGAAATCGGTACGATCTTTTAAGTAATGAATCATATCACTGGCATGTAAAAATTCACGACTATTAAACTGTTCGTCGGTCATATCCTTGGGACGGTCACCGCGAAGTGCCAGTACATGGTCTACATTATGTTCTTTTAACTCGTTGATTACGGATTCTACCTGAGCTGCAGTATTGCCTACACAGGTAAGATGTGCTAAAGCCTGAATCTTTAAAGTGTTCTGTATGTAGGAAGCCAATTCCACGGTTTTTTTAGACTTGCTTCCGCCGGCTCCATAGGTAACACTGATAAAATCAGGCTTTAAGGTAGCTAATTCATCTAAGATACTGAATGCTTGTTCTAACTCACCATCCTTCTTGGGAGGGAATACCTCAAAAGAAAGGGTAGGTTCTTTTTTGAAATATGATTGAATCATAGAAAATCCCCCTATGTAAATTACTTGAAAAACTTGCTTTTCGCTAGGAAATATCGTAACATGTAAAGAGGTAAATTTCAAGGGAATTATTGGGAGAGATTAAAGAACATGAAAAGTAATGGTAATAATGTGATGAAAGTACTGAAATATATAGTTTTAATGACCTTATTATCATACGGAACAGCTGTACTAGGGGTTGCAGTAACGGGGGCAACGCTTCTATTATTTGAATTACTTGGTGTATTTTTAGCAGGCTTCGCACTGCCGATTATAGGTATCCTTGGAATTGAAAAGATAAAATTTTTGCGTGAGAGAATATGGATATTTATACCGGTCAGTATTTTAGATGCACTAATTTGTTATTTATCAACGGAATGGCTTATCATTAATCTTTTGCATCATGGCAGTGAATATAGTTGGTGGGGATTCCAGCTAATATGGCATGGTAAAATATTAATTGTAAATGGAATTTTTCTTTTGATTATATTATTAATATGTTCGATAAAAAATGATATAAAAGTTGATGCAGTTAAATCAACGGAAGGTGAGGAAATATGAGCGACTTTAAGGGAACGAAAGAATATGTAGCAAGTGAGGAATTGATGGCCAGTGTGAATATAGCCATTGCACTTAAAAAGCCTCTTTTGATTAAGGGAGAGCCGGGTACCGGTAAAACCATGCTGGCAGAAGCGGTAGCAAAAGCTTTGGGCAAAAGATTGTTAATCTGGAATATTAAGTCTACCACCAAGGCGCAGGAAGGCTTGTATGTATATGATACCATTCAGAGACTCTATGATGGTCAATTTGGGGAAGAAGGCGTGGACGATATTGCACGCTATATTAAGCTGGGTAAGCTGGGAGAGGCCTTTGCCAGCGAGGAGCAGGTAGTACTTTTGATTGATGAAATTGACAAGGCGGATTTAGAATTCCCCAATGACCTTTTGTGGGAGCTGGACCAGATGGAATTTTATATTAACGAAACCAAGGAAACTATAAGAGCGAAGCACAGACCTATTGTGATTATTACCTCTAACGCAGAAAAGGAGTTACCCGATGCATTCCTTCGAAGATGTATTTTCCACTATATTGATTTCCCCAATGAGGAACTAATGGAAGAAATCGTAAAGGTACATTTCCCGGATGTGGAAGAGCATCTTTTAAAGAATGCCATGGAAGTGTTTTACAATATCCGTGCCATTCGAGATATTCGTAAGAAACCCAGCACATCTGAATTGATTGACTGGGTCAATGCTCTGCAGATAGGTGGTATTCCGACTAATACGATTAAGTCTGCACTGCCTTTTATCGGAGTGGTAGTTAAGAAGGATGAAGATTTGGAAATCGTAAGAAATTCGAAGGGACAATTATAATTGTGAAAAATCAAAAATTTTTCACTTTCTATTAAGGCAGTAACGCAAGTATGACTTGCGTTATGCAAGGGGTGTATATGTTCATTAAGTTTTTTCATGCTCTTCGAGCTAAGGGGCTTAGAGTAACCTTGGGAGAATGGCTGACCCTGCAGGAGGCTTTAGATAAGGACCTGTGTGGTAGTTCGTTGACACAGTTTTACTATGTGGCACGTATGATTTTGGTGAAGAGCGAAACCGATTTTGATAAATTTGATATGGCTTTTGAAGAAACCTTTAAGGCAGCCCAGAGAGAGACGGAAGTAGGAGCAGAAATGCTTCGATGGCTGGATAAGTCTGAGATGATGGAAATGGCCCATGAGGAAGCTCGTTCCCACTTAAACCAGGTGGAAGAAATCATGGTGGACAAAGAGGACGTAGAGGAGAAATTCCGCCAGCGTCTGAAGGACCAGGATAGTGAACACAATGGTGGTAGTTTCTGGATTGGTACCATGGGTAAGACTTCTTTTGGTAATATGGGCGGTAATGTGGGCGGTGTCCGTGTAGGCGGAAAGACCGGCTACCAGTCTGCCTTTGCGGTGGTAGGGGCACGTAAATATAGGGATTTCAGAGACGACAGAGTGTTGGATAACCGTCAGTTCCAGATGGCTTTTCGTAAGCTACGTCAGTTTTCTTCCAGATTAGATATCCCGGAAAGTGAGTTGGATATCGACGGTACCGTGGACAAAACCTGTAACAATGGGGGATGTCTGCAGATTGTGATGAAGAAGCCACGTAAGAATGCTGTGAAGCTGTTACTTCTCATGGATTCCGGTGGCACCATGATTCCCTTTAGTAATCTCCTGAATGATTTGTTCCAGGCCGTGCATAAATCCAACCATTATAAGGATGTAAAGACTTATTATTTCCACAACTGTATCTACAGTAAGCTGTACAAAACACCGGAGTGCGAAAACGGTGACTGGGTGGATACGGAGTGGGTGTTCCGTAATATCGACAGCGACTACAAGGTCATCATCGTAGGAGATGCTGCCATGGCGCCGGAAGAGCTGTATTCCACCACCGGCAATTATCGTGGACCTAACGGTGGCCTGTCCGGCTGGGATTGGCTTCAGTTGGTCAAGCGCAAGTATAAAAAAGTGGTTTGGTTAAATCCTAAAATGGCTCCCGGACGAGCACCTTGGAGAGAGGCAGAAACGGCCATTAAGGAATTGTTCCCAATGTATAAGCTGACTGTAGATGGACTAAATCAGGCTATGGTGAAGTTAATGGTGAATAAGTAATTGCACTATTAACGAGTATTAGTATTTACAAAATATAATAAAGTGAGGGATTGTTATATGGTATATAGAGAAGTATTTCCATCAAACAACAGTAAGTACTTAGCTGCATTGAATAATATAGATACAGACAAGGATATAACAGATATTACTGTGTATAATACAGAAGGCTTTTCGATAATAAATACTATTAAAAAGGTTCCTTATGGTATTGGTGGCACTCGTTGTGCAATTTCCGGTGACGGAAAATATTTGGTTGGATGTACCTTTAACAAGCGAAAGGGTATGATACTATATGATATTTCAACGGGTAAGAAGGTATGGACCAATAAAGATTATACAAAGATACAGAGACTTGCATTTTCAAAAGATAATTCATCTATTATAGTATGTACAGATTATGGGAGTATTTACTATATTTCGGTTGAAACAGGTGAAACAATAAAATTTATATGTGGAAATAAGATATTTGAGAATGTTTATGGGGAAGATATCATATTGAATGGAAAAACAGTGAAACTGGGAGATATTAACATTCAGATACATAAAGCTTGTCTTATATCAATAGCTACCAAAACAAATGTAGTTATTTCTTTGGTTGGTAGTGGATTATATGCATACGATTATAAGGGTTCTTTGTTATGGGAGAATTTTCCATCAGGAATATTGCACTTTTTAAAACTAAGTTATGATGAGGTGAAGGATACTATTTATGGTATTGCCCCGGAAGCCATTATTAGTTTTAGAGCAAGTGATGGGGTGGTTATTGACAGGTTTGAATTTGAGGCAGTAAGAAGTGGTTTTTCTTCGCTTTTTATTCGAGAAGGAAAAAGCGTCTTAGGTGCTGATAAGAAAATCTATAATTTAGATAATGGAAGAATTACATTAAGTAATGAAATGACTGATTTTGATATTGGTGTTACTGTAGAAAGTTATGTGGAAAAATCTGTAAAATGCTATGGAGATGAGGTACAGGTTGAAATAAGTACATATGATAATAACATGTTAAGAACAGTTCCTAAGAAATTACATGAACTATATAGTGAATATCGAAAGATTGTTGTTCCATATTTGGAGATATATTCTATAGAGGATGCTATGAGAATGACCAAGGAAACCGGAGTGGAAGAATTAGGGTATTTTATTTTTGGGTATGGAGAGGATTGTGGTTATTTGATGTGTGCATTGGATACAAATTCTATAAAAGAATATTTTGTAACAACAAAAGAGATACATAATCCCATAGAAGTGAATAGAAGTAATGATATTTTATCAGCTTTATTAATGGATATAGAGTGGGATAATAAATATAAATAAATCAATAAAGAATTATGAGACTAGTCTGCGGGAAGATGGATGTGTTGATAGGGAAAAGCATAAAGTATATTGGTTATCCTGTGTAGTCCGGTAATTGATGGAGTGTTGAAGTTGGAGGAGGCGGCCAAGAGCGCTAATATGTCAGAAGAGATGTTTTATAAGAAAATGCAGGAAATTTATAGTTGACAAATAAATAATCAATATGTATAATGCAGATAAGTTGCAACAAAATATTAAGACGCGTTGAAGAGAAGAGTACCTTTATCAAGGTTTCCACAGAGAGTTGCCGGCTGGTGAGAGGCGCAGAAACAGATAGTGGGAAGTACATCTCGGAGCAGTGATTTTGAACGGTGTGGCAGACGCCAAGTAGAAATTGCCGGTAGGCACCGATATTTGCCGGAGTATTGTTTGATACTTACTAAGCCATGAAGCGTGAGCAACATGGGAACTAGAGGTGGTAACACGAGTTATAGCTCGTCCTTTTGAAAGGGGCGAGCTTTTTTTGCGTTAACAATGAGCCAAGCGCGTGCTTGCATGCGCGTAAACCATGAACAAATTTTATGCGGGTGCTTGCACACAAGCATAATAATTTGATTCATGGGTAATGCGTCTGCGTTAGCAGAAGCATTTGGCGAATGTCGCATCAACGAGTAGCCATGCTACGAGTATTTTACGTAAAAAGGAGAAAAAGACATGACAATTTTTGATGAGTTAAAAGCAAGAGGACTTCTTGCACAGTTGACTGACGAAGAAGAAATCAAAGAAATGATTAACAATGGTAAGGCAACCTTCTATATTGGCTTTGACCCTACCGCAGACAGTTTGCATGTAGGACATTTCATGGCACTTTGCCTGATGAAGAGACTGCAGATGGCAGGCAATAAGCCCATCGCTTTAATTGGTGGTGGTACTGCAATGATTGGTGACCCTTCCGGTCGTACTGATATGCGTTCCATGATGACCAGAGAAACGATAGACCACAATGTAGCATGCTTTAAAGAGCAGATGAGTAAATTTATTGATTTCTCTGAAGGTAAAGCACTTTTGGTAAACAATGCTGACTGGTTGTTAGATTTAAACTACGTAGAAGTACTTCGTGAAGTTGGTGCACATTTCTCAGTAAACCGTATGCTTACTGCAGAATGCTACAAGCAGCGTATGGAGAAAGGCTTAAGCTTCCTTGAGTTTAACTACATGATCATGCAGTCTTACGACTTCTACAAGCTGTTCCAGGATTACGGTTGTAATATGCAGTTTGGTGGTGATGACCAGTGGTCCAATATGTTAGGTGGTACAGAACTGATTCGCCGTAAATTAGGCAAGGATGCTTACGCCATGACCATTACCTTGCTTCTCAACTCTGAAGGTAAGAAGATGGGTAAGACCCAGAAGGGTGCCGTATGGCTTGATCCTAACAAGACTACTCCTTTTGAGTTCTTCCAGTACTGGAGAAATGTAGCAGATGCGGATGTGCTTAAGTGTATCCGTATGCTGACCTTCCTTCCTTTGGAAGAGATTGAAAAGATGGATGCTTGGGAAGGTAGCCAGTTAAACGAAGCAAAGGAAATCTTAGCATTTGAACTTACTAAGCTGGTTCATGGTGAAGAAGAAGCAACTAAGGCAAAGGAAGCTTCTAAAGCACTCTTCAGTGCAGGTAATGCAGATAATATGCCTACCTACGAATTAAAGGAAGAAGATTTCCGTGACGGAACTATCGATATTATCGGTGTGGTAGCATCTGCAGGTTTATGTGCTTCCCGTTCTGAGGCAAGACGTGCTGTAGAACAAGGTGGTGTTACAGTGGATGGTGAAAAGGTGACTGATATTAAGACTGTTTACACCAAGGATGATTTCGCCGGCGATGGTAAGGTAATTAAGCGTGGTAAGAAGAGCTTCAAAAAAGTAGTATTTAACTAGGAATGATAAAAAAACCTCTTGCATATACTTGGAATAGGTAATGCAGGAGGTCTTTTTATGGAGAATAATAATAGTAATACATATGATCTCTATCACGATATACAGGAAAGATGTGGTGGGGAGATTTATATGGGCGTAGTGGGTCCGGTGAGAACCGGCAAGTCTACGTTTATCAAGCGATTTATGGATGTTTGTGTACTTCCCTATATGGAGGATGCACATGCCAGACAGAGGGCTATGGATGAGCTTCCTCAAAGTGCAGGTGGGAAAACCATCACAACTACGGAACCCAAGTTTATTCCCAAGGAAGCAGCTGAAATTAAAGTGGAAGATGGTATTGATGTAAAGTTGCGTCTGATTGATTGTGTAGGTTATATGGTAGAAGGTGCCAGTGGACATATGGAAGAGGATGTGGAGCGGATGGTGAAAACTCCCTGGTTTGAGGAGGCTATTCCTTTTACGCAAGCGGCAGAGATTGGTACGGATAAGGTAATGAATGATCATTCTACCATCGGACTGGTGGTATTTACGGACGGGAGCTTTGGTGAGATTCCACGAGGCAATTATGTGGTTGCAGAGGAAAAAACCATTGCAACACTAAAAAGATTACATAAACCTTTTCTGGTATTATTAAATAGTCAGAAACCCTATTCGGACGAAACCATTAAGCTTGCAGAAGAATTAAAGAAAAAGTATGAAGTTAATGTACTTCCGGTGAATTGTGCCCAGCTGAAAAAGGAAGATATCCATCATATATTACAGAATGTGTTGTATGAATTTCCTGTATCGGTTATGGAATTCTATATGCCGAAATGGGTGGAAATGCTTGCTGATAATCATTCCATGAAACAGGAATTGCTTGGACAACTGAAGGCAAAGATGAATACCTATAGTACCTTAAGGGATTGTATGGAAAATCCGTTCCGGATGGATAGCGAATTTGTGGATAAGGTAAAAATGGACCAGATGAATCTGGCAGATGGTTGTGTCAAAATTAGGATGGATATGGATGATGCTTATTACTATGATATGCTTTCCGGTATGCTAGGTGAAAAGGTAATGGATGAGTACCAGCTACTAAGCAAATTGAAGGAATATGCCTCCATGAAAAATGAGTATGCTAAGGTGTTGGAGGCCATGCAGGATGTAAGATACCGTGGTTATGGCATTGTGAAGCCCAATCGGGATGAAATCGAACTGAATCAGCCTGAGGTTATACGCCATGGAAATAAATACGGTGTGAAGATTAAAGCAATCAGCCCCTCCGTGCATATGATTAAGGCAAATATTGAAACAGAGATTGCACCTATTGTAGGTACCCAGCAACAGGCAGAGGATTTGATTAAATATATTGGAGAAAGTGCACAGGCAGAAAATGGTATTTGGGAAACCAATATTTTTGGAAAAACCGTGGAACAGCTGGTAAATGACGGAATTGCTGCTAAGACAGCATCTATCGGCGAGGAGTGTCAGGTGAAGCTACAGGATACCATGCAGAAGGTTGTGAATGATAGTAATGGTGGTATGGTGTGTATTATTATCTAAAACGAAGCAGCAGTTTTGCGCATAATGCCTCTGAATCGTTAATTAGATCGGAAGGGTGAAAGTCAGGAAAGAAACTATTAATAAAGAAAAGAAGTTCTGCAAATGCAGGCTTCTTTTTTCTGTTTTTAATGAAAGGGTGATGAAAATGACAGGGAGTTGTGTTATACTTTAGTTAAGTGCATTGGTAAAATGGTTTGGAAGTAGAAGCTTCTAGGATAAAAGGGGATTAAGGATTGGAATATTTTAATGGGAAGACCTGTTATTATAGAGGTTTTTCATGTTTTAACCGAGGATGGGAATCTAATGCCTAACGAGTTGGCGGATTTACCTACAATCCCCTCCCAATATCTGATGGATAATGCATTATATTATGGAGAGTATCAGATTATTGGACAAGGTCCGCTGCCTAATATACCAGACTATCCTATTATGTATGGACAAAGTATTTCCTACATTGATAGAAATAAAATTATGTTTCAATGAGGTGATATTTATAGGGAATTGCCACTGGAAAATAATAAGCTTATTCCGGGAGACTTTCGGAATAATGGTATGGGGTGGCAGATTCATATAGATGCAAATATCCTAAAGGATTGTATAGAAGCCGGTGATAACTCACCATATTGGAATAGGGATTTGTACTATATGCGTTGTGATATTCGTAATCCTAAGCATAAGGAGGCTTTGAAAGCGGTATTGAAGCAATTTGGATTTGGGGAGGCATAGAAATGAGTAAGAAAAGTTGGGAAGATTTACAACCATTAAGGATTCCACCAGGGTGGACTATAGTAATTAATAAGCTGGAAAATATTGAGCCAGAGGAGCTGGATGTGGATGACGAACGATGGTTGGGGGCATTTACAGAAGATATCCTATATATGCATACAAAGCAGAAAAGGAAACGTAACAAGCAAATAGAGGAACAAACACTTGCCATTGACTTAGGCTGGTATCCGGACAGTGAGCCTACAGGGAATTTTCGTTTGGTGGCTTTGCTAAACGATAATTGGCAATCCCCCTTGTTGGAGTTTTCATCACGGAGTAAACAAGAAATCATTGAAGTATTAGAGCAATGGTTGTTTGACGAGTTTATACTATATCGTTTTATTGAAGAGGATGTTTTTAGAAAATTTCATTCTAAATAGTATAAAAAATCAGAACAATTTTGAGAGGATAAAATGAACAAGGAGTTGATAACATATTTAAAATATGAATGTGAATAGGTCGAGAAACAGGTTATGTCAATTGATAATGAAGAGACTTTGTATGCTTACATGTGTAATTATAATTGGGATGATAGATTTGAAATTCCTAGTATTGCTTTAAAGAATAAGCATTGTAAGCTTGCTACTGCATTGATGATTTATTATGGTGCAAGCGGTGTGGAGATGCTGGTGGAAAAGGATATGAGAAAGGAAGTAGTAAGTAGTGATGGTTATAAGGTGATAGAATTTTATGAAAAGTATCAACCAATCGATGTTCCTATGTTACCATGTTATTTAAGTCTGCTGGATATTGACTCAATGATAGAAATACTTATGGTGAGCCGGGAAAGTACTTAGCAAAATATACATTAGTTTGCGGATTGGTGGATAATGAATGGTTTTGAATAAGAAAAATGATTAAAAAGTTACAATAGATGGGAGTAAGAGTAAAATGACAAACAGGGAATTTGTAGAAAAAAGAGCAGACTTCGAGGAGAGGCTGATAGATTTGTGTAAGCAGGTGATAGGCGAGAAGATGAGTGCAGTGGACAAGCTTTACATATATTGCTGCTCGGAGCGTGTGGAGACATCCTTTGAATTTTTCACGATTTGTGCAGGGAAAGTGAGAGGCAGAGGTCATTTAGGGATTGGGGATACAGATTTTTTTGACATAGCCTTTGAGGAAATCAGTCAGCTGAAGGAGCTGTGTAAGGAGTATGGAGAAAATCGTCCGGAGGCTGTGAAAATCATATATGATGTGTTGGAAGATACAAAGGAGGCTATTTATATAGATAAGCCTATGGGAAGTGGACTTCTTCCTTCACATATGGTGGATAAGTGGATTGAGGAGGTTCGGCGGGAGCTGGAACCTAAGGCGATGCCTGCAGCAAAAAAAACAGGGAAGCTGATAAACCTGAAGAAACTGTGGAATTACAAGCATGAAGGACTGCGTGGTACATTGATGTCTGTTACCGGAGAAATTAAGGAGGATATGCTGACTTACTTTTTGGAGTATAATAAAGAGGGATTTTTTGAGAGTCAGCTGATTCGATTTGACTTGAAGGGGAAAACTCCGGAGGTGCTGTTCACTGAGAGACATGTGATAAGAAGTATTGGAGTTTGTGAGAATGGCAGGAGATATTTTACATCCATGTCCGGAAAGGTATATTGTTTGGAGGAACAGACCGGAAAGCTTATCTGGGAAACGAAGGTAGGAAAGGGAAATGCTGGCTGGGATATCACTGTTGATGAGAAGCATATTTACATGTGTAATGACAGGGTTTATTGCTTGGACAAGAAAAATGGAAGTATCGTCCGGGAGGCAAGTGATGAATTGAAGCGTGGTGGCAGTCCGCTAATTGTAGAAGGGGAGCTTTTGTATCATGGCTATAGTGACGGTGCGGTTTATTGTAAGAATATGAGCACTGAAGAGCTTGTGTGGAGCTATGGGAAGAAGCTGTATCCCAGAGCTATGACCACTTATGGCAAAGACTTTTTACTGGTGGCATTTGTGGGATCCTTTGGTAAGATATTGTTGTTGGATAAGAAATCCGGAGAGGTGGTATCTTCGTTTACTACAGATGAGCCTATCTATAATGAATTTACTATGATAGACAATCTGGTTTACATAGGTAATGATGCAGGAGAGATGTATTGTTTGGAGATAACCGAGGATAATCAACTGGTGGACAGGTTCCGATTGCTGGCAGATTCTAAGGTATCTACAGCTGCGACTATTGAAGGTGATATACTGTGGTTTGCTACAGAAAAGGGCTATATTTACGGTTTGGATAGATTTACCGGTGAAGAGGTGGCAAAGAAGAAAAAAGGAGCAGCCGGTCCCAAGTGGATAGGCTTCTACGAGGATGGTCTGCTGGTGTTAAGTGATAAGGGGCAGATTGAATACTATCAAAAATGTTGAGGAAGAACTAAATATTAATGGTAAAAGGAACTTTGAAACAAGGACACAATGTTACGAAGTAGAGAATTTAAGAGAGGAGAATTTACATATGTTGGATATACAGGAGGCCTTTCGGGCAAATATAAAGTTCATTAGCGAGGCGGAGCTGGACGTGGATTTCGTGCAGGATATTTTTGATGAGGATGGAGATTTGACCCAGTTTGTAATGGGTGAGTGTGACTTTAAATCAGGCAAGATTATTACTGCAGACCCGCTGTGCTATTTGCAGAATCCTGAGGATGTGATGCCTAAATTTAAAGCAATTGCGCCCGGTACTTATTCTGTACAGGTGGCTGTTATGGAGGAAAGTATTGCAGGGCTTCGAATCGTAGGTGCACGCTTAAAGATACGTAACACACAGGCTGTAAGCTATGAGTTGGCAAAGTGTGAAAAGGATGGTAAGGAAGCAGGACTTTCAGGGATTCCGGTAGAGTGTGGCATGGCTTGCTTCTGTGATGTGCAGGCGGCGCAGAGTTATTGGAAATTCCTGGCGGGCTGGTATGGTGAGCATGAGGATGGAAATATCTATGATGATTATTTTGCGGAGCTTTTCGCAAAGAGCTATGAGGATAATCCTGATGTGCAGCGTGAAGGTGGAGACTTGTTGCTGTGGACAAATCCACTGGATGGTTCGCAGATACCTATGTTTGCGTCCGGTATTGGAGATGGCTTCTATTGTGACTACTGGGGACTGGATGCTGATGGAGAGATTTGTGAGCTGGTTATGGTGTTCATGAATCCTGCACTTTGGCTGGATGATTCCAGTGAGGATGATGCAGAGGCTGAAATCATTGAACTAATTGAAGAAGGCAATGAGCTTTTGGAGGATGATGAAATACAGAAGGCAAGAGAAAAGTATCTGGAGGCGTTGGAACTGGTGCCGGAGCCTAAGTCTGCAGATTATAATGCTACTTGGTTATATACGGCTATTGGTGATACTTATGCAACAGAGAATGATTTTGAGACAGCACTTTCTTATTTTCAGGCTGCGTTTCAGGCTGTGGAGGGAGATGAGAATCCTTTCGTGCTTTATATGTTGGGTAAGTGCTACTGCGAGCTGGGCAATGTAAATGAGGCGAAAAAGTACTTCCAGCTGGCTTATGAGTATGATGACAGGAAGCAAATATTTGAGATTGATGGGAATAAGTATTTGAAGCTGGTGGAGCACAGATAGGAATCAGATAATGTTGGAATCCGTATCATTATGATGTTTAAAATCATAAGAGGGGGCAAAATGGATAGCAGATATAATAGTTTTCAAAATTGGTTGAATACAATATTAAGTGTGGATTTGCCGGAAAAAGTGGAAGCCATTAACTTTAATCTATATGAGGATGTGGGAAATGTATGGTCGATTGAGTTGGTTGGTGCCGGAAGTTTTGACGAAGAGGATGAGGATTGGGCTTGTGATGAAGTGTTTACTACCAGAGATGATCCTTTTACTATCAGATATAAGGGGAGTTGGGAAGAAGTAGAAGAGATTTTTACAGGCTATATTAGACAGTATCTTGAAAACGGGAAGCTGGCAGAACGGTTAAAATGGTATAAGGCTGTGGCAGTTGGATTTGTAGATGGTAATATTACAGTTTTATATAAATCAGACGAAATAGGTGTTTTGAGAACAAGTCAACAGCTACAATCACAACACACGCGACCCAAGAAATTCTATAAATTAAGTTTTGATGCGAAACTATATGAAAGAATTATACGTAAAAAGGAAAATGTAATTACTGTATATGAAACCAATATTGATGAAATAGAATGTGAAGGATTTAGAAAGACGAGATTTCACACTTGCCCATTGGTAGATGTGGATTTTATCGAATGGCCAGAAGTAATATTTTATTTTGATTCAAACAAAGCTGATTATGGATTGGATTATTTGTATAATGTGGATGACTGGCCTGTTATACATAAAAGAGTTATGAATAGATTGGTTGAAATCGGCGTAAGTGGAATAAAATATTATCCAATAAAACTGATAGATAAGGAAACAGGCACCATAAATGATGATTATGTATTTATGCATATTAGAAATTTTATCGAAGCCTATGATATGGAGAAAAGTAAATATACATATTATGAAAAGTTTGATTTGTACACTTTTTTGCCTCATGAAATTGTGTTGGATAGAGAAGAATGTAGTAAGTACGATATTTTTAGATGCAACAAATTTGAATCCATCATTTATATTTCTCAAAGAGTCAGAGATGAGATTGTATCAAATGATTGGACAGGCTTTGCAATGAATGAGGTATAATGAGACAGAAGGAGATTTATTGCATTTTAGTAATTGGTTTTGTATAATAAATGTATGATTAGGAAAGGGTGGTAATATATATGAAAACTGTTTACAAAAAACTGATGAATTGTTACAACTGTGTGAGAGAAAAGATTAGCTTTGTGCCCAAGGTAGCCATTGTATTGGGATCAGGACTTGGAGATTATGCGGAAAAAATAAAGGTGGAGGCAGAGCTTTCTTATAGTGATATTGATGGATTTCCCGTGTCTACCGTACCGGGACATGCAGGAAAGTTTATTTTTGGTTATATTGGTGATGTACCGGTTGTGTGTATGAAGGGTAGAGTGCATTATTATGAGGGCTATCCTATTTCGGATGTTGTATTGCCCATACGCTTAATGAAGCTTTTAGGAGCAGAAATACTCTTTTTAACCAATGCGGCCGGCGGTGTGAATTTAAACTTCAAGGCCGGGGACTTAATGATGATTCGGGATCATATTGCGTTATTTGCACCTAATCCTTTGCTTGGAGCCAATGTAGATGAACTGGGAACCCGATTCCCTGATATGAGCCACGTATATGATGAGGATTTGCAGGAGATTATCCGTTCTACGGCTAAGGAGTACAAAATCAGCCTGCAGGAGGGTGTTTACACCTATTTAACAGGACCATCTTATGAAAGCCCTGCGGATATCAGAGCATTACGGGTTTTTGGTACGGATGCGGTAGGTATGAGTACTGTGCCGGAAGCAATTGCGGCCAACCATTGTGGTTTTAAGATTTGTGGTATTTCCTGTGTAACCAATCTGGCGGCCGGTATGAGCAGTGCTCCATTGGATCACAAGGAGGTACAGGAAACGGCGGACAGAACAGCAGCGTCTTTCCAGAAACTGGTGACTGAGTCAGTCAAAAAGTTTGTTTAATGAGTGAGGTTATTATGAATAAGCAATTGGAAAAAGAATTGATTCAAAAGGCTATGGAAATGACTAAACTGTCCTATGCTCCTTATTCCGGGTACCATGTAGGTGCGGCATTACTTACTAAGGATGGTCGTATCTTTACAGGGTGTAATATAGAAAATGCTTCTTACGGGGCTACCAACTGTGCAGAAAGAACCGCCTTTTTCAAGGCAGTCAGTGAAGGTATAAAGGATTTTGAAGCTATTGCTATAGTTGGCGCTCCTGCAGATGAAGCCGCCGAGAATACTTTTTCGGATTATGCTTATCCTTGTGGTATCTGCAGACAGGTAATGCAGGAATTTTGCACGAAGGATTTTTGTATTATTGTAGCAAAATCTACTGAGGATTATAAGAAATATACATTACAGGAATTATTGCCCTTTGGCTTTGGAGGGCTCCACTAGAAAGGTTTAACATGAATATCAGATTGTATAATGCCCATATTCTTACAATGGAAAAAGGAAGGAATATTTTTAGAGGTGAGGTATGGATTAAAGATGAAAAAATAGTATATGTGCCTGATGAAGAGGAATTGGCTCATGAAATGAAGGGAGAGGGATTGCCAGAGCTTCATTGGGATAAGGAGATTGATTGTGAGGGAAATCTTCTGATGCCGGGGTTTAAGAATGCGCATACGCATTCGGCTATGACCTTAATGCGTTCTCTTGCGGATGATATGCCATTGGATAAATGGCTTAATGAGAAGATTTTTCCGGCTGAGGCTAAATTAACACCGGAAGATATTTATCAATTTGTAAAGCTTGCCATATTGGAGTATTTAAGCTCTGGTATTACCTCCATATTTGATATGTATCTGGTGCCCGAAGCAACAGCAATGGCCTGTCAGGAGATGGGGATGCGCTGTGTATTGGTTAGTGGTTTGAATGATTTTACTTCTTCTATAGAACAGACAGAAGAGGAATTTGTTAAGTGGAACCAAAAGAAGTCTCTTATCAGTTATAAATTAGGGTGTCATGCGGAGTATACCTGTAGCAGAGAGCTATTGATAAAGCTGTCAGGATTGGCTCATAAGTATCGTGCACCGGTATATATGCATATGTCAGAAACATCCAAGGAAGTTAGGGATTGTGTGAATAAATATGGTATGACTCCGGCAGTTTTTATGGATTCCTTAGGAATGTTTGATTTTGGCGGTGGGGCATATCATTGTGTACATTTTACCAATGAAGATATGGATGTATTCCGTAGAAGACGCCTGCATGTGATTACCAATCCCGGATCCAATGCCAAGCTGGCCAGCGGTGTGGCACCTATCAAGGATTTTCTGGATAAGAAAATACCGGTGGCATTGGGAACCGATGGAGCAGCAAGCAATAATTGTCTGGATATGTTCAGGGAAATGTTCCTTGTGGCAGGATTGAGTAATTTACGTGAAATGGATGCAGCCAGTGTGGATGCTATGGAAATCCTCAGAATGGCTACTGTAAACGGTGCTAAAGCTATGGGACTTTCTAAGGCTGATGTGCTTGCTAAAGGCAAGCTGGCAGATATTATCATGATTGATTTACAGCAACCCAATATGCAGCCTATTCATAATATGGATAAGAACATTGTGTATAGTGGAAGTAAATCTAATATAAAAATGACCATAATTAATGGTAAGATATTATATAAAAATGGTGAATATTTTGTGGGTGAAAAACCAAGTGATATTTATAAAACCTGCGAAATGATAGCAAGAAGGATTTTTGAGGCAAGAGAATAGTAATGGAATACTTGATTTTTAGTGTTGTTACAGTTGCAATAATATTATTTATTTTTATTCAGGGAAAGCTTGAAGAGAAAAAGGAATTACGCTTATTCTTGCAAAAGCTTCGTGAGGATAAGGGGAAATTGCCGGAGAAAGAATATAAAATTGAACGTTTTGTACGTATTCCCGGATATTTTGAAAAGCATCAGAAAGGGTTTCAAATTGATGACATTACCTGGAATGACTTAGGGATGGATGATGTGTTTTGCAGAATCAATTACAGCATTTCTTCTACAGGGGATGAAGTGTTGTATCATATGTTGAGAACTCCCTGTATGGAGCAGGATGAACTGGAACATTTTCATAAGCTGGCAGATTTTTATCAAAAGAATGATGAAGAACGTGTGCAGTATCAGCGTTTTATGAGAAAGCTGGGTTCTACAGGGAAATATTCACTATATGACTATCTGTATTATTTGGAAAGACTGGAAAAACGTAGTAACAAAAAAGAAATAATCAGTGTTTGTATCCTGCCGGTGTTAATTGCAGTAGCCTGCTTTGATTTATCAGTGGGAGTTGCCGGATTGCTTGTATGGTCCGTTTATCAAATGTTTGGATATTTCAAAATTAAAAGTGATAATGAGCCCTATTTAACCAGTTTGTCATATATTATGCGAATGATAGAAGTAGGTGAGGCAGTTAGTAAAAATCTGCCAAGCGTTTGTAAGAAAGAGAAGGAAGAGATTCTCGCAGCAGCAAAGGAATTAAAGCCGGCAAAGAAAGGTTGTTTTTGGATATTTGGTAATATCTATAAAACCGGTTCCCCATTGGATGTAGTTTTTGATTATTTTCGAATGATATTTCATGTGGATTTGATTTATTTTAACCATATGCTGAAAGAATTGATGACCCATAAGGAACAAGTAGATGCTATGGTATCCTCTATGGGAACTATCGAGGCTGCAATTTCCGTTGCTCTTTACAGGTCATCTTTGGACAAGGGTTGGTGTATACCGATATTTAGAGATGGTGAGATGAATGTGGAACAAGGGTATCATCCCCTGATTGAGAATCCTGTCAAGAATTCTATTTGTACAGGTAAAAATGTGCTCCTTACAGGGTCAAATGCTTCAGGTAAGTCCACGTTCTTAAAGACCATGGCGTTGTCCTCTTTACTGGCACAGACCATTTATACAGTAACAGCAGATAAATACGAAGCACCTATTTACCATTTATATTCCTCTATGTCTCTTAGGGATGATTTGGATAGTGGAGAAAGTTATTATATTGTGGAAATCAAATCGATCAAGCGTATTTTGGATAGTATGCAAAATACTAACGGCAAAGTGTTATGTTTTGTGGATGAGGTTCTTAGAGGTACCAATACTGTGGAACGAATTGCAGCATCCACTCAAATATTGTTAAGTATGACAGGTGACAATATTCGGTGCTTTGCAGCGACCCATGACATTGAACTGACCGGTCTTTTGGAAGGTCCTTATGATAATTATCATTTTGAAGAAGAGATTAAGGATGGAGATGTTTTATTTAATTATCTGCTGCAATCGGGAAAAGCGACCACCAGAAATGCTATAAAGCTTTTGGAAATAATGGGATATAAATCGGAGATTATTGATAAAGCCAGAAAACAGGCTGATGTTTTTCTGAAGCAAGGAAGCTGGGAACTTTTTTAGTTGAAAAAGATAGTCATGTAATGTATTTCTTAGTTGGTTATTAGGGAAACATACTTGACTAAAATAGGTTTTAGTTGCTATAATATGAAACGGACAAGAGAGTTCGGAATAATAACATATTGGAAGGATTGGTAAGATACATGGTAGCATTTATTAATACGTTTTTATCATATATCGTTTTAATGGCAATTATATTGGTGGTAGCGGCTTGTGGTTTTGCAGTGGGATCGTTTTTGAGAAAGAAAAAGAACCAGAAAGCTGTTGTAGAAGCAGAAGAAAAGGAATAATAAAAAGGCTGTTGTATTTTTGGTACATCAGCCTTTTTGATTTGTTTAGGTTTAAATAGGAGTTGGACTATGGGGGAGAAGATAACTATAATACTCTGGGATGTTGATAATACATTGCTGGATTTTGATTATTCCATGAGGAATTATTAGACATGTTTTGAGGTTAGGGGGTGTACTGTATGGCAAAGAATTCCGGACAGAAGTTAAAATTATTGTATATTGTAAAGATTTTAGAAGAATATACAGATGAAAACCATCCTATTACAACAAAAGAGTTGATAGAAAAGTTAGCTTTGTATGATGTGACTGCAGAGCGTAAAAGTATTTATGATGATGTGGCAAGATTACAGGAATTTGGATACGATATCATCCAAAAGGATAATCGAAGTGGTGGAGGATATTATTTAGCAAGCAGGGATTTTGAACTGGTGGAGTTGAAGCTTTTGGTGGATGCGGTACAATCCTCTCGATTTGTGACAGAAAAGAAGTCAAGACAATTAATAGGGAAGTTGGAAAAACTGATAAATAAGTATGATTCCAAGCAGTTGCACAGACAGGTATATGTGGCAGGCAGAGTGAAAACGGATAACGAAGGTATTTATTATCAGGTGGATGCTATACAGAAAGCCATAGCAGAGAATAAACAGATACAGTTTGTTTATATGGAGTGGAATGCCAAAAAGGAATTGGTTCCACGTAAAGAAGAAAAATATCTGGTTAGTCCATGGATTTTAATGTGGCAGGAGGAAAAATATTATCTGGTTGCCTATGACCACAACAGTAAAGCACTCAGACATTATAGGGTGGACAAGTTAAGTGATGTGGATATATTAGATGACATACGGCTTGGTCAGGAATTATATAAAGATTTAAATCCGGTAGATTATGTAAATAAGGCCTTTGGTATGTTTGGAGCCAGGGAAGAAGATGTAATACTGACTTTCCCGGAGCAATTGGTAGGAGTGATTATTGACAGATTTGGTAAGGAAGTGAGTATAAGACCACAGAAAGAAGGTTTACGTGTCCGAGTGAAGGTTATGACAAGCACTCAGTTTTTTGCCTGGGTTGCAGGAGTGGGTAAGGAATTAAAGATAGCAGGACCGGAAAAGGTGTGTCAGGAATATAAAGAATGGTTAACGGATTTGTTAAAGGAATAATTTACAAAAATAATATATAAATTTTGGTAAATATTGACGTTTCTGTATTGTTAATTTATTAACCGTTGACTTTTCCTTCTGACTTTTTTATACTAAAAGAGCATACAAAATGTTGAAGGCGTGTGAAAAGAAGCACACTATATATAGTATAAAGAATGACGAAAGAAGGAATGGAGTATGAGTAATACGGAAAACGCAGAAAGTATTGATTACAGTGCAACTTATGTGCCGGTGAAAAAGGTGTTTGTAGTTAAAAAGGATGGCAGTAAAGAGGCTTTTAATGTTCAAAAAGTAATCAGTGCTGTGGGAAAAAGTGCCTATAGAGCGTTAACGGAATTTACGGATGAGGAGAAGCAGCAGATTTGCCAGTATGTTGTGGATAAGGTAAATGAGCTGAACAAACAGCAAATTCCCATTCCTATTATGCATAATATTGTAGAAAGCGCCTTGGAACAGGTAAAGCCTGTGGTTGCAAAGAGTTATCGTGATTATCGTAATTATAAGCAGGATTTTGTGCGCATGCTGGATGATGTGTATTTGAAAAGTCAGTCCATTATGTATATCGGTGACAAAGAGAATGCCAATACAGACTCTGCTTTGGTTTCCACCAAGAGAAGCTTGATTTTTAATCAGTTTAATAAGGAGCTTTATCAGAAGTTTTTTATGACTACAGAAGAAATCCAGGCATGCAGGGATGGTTATATTTATGTACATGATATGTCTGCCCGCAGAGATACCATGAATTGTTGTCTTTTTGATGTAAAGAATGTACTTTCCGGCGGCTTTGAGATGGGCAACATCTGGTACAATGAGCCCAAATCGCTGGATGTGGCATTTGATGTTATAGGGGATATTGTATTAAGTGCAGCCAGCCAGCAGTATGGTGGCTTTACAGTACCCAGCGTGGATTTGATTTTGGAACCTTATGCAGAGAAGTCATATAAGAGAAATGTAGAAAAATATCTTCGATTGGGTATTGATAAAGATACCGCAGAAGCAGAAGGCTATGCGGATGTGGTTAGAGAGTTTGAACAGGGTTTTCAGGGTTGGGAGTATAAGTTTAATACTGTTGCAAGCAGCCGTGGAGATTATCCGTTTATTACTGTAACAGCAGGTACGGGAACCGGTCGTTTTGCTAAGCAGGCTACCATTTCCATGCTGAATGTACGTAGAAGAGGACAGGGAAAGAAGGAGTGTAAGAAGCCTGTTCTTTTTCCGAAGATTGTATTTTTGTACGATGAGAATTTACATGGACCAGGTAAGCCTTTGGAGGATGTATTTGAAGCAGGTGTACAGTGTTCAGCAAAGACTATGTATCCTGATTGGCTGAGTCTCACCGGTAAGGGGTATGTGGCAAGCATTTATAAACAATATGGAGAAATTATCTCCCCTATGGGATGCAGAGCGTTCCTGTCTCCCTGGTATCGCAGAGGTGGTATGCATCCTGCAGATGAAAATGATAGTCCTGTTTTTGTTGGACGTTTCAATATTGGTGCAGTTTCTCTGCATTTGCCAATGATTTTGGCAAAATCCAGAAAAGAAGGTACGGATTTCTACGAGACCTTAGATTATTATTTGAATTTGATTCGTCAATTACATATCAGAACCTATGCTTATTTAGGTGAAATGCGTGCTTCTACCAATCCTTTGGCTTATTGCGAGGGTGGTTTCTTAGGTGGTAACCTGAAACTTACGGACAAGATTAAACCGTTATTGAAGGCAGCAACAGCCAGCTTCGGTATCACTGCATTGAATGAGTTGCAGGAATTATATAATGGTAAATCATTGGTAGAAGATGGTCAGTTTGCTATCGAAGTTTTGGAACATATTAATGCAAGGGTGGCAGAATTTAAAGAAGAAGATGGTAATCTGTATGCGATTTACGGAACACCAGCAGAGAATCTTTGTGGTTTGCAGGTGAAGCAGTTCCGTCAGAAATACGGCATTATTGAAGGGGTATCCGATAGAGAATATGTAAGCAACAGCTTCCATTGTCATGTATCAGAGACCATCACGCCAATTGAAAAGCAGAATCTGGAGGAGCGTTTTTGGAATCTGAGTAATGGTGGTAAAATCCAGTATGTAAAATATCCTATTGATTATAATATCGAGGCAGTTAAGACCTTGATTCGCCGTGCTATGGATATGGGATTCTATGAAGGCGTGAATCTGTCATTGGCATATTGTGATGATTGCGGACATCAGGAGTTGGAAATGGATGTTTGCCCGAAATGTGGCAGTAAGAATTTGACAAAAATCGACCGTATGAACGGGTATCTTTCCTACTCCAGAGTACATGGAGATACCAGATTAAACGATGCCAAAATGGCAGAGATTGCAGAAAGGAAAAGCATGTAATGCGTTACCATAATATTACGAAAGATGATATGTTAAATGGGGATGGTCTGCGTGTTGTGCTTTGGGTTGCAGGATGCACCCATTGCTGTAAAGAATGTCAGAATCCTATTACATGGGATCCGGATGGTGGATTACCTTTTGATGAAGCAGCAAAGCAGGAGCTTTTTGAACAGCTGGATAAAGATTATATTTCCGGAATTACTTTCTCCGGAGGGGATCCCCTACATCCTGCCAATCGTTTGACTGTGCGAAGCCTAATGGCAGAGATTAAGGAAAAGTATCCAAATAAAACTATTTGGATGTATACCGGTGATTCATGGGAAAACATTATGTATTATCCTATGATGCAGTATGTAGATGTAGTCGTGGATGGAGAGTTCCATATTGAAGAGAGGGATGTCACCCTGCTTTGGAAGGGAAGTAAAAACCAAAGAGTTATCAATGTGAGAAAAACACTGGCTCCGGAAAATACGGACCCGTCTGTGCCCGTATTACATTGTAGAGATTATGCATAAATTTATAAGAGGTACACATGATGAGAAGAATAGCAAAGTTTCATAAGGTGAGTCTGGAGCAGTTTATGAACGCTGTAAAGGATGAATTTCCGGAGTATTCGGAAGCAGATATCAAGGATATATATGAAAGTATTGAGTTGCCTAAAAGAGCTACAAAGGGAAGTGCAGGATATGACTTCTATTCACCTTTTGCTTTTTCCATGGAGCCCGGTTCTACAGTAAAAGTGCCGACTGGAATCCGTGCCGAGATGGAAGAGGATTGGGTATTAAAGTTGTATCCCCGAAGTGGTTTGGGTTTTAAGTATCGTTTACAGTTGAATAATACGGTTGGTATTATTGACAGCGATTATTTCTATTCAGACAATGAAGGACATATTATGGCTAAAATTACCAATGATTCCAATGAAGGAAAAACAGTGGAGATTTCAGCCGGTATGGGCTTTATACAGGGCATCTTTTTAGAGTATGGTATCACTACAGATGATGATGCGCAGGGAGTGCGTAATGGTGGCTTTGGCAGCACCACAAAATAAATAACCAAATATTTAAGGAGGAAATCAATGTTAGAAAAAATCTTCAAACTTAAGGAGAACAAAACTACGGTTAAGACAGAAGTGATTGCAGGCTTGACAACCTTCATGACCATGGCTTATATCATAGCGTTGAATCCTAACTTGTTAACAAACTTTGGTTCCAGCGGAACAAAGGCACTTTGGAATGGTGTATTTATGGCAACCTGTGTTGCGTCTGCCATCGGTATGTTTGCAATGGCTTTCATGGCAAATAAACCTTTTGCCATGGCTCCCGGTATGGGACTTAACAGTTTCTTTGCCGTAGTAGTAGCAAATATTGCAGGTATTACAGGCCTTGGTTATGTTGAATCTTTTCAGGCAGCTCTTTGTATTATATTAATTGAAGGTATTTTATTTATTATTCTTTCTGTATTTAATGTACGAGAGAAGATTGTAGATGCTATTCCTTTGGGCGTACGACTTGGTATTTCGCCGGCAATCGGTATGATGCTTATGAACATTGGTCTTGGTTCCAATGCGGGAATTTACTCTGAAACCGCTGGTCCCTTTTATGTAATGCAGGATTTCTTTGGTGCATTAACTGCATCACAGGCAAGTGATACTATGGGTAGTGGTTATGCTTCAATGGTTCTTACCGTAGTAACTATGTTTGTAGGTTTGTTTGTGATTGTTGCATTGGCGCAGAAGGGTATAAAAGCTGCGGTTATTGTAGGTATGTTGGTTGCCAGTTTGATTTACTGGGCAGGACAAGCTGTTTTCTTAGATACCAATCCATTTGCAGCTTTAACAGGAGCTTCTTTCGTACCTCCTTTCAAGGATATGGTAGAAACCACATTATTTAAGTTTAATTTTGAAGGATTTGTGAAGATGGGATGGTTTACTGTAATCACGTTGCTTGTTTCCTTCTGTATTATTGATATGTTTGATACCATTGGCACTTTGGTTGGTACTGCAAGTCGCGCAGGTATGCTGGATAAAGAGGGTAAAATGCCGAATATGAAGGAAGCATTACTTTCTGATGCTATTGGTACTGTTGTTGGTGCAAGTACAGGTACTTCAACGGTAACCACCTTTGTAGAATCTGCATCCGGTGTAGAAGCCGGCGGACGTACAGGCTTGACTGCTTTAACAACAGGCATTATTTTCCTTGCTTGTATGTTTATTGCTCCTATTGCCGCAATTATTCCTGCTGCAGCTACTTCAGCAGCTTTAATCTATGTGGGTGTGCTGATGTTGACAGGATTGAAGAATATTAATTTTGATGATATAGAACAGTGTTTGCCCGTTGCAATTATGTTGATTGCAATGCCTGTTTCCGGTTCTATCGGACATGCTATCGGTTTGGGATTGATTTCCTACACTGTAATCAAGATGTTTACCGGAAAGGCAAAGGATGTATCTGTATTGACTTATGTATTGTCATTAATTTTCCTTGTGAAGTTCTTTTTGGCAATTTAAATGATTAAATTATTGAACCCCGACAAATGTCGGGGTTCTTTTTGCTATTAACAGCTGCAGCCACATGCAGGACTGTCATTATTGGTATCAAATCCTGGGTTGAATGCATAGAAGTTCCTATCATCAAGATGATCCTGCGTGATACGGAGTGCTTCGCCAAATCGTTGGAAATGAACTAATTCGCGTGCTCTTAAGAATTTAATGGGAGCGCATACATCCGGGTAATCCTTTACCAAACGAAGGATATTGTCATAGGTGGTACGAGCTTTTTGTTCTGCAGCCATATCTTCAAATAAATCAGTGATGATATCGCCCTTTGACTGAAATTGGTTGGCATTAAAGGGTACGCCGCCGGCTGCCTGAGGCCATATACCTAAAGTATGGTCTACATAATATTTATCAAAGCCATGCTTTTCAATTTCGCTCATAGGTAAATCACAGGTCAACTGATAGATAATGCTACCAACCATCTCCAAGTGAGAAAGTTCTTCTGTACCAATGTCTGTTAATAAACCGGCAACTTCTTTATAAGGAGTAGCAAAACGTTGTGACAGATAACGCATGGAAGCAGCCAGTTCACCATCAGGACCACCAAATTGTGAAATAATCACTTGAGCCAGCTTCGCATTATTTTCCTTTATATTTATGGGGAATTGTAATCGCTTTTCATAATTAAACATAAGTTAGCAGCTCCTTTCCCATGGCAGAGGGGCATTTCCCCATCTCCATTCGGTTGTTGATTCCGCGTGTTCTTTGGTCAAAGGGAAGTATAGCATGGAAAATTCTTTCATCATCTTATTTTTTACCTTTACGTAATGATTGTAGTATTCCATGGCTTCTTTACAGGTAGGGTGAGTATCCAAATAGAGCATTAAGTCTACCAGAGTAAAATCCACGATACCAATATCATTTAACATACACTGCATATCGTTATTTGCCACTTAAACATCTCCTTCCCATAAAAGGTTTGATTAATTCCGGAAAAATGGTACCTTCCTTGTAGGCTTCTTCCAGATTTTCATAGATTTGCTGAAAATTCTGCCATGGTACATAAGCCATTGCTATGGTAAAATTATCAATTGATTTTTCAAGAGAATAATGATACATAGACTGCCTTTCATATAAGGTGTTTTATTATATTGTATGTGAAAACGGTTGATTGGTGAGGGGAATCGTCAGAATGAGCAATGAAATTAGTGAATATTTTAACAAAATTGTCAAAAACCATCTTTTGAAAAATTCAATTTAATGTTATACTATAAGAACCAGTGTGCAAAACGATGAATTATGATAAAATAAGCTGGTAAGAACTTTGGAATACAAGTGAGGAAAGTCTTTATGAGCGATATGAGAGGAATCGATACACCCATTCGTCAGAGGAGAAGAATGGTATTTCGAGAAGTTTCTAAATTGGCCTATGAATCGACTAATTTAAAGGATGATATGGAAGCTTTGCCATATAAACTGGTTGATTATGATGAATCAGAGTATTGGGAAAGTGTATATCGTGATAGAGCTATTATCAGAGAGCGTATCCGTCTGGCTATGGGTATGAGCTTAAGACCTGAAAACAGAAATCGTCCCGGACATTTGACAGAGGGTGTAGAGGAAAGTAATATTGATGAGAAATATTATGAACCACCTTTAATGCAGGTTATTCCTTCCGCATGCAATGCCTGTCCGGAAAATGAATATTTTGTGACCAATGCCTGCATGGGATGTGTTGCTCACCCATGCCAGGAGGTTTGTCCTAAAGATGCCATCACCTTTGTAAATGGTAAATCTGTAATAGACCAGGAAAAGTGTATTAAATGTGGCAAATGTAAGGCTATTTGTCCTTATGATGCAATTACTCATAAGGAACGTCCTTGTAAAGCCGCATGTGGTATTGGAGCTATAAAATCTGATGAACGTGGAAGAGCAGTTATTGATAATGATATGTGTGTATCTTGTGGTCAGTGTATGGTAAGCTGTCCTTTTGGTGCTATTGCGGATAAGTCACAGATTTTCCAGCTGATTAAAGCTATGAAATCAGGGAAAAAAGTTATTGCTCAGGTTGCACCGGCGTTTGTGGGACAGTTTGGACCTAAGGTAACACCGGAAGTTTTTAAAACTGCATTGAAGCAGCTTGGATTTGCAGAAGTATACGAAACTGCTATAGGTGCGGATTTGGGTTGTATTGCAGAAGCGGAGCATTATGTGAAAGAAGTGGCTTCCGGAAAGCAGGCATTTGCATTAACCTCCTGTTGTCCGTCATGGTCAGTAATGGCCAAGAATCTGTTTCCGGAAACCATTGATAAAATCAGTAATGAATTAACTCCTATGGTTGCTACAGCACGTATCATCAAGGAAGAACATCCGGATGCCCATGTTGTATTTATTGGCCCATGTGCCTCCAAAAAACTGGAAGCTTCCAGAAGAACAGTTCGTTCGGATGTGGATTTTGTTATTACCTTTGAAGAGCTTACGGGTATGTTTGAAGCCAAGGGCATCCTGCTGGACGAAATACAGGCTATGGACGAGATGAAAGATGCTACCGCGGCCGGACGTGGTTATGGTGTCGCAGGTGGTGTGGCCAGTGCCATTGAAGAATGCATTAACAAATACTATCCCGGAACGGAAGTTAAGATTGAGCATGCAGAAAGTCTGGCAGAATGTAAAAAAATGCTACTTTTGGCTAAGGCAGGAAAGAAAAATGGTTGCTTAATAGAGGGTATGGCATGTCCCGGTGGCTGTATTGCCGGTGCGGGAACCAATATTGCTTTGCCACAGGCGGTTAAGGAAGTAAACAGATTTAAAGAAGCGGCAGAAAAGAAAGTGCCTGATATGAATGAAGAATAAAATTTGGAGGAAATAGAAATGACAAAGATTAGAACAAGATATGCACCCAGCCCTACAGGGAAAATGCATGTAGGTAATTTACGCTCGGCATTGTATGAGTTTTTGATTGCAAAGCATGCTGGAGGAAGCTTTATGCTTCGTATTGAGGATACAGACCAGGAGCGTTTTGTAGAAGGTGCTACAGAGATTATTTACCGTACCATGGAGAAGACGGGACTGATTCATGATGAAGGCCCTGATAAGGATGGCGGATACGGTCCATATGTACAGAGTGAGCGTATGCAGACCGGTATTTACATGAAGTATGCCAAGGAGCTGATTGATAAGGGGGAAGCATATTACTGCTTCTGTGATAAGGAAAGACTGGCTACTTTAAAGAGTGAAGTAGTAGAAGGTAAGGAAATTACCATTTATGATAAGCATTGTTTGGGCCTTTCCCAGGAAGAAATTAAGGAAAATTTAGATGCCGGAAAGCCGTTTGTTATCCGGCAGAACAATCCTACAGAGGGTACCACAACCTTCCATGATGAACTCTATGGTGCCATTACTGTACAAAACAGTGAATTGGATGACATGATTTTGATTAAGTCAGACGGATATCCTACTTATAATTTTGCAAATGTAGTGGATGACCATACAATGAATATTACCCATGTGGTAAGAGGAAATGAGTATCTTTCTTCGTCACCTAAGTATGTGCGTTTGTATGATGCCTTTGGTTGGGAAGTGCCGGTTTATGTGCATCTGCCATTGATTACCGATGAAAATCATAAGAAATTGTCCAAGAGAAGTGGACATTCATCTTTTGAAGATTTACTGGAGCAGGGCTTCTTAACGGAGGCTATCGTAAACTATATTGCATTGCTGGGCTGGAGTCCTGAGGATAATAATGAAATCTTCAGTTTGCAGGAATTGATTGAGAAGTTTGATTATAAGCGTATCAGTAAATCTCCCGCTGTATTCGACATTGTGAAGCTTCGTTGGATGAATGGCGAGTATTTGAAGGCTATGGATGGAGATAAGTTCTATGATATGGCTGAAAGCTATTTGAAGGCTGCACTTACCAAGAATTTTGATTTAAAGAAGATTGCGGCCATGGTAAAGACCCGTATTGAAACCTTCCATGATATTGCTGCACAGGTAGATTTCTTTGAAGCTTTACCGGAGTATGATGTGGAAATGTATACTCATAAGAAGATGAAGACCAATACAGAGACTTCATTGGAAGTATTAACAGAGATTCTTCCACTTTTAGAGGCTCAGGATGATTATAGTAATGATGCTCTGTATCAGACACTTGTAAAATATGTAGAAGAGAAGGGCTGTAAGAACGGCTATGTAATGTGGCCCATCCGTACTGCAGTATCCGGCAAGCAGATGACCCCTGCCGGTGCTACAGAGATTATGGAAATTCTTGGAAAGGAAGAGTCTCTTGCACGTATTCGCAAGGGTATTGAGCTTTTAAAGAATGCTTAATTCTCCTTTGTTTGAAGGGTTAAATGAAGCACAGTGTGAAGCTGTGAAGCACGGAGAAGGGCCTGCCCTGGTAGTGGCAGGTCCCGGTTCCGGAAAAACCCTAACAATTATACGCAGGTTATTGTATTTGATTTATGAAAGAAATGTACCTGCCGACAAAATATTGGTCATCACATATACAAAAGAAGCTGCTCTTTCCATGCAACAAAAATTCTATGAACAGAAAAATCAATTTGTGTTTCAACAAAATAATAACCAAGGTTATGTGAGTTTTGGAACCTTTCATTCTTATTTCTATCATATTATCAAAAATATCAAAAAATATTCAGAATATCAATTAATTACTCCACAGGAAAAATTTAGATTGGCAACAATGATTTTGCAAGAAACATCAGAAGAAGTCTCAAATTTTGAAATTAGAAGATTTTTGGAACAGGTCAGTTTTTATAAGAATACAGGAAAAATAAAGGAGGGGGAAAATGATTTAAAAGAGGGATTTCATAAATACCATAAATTGTTGCAGCAATATAAGCGTATGGATTTTGACGATATGTTGTATTTATGTAAAAAGGAATTAAAGATAGATAACAAGCTGTTAATTAAATGTAGAGAACGTTATGAATATATACTGATTGATGAATATCAGGATATTAATCCTATACAATATGAACTAATACATATGATTACAAGCGATAAACAGAATCTGTTTGTTGTAGGGGATGATGACCAGGCTATTTATGGATTCAGAGGTTCTGAGGGTAAATGTTTTCAAAAATTTCTAAATGACTATAAAAATACAAGAATAGTACAGCTTAATGTGAATTATCGTTGTGCGGATTCTGTTGTCAGAGCTTCTCAAAATTTAATATCAAAGAATAAAGAACGTTTGGAAAAGAAGATTATTTCCGGTGTGAGTGCAAAAATAAATGGTGAAGTGTATTTGATAGGAAGTGTTAATTCACAGGAAATGTACAATAATCTGATTAGGGAATTTGTAGATAAGGATAAAGAAAATTTATGTAAGGAGGCGGTTTTGTTTCGTACAAATGCTTCTTTACAAAGTTTTGCAAATGCATTGGCAGCAAAACAAATTCCATATATTTTAAGAGAGAAAATACAATCTTATTATGAGCATTTTATTGTATGTGATATTTTGGATTTCTTTAGTGCGTCTTTGGGATGTAAGGATAGAGCACTATACTTAAGAATTTTTCATAAACTTAGATTACCAATTGGAAGAGAAGTATTAACCGAAAAATCGATTGATTTCAAACTACTAAAAAGTCGTCTTGGTAATAGTATTTACGACAAAGAAGATATAGTAGAACAAATTGAGAAGCTGGAACGACAGTTGCAATGGTTGAGTAAGTTACGTCCCAAACTGGGAATTACTTATATTTTATATGCCATGGGTTACGAGAAGTATTTGAATGTTAAAGCCGGAAATCATGCTATGCTTCCGGATGAATGGAGAGAAGTGCTGGAGTGGCTGCAGGAAGACGTAGATGGGTATAGTGATTTTATAAGTTGGAAACAGCATATGGAGTGTGGACAAGAAGTTATGTGCAAGCATATAAATCAAAACAAAGAAAATTCGAAAGGCATTCATTTGATGACAATGCATGCAGCAAAAGGATTAGAATTTAATAAGGTGTATATATTGAACCTTAATGACGGTGTGATACCGAAATTAAAGAAGGGAGAAATGGTTACAGAAGAATTGATAGAAGAGGAAAGGAGACTTTTTTATGTGGCAATAACCAGAGCAAAAACAAAAATTGAATTACATTATGTCACAGGAACAAAAGAAAATCCCAGATTAATTAGCCGCTTTTTGGAGGAACTCGGATTATCTTAAGAGATTTGCACGTTATCTGACTTAATGTGGTATAATTTGTGTTGAATATTGTTGGGTGATTAGATATTATATTCTTATCTGGTTTATATATGAGGAGGAGCAAAATGGCGGATACATATTTTGGACAGAATTCTGAAGGCTATGGTTATCATGAAGAAGCACAGGATGTTGAAAGGGTTGAAAGAAGCAGATTTTTGGAAGGTAAAGTTCGGATTATATTTATTCTTTCCATATTACAGATAGTTTGTAATATTTTGAGTAATGTTAGTATACCTACAGGAATGTATAGGATGATACAGATTATAACGGTGTTGGTTGGAGTGACATATGGTATCATATTACTTGTGATGTCTAAAGAAAGTAATCACTTTAAGATTGCTGGTATTTGTAATATTGCAGTACCTATCGTTACAGTTGCCTCAGTTTTTACTTATAATGTTACAATTATATATTTTGTGGCAGTTGTAATGATAGTGGTTGGATTTGTGGCAATGTGTCAGGAAATGTATGGTTTTTCGGAGACCTTAAGCGGAATTAATAATGCGCTATCTATGAAATGGAGTGAGCTTTGGAGGTTATTAATGACTTGGCTGGTAGTTCTGTTTGTATCTTTGATAGTATTTATGGTTATTCCTATACTGGGAGGTATTGGTATGATAGTAGCACTTATAGCAGTGATTGTTGTAAGTGTTTTGCGACTGGTCTGTATAGTGGATACAGCCAATGCTTTTGAAAATTATGTAAGATTACATCAATAAAAGGGACCGTAAGGTCCCTTTTATTCTTCGACTAATTCATCAAATTCGCAATTATCCAGATACTCATCAAAGGCATCTGCAACAGCTTCATATTCATCATCATCTTCAATATACTCAAGAACCGGCTCTTCGTTAGGGTCATCCGGATTCTCACTATATCCATAAAACCAAACTTCCCCATCCTCATTATTACCATCTTCATCCAATGGAAGTAATACAATATAGTCTTTGCCTTCTACTTCTAAAATAGTAATAATTGCACAGGTTACGACTTCGTCATTTTCTAAAGTAATATCTACAGTCATTTCTTCATCAAATTGTTCCTGTTTTGTCATAATCTCCTCCTTTTTAAGGTTTTTTGCCCTATGTTTTCAATAATTATATCTTATTCTGGAAATTGTTGCAAGTGGTATAAGGGTTTGAGATAAAGTATGGAAGAAATTACAAGTGAAACTTGCATTAGAATTACAGATAAAGTAGAATAGTAGTAGAGAAAAAACGTAAGTGAGGTGTATGATATGCATAATGAGAAGTTGCGCTTTTTGCAACATCCTTACGGTGTAAATAGAATAGATAAGGAATTGCAGGTTTCATTTGTTTCAAAGAGTGAAGATTGCGGGATCGTTTTGTATGATAAGAATTCCGGAAAAGAAATAAAGAAAATTCCTTTTCCAAGGGAACAGAAAATCGGAAATGTATTTTACATGAATGTAAACGATGTGAATGCTCATGAGATTTCTTATTTGTTTTATGAAGATGGGAAGCTGGTTGTAGATAAATATGCCAAAGCATATATGGTGGATAATGAATTTGGTGTACTTAAGGAGGCAGAGGTATATAAAGCAGTTTTGACAGATGATGAGTATGATTGGGAAGATGATTGTTTTCCCTGTCTTTCTTATGATGAATCTGTTGTATATGGTATGCATATTCGCGGATTTACTAAGCATTCTTCTTCAGGAGTAAAAGGGAAAGGAACGTTTGCCGGAGTTGTTGAAAAAATCCCTTATTTGAAAGATTTAGGAGTTACAACAGTAGAGTTACAACCTATTTATGAATTTAATGAAAAGCCGGCTATGCAAAAGAGTATACAGTCACAGCAGATGTTGCTTGAAAAGTCAAAGTTAAACTATTGGGGTTATAAGGAAGCATATTATTATGCACCAAAGCAGGCGTATTCTTATAATGCAGATGCAACTGTGGAATGTAAGGATATGATAAAAGCTTTCCATAAAAATCATATGGAAGTAATTATGCAGGTATATTTTATGAATGATATGCCGGTAGGTGATATAATTCAGGTGCTTAAATTCTGGCATATTGAATATCATGTGGATGGTTTTCATTTGATTGGGGATATTCATCAGATAAAAGAGGTGGTTAAGGATGCTTTCTTAAGTGAGTGTAAGCTTTGGTATCAGCAATTCCCAGTGAATGAATTGTATGTAAATCATGAAAAGCCAAAGTATCGCAGATTAGCTACTTACAATGATGGATATATGTATGATATGCGCCGCTTCTTAAAGGGTGATGAAGGTATGCTTTATGAGGTAATGAAGCATATGCGTATCAATCCGGCCACCAATGGTGTGATTAATTATATTACAAATTATTATGGTTTCACGCTGGCAGATTTAGTGAGTTATGACAGAAAATACAATGAAGCAAATGGTGAAGATAATAAAGATGGAGTAGACTATAATTTTAGCTGGAATTGTGGTGTGGAAGGGAGTACCAGAAAGAAACAGATATTAGCCTTAAGAGGAAAGCAGATGCGGAATGCAATGACCTTATTAATGCTTTCACAGGGAACGCCATTCATTTTTATGGGCGATGAATTTGGAAATTCGCAAAAAGGTAATAATAATCCATATTGTCAAGATAACGAGATTACCTGGTTGAATTGGAAGGATATCAATAAGAATCAGGAATTTTATACTTTTGTGAAAGAGCTGATTTTATTTCGCAAGTGCACAGGGGTATTTCATTTGCCCAAGGAATGCATGATTATGGATTACAAATCTTATGGAAGTCCTGATATATCCTACCATGGTAGTGAAGCATGGAAACCATCATGGGAGCATTACAGCAGACATATAGGATTTATGCTTTGTGGAGACTATGCGATAGGTTGTGAAGGTGTTTATTACTATGTAGCAGTGAATATGCATTGGGAAGAACATGAATTTGCTTTGCCAAAATTACCTAAAAAGAAAAAGTGGAGAAAGCTTTTGGTTACCTCTAATAATGCATATTCTGATTCAGATAGTACAGAAAATGCTATTGATACAGTGTATACTATTGAAAAGAGAAGCATTGTTGTATTTATAGGAGAATAAACAAGCACAGGATAATAAGTTTAGAATAGTATAAGAGTAAAATAACCTTAAGAGGTTTTGTTATGAATTGTTGGATTATTTTACTTTTATTATGTTGCTGTGGAAAGAATAATAATGTTTCCGCCAACAATATTGGTTGTGGATGTGATTGTCATGAACATTGTGATAATCACAATACCCTGCCAAGAATGTGGGAGAGAGAATCCTGTATATGTAATGCAAGGCGAGAAAGAGAATGTGATTGTGAGGATTATGATCACGACAGCTGCGATTGCTCCGATGATGAAAGAGTAAGAGAAAAGTGGACGCCTTATAAGGATTACAATGATAACGACAGAAGGGATTGTAACTGCAGATAGTAGGAATCAAAAGAATGCCCGAGTGAGATGACTCGGGCATTTTGTGTGTTTAGTTAGATTTGATTTCCTTCCAAAGATTATTATATAATTCATCTCCTTCTTCACCCAGATAAATGAATACTTCCATATTGTTGTATTTACTTAAATCGGGAAAAGCAATTTCGGAATTACGTATTTCCTCATCTTCGATTAATGCACGGGCTGCCTCATTGGGAGTTGAGTAGGTAATATAATCAAAATTCATTAACGCGATTTCAGGACGGCACATAAAGTCAATGAATTTTTCGGCATTTTCCTTGTTTTCGGCATTTTTAGGGATAACCCAACCATCTATCCATACATTACTACCTTCTTCGGGAACAATGTATTCTAAATCGGGATTCTCACGTTGCGTATAAATTGCTTCGCCGGAATAGATAACACCTATAGCAGCTTCGCCAGCAATCATTTTATCACGAACCTGATCAACTACATAAGCTTGTACAAGAGGTTTTTGAGCAATTAAATCATTTTTGGCCTGCTCTAATTCATCTGCATTAAGGCTGTTCATGGAATGACCGTTACGTTTTAATGCTACCATGAAAGCATCTCTTACAGAATCCTGCATAAGGATATTATCTTTATATTTTTCATCCCAAAGAATATCCCAGCTGGTAATAGGTTCATCTACCATGGTCTTATTATAAAGTATACCAACAGTTCCCCAACAGTAGGGTACACAATATTTGTTTCCGGGATCAAAGCCGGTGGCCTGTTCGTAATATTGTGCTCCGATATTAGCTTTTGCATTAGGCATGTTTTCAAAGTTTAACTCAGCCAACATATCGTTTTCCATGAGTTTGGTAATCATATAGTCTGAAGGACAGAGCAAATCATAATTTGAGGTGCCTGCAGCCACCTTGGGATACATGATTTCATTGGTTTCATATTCTTCATACTCAACCTTAATACCGGTTTCTTCTTCAAACATTTCGATGGTTTCAGGGTCAATATATTCACCCCAGTTGTACACATAAACAACACCGTTTTCGCCACCCTTGCTACCGCATCCGGTAAAAAGGGCAGTAGCAACAATTCCACAAAGTAAAGCTCCAATCAATTTTCTCTTTTTCATAATATTTTCTCCTCATTTGCTTGTTTATTTATTTATTCTTTTTATCTTTTGGCGTATAGTTTACCAAAAGTAAGAGCACCAATACAGTTACAAAAATAATGGTAGATAAAGAATACATTTCCGGTTTAATACCTTTCTTTACTTCTGTATATATTTTAGTAGAGAGGGTATCGATACCGGGACCCTTTGTAAAGTGGGTGATTACGAAATCATCCAATGACATGGTAAATGCCATCAAAAAGCCGGATAATATACCGGGAAGTAAATCCGGAAAAGTAACCTTAAAAAATGCCTGCCAGTGATTACATCCCAAATCCAGAGCGGCCTCGTAAGTGCTGGGATTCAGTTGCTTCATACGGGGCAGTACGCTTAAAATAACATAAGGTATATTGAAGGTTATGTGTGCCAGCAATATGGTTAGAAATCCGAATTTGATACCTATACTGATAAATAAAAGCATCAGAGAGATGCCTGTTACAATTTCCGCATTTAACATGGGAATATTGGCCATGCCAAGTAAGATGGCACGGTTACGTTTTTTCATGTAATTAAATGCCAGACAAGTGATGGTACCAATAATGGTAGCAATCAGTGCAGACAGAAAAGCAATTAGGAGAGTATTCCATAATGCTTCCATAATGTCCTTGTTTTCAAATAGCTGCTTGTACCATTTCAGAGTAAAACCACCCCATTTCGAACGGGTTTTACTGGCATTAAAGGATAAAACCATTAAGGTAAAGATGGGCGCATATAAAAAGATAAAGATAAGCGCCACATAAATTTTCTGCGCGGTTGTCTTAATCATAATGTCTGTGCCTCCCCATCTTTGTCAGTAACGGCACTGATAACCATGTTAAAGATAATAAACATCATCAGAACAATGGATAAACCACTACCTAAATTCCAGTTGCCGGTTTGTGTAAATTCCTGTTCAATAACATTACCAATCAGTAAAATCTTGCTACCACCTAAGATGGTAGAGATGATAAAGGTAGTGAGAGCGGGTACAAATACCATGGTAATACCACTGATAATGCCGGGTACACTTAAGGGTAATGTGATTTTTAGAAAGGTTTGAACAGGGTTTGCACCTAAATCACGGGCAGCATTTATAACATTCTTGTCAATTTTTATTAGTACATTATAAATAGGTAAAACCATAAAAGGTAGGAAATTATATACCATACCCAAAACAATGGCACCGGGAGTGTTGATAATATCTATAGTAGGTAAACCTACTAATTTTAGTAAAGTGTTAATTACACCGGTTTTTTCCAAAAGTGTAAGCCATGCAAAAGTACGAAGTAAAAAGTTCATCCACATGGGAAGAATAAAAATCAGTACCATAAAGGAGGTTTTATTGCTTCCGTTTTTGCATAATATCATGGCTAAAGGATAGGCAAGTACTAAACAGATAATGGTACTTAAAACGGACAATTTTACAGCTTCCCATAAAGCTTTTAAATGCTCGGGGGAGGAGATTGCCGTTATATTTTCTAAAGTAAAGGCGCCATTCTTGTCAGTTAATCCGTAATAGAATACCATAAGTAAAGGTATAATGATGAATAATCCGGACCAGAACAAAAAGGGTACCGATAAAAGCTTCTTATTCATTGACTCCTACGGCCTCCTCGTCCTCTGACTCAGGCTTGTTCATAATCTGAATATTGAAAGGATCTACATTGATACCAACTTTGGTGCCTACAGGGAACATGCCGGTTGAATGTACAAGCCATTCAAAACCATTAGCCATAACTTCCATTTCGTAGTGCACACCCTTGAAAATAACATGGGTTACAGTTCCCTGAATAATTCCCTGATCATTACCGGTAGATAAGTCAACAAGTTCTACATCTTCGGGACGGATAACAACGTCAACAGGAGTATTGTTACCAAAACCTTCATCTACACATGCAAACTTAGTGCCTAGGATTTCTACCAAACGGTCTTGAATCATAGTAGCACCGATAATATTACTCTCACCGATGAAATCTGCAACGAAAGCATTTTCTGGTTCGTTGTAAATCATTTCGGGAGTACCGATCTGCTGTATGTAACCTTGGTTCATAACAACGATGGTATCAGACATGGTAAGAGCTTCTTCCTGATCATGAGTGACATAAATAAAAGTAATGCCAAGCTCGTTTTTTAAACGAATCAATTCGTACTGCATGTCCTGACGAAGCTTCAAATCTAATGCACCTAAAGGCTCATCCAGAAGCAGAAGCTTAGGCTCATTAACGATAGCACGGGCAATGGCAATACGTTGCTGTTGACCACCACTTAAGGAATCCGGCATACGCTTTTCGTAACCATCTAAATTAACAAGCTTAAGAGCGTATTTGATTTTGTCATCAATATATGCCTTGCTTTTGTTTTTGATTTTCAGACCAAAAGCGATGTTCTCTGCTATATTCATATGAGTAAAGAGAGCATACTTTTGGAATACAGTATTTAATTGTCTTTTATTGGGTTGAAGGTGAGTGATATCCACGCCATCAAAATAAACTTTTCCGGCATCCGGCGTTTCAAAACCACCAAGTATACGCAGTGTTGTAGTCTTGCCACATCCACTGGGTCCCAGTAATGTCAGAAATTCATTTTCACGGATATAAAGATCCAAATCGTCCAGAATCAATTGTCCGTCATAAGATTTGGAAATGTGTTCCAAATTAACCAATGCTTTTTTCATTTCATCAGCCCTTTCTCTTCAGGTAAAAAAATAAATATTCAAGCTATTGATTTATGCCGAATATGATAATTTTATATGTTATTAGATAGAAAGTCAATGAATATAACGAAAAAAGCAATAAAAAAGTATTTAATTGCGCATGCTTTTGTGGTATAGTAATTTCAAGACTTTTTGGGAGGCTTTTTTTATGGAAAAATATGTAGCTTATGTATCAACCTATACTATGGGGGACAGTCATGGTATTCGTATATATGACGTGGATATGGAAAAAGGTAGATTTATGGAAAAGGATAAGGTAGAAATTACCAATTCCTCTTATATCAGCATATCCCATGACAGAAGATTTTTATATTCTATCACAGATTTTGGTTTGGAGGCTTATAAGATTTTACCGGATGGGGGATTAGAGTTGATTAATTTTGCTCCTATCAATGGTATGCGCGGCTGTTACGTATCCAGCGATTATTCGGACAGTTATCTGTTTGTGGCAGGTTATCATGACGGAAAACTGACTGTGTTAAAGATTCTCGAGGATGGAGGAGTAGGTCCTATTACGGATGAGATTTTCCATAAGGGCCTGGGTAGTGTGGCAGAACGTAATTTCAGACCACATATTAATTGTGCCCGTATGACTCATGACAATAAATATTTGCTTGTAGCGGATCAGGGTATGGACCATGTAAATGTATACTCTTTGGACAAGACTCGCGGCAAATTAAAAATGGCAGATGTTATTCGTAGTGAATTGGAATCCGGGCCAAGACATATTAAAATATCTAAGGACGGAAAGTATATATATATTGTGCATGAATGGAAATGCTTTATTGATGTGTATAAGTATGAGGATAAAGACGGTATTCCTTACTTTGAAAAGATTCAAAGTATTTCAACTTTGCGTAAGAACTCTACTCAGGGAACAGTGGCAAGTGCATTAAGCTTTTCCGTAGATTATAGATATCTGCTTAGCTCCAATGCAGGTGACAATTCGGTAGTAGTATATGATGTGGACTATAAAACAGGTATGTTAAAGACGAATTTCTGCCTGCCCATCAGTGGTACCTATCCTAAGGATGCAGAATTATTTCCGGGTAATCAGTTTCTGGTATCACTGAATCATGAATCCGATACCATGACCTTCTTCCGTGCGGATTTAAACAAGGGTATTATCACCATGAATGGTGCTCCCATGAAAATACAGCAGCCAAACTGTATCATATTCCACAAGATTAAGGCGTAGATATCATTCTATGGGTTTAATGACTAGTAAAGTTTAAGGCAATTAGTAATATAATATCCTACGCAGGATGAACTCGCTTCGTGCAGCAGGAAAGTATATTACTAATTGCCTTTACTATTTCTAATTATAACTCATAGAATGCTATCTACTTGTAGAATCGCTCTAAAGATTCCAGTTTGGCTGACATATTCACCATCATGGCATCTAGAAGGGTGATGGCAGCCATGCTTTCCATAACCACAACGGCACGAGGCACGATGATAGGGTCATGACGTCCTTTGATGTTGATGTCGATTTCTTCGCCTGCCTGATTCACAGTCTGCTGGGTGGAGAAGATGGAAGGGGTAGGTTTTACATGGGCACGGATGATAATGGGACTACCATCACTGATGCCGCCTAAAATACCGCCGGAGTGGTTGGTTTTCTTGGTGATTTGTCCATTTTCCATACAAAAGGAATCATTATTGGTACTACCGGTTGATTGAGAAACGCAAGTACCATCACCGATTTCCACAGCTTTTACGGCACCAATGGACATCATGGCTTTGGCAAGGTTGGCATCCAGCTTCTCAAAAACAGGATCTCCAATGCCGGCAGGAACTCCGGTTATTCTACATTCCATAACACCACCTACGGAGTCCAGATTTTTCATGGCGTTTTCAAGGTATAAAACAGCGTTTTGGTCTGCATTTCGGTCGGGCATGGCTGTTTTGGTTTCTAAAATAGCTTCCTTTTCAAAACATTTTTCATCTATTTTGATGGGACCGATACTATGCGTATAGGCCATCACTTCTATCCCCAATTGCTTTAAAATTTTACAGGCAATGGCACCGGCAGATACACGGCCAATGGTTTCACGACCGGATGAACGTCCGCCGCCACGGTAATCACGGAAACCATATTTGGCATCAAAGGTGTAATCGGCATGACCTGGACGATAATAGGAGGCGATATCACTATAGTCTTTTGAAATCTGCGAAGTATTGCGTACCATCAAAGAGATGGGAGCGCCGGTGGTTTTGCCTTCAAATACACCGGATAATATTTCTACTTCATCAGCTTCCTTTCTGGGAGTAGTGATATTGCTTTGTCCGGGTTTGCGCCTGTTTAAATAAACCTGAATATCAGCTTCATTTAGTTCAAGACCTGCAGGACATCCGTCAATAACGACGCCCAAGGCTTTGCCATGGGATTCTCCCCAGGTTGTTATTTTAAAAATTGTTCCATATGTTGAACCAGCCATAGGTATTCCTCATTTCTATTAAATTTATATATTGATTATAGCGAATTTATTTACCTTTTACAATCAAAAATTGTATGTGTTATTGGAAGTGCGATATTCGCCGGGTGTAGTATTCATGATTTTAAAAAAGGCCCGGTTATAGTAGCTGATATTATTAAATCCACAGGAGAGAGCAATGTCTGTTATACTTTCTTCGGTTTGTAGTAGTAGTTGACAACTTTGCAGAATACGATAGCGAATCAGATATTGCTTGGGACTCATTCCTGTGAAGACCTTAAAGGAGCGACATAACTGTCCTTCACTCAGATGTGCAATAGAAGACATCTGGGATAAGGTAATGGTTTGCTGATAATGCTCCTGTATAAAAGAAATAGTGGCTGTAAGTCGCTGGATTTGAGGAGCAGAGGTATAGGATACACCATGTTCAGATAGATGATTGTGGTATAGCAAGTCCCAGATTAAAAAGGTCAGACCTCTTATGTACAATTCACTATTTGTGGAAGGGTCACAAAGCTGCTGTAAATAGTGAAGAATGGATTGGTGCCAGTCAGTGGTTCCATCCAGATGAAGAATCATACTTATGTTATTGTGAAGAATAGGTTGGACATACATATAGAATCTGTCTGCATCAAAAACAGAAAATAAAAGTTCGGGAGATAAAACAAAGGCATAGAAGCTACAATCTCCGTTATTCACATGCTCACCCATGTGAAGCAGGCCGGGGGGAATAAAAATACCTTCTTTCTCCTGTAATAAGAAGGTGCGGTCTTCAATGTGAAACAATAATTGGCCTTTTGTTAAGTAAAGAAATTCCATCTCATCATGCCAGTGTAAATATAGCGCAGGGTGTATATGGCCCGGTATGTCTGTAAAATGAACAGAATAAGGAGCTGTATTAGTGCTATGTTTGATATCTTCATGTAAAGAATGATCATTTATGTGTACATGACTCATGAATAGTTCTCCTAAATAATTTTCTAATAATTATAGCAATTAGATTGATAAATATCAAGATTGTGTTAGTGAATGGTAAAAATGAAGAAGTAAACAATATAATAAAATGATATAATTATAATATTAATATTGTCTTTGAATCAGATGAAATATGTAAAATGGAGAAGAATTCTTATGGGTAAAATTGTGTTAGAGGAAAAACGACTGGTATTTCAAAGAAGAGATGAATTGATAGTAATTGAACCTTACGGTGAAAATTGTCTGCGTTGTAGAGCTACAAGAAATAATTTTGTGTCAGATGAGAAATGGACCTTATTGGACCCTGTTACGCCGGATGCATGTAAAATAGAAGGCGATGAATCTGTGGCAACCATAACGAATGGTGATATTAGTGTAAAAATAGAAGCCGGCTTCCCTTGGTATGGTGGTATTGTCAGTTTTTATCGTAAAGATAAGCAGATTCTTCGTAGAAAATATGAAGGTGATTATGTGAATAATTATATTCATACAGAAGGAGATAATTATTGTACAAAGGTGATTTTTGAAGCCAATGATGGGGAACATTTTTATGGCCTTGGTCAGGAAACGGAAGATGCTTTCGACAGAAAGGGAAGTACCTGCAATCTGGTACATTATAATACAAAGTCGGCTTTGCCTTTCCTGTATTCATCCTTGGGATATGGTTTCTTTTGGAATAATCCATCACCGGGGCGTTGTGAGACCACCAGAAATCATATTTTATGGTGTAGTGAGAGCTGTTATCAGGCCGATTTTCTGGTGTTTGTAGGAGATACCCCGACAGACGTGATGAAGATATATGCGGATTTGACCGGCTATGCCTCTAAATTTCCTGAATGGGCTGCGGGTTACTGGCAGTGTAAGTTAAGATACGAAAGTCAGGACCAGTTACTGGAGGTGGCTAGGGAATATAAGAAACGTGGGATTCCCATTGATGCCATTGTGATTGACTTTTTTCATTGGACAGAACAGGGTGAGTGGAAATTTGAACCGAAATATTGGCCGGATCCGGCTGCAATGTGTACAGAGTTAAAAGAACTGGGTATCAAACCTATTGTATCTGTATGGCCAACTATAAATCCCAATAGTGAAAATTGGGAATATATGAATGAAGAAAATATGTTAGTGCGCACGGAAAATGGTCAGTATGGTACCTTCAATTTCTTTGGTCAGCAGACCTTTATTGATACCATGAATCCGCATACAAGAGAATATGTGTGGAGTAAGATAAAGGAAAATTATTATGATTATGGTATCCACAGCTTCTGGCTGGATGAAGCAGAACCGGAAGTACATCCCCAGCAGTTTGGCCATTTGCATTTTTATCCCGGGAATGGTGCACAGACAGCCATGCTGTATCCCTATTATTATGTGAAGATGCTGTATGATGGATTGACCTCTGTGGGTGAGACTGAAGTGATTTCGCTTACACGAGCCGCTTATCCGGGAAGTCAGAAATATGGAGCTGCTGTATGGAATGGAGATATTGTTTCAGACTGGCGGGCACTTCGACAAAGTGTTACTAGTGGCTTATCCATGGCTATGTGCGGAATCCCATGGTGGAACAGTGATATTGGTGGGTTCCTGAATGGAGATACGGAGAGTGAAGAGTTTAGAGAATTGTTGGTGCGTTGGTTCCAGTTTGGATTGTTCTCGCCTATTATGCGTCTGCATGGGGATAGAAAACGAACAAAGGATCAGCCTAATCCGCATCCGGAACTTATGTGTAAAAGTGGTGGACCAAATGAAATTTGGTGCTTTGGTGAGGAAAATTATGAGATCCTTAAGAAGCTGATAGAAACCCGTGAGAGGCTGAAACCCTATACAGTTAAATATATGAATATAGCCAGTATGACAGGTTCACCTATTATGCGTCCCATGTTCTATGATTTTTATGAAGATGAAATTTGTTATTCGTTGGAAGACCAGTATATGTATGGTGAGGATATTTTGTTTGCACCAATTATGGAACAGGGGCAAACAGAAAGACAGGTATATCTGCCTAAAGGAAAATGGATATTAACTAAGGATGGAACGGAATATGAAGGTGGTAAGTGGTTCGTCATTGGTGCTAAACTGAACGAGTATATAGCTTTTGTAAAAGCAGGCAGTGAGGTGCTTAAAGTATTTGAGTAGTGAGGTCTTACTATGGATAAACAGAAGAAGATATTTTTTTCGGTATATAATAGAGAGGCTAATCCCGAAGAATATCCGGGTGGACTGGCCTATAGTGTTCATATGGCATATAGTACGGATGGTTTTAAGTTTCAGCCATTAAATAAGAATTATGGAATCGTGTTTGAAAAGGGAGACATTAGTAATCAGGATACCATTATCCCTAAAGGTGTAAGAAATCCTAAGATTTTTTATATGGACCAGGGAACTTATGGGATTTGCGGACAGAGAACCTATGAAGATGGCAGTCTGGAAGATAGTGCTATAAATAAGGTGGTTTTGTGGACTACTAAGGATTTTATACACTTCGAACGAATGGGTTTGATAGAAAGCCGGCTTATTAAGCAATGGAAACATGCTGAATTCGTGGAAGTAGAGGAAGAGATTGCACAAAAGGCCATTACACATTGGAGACCGGTAAGGAATACGGATTTTAAACTTCCGGATACAATTGAGGTAAAAAACGAAGAAGAACTGGATGCTATAACAGCAAAGGCTGTTTACAGTGATGGTTCTGAAGTGGAGAAAAAATTATATTGGGATAAATCTACAATAGATTTCCAAAGGTCGGGTACCTATGAAGCATGTGCAAGAGTAGGGCAAAAGTCATTTGTATTTCCTTTGGCTAAAGGATATGGTGATCCTGTGCTTCTGAGATGGGAGGATAAATGGTATTTTGTGGCTACCAATGATAATTTGGACGATATTGGTATCTATGTACGTCAAGGTGACTGCATAGAAGATTTGTTCAAGGATGATGTAGTGGAGAATCTGATATTACCTTTGGATAAGAAACGCGGCTTTGTACAGACCTTCTGGGCACCGGAGTTTCATGTAATTGGTGGAGAATTGTACATTTTATTTGCAGTTAGTGGTGAAATGTGGGGGCCTCAGTGCCATATTATGAAGTTGAAAAAGGGGGCTTCCATTATTTGCGAAGAAAGCTGGGAGAATCCTATTCCCGTAGTACGAAAGGATGGTAGTCCTTTAGCTCCCAATGCTATTTCTCTGGATATGACTTATATTGGAGCTGCCAGTGGTTCTTATATGGTATGGTCCTATCGCAAGAATATAGGTACACCTTTGGATACCGGTTCCATGCTTTATATTGCTACAATTGATGAAAAGGAGCCATGGAAGCTTACCAGTGAACCGGTGCTTTTGACCCGTCCTTTGTATGGTTGGGAAAATGTGGATGGTACCATTAATAATGAAGGTCCTTATTGTTTTGTTAAGAATCATACCGTGTACCTGACCTATTCCGGTGGAGCAGCTAATGGTTATACTTATGCTTTAGGACTGCTTACAGCCGATGAAAGAGAGAATTTACTGGATATTAATTCATGGACAAAGAGAATAACTCCGGTATTAACTTATTATTCGGTGCCTGGTGAATATGGTCCCGGACATAATTCCTTTTTTATAAATGAGGATGGCGAACTCATGATAGCATATCATGGTGAAACGGATATTAAGGAGCATCTGCGCTGTGATGGTATTCGCAGGGTGCATTTTCGCAAGGATGGACAACCGGATTTTGAATTGTCGAATGAACAGGAATTAAAAGAAGAGTATCGAATGATACAAAGAAAAATTGTTGTAAAATAATTTTCTCTTGAGATTTTATGAAAATAAGCTATAATAAATCTAGAACCTTCCCATACAACTTGTATTCGGAAGGTTCTTTTAAGGAGAAGCATTAGGAAATTGTAGGTGATGCAGCCTGCGTTTCTGTGGAGGAAATTATATGTACAAAGTATTAAAGCAGGAAGGGCGTGCTAAAAGAGCAGAATTTGAAACTGTACATGGTACCATACAGACTCCGGTTTTTATGAATGTAGGTACAGTGGCTGCTATAAAGGGTGCAGTATCAACAGAGGACTTGGAAGGAATTAAGACACAGGTACAGCTTTCCAATACCTATCATCTGCATGTGCGTCCCGGAGACAAAATAGTAAAGCAATTAGGTGGTCTGCATAAATTCATGTCATGGGAGAAACCAATTCTGACCGATTCCGGCGGATTTCAGGTGTTTTCCCTGTCGGGACTACGAAAAATAAAAGAAGAGGGTGTGTATTTTAACTCTCATATTGATGGACGAAAGATTTTCATGGGTCCTGAAGAAAGTATGCAGATTCAATCCAATCTTGCTTCTACCATAGCCATGGCTTTTGATGAATGTCCTCCCAGTAAAGCGGAAAGAAAGTATGTGCAGGATTCTGTTGAACGTACCACCAGATGGCTGGAGCGTTGTAATAGAGAGATGAATCGACTAAATGGTCTGGAGGATACTATTAACAAGAATCAGCTTTTGTTTGGTATCAATCAGGGTGCAATATTTGCAGATATACGAATTGAACATGCTAAGCGCATTAGTGAAATGGATTTGGATGGCTATGCAATAGGTGGTTTGGCAGTAGGCGAATCCCATGAGGAAATGTATTATGTTCTGGATGAAGTGGTTCCACATCTACCTGTGAATAAACCTACCTATCTGATGGGTGTAGGTACACCAGCCAATATTTTAGAAGCGGTAGAACGCGGTGTGGATTTCTTCGACTGTGTATATCCCAGCCGTAATGGGCGCCATGGACATGTTTATACCAATCATGGTAAAATTAATTTGTTTAATGCCAAGTATGAGCTGGATAACAGACCTATTGAGGAAGGTTGTGGATGTCCGGCTTGCAGAAGATATTCCAGAGCATATATTCGCCATCTGTTAAAAGCAAAGGAAATGCTGGGTATGCGCCTATGCGTGCTCCATAACCTATATTTCTACAATACTATGATGGAAGAAATCAGGGCTGCTTTAGATGAAGGTCGTTTTACTGCATACAAGAAGCAAAAGTTGGAAATATGGCTTCGCCACTAGAATGAACAAAAGTTTAGATATGCTATTTGTAAAGAGTTTTGAAGAGGTTATGGCGTAACTGTAAAAAAAATATGAATTCTATGAAAAACACTTGTAGGATTTGGAAAAGTTGTGTATGATATAGTACAGTGTTTAAAGACAAGTTTAGGAGGAAGTATAATGAGTATATTTTTAACAGCAGACCCTCAGGCACAGAGTATGAGTCTGACAGGAATTATCATAGTTTATGGTTTGTTTTTCTTTGCTTTATGGTTCTTCTTTATCAGACCGCAGAGCAAGAAACAGAAGCAGATGGCTGCAATGCTGGCATCGTTAGAGGTGGGTGACTATGTTCTCACAACTGCTGGTTTCTATGGCGTGGTAATTGATATCAATGATGATACTGTAATTGTGGAATTCGGAAATAATAAGAACTGTCGTATCCCTATGCAGAGAAATGCAATTACCAATATTGAGAAGCCGGAAGTATAAGCGGTTATAGATGGTATTGAAGGAAAGCGGTGCATGGTGACATGTGCCGCTTGTTTGATTTTAATATGAAATTGAGCTGATATGGACGGAAGTACATATATTATAGGGAGGGTATGGATGTTTAGTAGTGCAAAAAAGTTTAAACCCATGGAAGTTAAGATATTATTATTACTGGCATTAACGTTTTCGCTTGCATTTCTGGTTACAGATTCTGTATTTGTTTGGTTGGAGTTTTTGAAGTTTTTTCCTGATCTATATAGAAAAATAAATTATGATGCGGTTAGCTTTATCTGTATATTGATTTCGAGGTTACTGCCACTTGTGGTTTTTATGACTTGGTATATGTACATAGAACGTTATGTGTATTTTCGAAAACAATATTATGAAGAAAAGTTTTATTCGAAAGGAAAAAGAGCGGAAGGGTGTCCGGATATTTCCATGACGGTTATAGTTATGATTCTGCTTGAAATTGCATTTTTTCTTCAGTATTTGGAGCTCAAATACTACTTGGCATATAATTGGAATATACTGGATGGACTTAAGGGGTGTAGTGTTATTGGTACTTTGTTACTGTTTATTTGGTTGATAAGCTGGATTGGCAGTATCACAGTGGGAAAGCATTTTGAAATAATCACTTTTGATAACAAAAGAAAAATGAAAACAGTAAAGACTTTTCTTATTTCATTATTGATATTTTCCCTTGTATTTATGGGATATTCCGTATGGAAAGCAGATAGAGTATATGTTAAAAAAATGAGAGAACATTATCAGCAAAGTGAAGAATATTTTCAACGTTCCAACATACCTATGGGGTAATACATGAAAGCATGATGGTTACTATAATGAAATCTACCATGCTTTTATTTCATATAACGTGGGGTTATAACAAATATAAGAAATATGTATTTGAAGAATACCTTTAAACATGCTACACTAGCATAAATGAAAATAGCAACAGGCTACATACAAAATAAATGAACAGAGAGGTACGAAGTATGGAATTGAAGATTACATGCATTCCCGGTGACGGAATCGGTCCCGAGATAGTGAACGAAGCAAAAAAGGTTTTGAATAAGGTGGCGAAGAAATATGGTCACACTATGAACTATACAGATATTTTAATGGGTGGTGCATCCATTGATGTGCACGGCGTACCTTTGACAGATGAAGCAATTGAAACCGCAAAAGCGGCAGACGCAGTACTGATGGGCTCCATTGGTGGTGATACCAATACTTCTCCATGGTATCAGCTTCCTCCCAATTTGAGACCGGAAGCAGGCCTTTTGAAGATTCGTAAAGCATTGAATCTTTTCGCTAATTTACGTCCCGCATACCTTTATCCTGAGCTTGCAGATGCCTGCCCTTTGAAGAAGGAAATCAGTGAAGCCGGTTTTGATATGATGATTATGAGAGAGCTTACCGGTGGTTTGTACTTTGGCGAGCGTAAGACTGTAGAAGAGAATGGTGTGAAAAAGGCTATTGACACCCTGACATATGATGAGAATGAAATTCGTCGTATAGCCATCCGTGGTTTTGATATTGCCATGAAGCGCCGTAAAAAAGTAACCAGCGTGGACAAGGCAAACGTACTGGATAGTTCCAGACTTTGGAGAGCAGTTGTAAATGAAGTGGCAAAGGACTATCCGGAAGTCACCTTGGAGCACATGCTTGTTGATAACTGTGCAATGCAGCTTGTAAAGGATCCTGCACAGTTTGATGTGATATTAACAGAGAATATGTTTGGGGATATTCTTTCTGATGAAGCAAGTATGGTTACCGGTTCCATCGGTATGCTTTCCAGTGCCAGCTTAAACGATACTAAGTTTGGTCTTTATGAGCCCAGTCATGGCTCTGCACCGGATATTGCAGGCAAGGATATTGCGAATCCAATTGCAACCATTCTCAGTGCTGCAATGATGCTTCGATACAGCTTTGATTTGGATAAAGAAGCAGACGCTATCGAAGCAGCAGTAAAGAAAGTGCTGGAAGATGGCTTCCGTACCGGAGACATCTACTCAGAAGGCTGTGAAAAGGTGGGCTGTGCAAAGATGGGCAACCTCATCGCAGAACGCATCTAGAACTTATTCTTACAAGTTTACAAATACCTACAAAGTGTGATATGATGAAACAGATGTGTATATACCGTTGTTGAATTAATTACGGCAATATAACAAAACGAAACGAATATAAGACATCTTTCCGATGGATTGTGATGAATATGTGAATTTTGGGGCTATACTTGTCACATAATGCACTGTATAAAAGAACTGATGACTCAATATGTATGACACCGGCGGACATACCTGTCCGTCAAGTGACATACATATTGTGGAGAAAGTTTTTTATCCAGTGTGTGAGTGACTGGTATAGTCACAAAATCGTAAATAACCATAACCTACCGGACAAGAGGAAAGAGGTAAATATGAGAAGTGACGCAGTGAAGACGGGTACCGCACAGGCACCTCACAGAAGTTTGTTTAATGCGCTGGGCTATACAGAAGAAGAGAGAAGACGCCCTATGATTGGTATTGTCAGCTCTTACAATGAAATCGTACCCGGTCATATGAATTTGGATAAAATCGTAGACGCAGTAAAAATGGGTGTGGCTATGGCAGGTGGTATGCCTGTTGTATTCCCTGCTATTGCAGTATGTGACGGTATTGCTATGGGACACACCGGTATGAAGTATTCCCTGGTAACCAGAGATTTGATTGCAGACTCTACAGAATGCATGACCATGGCACATGGTTTTGATGGTTTGGTATGCGTACCCAACTGTGATAAGAATGTACCCGGCTTACTTATGGCTGCTGCCAGATTAAACATTCCTACCGTATTTGTATCCGGTGGTCCTATGCTGGCAGGTCGTATTGACGGACATAAGACCAGCCTTTCCAGTATGTTTGAGGCAGTTGGTAGTGTGGCTGCCGGTACTATGACTATGGAAAAGCTTTGTGAATTTGAAGAGAAGGCTTGTCCTTCCTGTGGTTCCTGCTCCGGTATGTATACTGCAAATTCCATGAACTGCTTAACAGAAGCTATTGGTATGGGCTTAAAGGGTAATGGTACCATTCCGGCAGTATATTCTGAAAGAATCCGTCTGGCAAAGCATGCCGGTATGAAGATTATGGAACTGGTGGAAAAGGATATTAAGCCACGTGACATTATGACAGAAAAAGCATTTATGAATGCCCTGGTAGTGGATATGGCATTAGGATGTTCTACAAATTCTATGCTGCATCTTCCTGCTATTGCAAAGGAAGCTGGTGTAGATTTGAATTTAGACATTGCCAATGACTTGTCTGCAAAGACTCCTAACCTTTGCCATCTGGCACCGGCAGGTCCTACATATATGGAAGATTTGAATGAGGCTGGCGGTGTTTATGCTGTGATGAATGAGCTGACAAAGAAAAAGCTGTTGAACTTAGATTGTATGACAGTCAATGGTACTACTATTGGTGAAAATATTAAGAACTGTACCAATAAGAATCCTGAGGTTATTCGACCTGTGGAGAATCCTTATTCTGAAACCGGCGGTATTGCCGTATTAAAGGGTAACCTGGCGCCTGACGGTGGTGTAGTAAAACGTTCAGCAGTAGTGGCTGAAATGATGGTACATGAAGGTCCTGCGAGAGTGTTTGAATGTGAAGAGGATGCCATTGCGGCTATTAAGGGTGGCAAAATTGTGGCAGGCGATGTAGTAGTAATCCGTAACGAAGGACCTAAGGGTGGACCCGGTATGAGAGAAATGCTGAACCCTACCTCTGCTATTGCAGGTATGGGCCTGGGCTCCAGCGTAGCACTTATTACAGATGGTCGTTTCTCAGGCGCGTCCCGTGGTGCATCCATCGGACATGTTTCACCCGAAGCAGCAGTAGGTGGTCCTATTGCATTAGTACAGGAAGGGGATATTATTCGCATTAATATTCCTGAGAACAAGCTGGATATGCTGGTTTCTGAGGAAGAACTGGCGGAAAGAAAGGCAAATTGGAAACCGAATCTGAAGGAAGTAAGCGGATATTTGGCTCGTTACCGTGAACTGGTTACCAGTGGTAACAAGGGTGCTGTTTTAGAGATTAAATAAAGAGTCATTAACTGACAGAAAGAGGAAATTATGCAATTAACAGGTGCAGAGATTGTTGTAGAATGTCTCAAAGAGCAGGGCGTGGATACTGTTTTTGGTTATCCGGGTGGAACTATTCTGAATATCTATGATGCTCTTTACAAACACAGTGATGAAATTAATCATATTTTAACATCCCATGAGCAGGGTGCTGCGCATGCAGCAGATGGTTATGCTCGTGCCACAGGTAAAGTTGGTGTATGTATGGCAACCAGTGGTCCGGGGGCAACTAATCTTGTTACCGGTATTGCTACCGCTTATATGGACTCTGTTCCCATGGTAGCAATTACTGCAAATGTTAATCTTCCCTTGTTGGGTAAGGATACCTTTCAAGAGGTGGATATAGCCGGTGTAACTATGCCAATTACCAAGCATGGATATATTGTTAAAAATGTTGCTGACTTGGCAGATACTATTCGTAAAGCTTTTTACATTGCAAAAAGCGGAAGACCGGGACCAGTTTTGGTGGATATTACAAAGGATGTAACCGCCGCTGTCTGTGAATATACTCCTGTGGAGAAGAAGGTGGTAGAAAAGCCTGTTAAGTACACAGAAGAGGATATGGAGAAGGTAATCAAGCTGATTAAGAAAGCAAAGAAACCTTTTGTTTATCTGGGCGGTGGAGCTGTAATCTCAGGTGCGGAGAAGGAAGTGGCAGAGTTCACAGAATTAATTGATGCACCGGTTTGTGATACTCTTATGGGTAAAGGTGCTTTCAATGGAAAGAGTGACAGATATACCGGTATGATTGGTATGCATGGTACTAAGGCCTCCAACTTGGGTGTAAGTGATTGTGATTTATTGATTGCATTAGGTGCACGTTTCTCAGACCGTGTTACCGGTAATCCTAAGAAATTTGCTGAGGATGCTAAAATCATTCAGATTGATGTGGATGCTGCGGAAATCAATAAGAATATCCGTGTGGATGCGGCACTTATCGGTGATTTGAAGCTGGTTCTTAAAGTTTTAAACAGCAAGCTGGAACAACAGGAACATAACGAATGGATGAGAAAGATTCAGGAATTAAAGACAAAATTCCCTATGAAATATGAGGATGGCGCGTTATCAGGACCTTATGTTATCCAAGAGATTGACAGAGTAACAGAAGGCAAGGCCATAATTACTACTGATGTAGGACAGCATCAGATGTGGGCTGCGCAGTATTATAAGTATACTGAACCCCGTACCTTCCTTTCTTCAGGTGGTCTGGGAACTATGGGATACGGATTGGGAGCTTGTATTGGTGCCCAGGTGGGTCAGCCGGATAAGATTTGTATCAATATTGCAGGTGACGGATGTTTCCGTATGAATATGAATGAACTGGCTACTGCCAGCCGCTATAATATACCTATTATCCAAGTGGTTATTAATAATCATGTACTTGGCATGGTGCGTCAGTGGCAGACCTTATTTTATGGTAAGAGATATTCACAGACTGTACTGAATGATAAGGTGGATTTCTGTAAAGTGGCAGAAGGACTTGGCTGTGAAGCTATTCGTGTAACCCAAAAAGAAGAGGTGGGACCTGCTATAGAGAAGGCTATCAGCTTGAAATGTCCTGTTCTTATCGAATGTATGATTCCTGAGGATGACAAGGTATTTCCTATGGTTCCGGCAGGTGCACCAATCAGTGAAGTGTTTGATGGAGATGATTTGAAGAATAAGGAATAAAACAGGTACATATATGGGGCAAAGATTGATAAAGCTGCTAAGACGTATCTTTTTGGTGTTTTTGTTGATTTGTCTGGGAGGCTATCTGGCAATTGTTTATTTCTATAAAGATGTTTTTATGGTGAACACGTGGATTAATGGTATTTATTGTACCGGAAAAACCGTGGAAGAGGTAAATACGGAGCTTTTGTTACAAACAAAGGCTCCGTTTATTACCATAATAAGTCCAAATGGGGATAGGGAAGTAATCAATATGACTGGGATGTCATATCATGTAGATTATGAGGAGAGTCTGCGGGCACAGAAGAAAAATCAGAATGTATGGAAGTGGCCATTGTACGTATTAAAAAGGAAAGATATACAGATACTTCCGGTACAAACCTGGAATGAAGAGGCATTGAAACAACAGGTTAGAGATTTGAAACTTGTTCAAAAAGAAGTTCCTGAGTCTTTGCAGGTTAAGATTGTAATGGGTGAGCAGGGTTATGAACTTTTTGATAATCTATATCAAGTTTTGCAACCTGAATTACTGGCAGAATATGTAAATACTTCTTTTAAGAACGGTGAATACACTGTAGAAATGACAAAAAGCGGTGCATATTTGGATATAGAACCAACTCCGGAACAGGAAGAAACCCGAAAACTATGGGATAAGCTGCAGAAGTTTTTGGATTGTGGAATCATATATGATATGGGTGATGAGCAAATAGCACTTACGAAGGAAAAGACCAGTTATTTTGTGTTATTGGATGGGAGTGGAAACTTCTGGATGGATGAAAAGGGTAATTTTCAAGTAGATACAAAAGGAATTGAGGCTTTTGTGGATGAACTTGCTGCAGAATATAATACCTGTGATTCTACACTTACATTTAATGCTACCAGAGGTGAAACGGTAACAGTCCAATATATAACTTATGGTACGGAGATTGACACAAATGCAGAAAAAGAATATTTAAAGAATGCTTTTGCCGGTAGAGTCAAGGAGGTACATATACCGGCTTATCATCAGGAGGGATATGTAAGAGGTAAGAATGATATTGGAAATACATACATAGAAGTGGATATGGGCAATCAAAAATTATACGCTTATAAAGAGGGAGAATTATTACTGGAAACAGATATTGTAACCGGTAATATGAAGCGGAAGTGGAATACACCGGAAGGTATAAATTTCGTATATGCCAAACAAAAGAAGCGTGTACTGCGTGGCCCCGGATATGCAACACCTGTTGATTACTGGATGCCTGTTAAAGGAAGCATCGGCTTACATGATGCTGACTGGAGAAAGGAATTTGGGGGAGATATTTACTTGACCAATGGTTCTCATGGATGTGTGAATATTCCACCGGAGATAATGCCAACCATATATGAAGAATATGAAATAGGGACGCCTGTTATTATGTTTTATTAAAAAAGTTTAATAATGTAGTTGACTAAAGTGAAAAATGGGTTTACAATGTGGATTAAGTTATTTTTTTAACAAATAAGCGAAAGAAAATATTAAGGAGGAAAGAATTGTGTCTAGAGTGTACAATTTTTCAGCAGGTCCCGCAGTTTTACCTGAAGAAGTGTTAAAAGAAGCTGCAGAAGAAATGATGGATTACAGAGGAACCGGCATGTCGGTTATGGAGATGAGCCATCGT
>JAFXCD010000001.1 GCA_017521605.1 Lachnospiraceae bacterium | reverse complement strand
TTAAAACAGTCCTATTGGTACGGACTGACTGCCATTATACATGATAGGCATAATGATACTTTCGTAGAAGTACGACTCGGTGCGAACCACGGAGAGGCTAGTTACCTATGACATCCCATGACCTACACGGATGGGCTGATTTTCTCCCTGTATTCGTTTATTAAACGGATGCGGTCAGGGGTGCGTGGCAAATATGACGAACAAACAATATGAACATTATTCTGTTTAACAGTGAAAACGATGGAGTGGAGGGTGTTTTCGCTTCTCCACTCTATAATTTTGCTGTTAAAATCGGATGAATCATAACGTGTATTTTGAAATATCTTCTGTGGAAATGGAAGATGTGGAATGAAGCCAGCTTTCCTTTTGGATGGTAAGGCTCTTTTCATCTATCAGGATTACGGACAAATTAAGGTTAAGATTTGACGGCTTCTTTTTGGTATAAAGGTCAAATTCTTCCTTAGAACTTGTAACGAAACTGATTTTTTCCGTTTCCGTGACGTTTTCAAAAATAAGGCGTGAATACAACAAACTTAATTGACTGCTCATCAGCTCCATAGAGGCATTGTAAAGAAAAATGAAATGCCACTTGGTAACTGATCCGGAAGAAAGGGATACTGACACATGGTAGTTGGTATCCTTTTTTTCTTGCTCCATAGTAAAAGGAACGCCCAGAGACGAAAGAGCAGTAAGGATTGTTCCTTGCATAAACTTCTTAACAGTCTCGGTCAGTGTATCCGGGGCATCCAGTGTAACGGTATCATCCATAGAGGATGCATAACCGGCAGCCGTAAGAAGCTGTGCATACGTTACACCGTTAGAGGCGTGGTTAGCAATCAGCTGAATTTTTTGTACAGAAGGAGGATTTGCCAGCTTTGAGTTCACTATCCTAGAAAAGTATTCCGGGGTAACTTCAATCAGACTGGCAAATTCCTTTTTCTTTGTATTTCCGACTGCACGTAAGACGAGTGCAGCAAATTCTTCTTTATTATAAAATTGGTTCATAATAGATTCCTCCGATACTATAATAATCCATTTGATATAGAAAGTCAATTTGGGAATAAGTGCAGATTAAGAAAAATTGATATAACTTGATATGAAATATCAATAAATAATTGACATACCATGTCAAGTTGTGTATAATGTGTATAGTGTAAGAAATTAAATATGGGAGGTGGTCAGATGAATCCGTACACAGTAGATAGGATACAGGATGGTTCAGTAACATATTTCTTCATCCGCTGTATGGAAGATATGTCTATCATGCCACTGCCTACAAAATACCTTACTCACATGACAAGGGCAAAGAAATCCCCAAACACAGTAAAGCGTATAGCATTTTCTATTTCCTACTATATGACATATTTAGAGGAAAAGGATGTACAGCTTGGGGATGTTTCAGAGCTTCCGTACAGTGAACAGCATTTACATTTCACAGAGTTTTTGCACTGGTTAAAGCAGGGCAAGCACAATGGGGATAAGGAAAGAAAGCAACCGTGTAATTCGACTTGCAATACTTATCTAAGGGATGTGTTTGGATGGTTTACTTTTCTGGAATTGGAATATGAGCAGTTCCACGATTTGAAAGTATTATCAAGCCGTGTGGTATCCTTTTCAAATAATGTGGGTGTCAGGTTTTCGGTAACGTGCCGGACATTCAAAGGATACTTTAAGGAAGATGAACACGTGGGACGTACCATAGAAAAAGATAACATAGTCATTTTATTGGAAGCGTGTGCAAACAGCCGTGACCAGTTGATGCTTCTTTTGTTGTCAGAGACAGGCTTCCGTATCGGAGAGATACTGGGTATTAAATATACGCAGGATATTGATTATCAGAAACGTACAATCCGTGTGATGTATCGTGAGGATAATGATAACAATGCCAGAGCCAAAAATGCAGAGTACCGTAGGTCAAAGATTAGTGCAGAGACATTTGATATTCTGATGTACTATCTGGCAGAGAATAGGGAACTGTTAAAGGATGGCGATTATCTGTTTATCAATCTTTCCGGGGAAAGTACCGGGGAGCCGGAAAATGTAAATACGGTTTATGCAATGTTACGCAGACTGGAAGATAAGACCGGGGTAAAGGCAACACCGCACATGCTCCGTCACTATTTTGCAAATGAAAGGCGTAAGAACGGCTGGGACTTAGCTCTTATCTCAAAGGCTTTGGGACATAAGAACATAAGCACTACGGAAGCATACTTAAATATAGATGCAGATGAGCTAAGTCAGGCAACAGATGAATTTTACAGCAAGAACAAATCACTTTTTATGGTGGATAAATTGATATAAAGGGGGTGTGACTGATGGCTGCTTTAAGCATATTGCAGTTTGATATGACTGCCCGGATACGTGAGCTGGATGCACAGTTAGAAGCGTGTAGCAATGTACAAGGCAGACAAAGGGCAGCTGTCAGGGAGTTCCTTTTACAACAAGGTATCTATTCCGTTGAGGACATCACGGATGAAGATAAAGCAGATTTTAGGGAATACCTAAGTCTGAAGGATGGGTACAGCCAGACACAAAAAGTAAAGTATGCATCCAGTCTGGAAACAATACAGCTGTCCTACTATGCACCGCTTTATGAAGACTTCCTTAAAGAATTGGAAGATGGAAAGAAGCCGGATGCAATCATTAGGAAAACAGAAACTTACCTTTTATCACATGGGATTACTTCTACGGAAGAAATTACTTATGAGGTAAGAGAAGCGTATGAGCAGTATTTAAGGGCATCCATTAAGGAAGATAAGGCAAGAGAGTATGTAAAGTGCTTGGATGTTATGAAGCTGGCCGCCATCCGCAGAGAGTGTGAGGAAGCACCCTTTAAGGAAAGGAAGCTACGGTATAATGGAGGAAAAATATTTCTGCTGTATCATCCGGACTATGAGCTTGCCACTACCTTTTATTATGTAAGGGATAAGGAAGAATTGCTTTTTGATTTTTCCCTACCGGCAAAGGATGAGGTCAAATATCAGATTTTTTTCATGCTCAATTATATTTTAGAGACTGAAAAGAATTGGAAGAACCGTAGGGAACGCTTCATAGTTCCGCTAAAGCTCTTATACGAATTTTGTATAGAGCAGGGAATTGAGGACTTGGAGAGGCTGGAAGAAATGGAAATCAATCTGTTTCGTGAAAAGCTGAAAGCCCTAGAGGTTGATAAGGATGATATTTACATTCAGATTGTAGATAATATCCGGAAGTTTCTCTTTTTAAGAGCAAAGAAAACCAACTGGGAAGCAAACGTATGGTACATGGAGCGTTTCAATCTGCAAAGTGACCGTATGAACCCGGCAAGCCCGGTGGTGCGTATTCCGTTCATGCAAGTGCATGATCAGGAAAACCGCAGATACTTCCAGTTGTATTTGCAATATATGATAGGCGTTACTTCCTTATCTATAAGCAATATACGATTTCAGTATTACAACGTATCGGAATATCTGGAATATTGTGATACGAAAGAGTTATCCGTGCTGACAGTAACAGCAAAGGATATGGATGATTATTTCAAGTATATAGACAGAGATATACAGCCGGAAACTTTTAATAATAAAGTGGCTGATATATATAAATATTTCAGGTTCATGGTGGTTAAGGGCTTTGTGCAAACTGTTCCGTACAAAATGGAATACTACTTAAAAAATACGGTACCGGTACACCATGACAGAGCATTGCCGGAGGAAGTAGTCAGTAAGATGCTGGCTAATCTTCATCAGTTCCCGGAAAATCTAAGACTCATGTATCTGCATTTGTGGTGTCTGGGACTTAGAATCAATGAGGTATGCACCATTAAAGGGGATGCCTACTATGAAAGGGATGGGGATACATGGATAAGGCTGTATCAAAACAAGATGAAAGCCGAAAAGACCGTTCCTATACCGGCAACGCTTTATGAGTTGATGAAAGCCTATATCCAGAAGATGCACATTACTCCGGATGCTTATGTATTTCAAAATAAGAACGGTGGTGCATTTAAGAGTGGCACATTTACAAAACAGATGATAGCAAAGTGTAAGGAGCTGGGTATCAGTTGCGGAGATTATGTTTTCCGTACACATGATTACAGACATACCGTAAGTACAGCATTGTACGGTCAGGGGTCTTCTTTACAAGCTATCCGTGATTTCTTAGGGCATAAGTCAGAGGAAATGACAAAACAGTATGTAGACTACTTGCCGGAAATGATAGATAAGGCAAATGAGGAATATTTCAGTAGTGAAGAAAACAGTATTGGAAAGTCAATACGGAAAGGGGACAGCAATGCAGATGAAAATTAAGTTTTGCGACTTGCCTTGTTATGAAAAGGCAGATACCGCAGAAGGAACACTGGCTTATAAGGTCAGAAATCATTGTTTTCATATTGATAAGCTCCCTACGGACGGATTACAGAAAGAATTTCACTCATTTGTGATGGAAAGAGGAAATACCATTACGGTACTTAGTCTTAGGTCAGATTTGGCACAGTATAATGTGGTGTGCAAGTTCCTGTCAGAGAGATACCCAGAACTCAACAGCCTTATGGATGTTCCGCTGGATACTCTGATAAGGGAAATGAAGAAATGGTTATTGAAAAGTGGTAAGGCACTGACTTCCCGGAAAGTTTGCAAAAGACTGGGTAGGGATGAACAGCAAGAAAATGTGAATGTCAGGTATCTCAAAAAGGTGTATGAGTTCCTTGTGCCGGAAGATAACAGACCGGAAAGGGAAAAGGACATCTGGAGATTGGATGGGTTGGGATTGGATTTGATTGATAATCCTATCTTGGGTACAGCCACACTGAATTTCACAAAGATTATTCAGGATACCATAAAGCAAGAGGTCAAGGATGCAGCCTACATGGAACTTATGACAAGGGCGGTAGGTACGGTGCAGGCAGAGCTTGTGGCAATCAACCGTTTTAGTGCGTTTCTGGCTGACAATTTCATAGAAGTTAAGTCACTGGCAGATGTGGATAGGGATATGGTGGAAAGCTACCTTATTTATCTCAACACGGAAGCTACGGAAAGGCAGTCTTTCCGGTCAGATGTATTTCATCTGAAATCGGTAATGGATTTGGTTGGTAGGATGATTGAAAGACCAGAGATTTGCAATCTGTTTCTTTTATCTGATATACCAAAGCAAGCAGAAAAACTGTATAAATCCTATTCGGATGCAGAACTTACAAGACTTAACAAAGCCATTGTTGATGCAGATGTGCAAGTGGCAAGGGCATTGATATTACATCAGATGTTAGGAACACGCATTTCTGATACGCTTACCTTATTGCAGGATTGTGTATATGAAAAGGATGGAAAACTGATGGTTAAGATATTTCAGGTTAAGAGCCGTAGGTCATATCGCAAGACCATCAATGAGGAGATACATTCACTCATCCGGGCATCAATCGAATATACGAAAGAACATACCCCGGATAGCCAGTACGTGTTTGCTCATGAAAAGTATGTTGACCGTCCTATGTCATACGCAAAGATACAATATCAGCTCATGGCACTCATCCATGAAAATGATTTAAGGGATGATAACGGAGAGCTGTTCGGTGTTGGTACACATTTGTTCCGGCACACGTATGGTAGGAAATTAACGGAAATGCACGTTGATGATACAACAATAGCAAAGCTGTTAGGACACGCAAATAATTCATCCGTGAAGTATTACCGGAAGATGTCAAATAATCAGCTTGCAGTAGAAACAAGAGATATGCGTAACAGCATGGATGAAATTTTACAAAACTTGATAAAGGGGTGGTAATCGTGACTAAGTATGACAGAATGGTTGCCACGAACAGAGCAACCAGTGATGCTAAGATAGCAAAGGCAAAAGCTGAAATTGCAAAGATGGTATCTGAAAACATTCAGGTAACAGTTGGAGAGTTGGTAAAACGAACCGGATTATCAAGAGGGTTCTTTTATAAAAATGAGGAAGTATGTAGGGCGTTGGAAAACGCAAGAGACTTACAAGATGGAAAAGCCTTAACCAGACCTCAAAAAGTAATTCTTGATGCAGCTATGGATAAGCAGTTGCAGATTTTACAGCAACAGATTGAAAAGCTCAAAAGTGAGAACAGTAGCTTATCGAAAAAGAATCAAGATTTGCAGAAGGCACTTAACAAAAAGGATTTGAACTTCATCAAAAATCTATAAAATTCTGTTATTCAGTTCTAAAGTTCATACAGTATATACAGTGTGTATGGTGTTACAACCATTGAAAACACTGCATTTGAAATCCCATAGTAAATATATTTGTGGTCCTGGTAGGA
>JAFXCD010000100.1 GCA_017521605.1 Lachnospiraceae bacterium | reverse complement strand
CGGTATGGAAGCTACAGGACACTATTGGTATTCCATCTATTCTTTTCTAAAATCAAAAAGCTACACTGTCTACGTCATCAATCCCATCCAGTCAGACAGTCTCAGAAGTATGTATATCCGCCAAACCAAAAATGACTCCAAGGATTCATTTCTAATCGCTGAAGTCATTCGTTTTGGTCAGTTTACCACCACAACACTGGCTGACGAAAACCTGCTTGCCATGCGACAGCTCTGCCGTTATCGCGACAGTGTTATCACAGACAGAACACAGATTAAGCTTCGTATCAACACGATTCTGGAACAAATATTTCCGGAATACGAAAAACAATTCTCCGATGTTTGGGGCAGTACATCAACAGGCATATTAGAAACTTACATCACCCCTGATAAAATCGCTAACGCTCCTGTCGATGAACTGTATTCCCTTATCAAAGATAAAAGTCACAACAAGCTTACCATGGAGAAAGCCCTCTCCGTGAAAGAAGCTGCAGCTAGTACCTTTGGTATTAAGATAGCACAAACTGCCTTTGCATTTCAACTAAATCAGCTCTTTGAACGGTTAAATCTTTTAAATCAGCAGGTGGCAGAACTGGATGCGGAAATCCTGAAATACTACGAAAACTTTGATTGTTACTTACATACCATCCCGAACATCTCACCAATTATTGCCGCCTGCATCTTAAGTGAGATTGGCGACATCAGGCGGTTCCGTAACTCTTCTGCTCTGGTTGCCTATGCCGGCATTGACCCTACTGTCAAACAATCAGGTGAATTCTGCTCCACCAGAAACCATATGTCCAAACGTGGCTCACCATACCTAAGACATGCTATCTTTCTTGCCGCTAGCTGTTGTTCCTTCCATGACAATCCTTTAAATGATTATTACAAAAAGAAACGCAACCAGGGCAAACACCATCTCAGTGCAGTTGGTGCTGTTTCAAACAAGCTGACAACCGTGATTTATGCTGTACTTAGGGATGGCAAACCGTATGAACCGATAAAGTTTGTGTGATAGTAATACATTTCAAAAATATTTCCTAAGCCACTCAGATGAGAGGCTTAGTTGTGATACCCTTATGTTGATTATTACATATCCTGTTCATTAGTCAATTCATATATATTCCAACCGGCTATCGGACATATTTTCACTCCACTTTCATAAGCTTTTTTTGCATTAACCGTATACTTATGGTTTTTGTAATATGATTTTGCATTTGTACCAGGGTTAAGCACCCATGCCCCTCTAAGTAAGCTTTTCTTATAATTATTAAGTAGTTTTCTCCAGTCAGAATCAATTTCTGTTTCTGAAAATACACTTATGACAGATTCTTTTATTCCCTCACTATTATTTGTTCCTATGTCGATAATCAAATTATTATTTTGCAATTTCATAAACTCATAATTATTTTTAGCACTAGGAATCCTATTCTTTGATATCACAATATAATCATACTTTTTTATATCTGTTACATCCATATTTTCTTCAACATTTTCTATTGTAAAATTGGGAAAATATGTTATACCACAAATTCTATAACTCTGTATATCCTTCACTCCAATAATGAATTCATAAATATCCTCTATAGTAGCATGAAACTGTAAACTCATAGTCTTCATTTAATTATTTACCTCACTTATCATAGGGTACAAAATACATTGGAATTCCAACATCTTCCAAATCATAAAGAGCCTCAACTTCTCTTTTTATCGGTGCACCATTTGCTGTTGTTTTTCCGACATTTATTCCATACAAAGCCCCATCTGGTTTTTTTACCAAAATATCCGGTCTACGCGAAGACTTCTTACCATTTGGAGTTGGAATAGCTCTTTCTTTGTATTTCCCACCGCCTGCTATTACTTGTCCATCTGTAACTTGACTAGCAATCTCCTCAATCTTCAAATTATGTGGACCTGTTCCTTTAGGCTTTGGCCCTGTCTTATTTTTTATACTTGACTTCCCATAGCTGGTCTTTCTCAACACTCCCCCATCCAGCACCATATCATCCCACTTGCTTGGATTGAGGATTCTGGTATCTACAGCGCCGATGTTGTTTAGGTACAGCTTGGAAGACTTGAACTTGTTTCCTGCGCTCGTCACAGCACTTTTAAGCTTATCAATCACTCTGCCCTGTCTAGCGGTCTTTACCACCTGGGTGACGTCGGAGCCGTTCATGGCAGTTTTCATGAAATTACTGCTGGCGGACATCATGTCGGAGGCTTTGTGGACCAGCTGGGAGGTGTTGGACAGCTTGTTGGCCTTGTTCATGGCTTTCCCTGCTTTTGCTGCTTTGCCGGTAAGGGCAACGCTTCCGCAGAATACTGCCAGAAATGCCAGTGCAGTTCCGCTTAGGTCGCCCTCCACCAGATAAATTCCCGCATCCAACAAATCGGCAGCCACGCCTCCCGGTCCCGGGGTAAAGCCCAGCACGGTGAGGGTACTGTGGATATTGTTGGGGTCTGTAAACAGGCCGTTTACCGGTGATAAACCGAAGGGGTCTGTGTAGCTTACCGGGTTGCCCTGTACGTAGCTGTAGCGGTTCAGGCTCTGGCTGTTGTCAAGGCTTCCGGTCAGGATATCCTGATTGATGAAGCGCTTGATTTGCGGATTGTAGTATCGCTGGCGCATGTAGTACAGTCCGTTTTCTTCTGTGCTGACACCACAGCGGCCGTTGTAGAGGAAGCGGGTGAGGGTTTCATCTCCGCTTAACAATTCCCCATACACACCATAGGTGTAGGATTCTACTACCTGTCCCTCTCCGTCTGTCAGCTTCATGGTGCTTCCCAGGTTGTTGTAGTGGTGATAAAGGTAATTGCCTTCTGTTTCTTCACTAATCAATCCCTGGCCGTAGAGGTAGGTGGTAGTGGTACCGGTGACTCCTGCCTTCTCCTCATACACGGTCATAGTCAGTACACGGCTTAAGGATGCGGATACCGTATCCGTTACATACTCTTCCACATAGTCCGCGGTTTCTGCCTTGATACGGATATTCTCTGCATCGTAGGTATAGGTGATGCCTCCTGCACGAACCAGACGGTTTCTGCAGTCGTAAACCAGTTCACTCATCACACCGTCCACCGGACCGTAGGTCAGATTGCCCAACTCGTCTTGTATAGAAAACTCATTATCTTCCAGGCTTCATATACCTTGAAAACAATGCGTCCCAAGTCTTCAAAGAAACCAATATTTGGTTTTGGGGATAGCCCTTTCGATTAATCAAAACCTTGGTTGATTTTTTAGGTGGTGTCCTTAAGTTCAACTATAATTTAAACGAAATAACAAATATTAATTTAATTGAATTATGTAACTACTAACTCCCTTACTTTCTAAAATTTTTTTAATTAATAAAACCTCATTTTCAGTTCCTCTTATTATTTCATCTGCTTTCTTTTCCAAAAACAATTCACATTTTATAATATTACTAAGCATTGTTTTTTTAATTAAATATTCCACCTTAAGCCTATCCTTTGAATTCTCTAAATATAACCCATATGCTCCATCTTGCTTTAACATTAATTGTTCCAATTCAAATGGGATTTCATCCTTGCTATCCATTTCAAAAGTCTTACCACATTTTATACAATGATATGATTGAAACCACCAAAGTGTATTATCACGTATTCGATTTCCTACACTAACTGAAACACTTTGTCCACACTCACATTCCTTGATAAAGATAGCCATTCTAATCCCATCCTCTCATTTTTTTATATTCTGCTATTGTTCTATAAAACAATTCTTCTTTAGCAGAATTCATAGGATGATGGTCTATTATCCCTCTTTTCCACCATCTATGATGCAATTCTTCATGAATTATTGTATCTCTTAACTCTGCTCTTGATGAAAACATCCTTTTACCAATTTGAGTACCAGTATTTCTTTGTGCTACACCAGTTCTGATAAATGGACTGTATTCTGGTATAAAAGACAATTTTAAATTTGGAAAATCTTCTTTAATCATTGCCATTATAGCTCTATTTCTAGCATTTGCTCCTTTACCCGTTACATTTGATAAATCTGCTGTATACGTTTGTGGCAATAGGCTTGACATTTGTTCCATTTCCAAATCTATACTGCTACCACCACCAACGAACTGTAAGTTCATTCTCATTCCAGGACCACTGTTCTGCACAACTTCAGGTGTCGTCCTCTTGAATCCACTTGCCAACTCCAACATTTCGTCCTTCAATGCATTAGTGAAGCCATCCTGCTGTAGCATGCTGCTCATCTTCTTAGTGCTCTTGGATATTCCTTTGCCGGAGATAACACCGCCCAGAACTGACATTCCCAATGACAGTACCTCCCACTTGGTATTACTGTCTATGGATTGACCCTGAATATAGTATTTATCATACATGGCAAATCCCGTTGCCATGGTGGCATTTGCACACATGCCGAAGCTTGCTGCATTGGACATCAGGTGGGAAGAGGTTATCAGCACCTGAGCTGTATTGCTCAGCTTGTTAGCCTTTAAAAGATTGG
>JAFXCD010000099.1 GCA_017521605.1 Lachnospiraceae bacterium | reverse complement strand
CAGGTAAGGAGGAGAATAAGACATGGCAAGAATTAAAGGTGGCTTAAACGCTAAGAAGAAACACAATAGAGTATTAAAGCTTGCAAAGGGCTACAGAGGAGCTAGAAGTAAGCAGTATAGAATTGCAAAGCAGTCTGTTATGAGAGCTTTAACCAGCTCATATGCAGGTAGAAAAGAAAGAAAGCGTCAGTTCAGACAGTTATGGATTGCACGTATCAATGCAGCAGCAAGATTAAACGGTTTATCATACAGCAAGTTTATGTATGGTTTGAAGCTGGCTGAAGTTGACATGAACAGAAAGATGTTAGCTGAAATGGCAGTAAATGATGCTGCAGGTTTTGCAACATTAGCTGAATTAGCAAAGAGCAAATTAGCTTAAGGAAAAAATAAAGCCTCGGAAATGTCTATATTTCCGAGGCTTTTTGGTGTGATAAAAAGCAGATAACGGGAGTCGAACCCGCCTCTCCGGCTTGGGAAGCCAGCATTCTGCCGATGAACCATATCTGCATGATAATATTATAACATCTGTGTGGCGAAATACAAGATAGCTGCTGAATGTTTTTAAGAAAAATTGCGACAGATAAAGAAAAATTTAGTGGTATATTTCCTAAAAATAGTTTAAAATAGTAGAAAATGGTTTTATGAGGTATGACGAATGCGAGTTTTAGAAAACTTAGAGCCTGCAAAGGTGTTTTATTTTTTTGAGGAGATTTGTAATATTCCTCATGGTTCAGGGAATGTAAGTGCCATTAGTGATTATTTGAAGAAGTTTGCAGAAGAAAGAAACCTGGTAGTGTATCAGGATGATATAAAGAACATTGTAATGATTAAGGAAGCCAGTGAGGGTTATGAGGCAGAGCCACCGGTGATTATTCAGGGCCATATGGATATGGTGGCGGTGCACAAGCCTGAGCTTATTATAGATATGACAAAGGAACCTTTGCGTTTAAAGGTAGACGGAGATTTTGTTTACGCAGAAGGCACCAGTCTGGGCGGAGATGATGGTATTGCCGTAGCTTATGCATTGGCCGTTTTAGATGATGATAGTATAAAGCACCCACGTTTGGAAGTGGTGATTACGGTAGATGAGGAAACTGGAATGGACGGTGCCAGAGAGATTGACTTATCCATGCTTAAGGGAAGTCGCTTACTGAATCTGGATTCCGAAGAAGAAGGGATTTTCCTGACTAGTTGTGCCGGCGGTGCCAGAGTGGATTGTCGATTACAGCCTGAGTTTACTGACATGAGCGGACTGGAATATGAATTGACTTTAGGTGGTCTGGCGGGAGGACATTCCGGTGTGGAGATCCACAAGGAAAGAGGTAACGCCAACAAATTAACTGGCAGGTTATTGTGGCATCTTTACACGGAAGAGATACAGACAGGACTCATAAGCGCACAAGGCGGATTGGCAGATAATGCTATTCCAAGAGAAACGATGGTACGTGTGCTGGTAGCACCACAGCAAAAGGAAAGATTTGTAGCAGAAGTAACAGCTTTTGAACAGGAAGTGAAGTTAGAGCTGGCTACTAAAGATTCCGGTTTTGGTATTGTGCTAAAGGAATGTGGAACAACCCAAAAGAAAGCTATAACAGGCAATGCGTTAGCAGTGACAAGTGCTTTCTTGAACAGTCTGCCTAATGGGGTTCAGGCAATGAGCGCAGATATGGAAGGCCTGGTGGAAACTTCTTTGAATCTTGGTGTATTGAGTATTAGTGAGGCGGGAGTTTCAGCATCCTTTTCTGTAAGAAGCAGTGTAGAAAGCAGCAAAAAGGCTTTAATAGAGAAGCTTATGTCTGTAGTGGCTTTGGCAGGTGGAGAAGCAGAGGTAGAGGGAGACTATCCCGGATGGTCCTATCGTGTAAACTCTCCATTAAGAGACAAAATGCTTACTCTGTATCAGGAAATGTATGGGGAAACACCCAAAGTAGAAGCTATTCATGCAGGTTTGGAATGCGGCTTGCTGGCTTCAAAGATTGTGGATTTGGATTGTGTGTCCTTTGGACCCAATATGTATAATATTCATACAACAGAGGAAAAATTAAGCATTTCATCGACTAAGAGAGTGTGGGAATATTTGCTTGCTTTGTTGGAAAGAAAGGGCTAAGCAAAGGAGAAAGGATTGGATAAATACCTATGGGGTTTGATAAAGTAAAATTTAAACAGACATGTTTTATGATTTTTTATATTGCAATACTGGTACTGATACTTATCTATAGTAAAACTTTGTTTGCAGGGGTCAAAATGATGTTGGGTATATTGCTTCCTTTTATAATTGGTGGAGTAATAGCTTTTATTCTGAATATCCCTATGAAGAGCATGGAAGATAAGCTTTTGAAAAGATGGCGGGGGAAAGTGGCAGCTAAAGTGAAAAGGCCAATTAGTATGGTACTATCCATTGTTTTTGTGTTTGCTATTGTAGCATTGATAGTGGTAGCTATAGTTCCGCAACTTAGAGTTACTTTCGAAACATTGGGAACAAAAATAGGTCCATTTCTGGATGGTGTGTATGTTTGGCTTCAAACAGTTCTTGGAGATTATCCGGAATTAAAGGCTTGGGTAGCCCAGATAAACAATGTAGAATTTAATTGGGAGACTATCATTGGTAATATTGGCGGTTTTCTAAAGAATGGTGTAGGTAATATGTTTGGTTTTACCCTTACGGTGGCCGGTAATATTATTGGTGGTGTTGTAAATGCGTTGATTGCTTTTGTGTTTGCTATCTATATTTTATCGCAGAAGGAAAAATTAGCAGATCAGAGTTGTAGGTTGCTTGAGGCTTATACCAATAAGAAGTGGAACACAAGAATACGTGAAGTATTAAGAAGATTATATACCAATTTTACCAATTTTATTTGTGGACAGTGTTTGGAAGCAGTATTGCTGGGGTGCTTATTTATTATCTTTATGACCATATTCCGTTTGCCTTATGCAGTGATGATAGGAACTCTGATAGGTTTTACATCCCTGATACCCATAGTGGGTGCTTTCATTGGTTGTGGTGTGGGAGCTTTCATGATTTTGATTGACAGCCCAATACAGGCATTATGGTTTGTGATTTTGTTCCTCATTATTCAACAGTTGGAAGGAAACCTGATTTATCCAAAGGTGGTTGGTAACTCTGTAGGGCTGCCATCTATTTGGGTTTTGGTATCTGTTACAGTAGGAGGAAGCTTGTACGGTGTGGTAGGTATGCTGGTATTTATTCCTCTGATGTCCACACTATATTCTTTGGTGCGAGATGATGTGAATCGGCGCAACAGTGTAAGCCGTGGTAGGAGAACGGGAGAGCACTCGCAGAATAATGCACAGACCAGAGAACAGAAAAAGCCTAAGAATACTCAGGATAAACAGGAAAAGAATAAAAGAAATACTACAAATACTCAAGAAGGAAAAGAAAACAAGAAGAATAATGCAAATAAGGATGAAAAAGCACAGCAGAAAGATGACAATTCACCGGAACAGATTGTAGCCAGACTGGTGGCAGAGCAGGAAGAGAGAGTTAGGTCAGAGCTGGAGCATAGTTCCCCAAAGCAGGAAACAAAGCAGCAGAAACCCAAACAACAGAAAGCGGTAAATACTTCCCAAGGAGAGGATGCAAAAGAGGAAACAGCAGAAAAAGCTGTTACGGCAGGAGAAGACAATAAAACCGTTAAAAAGAAGAAGTATTATCGAAATCGCAATCATAATCGTAACAATCAAAATAAAAAACCGAATAGCCAACAAAACTAGTGACAAAGGTCGAATCCAAGTGATTCGGCCTTTTTTGAATTTATGTATTGACAAATGTGGATACAACGTACATAATGTATATATCGTATATATACATTAAAGAGGTGCACTATGGATATTATTATTACAAATTCTTCGGGTGAGCCAATTTACCTGCAAATCACATCCCAGATCAAGGACATGATTATGAATGGTGAGTTAAAGGAGGGGGACGCCCTTCCTTCCATGCGTAATCTGGCGGCACAGCTTCGTATCAGTGTGATTACCACCAAGCGTGCCTATGAGGATCTGGAACGGGAAGGGTTTATAGAGTCCTATTCCGGTAAGGGAAGCTTCGTAAAAGCACAGAATACAGAGCTGCTTCGGGAAGAGAATCTACGACAGATTGAAGGTTTATTGGTACAGGCCTGCGAAAAAGCAAACAGAAATCAGGTGTCTCTGGAAGAGCTGGTGGAAATGCTGGGTCTTCTGTATGACAGTAGTAAGTAGTACGCTTGTGGATAGGAATATTCTGAAGGGAATTGGAGGAGAGCATGTTAGAGTATGAGAATGCCATTGAGGTAAAGGACCTTACGGTAAGGTACGATGGTTTTACCCTGGACCATGTAAGCTTTGATGTAGCCAAGGGAAGCATCATGGGCTTCATAGGGCAAAACGGAGCCGGCAAAACCACGACCATTAAGTCTATACTAAATATTATTAAAAGAGATGAAGGAACCATAAAATTACTGGGAGTGGATAATTTAAAGGACGACCTGACCGTAAAGGAGCATGTGTCCGTAGTATTTGATGAGATACCTTTTCACGACCAGTTAAGTGCAAAGAATCTGAATATTATTTTGAAGCATATTTATCGTGACTGGGATAGTGCAGTATTCAAGGAGTATTTGGAGCGACTGGCTCTGCCGGAGCGTAAGAACATCGCAGACTTTTCCCGTGGTATGAAGATGAAGTTGCAGATTGCCGTTGCTCTGTCTCACAATGCCAAGCTGCTTGTTCTGGATGAGGCTACCAGCGGTCTGGACCCGGTAGTTCGTAATGAGTGTCTGGATATGTTTATGGAGTATTTGCAGGATGAGAACCACAGTATCCTTATGTCCTCCCATATTACCTCGGATTTGGAAAAGGTATGTGACAGCGTTACCTTTATTCATAAGGGAAAGCTTCTGGTTACCGGTTACAAGGATGATATTCTGGAAAGTCACGGCGTGATTAAGTGTAAGAAGAGTGAGTATAAGGACATGGACCCGGCGGATTTCATCAGTGCCCGTTTGTCCGACTACGGAGCTAACGTGCTGGTTAGTGACCGGGCTCTTTGTGCAAAGAAGTACTCCGGTCTGACCATGGATGCTACCACACTGGAGGAAATCATGATGTATTATGTGAATGCCGGAAAGAAGGAGTGGTCTTAATGAAGGGATTAATCTATAAGGATTTGTTTCTGGGGAAGAAAAACTACATAGTATTACTGGGATTGACATTAGGCGTGGTGTTTTTGGGAATATTGGTGGGCTTGGGAACACGATTTGGAAATCTGAAGGATTACTCAGTGGAAGAAAAAGCCTATTTCTTTTACATGTTTGTTTATGCAACGTACGCGATGGTTTTACTCTTTACGACGGAAATTTTTACCTCGATAGAGAAAGATAAGAAAAGCGGATGGAAAAAAATAGAGTATACCATGCCAATTACAGCAAAAAAGAGAGTGGGAGCCTGGTATCTGACCTGTGGTATGATACTAGGTTGTTGCGTACTCATAGGCCTGCTGAATGCAGGCTTGATGGCATTCATGTTTGGACAAACCATTACAGTTGCCATATTTAAGAATATGGCGATTATTCTGGTGTCAGTGATGGTAATACCGCTGGTGGGTATCCCTCTGTTTCAGCGATTTTCTGCCAAGACATTGGAAATTGCTCTTTCTGTTTTGCTTATCATTGTCGCGATAGCTCTTATTGTTTTTCTTATAGTAATAGAGATGACATGTGAAAACGAAGAGCTGTTTAGAGCAGCTATTAATAATCTGCTGAATAGAGCAGGGGTACTTTTTGAATGGTTCCTATATTTATCACCCATTATTATACCTTTGCTGATAGTAAGCAGTTTTGCTTTATCGGTGCGATGGTATCAAAGGAGGGGAAAGTGATGCTGGGACTTATTTATAAGGATTTGTGTTTGCTAAAAAAGCATATATTTTTTGTGGGAGTTATATCCGTATTATTAATAATTGCGGCAACCTGTATTCCCTATGCAGCATTCCCAAATCTCGTAGAGTTTGGAATGCATGCAGTCCTACCGGCGTATTTTCTTATCGTGTTACCCCTGGAATTTACAATGGTTCCACAGGTGTTAGTGGAGATAGATGAAAAACGCGGATGGAGCGGATTTGTAATGTCCGCTCCCATAAACTATAAGCAGCAGATTTTATCCAGGTATTTTTTGACCATGGCCATGTGCTGGATGTTGGTGGTGGTTCATGTTTTCGGAGAAATCATAGGGATGCTGATACCGGGGACTGTAAGTGGCTTCTTAGGGATTTCCGTAAACGGGTTTTATATTGTAATTTTGTATATGGCATTAGAGTTCCCCTTTGATTTCCGATATGGGGCAAAGAATGGTATTAAGTATAAGATGGGGGTTATTCTTCTGTTGTTTTATGTTTTAATGATTTATCTTTTGTTCGGCCCCAAGCTGGATAGTAATGAAATCATTGATTATCTTTTTAAGCTGGCAAGGGGTGAGGCGCAACTACCCAAGTGGATGCAGTATGCGGGAGTCTTTTTGCCCTATGTGGCTATGGGAGCCTACTACATATCATATAAGATTTCCTGCAGAGTGTATTTAAAGGGGGTGGAACAGTATGAAGCTTAAATCAAAAGTGGGGAAGGAGATTCTGCTCTTTCTGGTCATCTGTTTACCCATAACCTGGCTGTTAGGTTGGATAGCCTATGATGGTTTGTTTGGAGAAGAAGT
>JAFXCD010000098.1 GCA_017521605.1 Lachnospiraceae bacterium | reverse complement strand
TTCTGTAAAGCCTTCTTCCTCTGCATCCTTTGCCATTCTCTCATACATATCGGTCCATTCTGCATTTTCGCCTTCTGCTGCATGAAGAAGGTTTTCTGCTGTATCACCAAGTTCGCCCAAGGCTTTAAACCAAAGCTTTGCGTGTTCTTTCTCATTCTCTGCTGTCTGTAAGAACAAAGCCGCAATCTGTTCATATCCGGCTTTCTTTGCTACAGATGCAAAGTAAGTGTACTTATTTCTTGCCTGTGACTCACCGGCAAATGCTTCCCATAAGTTCTTTTCTGTTTTGGTTCCTGCGTATGGGCTCTTCTTAACCTCTGCTACTTTCTCAAATTTCTCAGCAGGCTGCTTACATATTGGGCACTGCTCCGGTGGCTGTTCTCCTTCGTGAACGTATCCGCATACTGTACATTTCCATGTTGTCATAATTGTCTCTCCCTTCGGCTTTTCTTTTTTTTCATTATTTGGAACAATTTCTAATAACTTCTTTGCTGTATCCATTGGAAAGTCTGACGTAGGAGGATTTGCAATCAACTCCTCTAATAACTCATGTACATTATTGCTCTGTGGAAGCATAAAACCTGCTTCTCTAACAATATCTTCCGCAATCAGTCTTTCTGATTTGGCTACCGCATTCATTAAACGGCTAAGTCCTTCCATATCCGTTGTATCTGCTATTTGTCTGGCCATAGTCTCACCATCAGACTTATTCTGTGCCAATTCGTTTAATGTAGCCTTTACTTCATCCGTTTTAGATTGTTGTGGCGGAAACTCAACGGGTACCATGCTGATAGCTCCACTAGGACAAGCCTGCGCACACATTCCGCATCCCACACATTTATTGATATCAATAATACTATCTTCCGTATCTGTCGCTCCATAAGGACATACATACAGACACAGGCAATCCTTTGTACAAAGCCTAAGGTTTCTAACTGCCTTTAATTCCATATTTATGCCCTCCCTTCTATCTTTTCAAATTTATAAGGAGGAACTTTACATACCGGGCAAAGCTCAGGTGGTGTCTCTCCTATATATACAAATCCACACACTGTGCAAACCCAAATGTCTGTATCAGCAAGCATTGCCTCTCCTTCATTCAGATATCTGTTTACCAGTGATGAAAGCATTCTTGTAACCTTTTCACCCCATACACAGATTCTTGCTGCACCCCTATCTTTATTTTGGTCCGCAACAGCTCTTACATTAGGATAATTATCTATATCCTCCTGTAACAGTTTCGCCACATTTTCAACAGTTGCATCATTTACTGCCGGTGTAATACTGGTAAAATATGCTGCCAGTTCATTGAACAGACCTGCTTCCTCCGATTTGTACTGCTTTTCACAACCTCTTGCAAGATTAGAGCATACCGCAGCTAATTGTCCCGCTGAAAGTTTTTTTAGGTCTGCAGCCTCTGTATTCACACTGACTGGCTTTACTTCTGTTTTGGGTACTTCCGGCTTAAAATCAGATTTAACCGCCCCACAAAGCGGGCACTTCCAGTCCGCCGGCAACTGTTCAAATGGGACTTTTTCTTTTTCATCATCATAGACATATCCACAAATTTGACATATGTACCTCATAAAATACCTCCTTTTTATTTTTCCATACCACAAGGGTATGTACATTCACTCATTTGTTTTTCATGGATGACACTTGCGTAAAAACGATATCCACCGGAAAAATTATAACAATCAAAACCATTCTGAGTTAATATTCGGCAAGCGATATAACTTCGGAGACCACTCTGGCATATTACATACACCGGCTTACTGTCATCAATTTCATTCATTCGTTCTCTCAAGTC
>JAFXCD010000097.1 GCA_017521605.1 Lachnospiraceae bacterium | reverse complement strand
GCAAGAAATCGTGGAAAATCTGTAGAAGAGATTATGGCTTAATTGCGAATCAGAGAGGAGAATCACAATGGCAGAAAAGATGTTGAAAATCACTTTGGTAAAGTCCACCATTGGTGCTGTACCAAAGAACAGAGCAACAGTTGAATCTATGGGACTTAGAAAATTAAATAAGTCCGTTATCCTTCCTGACAATGCAGCTACAAGAGGTCAGATTCGTCAGGTTGCACATTTAATTAAAGTAGAAGAAGTTTAAGCAGATAAGGAGGTGTCACAATGGAATTATCCAACTTAAGACCCGCAGAAGGCTCTAAGCAGAGCGATAATTTTAGAAGAGGTCGTGGACACGGTTCAGGAAATGGTAAGACTGCAGGTAAGGGACACAAGGGACAGAAGGCTCGTTCCGGAGCACCCAGACCTGGTTTTGAAGGTGGTCAGATGCCATTATACAGACGTCTTCCTAAGAGAGGTTTCAAGAACAGAAACACTAAGGAAATCGTTGCAATTAATTTGGCAGCATTGGAGTGTTTCGATAACGGAGCAACAGTTGATGTTAACGCATTGATTGAAGCCGGTATCGTTAAGAATCCCAGAGATGGTGTAAAGATCCTTGGAAACGGAGAATTAACCAAAAAGCTTAATGTTAAGGTAGATGCTTTCAGTGCATCAGCAAAGGAAAAAATTGAAGCTTTAGGTGGAAGTGCTGAGGTGATGTAATATGCTTACAACACTCAAAAATGCATTTAAAATCAAAGACATAAGAACTAAAATTTTATTTACCCTGGCTATGGTTGTTGTGGTTCGTTTAGGATCACAGCTTCCGGTACCGGGAGTAAACAGAGGTTATTTCGCACAATGGTTTGCAGCTCAGACCGGAGACGCGTTTAGTTTTTTTGATGCAATTACAGGTGGTTCTTTCCTGAACATGTCTGTATTCGCACTGAACATAAGCCCTTATATTACTTCATCTATTATTATGCAGCTTTTGACCATAGCTATTCCGGCATTGGAAGAGATGCAAAAGGATGGAGAAGATGGTCGTAAGAAGATTGCTTCTTTAACCAGATATGCTACTGTTATTTTGGCACTGATTCAGTCAGTGGCAATGGCAATTGGTTTTGGTAATCAGGGACTTTTAGTGAAGTTTAATGCATTAAATGTAATCTGTTGTGTGGCCGCATTAACAGCGGGTAGTATGTTTGTAATGTGGATTGGTGAGAGAATTACAGAAAGTGGTATTGGTAATGGTATTTCCATCGTTTTGGTTATTAATATTATTTCCAGAATGCCACAGGATTTGGCACAGCTGTATAACCAGTTTGTAAAAGGAAAAGCACCTGCTACAGCTATTCTTTCGGCAGTGGTTATTCTTGCAATACTGATTTTGATGGTTGTGTTAGTAATTATCTTAAATGCAGCAACACGTAAAATTCCTGTACAGTATGCTAAGAAGATGCAGGGAAGAAAGATGGTTGGTGGTCAGACCTCCAACATTCCGTTGAAGGTTAACACTTCCGGTGTAATTCCTGTTATTTTTGCTTCTTCCATCATGCAGACTCCTTTGATTATTTCCAGTTTTGTTGGTAGTAGTCAGACAGGTAAATGGGCTGAGTTTTCAAAGTATTTGAACTCACAGTATTGGTGTAATCCCGGCCAGCTGAAATATAGTATTGGTTTATTGGTTTATATGTTATTGGTAATCTTTTTTGCTTACTTCTATACATCTATTACTTTTAATCCAATGTTGGTGGCTGATAACCTGAAGAAACAGGGTGGATTTATACCCGGTATCAGACCCGGAAAGCCCACTACTGAGTATTTAGACAGGGTACTGAATTACATTATTTTCATTGGAGCAGTTGGTTTGTTGATTATATGTGTATTACCTTATATATTCTCAGGTGTGTTTAATGCAAATGTTTCTTTCCTGGGTACAAGTCTTATTATTATAGTAAGTGTTGTATTGGAGACTGTTAAGCAGGTTGAATCACAGATGCTGGTACGTAATTATAAAGGTTTTTTAAATGATTAATGATTTTAAAGAGAACGTCATATAGGCGTTCTCTTTTATTTATATTGAAGAAATTTTGCGTAAAAATGACTAATAAATAGCAAAAAAATTGGAGGTTTTGATATTGCAATCTTTACCATTAGAAGTTAAAATGTAAATGTTATGTTGAAAAGTGTGCGCAAATTTGACATATTATGGAGTTTGTGCATTGTTATGAAGGAATAAACAGTTTAACGGAGGTTGTTATGAAAATTATTATGTTAGGTGCACCCGGTGCAGGTAAAGGAACTCAGGCTAAGATGATTGCAGAGAAGTATGCAATTCCTCATGTTTCTACAGGAGATATTTTTAGAGCAAATATCAAGAATGGTACCGAGTTAGGTATGGAAGCAAAGAAGTACATGGATCAGGGACAATTGGTTCCTGATGAATTGACAGTTAAAATTTTATTAGACCGTGTTGCACAGGATGACTGCAAGAATGGTTATGTATTGGATGGTTTCCCAAGAACCATTCCACAGGCTAAAGTTTTGGATGAAGCATTAAATAAGTTGAATGAAAGTATCGATTTTGCAATTAACGTAGATGTTCCGGATGAGAATATTGTTAGAAGAATGTCCGGAAGAAGAGCATGTGTAGGCTGTGGCGGTACTTATCATATTGAACATGTACCTCCGAAGAAGGAAGGTATTTGTGATGTTTGCGGACAGGAATTAATCCTTCGTGATGATGATAAGCCGGAAACAGTATTAAATCGTTTGAAGGTATATCATGATCAGACACAGCCTTTAATTGATTTCTATACAGAAAAGGGTGTATTAAAGGAAGTAGACGGTACTGTGGATATGGCAGATGTATTTGCAGCAATTGTTGCAATTCTTGGTTAATCTGTATACATAAACCAATTGCCGGAAAGGATTATTTATGGCTATATCAATTAAGTCTAGTAGAGAAATTGAACTAATGAGGGAATCCTGCAGATTGCTTTCTATTGTACATAAGGAGATGGAGGAAGCCATTCGTCCCGGTATGTCCACCATGGAGATTGATATGCTTGGAGAAAAAACCATTCGTAAGCTGGGTTGCATTCCCAATTTTAAGAATTACAATGGATATCCGGCCTCTATTTGTGTGTCCGTTAATGATGAGGTGGTACATGGCATTCCCAGTAAACAGCGAATTCTGCAGGAAGGTGATATTGTAAGTCTGGATGCCGGACTTATTTATAAAGGGTATCATTCCGATGCGGCAAGAACACATGCAGTAGGAGAAATCAGTCCGGAAGCAAAGAAATTGATAGAAGTAACTCGTCAAAGCTTCTTTGAAGGTATAAAAATGGCAAAAGCCGGTAATTATTTACATGATATATCCAATGCAATTGATGCTTACATTAGTCAGTTTGGGTATGGGATTGTCAGAGAACTGGTAGGTCATGGAATTGGTACTAAGTTACATGAGGATCCACAAATCCCCAACTTTGCGCAAATGAGAAGGGGACCGAAATTACGAGCAGGTATGACTCTTGCTGTTGAACCTATGATTAATATGGGTAGAGCGGATGTAGAATGGCTGGATGATGACTGGACAGTGGTAACAGAGGATGGTTCCTTGTCGGCTCATTATGAAAATACAATTCTTATTACTGAGGATGAACCGGAGATTCTGACATTATATTAGTCAGTATCCAGGACGAAATAGTTGTGGTAAAGGAACATTCTATGAAAGATTTAGTTGGAAGACTGGTAGTTTCAACGGCAGGGCATGATGCAGATATGTTGTATGTGGTGATGGCACAGGAATCCGGTTTTGTATATCTGACTGATGGGAAATACCATCCTTTAGAGAAACAAAAAAAGAAATCCATCAAACATATAAGTGCTTATAAGCAAACCGTGCCGGAAGAGTTGTACAGACGAATTATTAATAAGGAAGAAATATTTAATCATGAGATTAAATATGCCATAAAAATATTGAGAGAAGGAAAGGAGGAAGGATATGTCAAAGAGTGATGTGATTGAAATTGAAGGAACTGTTGTAGAGAAGTTGCCCAATACCATGTTTCAGGTAGAATTGGAAAATGGTCATCGTGTGCTGGCCCATATTAGTGGAAAGCTTCGCCAGAACTTTATTCGTATTTTGCCCGGAGATAAAGTTACTTTAGAATTATCACCTTATGATTTGTCAAAAGGAAGAATCATCTGGAGAGATAAATAAGCAACCATCTGTTATAAAACGTAAAATAAGGAACTCCATGTGGCTAAAACATGGAGTTCTTGTGTGAAAAAGTGGCAAATTAGTATAAAAATATATGCACAACCACTTGCATTTGCAAAAAGGCTGTGCTATAATATAAAACGGTCTTTTTTGAAAGGAGGGTTTAACATGAAGGTTAGATCATCAGTAAAACCAATTTGCGAAAAGTGCAAAATCATTAAAAGAAAAGGACGTATTAGAGTTATCTGTGAAAATCCTAAACACAAACAGAGACAGGGATAATCATTCATTTGTTTGATGTGCGAAGTCACATGAATCAAATAGTGAGTTCTTGTCTAATAATTATGTGCGGCTGAATCAGTATTTCTAATTAGTCTATTTCTGGTTAGAGGGTACTGTTTATCATAATTGTGGAAGTAGAGCTTACGGATGATTACTTGTTGATACCAATGCAAAGTTTCGTCTGAGAGAATGCTTAAGACAGGAAACTGTGAAAACGTTTAGACCGGAATGAAGGTTGTATTGGAAAGATCGGAACAGAAAAACGTCCGATTGGGTGAAAGCCCCAATCAATTAGTAACTTTAAGAAATGCCCGACTAACAGACCAATGGGGCATATGTGAAACGGAAGGGTTTCACAAAAAGAAAATGGAGGAAACGTAAATGGCTCGTATCGCAGGTGTAGACTTACCTAGAGAAAAACGTATTGAAATCGGTTTAACTTATATCTATGGTATTGGTAGAGTAAGTGCGACTAAGATTTTAGCAGAAGCAGGTGTAAATCCTGATACTCGTGTCAGAGACATTACTGACGACGAAGTAAAGAAAATCACTGAAGCAATTGAAACTTTAGGAATTATGACTGAAGGTGACTTGAGAAGAGAAATCGCTCTTAACATTAAGAGACTTCAGGAAATCGGTTGCTATCGTGGTATCCGTCATCGTAAAGGACTTCCTGTTCGTGGTCAGAAGACAAAGACCAACGCAAGAACACGTAAGGGTCCTAAGCGTACCGTTGCAAACAAGAAGAAATAGAAAACATCTGCAGAAAAACAAGCAGTTGCGTAGCAACTATTTGTTTTTACCTGATGTTTTCACGAAAGAATCAAAGAGTGCGTAAGCACGGCAAATGCGAAGCATTTGGATTCTTAAGTTATGAAACCAGTAAATTAAGAAATAAGAAAGTAGGTTAGTTTAAAATGGCAAAGAAAGTTGCAAAGAAAGTAACAAAGAAGCGTGTCAAGAAAAACGTTGAACGTGGACAGGCACATATTCAGGCATCTTTTAACAAT
>JAFXCD010000096.1 GCA_017521605.1 Lachnospiraceae bacterium | reverse complement strand
TGCTTTCAGCATCGAATCTGATAAAGTAGTAGAAAGCTTCTTTCATTTTCTGAACTTCGTAAGCAAGTCTCTTCTTGCCCCACTCATCTACTTCTGTGATGGTACCGCCAAATCTTTCAACGTAAGCCTTGCACTTGTCAATAACTGCTGCTCTTTCATCATCTTCGATTTTAGCGCTAACAACAACGCATAATTCGTACTTGTTCATTCTAGTTACCTCCTTTTGGTCTCTGGCCCCCGCCTAACCGGGAGCAAGGAATTATAATATATCACAAGGTAGTATGATATCATACTTTCCCAGCAAAATCAAGTGGTAAAATGCACTTTTCAAAGGCTTTTCCCACTATTTTCCATAATTTTGGAGATTCACTCTTCGTTAGCCGGGTTAATTTCCTTTATATTCTTCTCTACCAGCTTTCTGGCAATCATGATCTGATGTCCACACCCCTGACATTTCAGACGGAAATCTGCCCCGATACGCAGTACTTCCCATTCTCTGCTGCCACAGGGATGCTGCTTTTTTAACTTCACTATATCGCCTACCTGTATCTCCATCTGTCACTATCCTTTCTATGCCTTGAAACATCTTCCTAATCCATTATCACTATATCATAAAAAACCTTAGCTAACAACCTAATCTATGATATACTATTGTCTATAAAGAAAATATCACATCTTAATCATAGGAGGTAGTGTATAATGGACAAAATTCAGGAATTACAAAACATTATTGACACCCATGAAAGAATCGTCTTCTTCGGCGGCGCCGGTGTATCCACGGAAAGTAATATTCCGGACTTTCGAAGCGTGGACGGACTTTATAACCAAAAATATGACTATCCACCGGAAACCATTTTAAGCCATACCTTTTATCGTCGACATACAGAAGAATTTTACCGATTTTATCATGACAAAATGCTTTTTCCGGATGCTTTACCCAATGCAGCTCATCTGGCCCTTGCCAAGCTGGAAGAAAAAGGTAAATTAACTGCCGTCATCACTCAGAATATTGATGGTCTTCATCAGGCTGCGGGCAGCAAAAATGTCTTTGAGCTCCATGGGTCTGTACTCCGCAACTTCTGTGAACGTTGTCATGCATTCTATGATCTTGACTATATGATAAAGGCTGAAGGAGTACCCAAATGTACTAAATGTGGCTCCACCATTAAACCGGATGTGGTCTTATATGAGGAAGGTCTGGACCAGAATACCGTTAATGGTGCTATCAACCATATCCACAATGCGGATGTTTTGATTATTGGAGGCACCTCGTTAGCAGTATATCCTGCAGCCGGTTTGATTGACTACTTCAAGGGAGATAAACTGGTAGTCATTAATAAATCTCCTTCTCCCAGAGATTCTCATGCCGATTTAGTCATAAACGAACCCATTGGACATGTGTTTTCTTGCCTAAATTTGTAAATAATATGTATTATTTTGCAAAACTTTGTTTTTCTCTTGTTAAAATTGTCCAAAAATGGTACACTTATAGTTGAGAACGAATGATTATTCCAAGGTACTGTTCACTTGGAATAATTATAGAAATAAATACAAAGGAGAATCTGTATGGCAAAAGAAATGATTGCAATGATTCTGGCTGGCGGACAGGGTTCCCGTTTATATGCCCTGACCCAAAAGCTGGCGAAACCGGCAGTACCTTTTGGCGGAAAGTATCGTATTATCGACTTCCCATTGTCCAATTGTGTAAACTCCGGTATTGATACTGTAGGTATTCTGACCCAATACCAACCTTTAGTATTAAATGAATATATTGGAAATGGTGAGCCCTGGGACTTAGACCGTCTCTATGGTGGTGTTCATGTATTGCCTCCCTATCAGCAGGCTACCGGTTCTGACTGGTACAAGGGTACAGCAAATGCTATTTACCAGAACCTTTCCTTTATCAACCGGTACGACCCTGAATATGTTATCATACTTTCCGGTGACCAGATTTGTAAACAGGATTACAGCGAATTCTTGAATTTCCACAAAGAAAAGGGTGCGGAATTCAGTGTTGCCGTTATGGAAGTGCCTTGGGAAGAGGCTTCCCGCTTTGGTCTCATGGTCGCAGACGAAAATGATAAAATCACCGAATTCCAGGAAAAGCCTAAGGAGCCCAAATCCAATCTGGCCTCCATGGGTATCTACATCTTCAATAAAGATGTTTTAGAGAAATATTTAACAGAGGACGAAGCAAACCCTGAATCCTCCAACGACTTCGGTAATGATATTATCCCTAATCTGCTTAGGGATAATCGCAAAATGTATGCATTCCGCTTCAATGGCTATTGGAAGGATGTCGGAACCATTTCTTCTCTTTGGGAAGCAAATATGGAAATCATGGATCCTGAGCATAGTGGAATCAATCTTTTTGACGATGAAGACTGGAAGGTTTATAGCCGTAACAGTGGTCTGACCGGACACAAAATCGGAGCCAACGCTACTGTAGAAAACTCTATGATTACAGACGGTTGCCGTATTGATGGTTCTGTAACGCACTCTATTTTATTCGCAGGTGTTGTAGTAGAAGAAGGTGCTAAGGTAGAAGATGCTGTTATTATGGGACATACCGTAATTAAAGCCGGTGCCAAGGTAGAGCATTGTATTATTGGCGAGAATGCTACTATTGGCTCTTACGCATTGGTAGGTGCTATGCCTACAGAAACCGAAAAGGGCGTGGCTACTGTAGGTCCCGGTGTAAAAGTCGGTTCACGTGCCCTTGTTGGTCCTAATGCCATGGTAGATACTGATGTAAAGGATGGTGACGCAAAATGGTAAAATCACAGATTGATGCTTTAGGCATTATTTTCCCCAACAGCTATGACAATCAGCTTCCTGCTTTATGTAGTGAACGTTTGATGGCTTCTGTACCCTTTGCAAGCCGTTATCGCATGATAGACTTTATACTTTCCAGTATGGTAAACTGTGGTATTGAAAACATTTCTGTCATAGTACGTAAGAACTATCGCTCATTAATGAGACATTTAGGTTCTGCCCGTTCCTGGGATTTATCCCGTAAAAACGGTGGTTTGAATCTGGTACCGCCTTTTGCGGAGAAAACCGTGAAAGTTTATAATGGTCGTGTGGAAGCGTTGGCAAGTATTATTGACTTCTTAAAAATCCAGAAGGAAAAATATGTATTTATCTCTGATGCAAACATTGTTACTAACTTTAACTATAATGCCATGCTGGATGCTCATAAAGCTTCCGGTGCAGATGTTACTATTGCTTACAGAGAGGAAGAAATCCCTGCAGCCTTTATGAATTTGCAGGCTACCGTTTCTACTGACCTTTATTATACCTTACGTTTTGACGAAAGTGGCCGTGTAGAACATATTCATACCAATCCTAAGAGTCAGGGTATTCAGAACCTTTCCATGAATGTTTATTTGATTGAACGTGAGCTGTTAATTGAAAAAATACAGCATGCTTATGCACATGGATATATGTATTTTGAACGTGATATTCTGGCTCCTCAGTTGGAAACCCTTAAGGTACATGGCTTTAAGTATGAAGGCTATACTGCCCGTATTACAGATATTTTGAGTTACTATAAGGAAAATATGCGTCTTCTGGATGACGAGAATCTGGATGCGCTGTTCTCTCCTGCTCCTGTTTACACCAGAGTCCGCGATGATAACCCTACCCGCTACATCGGTAATCCTCAAGTGAAAAACTGTATGGTTGCAGATGGTTGTGTAATCGAAGGTACTGTTGAAAACTGTATCCTCTTCAGAGGTGTTAAAATTGGTAAGGGTGCTGTTGTCAAGAACAGTATCATTATGCAGGATACTACCGTTATGGATGATGCGGTAATTGATTATGTAATTACGGACAAGGAAGTAACTGTTTCAGAAGGTAAAGAATTAAGAGGCAATGAAAGCTTCCCGATTTTCGTTCCTGCTTATCAGAGTATTTAATACTTCAGTAATATAAGCACATCCCCCAGTGGTAAAATTCCACTGGGGGATTATTTATACATCCAAGCTCTTATTCATGCCTTAATGCTTCAATAGGGCTAAGCTTTGCTGCCTTTCTTGCAGGATAGATTCCAAAGAAAATACCCACCGCTGTTGAAAACAGACTGGCTCCCAATATGGTAGAAGCTTCAATCTGCAATGATAATCCTCCCATACTCTGTCCAATCAAGGCACATACTCCTGCAGCACCTGCCACTCCCAAAAGGATACCTATGACACCTCCCATAAGAGAGATAATGGCTGATTCAGATAAAAACTGCAACAATATGGAACCGGTTCTTGCACCTAATGCCTTACGGATACCAATTTCCCTGGTACGCTCTGTTACAGATACCAGCATAATATTCATAACACCGATACCACCTACCAGTAAGGATATAGCCGCTACCAATACCACGAAAATAGTAACATAATCCAAAATTGATGTTACTTCTGACATTATATCATTGAAATTCTGTATCTGGATTGCATCCTTTCCACGTACATTATATCTGTTCTCAAGGAATCTCACCGAATCTCTTGCTACCTGGGTTGCATTTTCTGCACCATCGCTGACTATCAGAACATCAGAGTATGTATCAATATAAATACCCAAGGCACTTGCAACTCCTTTTAAAGGTATTTCTATATTTAATGAAGAGCCCTCCATCATAGTAATCATACTGGAAGCAGATACTTCACGAATACCCACAATAGTATACTCTTCTGCTTGACTCCAAATAGCAATTTCCACAGTCATTCCAATAACATTGGTATTTCCAAACAATTGGGTTGCGCTGTTTTCATCCAGAACACATACCTTTTTCCCGGAATAATAGTCACTATCAGTGAAATATCTTCCTTTTATAATAGGCTCACTTTTTGCATATTGCAAACCACTATTGCCGGCTGTAATATATCCCTCAAAAGTTCCTTTTCTTCCACTTACCTGTCCATTGAATCCCCATTGGGGCGTTATTGCCTTTATGTTCTTTACATTTTCCTTTAAGGCCTCTAAATCGTCATCCGTAAATTCCAGAACAATACCCTCTTCATTTTCACCATAGGAATACAGATAAATCTGCCCTCCGGCAATACTGTCAAGACCGTCATTAATACCTACTTTAATCGTATTTCCAATAGAAATAATCATTATTACAGAGGATATACCGATGATTATACCCAACATAGTAAGAATAGAACGCCCTTTATTGCTTTTGATATTCATAAAAGCAATCTTTATATATTCCCAAATCTGTGTCATGGCTCCTCCACATCTGTCATCATTGCTGACATGTCGGTAACAGGCATACCTTCCTCAATCACACCGGTTAAGGCAGACAAAATGATCTTATCACTTTCAGTCAATCCTTCTTTAACTTCAATAAATTCTGTAGAAGAAATACCTGTCACTACATCTCTTCTTACAGCAATACCATTTTCGATTACATAGACAAAATCTCCCGATTTATCTGCATTTAAAGCTCCTACCGGAATCATTAATACATCTTCAACCGAATTGGTCAAAATCTCTACTTTGGCATCCAATCCAATAATGATATTCTCATCCGGATTATCAATCTCTACTTCAGCTCCCACCTGAAAATATCCATTGTTGGAAGCTGTAGCCATTTTATCAATCTTAGTGATAGTTCCGGTATATTTATTATCAAAAACAGTTATCTCTGCAGTCTGACCAATCTTTACCTTTGCCAGATCATATTTACCCAAAGCAATGGTCACTTTAATTTTATCTGTGTTAGCCAATGTTAACATCTGTATATTCTCGCCTATGGGCATTCCTTCTATAACAGATAACTCTGTAATAATACCATCAAAATCTGCAACAATCCCTTTTTGAGCAACTTCATAATCTTTCTGAGCGCTTTCATAATTCATCAGGTTCAATTGTTCGGAAGCAGATAGATTTTCCTTCTGATAACTTGTTAATGCACTGGCTTCAGATTGCTTTTTCTGAGCCTCCATCTCTGCCTTGTATTGCTCATAATCTGCCAATTTTTCTTGTTCTTCCAGTAGCTTTTCTTCCAGTTTCTCCTGCTCTTCAGAAGGTCCTGCTGTTTGAGCAATATACTCATTTGTTTCCATTTCTGTCTGAATCTGAAGAATCTTTTCAGCATTAGCAATTGGATCCTTCTGTAATTCTACAAGCTGCTTTTGTAAATTCAAGTTCTGTACGGTCAGCGTGTTAGTTGAATTTACCTTCATCTTCTCTAAATTTTTTTGGATAGTCTTTATATATGCTTTTTCATCCTTTATCTGCTGTTCCAATATAGGTAAATTGGTATTGGCTTCCTGTAAGTCCGCCAATACATCCTTATCATTATGTAAGGTACCATTGTAAGTACTGTTTCCTGTAACATATTGCAGTCTTGCTTGCTCCAACGTTTTCTCCATGGTCTCCATATCATAGGAAATCAGCATATCACCCGCTTTTACCGTCTGCCCTTTTTCCACGTTAATATCAGACACCTTGCCTGCTACCGGCGAATAATAATTTTTAATCTCATCACTTTCAATCATACCAGTAATGCTTACATAATCATCCAGATTACCTCTTTCAGCGGTAACTGTCTCCACCATACTCAATATATTTTCACTTGCATTTGAGCATGCTCTAAAGCCAAATATTACAATAACAATAAGTACTGCTATAATAATCCACTTAATAAACTTTTTTTTCTTTCTCTTAACCTTACTCATTAATAGTTGCCCCTTCCTCACTTGACGCATTTGTCTCTAATTCTGATATAACTTCGTTGTTTTCTTCACTTTGTTTCTCAGTATACACCTGAATCGTATCACTCTCTATGTAACCATCTTTAATCTTGATAACACGATCTGCCTGTCCTGCAATCTCATTGTCATGTGTAATCAAAATAATAGTTCTTCCTTCACTATGAAGTTCACGCATTATTTGCATAATTTCCTTCGTAGAACCGGAATCTAAGTTTCCTGTAGGTTCATCCGCCAATATAATAGGCGGTGCCTGTGCTATGGCCCTGGCTATGGCCACACGTTGTTGCTGACCACCTGACATTTCAGCCGGTTTATGATCCATACGATTAGCCAACCCTACCTTTTCCAATGCTGCTTCCGCCAGATTAATACGTTTCCCTTTTGAAACCTTACGATAAATCAATGGCAATTCAACATTTTCCAAAGCCGTAAGATTCTGTATTAAATTAAAACCTTGAAAAATAAAGCCAATCTCCCGATTTCGAATATCTGACAATTCATTATCACTCAATCCGGAAACATCCTGTCCATTCAATAAATATGTCCCACTGGTTGGTACATCTAAACACCCCAGCATATTCATTAACGTAGATTTACCGGACCCTGATTGACCAATGATAGCCACAAATTCTCCTTCATCTATAGTGACATTCACATGATTTAATGCCCGGACTTCATTCTCACCGGGATTATAAATCTTGCACATGTCTACTATTTCTACCAATGCTCTCATTATTCCTCCCTCATTTCTCATTTTTTCAACATTTTACAGTATACACGCTTTACTGCATTATCACAAGAAAGAATACATAAATAATTTATTAATATTTTATGTACAACAGTTCACAAAAATAAATCATACAGGCATATTATAGTGAGAATCCTTAACACAAAACTGAAAGACCCCGCGGATAATCCGCGGGGTTCCTTATATTATTATTCAAACTCAAAAATACCTTCTCTGATTTCACCGGTACCAGTAACATAAGAAATAGCTACATTCAAGATTCCGTCTTCATCTAAGTACATGGGCGAATCAACCGTAGTTAATACATTAGCTTCTTTTAAAACATCCAGATACTCCTCTTTGTACTCATCAGGTATATTATCAAAAAACCTATCCAAATCTTTTCTTTGTAATTCATATGCTGTTTCTAAAAATACTTTCTCTGTCATACCTTTTTTAGCAAGAATATCTGCATTGGTCAATTC
>JAFXCD010000095.1 GCA_017521605.1 Lachnospiraceae bacterium | reverse complement strand
GGCGCCGTGGACGAAGGTTTCGATCTCGACGTCCGGCACGGCCTCATGGATGGTCTTTGCCCGGGCAATGGAGGTCTCCCGGGCCAGGATTGGAAAGACTACTTTGGCAAACATTATAGCAAATGAACTTGGAGTATCAATGAAGATTACTTCAGGTCCCATTCTTGACAAACCGGGTGATCTTGCAGGACTCCTTACAAGTCTTGATGAGGGGGATGTGCTCTTTATAGATGAAATACACAGGCTTTCCCCTGTAGTGGAGGAATACCTCTATTCTGCAATGGAGGATTACAGGATAGATATTATGCTTGACAAGGGACCTGGAGCAAGGTCTGTACAGATATCACTCAATCCTTTTACACTTGTAGGGGCAACTACCAGAAGCGGACTGCTTACATCCCCTTTAAGGGCGAGGTTCGGTATCCAGTGCCATCTGGAATATTATGATTCTAAAGTATTGTGCAAAATAGTGGAAAGGAGCGCAAGGATACTCAATATAGGGATAGATACCCAGGCAGCTATGGAAATTGCCTGCAGGAGCCGCGGAACGCCCCGTATTGCCAATTCCCTTTTGCGCAGGGTAAGGGATTTTGCCCAGGTTGAAGGTACAGGCAGAATAGATCTTCCAATTACCAGATATGCATTGGATGCCCTTAATATAGACAAGAGGGGGCTTGACCTTATGGACAACAAGATTCTTGATACTATCATTACAAAATTCAAGGGAGGCCCTGTAGGTGTAAATACCATAGCAACTGCTGTAGGAGAGGATCCAGGCACTCTGGAAGAGGTTTATGAGCCTTTCCTTATAAAGGAGGGGTTCCTGAACAGGACTCCAAGGGGAAGGGAAGTGACAGAATTGGCATACAAACATTTGGGTATGGAGAGGTATTTACCGGAAAATACATTATTTTAGCACTTTGAACCATTAAAAACTTATAATACACACAAATATTTATGAAAAAACTATTTTTCGCAGTTATTGCAATTGCATTGTTGCTTTCTACAGACATCATAGCCTGTACATCTGCAATCATAACAGGCAAGGCTACTCCTAACGGAAAACCACTTTTATGGAAACACAGGGATACCGGTGAGTTGAACAATAAAGTAAAATTCTTCAAAGGTGAGAAATACTCTTTCTATGCACTTATAAATTCACCTGATGCAATGAAGCAGGAGGCTTGGACAGGTACAAATGAGGTTGGTTTTTCCATTATGAATACAGCTTCATATAATCTTAAGAATGATGATGTACCTTCAGACCAGATGGATAAAGAGGGTGTTGTAATGTACAAGGCACTTGCTACCTGCCGTACATTGGCAGATTTTGAGAAAATGCTCGACAAATACAAGAGACCTATGGGAGTAGAGGCCAATTTTGGTGTAATAGATGCTGAAGGTGGAGCTGCTTATTATGAGGTAAACAATGGAAGTTGGACAAAAATTGATGTGAATGACCCTAAAATTGCACCTCAGGGTTATCTTATTTATACAAATCACTCTTATACCGGAAGACTGGATGACGGTATGGGTTATGTAAGATATACAACTGCAGAAAAAATAATGAAAGAGCAAATAGGCAGAAACGGTGAGATTACCCCTAAATGGATTTTCCAGAACCTTTCACGTTCTTTCTATCATTCAGTACTTGGTATTGACCTTAACAAAGATTGTGATCTTGTGGCGAAATGCAACGGCTGGTTCATGGACCAGGATTTCATTCCAAGAAAATCTACAAGTTGTTCAATAGTGGTAGAGGGAGTTGAGAAAGGTGAGAATCCTGCAAATACAGTAATGTGGACAATTTTGGGTTATGCACCTATTGGTGTTGCAGTACCTCTTATGGTTGCAAATGGTGAGAATATCCCTTCATTTATGACAGCAGAGGGTACAGAGAATGCAAAAATGTGTGACTGGGTACTTGAGAACAAGAAAGAGATTTTCCCTATCACCAGAGGCAATGGAAACAAATATCTCAACTATTATGCAATTGAGAAATATATGACTCCTGCAGTAAAGGTAGAGAATGGTGTATTTGAGAGTGCCAATCCTATCATTGAGAAAATAAGGGAGGGTAAAGCTACAGCGGCAGATTTGAAGCCTGTATATGATTTTGTAGAGAAAGTGATATTCTAATTATTACAATAAAGATCAAACCCGGAAGAAACAAAAAATCTTCCGGGTTTTCTTATACCTTTTCCTTACAGGAATTCATTATTTTAAAACATTC
>JAFXCD010000019.1 GCA_017521605.1 Lachnospiraceae bacterium | reverse complement strand
CAATTTCAACGAAACTGTTTGCGTCGAGTAAAGCTTCGATTCTTTGACTCGCTTTTGAAGTAGTACTCATGTTTTCAGCCCTCCATTTATAATAAATATGTACTAACAAATTTTAACGAGGAAAATGACACCCATTTTCCCCCATTTTCATTGTCCTCAGTAGTATAACATAAAAAAAGCAACTGGCAAAGTCCCAAATTGCTTTTTTTTGCTTTTTTTTACTAACGCTTAACCGATTCCTATTTTTTCTTATTCTTTTTGTGAATTTCTACCCAAATAAATGTCGAAAACCTTTTCAAAACACCACCTGAAATCCACTTCTTTTACATCTTCTGTCAGTACAATATCCTTTTGCCGGTAAATATTTCCGTCCACGCAGTAGGTAAGTTTCCCCACAATATCACCTTTCCTCACAGGAGCCTGAAGCATGGATGGTAATTCGTAATCAAACACCACCTGTTCCCCCTCTTTTAAAAGCACTGATTCTGCCTCTGCCCAAAGGATTCCTTCTTCCTCTGTTGGTAGCACTTTCACATTCACATAAGCCTGCTGTCCCAAAACTAATGTCTGTCCGTTAGTTACAGGAATCTGTGTAGGTATCATACTCTCCTTCTGTACATCCTCTATATTTTCTTCAAAAAATTCTTCTATACCGTAGCTCATCAGCTTCTTACTATCGCTCCACTTATAGCTCTTGTTATTGGGCCAGCCACAGGCAAGCAGTGCAACCACGAAAGTTCGTTCATCCCTCTCCAATGCCCCAACATAGCAGTACCCTGCCTTGTTGGTAAAACCGGTCTTTCCGCTGATGACCCCATCCATCATGGTTAGAAACGCGTTATGATTAGTACAAAAATGATTTCTTCCCTTATCCGATGTAAAGACATGTGAAATGGTCTGGGTAATCCGTAAAAACTCCTCCTTTTTAGGAGAATACACTACACAATAGGACATAATCCGCGCCAATTCTTCTGCAGTAGTAGAATGATCCTTTGTGAAAGTAGTACCATCCTTTGCATGAAAGGTTTCTATGGCATCCAACCCATTGGGAGTAATAAACCAACTGTTTGCACATCCCAGGGCATGTGCTTTTTCATTCATCAAATCTGCAAAAGCTGCCACCGCCTTTTTGCTTTCCTCTACAGTGTATTCCGATACACTTTTTTTTGCCAGCTCCTTTTCCAGAAATTCTTTACCGATATGCTCCGCAATGGCCACAGCCACATCATTGTGGGACTCCAACATCAGAGAATACAGCAAATCCCCCAATCGGTACCGTTCCCCTTTTGTTACTCCCAACTTTACCTTAGGCATGGTGGATGCATAGGCAGAAATATCCACCCACTCCTCCAAGTCAGCCATCTCCAGCGTCAGTATACAGGTCAGTATCTTAGTGGTACTGGCCATAGCCAGAATCTCCTGTCCATTCTTTTCATACAATACCCTGCCACTTTCTGCGTCCATTAACACCGCCGCCTTGGCATAAAGCTCCGTTTCTGCCGGTTCCTTGGCCAACACCGGCAAATCAACCAGAATCAAAAGTATAATCATGGTTGTCACTATGTATTTCTTCCACTTAAACATAAATATCCTCCGCAGCCAATATAATTTAGGTTTACCGGCAAGCCGGTCCTTATTATCTATATTCGCTTGGGAGGATATTTAGCACAAAAAAGCCCCTCCTACTAAGGAGGGCTCTGAAAATTTTTAGATATCCAATTGTAGCTGCACTTCTGCCTCTGCCTGCTGTTTAAATTCTTCCAGCTGCACGGTGCTCATCTCAGGCAGCTCTTCCAGACTCTTTACGCCAAAGCAACGCAAAAACTGCTCCGTGGTCCCAAAAAGGATGGGGCGACCGGGGGCGTCCATTCTGCCAAGCTCTGTAATCAGCTCGTACTCCAACAGCTTATTGATGGCATGCTCACAGCTGACACCTCTTACCTTTTCGATTTCCACTCTCGTCACCGGTTGCTTGTAAGCAATAATGGAAAGGGTCTCAATAACTGTATCCGTCAACACCATCTTACGAGGTGCCTTAGCAATCTTAATCAGATATTCATACATATCCGCCTTGGTACAAAGTTGTACTGCATCCTCAAAATACATCAGACTGATACCACGGGAGCTGTTTTCATATTCTTCTGCCATCTCCGCCAGTATCTTCTTGGTGGTACGCAAATCCTCTTCAATTACATCTGCCAAACGGCTGATTTCCACGCTTTCGCCCATAGCAAAAAGCACTGCTTCCATCACCGCTTTTGCTTTTTCTCTCTCCATCGTCCTTCTCCTATACAGTGGACTCGATGATAATATCGTCAAAAATATTCTCCTGGGATATTATGATTTTTCCACTTTTCATTAGTTCCAAAATCACCAAAAAGGTGACAATAATATTCATCTTACTCTTTTGCTTCTCCAGCAAGTTCTTAAAGCTGAAGCGTTTATGTTCTCTGGCGTAGGCCTCTACGTACAGGAAACGCTCATCCATATCCACCTCATCCTTTTCAATATTACCATAGGTACTACGGATGGGGTCAATCTTATTTTCCTGCTTCTTAATCACCATTTTAAACACATCATTCAGCTTCTGCAAAGTCATATCACCGATAAGCTCTTCATAATCCAAGGGTGGTCTGTAATCTGCCACCTCCTTAGGTAAATCCTTGGCACGGTAATAAAAACGCTCCGCATCCACCTGACGATCACGCAGCTCCATGGACATGTATTTATACATCTTATGCTCCAACAGCTTCTGTACCAGCTCTGCTCTGGGGTCTTCCTCTTCGCCCTCTTCATTCACTTCCTTGGGCAGAAGCATCCTACACTTAATATCCAGAAGGGTTGCTGCCATGACCAAAAATTCACTCATGACATTCATATCCTCCACTTCCATCTGCTTGATATAGTCCAGATATTGCTCCGTTATCTCAACAATGGGGATATCATAAATATCCACTTTGTTTTTATCAATCAAATGAAGCAGAAGGTCCAAAGGACCTTCAAAGGCTTCCAGTTTCACCGATAGTGCCATTTTATTCTTCCTGTTCTTTCTCAAAATCCACAACAATCAACTCACCGGGGTTAAAAAGCCTCACGGGAATGGTATGCATACCAAGTCCCCGGCTCAGTATCATCGTACTCTTTCCTTCTTCGAACTTTCCTCCATCATATTTAGGGAAAAAGCGTATATTGGGGGATACCACGCCCCTCCATCCGGGAATCCTCACCATACCACCATGCACATGACCGGACAACACCAAATCTGCCCCCCACTGTGCGTACACTGGGAAAAAATCCGGATTATGAGCAAGTAATATGGTATATTTCTCTTCACAAGGTTTCCCTAAAGTTTCTGTCAAATAGGTAGCTTCCATATGGGGTATGATAAATCGTTTATAATATAGCCTGTCAATCTCCGCTCCATAAACCACCATATTTAATCCTGTCACTTCTTTGTGGTTATTCACCAATGGTTGTATGCCTATTTTTCTCAGCGCTTCTTCGTATTTTTCTGCCATATCGCCATAGGTCTTAGGATACAGCTTGAGACGGTGTTCATGGTTTCCATTGGCATAAAATATAGGATACTTTTTTGCCAACGCTGTCAAAATTTCAATGGCCGGCTCTAAGCTTTTCCCCGGCTTGGCTGTGAGCATATCTCCCGCAATCCAAATACCATCCGGCTTTTGTTCTTCGATGGCTTGTAGCAGTAACTGATTCCCCTTACCATACTTTTTATTATGTAAATCTGCCAGCAACACCACCCGATAACTTCCGATAATCTTAGGGCTCCTTATGGTATACTTTCTTACTACAAATCGGGTTCCATCATACAACATAATCCACAACAGGATAAGCATTACAGCGAAACCCACAATCAACAATATATCCCACATAAAACTTAATTCCTCAACCACTTCATGCAGTCTTTTACACAACAATTACGGAAGTTAGTATACCATATTTCCCCCGTACTTTCCAGCAAAATTATCACATTAAAAAATCCAGAAAAATCTTGTATAAATAATCCTTATATCCTGCTTCAGCTACACTCTCCGCAAAAAGGATATCCACGCTTCCAATAGAAGTACCATTTAACGAATACACTACTTCACCTGCTTTGGCACCGGCTTCAATTGGTGCCTCCACCATTTCCGGCAATTTCACCTTAGCTTCTACCTTGGTTAAATCACTCCCTTTGGTATCCAAATAACGGAACTCCCCTGCATATTTTATATTTACATACTCCTGCATAGCACCTTCCACCATCACCGGTGGTAATGTTTCTGTATTTTCATCTATGTAAACATCACTCACATTAAATCCATAACTTAAAAGAGCTTTTGCCTCATTAAATCTTGTTTTACCTTCCGGCGAACCCAAAACAACTGCTATCATATCCATATCCTCTTTTCTGGCTGTGGCAGACACACAAAATCCCGCCTTGCTGGTAGAACCGGTCTTAAGTCCCGTAGTATAAGGGTACTGCTTTAACAGTTTATTGGTACTGGACAGGGTAAACAAACTGCTTCCCTGCTTGGTCTCATGGGTAATATTCTCCATCCAGATCATGGTGTAATCATAAATCTGAGGATACTTGGTGATTAATTCCCGACTCATAATAGCCACATCTCTAGCCGATGAATAGTGGTTCTCTGAATCCGTCAAACCACAACAATCCTCAAAATTAGTATTTTCCATACCTAGTGCTTTTGCTTTCTTATTCATCAAATCCACAAAGGCGTCCTCAGATCCTGCTACATGCTCTGCCACTGCTACCGAAGCATCATTGCCGGAAGATATAACAATACATTTAATCATGGTATCCAGACTTTGTTTTTCTCCTTCTGCCAAATACACCTGGGAGCCACCCATACTGCTGGCATGCTCGCTCACCAGAACCTGATCTGCCAGGCTTATCTTACCTTCCTCTATTGCTTCAAAGGTAAGTAGCAACGTCATAATCTTTGTAATACTGGCAGGACTGCGTCTTGCATCTGCATCCTTTTCCAAAATCACCTCTCCCGTAGAAACTTCCATTAAAATAGCTGACGGCGAGGTAATCTCCACTTGCGCAGATACTTCCATCTTTCCCGTCAGCAATATGATGGCTATGCATAACCATGCCAGCCCCTTTTTTCCCTTTCTTGCTTTCATATACGATTACCATTTTATCATTCTTTGTATATGATATGCCATTCCGGGGATTTTATGCCATATGTATTAATACCAACGTGCCTTGAATCCTTGTACCAGTTCAATGACTTTGTCTCGTTTCTCACGCCAGTCAAAGTTAAATGCCTTGGCCAGCTGGAACATATAATCCACACACACAATAGACAAAATAATATATATGGCCCGGATACCCATATTATAATCAATACAGTCTATGAAATAATAAACCTTTTCCTGCAAGAAACCTACAATACCCACCGCATAGAAGCCCCAGGCAATGGTACTTTCCAAACAAATAATCCCTCTATAGTTAAAAGGCTTTTCATTGTAATCCCACCACAACGCACCAAACAGGCGAATCATACCACAGCCTACCAGAAACTCAAAAATGGTAGCCAATATGGCTCCGGCAAAATATACACCCACCATATTCTCAGAAAAATTCACCAAAATCAAATATCCGCACACAGCACCCACTCCATATATAGGACAGAAGGGGCTCTTTGCAAAGCCTCTGTTAGTCAACTTGCGATTGCAGAAAGACATATAAATACTTTCCACCAGCCACCCCATCATACTATAAATAATGAATGCACCCAACAAATGGTAAACATCTGTACCAAAAATTTCATATGCCAACATCTTTATTCTCCCCCAAAACAAAATGTAAAAGCAAAAAGTCCCCGGTCTTTCGGCCAAGGACTTTAGTTTAATTAGTTATATTTACGTTTTCTAGCTGCTTCTGATTTTTTCTTACGCTTTACACTTGGCTTCTCGTAATGCTCTCTTTTACGAATTTCCTGCTGAATACCAGCCTTTGCACAGCTTCTCTTAAAGCGACGTAATGCGCTATCCAAAGTTTCGTTTTCTTTTACGATTACATTTGACATGTTTACACCCGACCTCCCTTCAGTCCCTTCCTAGTAACTTGACTGATAATGGGTTATTCTTTATACAAACGTCTTTTCGACGAATGCACATTTGATATTATACCATATTTTTGGTTACAGTCAACTATTTTTTCAAAAATTTTATATCTGTTTATAATTGACCTTCCAAAACCTTCTTTGCTTCTGCAATAGCATCTGCAATACCGGCAGGATTCTTACCACCGGCCTGCGCCATATTAGGACGTCCGCCGCCGCCGCCACCAACCAGCGTTGCAATTCCCTTAATCAGGTTTCCAGCATGGGCTCCTAGCTTTACAGCTGCATCAGTAGCCATGGCAATCATGTTTACCTTACCATCCTGGTTAGAAAGAAGTACTACCACACCTTCACCCAACTTTTCCTTCAGCTGGTCGCCCAAATCACGTAGCCCATTCATATCCACGCCGTCTACGCTGGTTGCAAGAAGCTTCATGCCCTTTACTTCCTCTACCTGATTCATAACATCGCCTAATGCATCCTTCGCTGCCTTGCTCTTCAAGGATTCGTTTTCAGAAGCAAGTGCCTTCATCTCTGCCATCACATGCTCACATTTTTCTACCAAACCGGTAGGAGTAGTCTTTAATACCTTTGCAGCAGCTTCTACACGAGCTTCCATATCCTTGTAATAAGCAAACACACCCTTACCGGTCAAAGCTTCAATTCTTCTTACGCCGGCAGCCACACCATTTTCAGAAAGAATCTTAAATGCCGTAATAACAGCGGTATTGGATACATGAGTACCACCACAAAGCTCTGTAGAGAAATCGCCCATTTTTACTACACGGACGGTTTCGCCATACTTTTCACCAAAAAGTGCCATAGCACCGGTCTTCTTTGCTTCTTCGATGGTCATCACATTGGTAACTACATCGATGCTCTCTGCAATCTTTTCGTTAACAATTTCTTCAACCTTCTGCAACTCCTCTGCACTCATGGCAGCGAAATGAGAGAAGTCAAAACGTAGTCTGTCACCATCCACATAAGAACCGGCCTGTTCCACATGGGTACCAAGCACTTCACGAAGTGCCTTCTGTAACAAATGGGTAGCACTATGATTCTTACAGGTATCTGCTCTTCTGGATGCATCTACCTTCATAGTAGCAGTATCGCCCACCTTAATCATTCCCTTGGTTACCACACCAATATGACCAACCTTACCACCTAAAAGCTTTACAGTATCTTTTACCTCAAAGCTTCCGTCAGCAGTTTCAATCACACCGATATCACCACACTGACCACCCATGGTAGCATAGAATGTGGTTTCTTCCACAATTACGGTACCCACCTGACCGTCAGTCAAGGCTTCAACCAGCTCCGTTTCTGTGGTAAGCACGGTAATCTTGGAATCGTTCACTAATTTATCATAACCCACAAATTCTGTGGTCACACTAGCGTCGATGGACTCATAAACCGTCACATCAGCACCCATGTAGTTGGTTACTTTTCTCGCTGCACGGGCGGTTTCCTTCTGCTTCTGCATGCATACTGCAAAGCCTGCCTGGTCAATGGTAAAGCCCTTTTCTGCCAAAATCTCCTCAGTTAAGTCCATAGGGAATCCATAAGTATCATAAAGCTTAAATGCCTCTTCTCCGGAAAGCTCAGTCACTCCCTTTGCACTCATTGCTTCCATCATTTCCGAAAGAATGCTTAACCCCTGGTCGATAGTCTTATCAAATTTATCTTCTTCCTGAGTTAAAACATTTAAAATAAATGCCTGTTTTTCTTCTAATTCCGGATAACCATCTTTACATTCTGCAATAACAGTCTGGGACAGGTTCGCCAAAAACTTGCCTTTAATACCCAGCAATCTGCCATGTCTTGCAGCACGACGAATCAAACGGCGAAGTACATATCCACGTCCTTCGTTGGAAGGCATAATACCATCACTGATCATAAAGGTTGAAGAACGGATATGGTCTGTAATCAGACGGATGGATACATCCTTTGCTTCATCAGTCTGGTAAGTTACGCCGGCGATTTCACAGATACGGTCACGGATAGCTTTCATAGTATCAATATCAAATACGCTTGTTACATCCTGTACTACTACAGCCAGACGCTCTAAGCCCATACCGGTATCAATATTCTTCTGCTCCAGTTCTGTATAATTACCCTTTCCGTCCCCATCAAACTGAGTAAATACGTTGTTCCAAACCTCCATAAAGCGGTCACATTCACAGCCCACCTTACAATCCGGTTTACCACAGCCATACTTAATACCTCTGTCATAATAAATCTCTGAACAGGGACCGCAGGGACCTGCACCATGCTCCCAGAAATTATCGCACTTACCGTTTTCATCACGGTAGAAACGTGTAATCTTTTCACCGGGTACACCGATTTCATTAACCCAGATATCATATGCTTCATCATCCTCACAGTAAATAGAAGGATAGAGACGCTCCGGGTCCATGCCTACCACTTTGGTTAAAAACTCCCAACTCCAGGCAATGGCTTCATGCTTAAAATAATCTCCAAAAGAAAAGTTTCCAAGCATTTCAAAGAAGGTAAGATGCCTTGCAGTCTTACCTACATTTTCGATATCACCGGTTCTTACACACTTCTGACAGGTGGTTACTCTACGGCGGGGCGGAATCTCCTGACCGGTAAAGTAAGGCTTCAGGGGTGCCATACCGGAGTTAATAATCAGTAATGAGTTATCGTTATGTGGTACCAGGGAGAAGCTGTTCATCTTCAAATGCTCTTTGCTTTCAAAGAACTCCAGGTACATTCTACGCAATTCGTTTACACCATATGCTTTCATGGCTGTTCCTCCAAAATGTTCTCTTTTATAAATCATATAAATTTCTCATTAAAACACCATAATTATAGTGGCTAAATGGTTTCTTGTCAAATAAATTGTAATCTTTCTACTTTGAAAAGAAGCCAAAAATCTTTCCCACTTTTTCTTTTACGGAATCCAGTGGACTACTGCTTGTAGGAAGGCTTGCCAACTCCTCAGGAGTCAATTGCTTAGTCTTTACCGGCTCCTGCTTTTGAGGCTGTGTCGTTTCTGTAGCAGACTTCTCTGCCCTTTCTCGTACATCCTTTTCATAAGCTGCCATCTTTTTTGCATAGTCTTCTGCTTTTCTTTTTTTGTCATCCAACCTCTTTTGAGACTGTTCCGTCAAGTAGGGAGTAATCTCATAGGACATAACTTTGCACCCTACCTTCTCCGTGTCTTGACTAATTTCCTCTTCCAACTCTTTACTATTCAAACTTCGAATAATATCCTCCATACCTTCAGATACCTCTTTCGGTATGGCTTTTATCGCTTTAAGCACTATAATCTGCTTCACGAATGCATCCACTCTCTATAAATCGTCCTCTTCACATACCTCTCCTGGCTTCTCAAGATATTCGTATTCGCAGCTTCCTCTGGTAACTACCTCCATCATCACCTTATATTTCATAGCAAAACAATCCTTTGGACTATGATTCGTCCAACTGACTATTCTACTCATCTTCTTCCTCCTCCAAAAAGTCATTTAGTTCTTCTCTGGTTCTGCGGATTTCCTCATGGTCACCTTTATTCAGTGCTGCTTCAAAAGCGGTCAGATAATGGTCCAGATTTTTTCTTCTGGTTCCCAACGCCTCTTCATAAACACGCTCTGCACGAAGCAGTGCCAAACGATTCTCTTCATAGTCCCTGGGCTGAATCTTCAGATAAGCCAGCTCTTCCATACGCTTCTTTATCTCTTCTTCACTCATCTGGTTGTCTGCGCCCTTAATAATCAATTTACGACTAATACCCGTGGAAACCACCTTCACCTCTACCTCCAACAGAGAGTTAATATCATAGGTATAAGTTACATCCACAGATTCCCTACCCTTAGGTGCTTTAGGAATATCAACCTCCAACTCACCCAGATAAAGATTGTTGCGTGCAAAGCGACTTTCTCCCTGGAGTACACGGACACGGATTTTCTCCTGATTATCCTTCACTGTATACAAGCGCTCTGTGTGACTGGCAGGAATCACTGTATTACGCTCGATAATGGGGCAGAATCGTCCATCCTCAAACTTACCTTCTTCATACTCCACTACCACTTCCGTACCCAAAGTAAAAGAGCATACATCAGTAAGGATAACCTCCTTCACTTCTTCCCGTCGCTCCTTCATTGCCGCCTGAATAGACGCACCTAATGCCACGGTTTCATCCGGATTTAACTTCGTATCCGGAAACTTACGGAACAGTCGAATCAGAAAATCCCTTACTATATTAAGCCTGGTAGCTCCGCCGATAAGTATCACCTCATCAATATCCGTCAGCTTCAGTCCCGCATCAGCCAGACTTCTCTTAACAGGCTCACGAATCTTCATCAGTAGCTCGTTGCAGGCTTCTTCATATTCCTTATATGTAATTTCTGCTTCCTTGGTCTCTTCCCCACAAAGCAGGCTCATCTTTACCTTATCCGTATCGTTAATGGCACGTTTTGCCTTCTCCGCCTGTCTCTGGAGACGTACCTGCTCCTTCTCTGTCAGATTGTGCATCTGTAGCTTGGCCTTTTGCAAAAACAGCTTTGCCATTATGCCGGTGAAATCTTCACCACCCAGATAATTATCCCCGGCGACTGCTCTTACCTCCAAAATATTGTGATACAGCTCCAGTACAGATACGTCAAAGGTTCCTCCCCCTAAGTCAAACACCAGAAATCTGGTATCCTTGGTCTTATCATACAGACCATAGGCCACTGCTGCCGCTGTAGGCTCAGAAATCATACGCTCCACCTTTAAACCGGCTAATTCTCCCGCCCGCTTAGTGGCCTTGCGTCGCTTATCATCAAAATACGCCGGCACGCTGATAACCGCTTCTGTAATTTCCTCTCCCAGATAGCTTTCCGCATCCTCCTTTAAGGCTCGAATCACCATACTGGAAAGCTCTTCCGGCTTAAACTTCTTACCACTTAAGGTATATTCTCTTTCTGTACCCATACTTCTTTTAAAAGTCTGGGCTACGCTGTCGGGATACAGGCTCATTCTTTCCTTAGCCGTTTCTCCCACATATACATTACCATCCTCATCCACACTTACCACAGAAGGTGTCAGGTTCTTCCCCAACCGGTTGGGAATAATCTTTGGTCCATCCTCCGTAAAGCAGGCGATAAGGCTGTTTGTTGTACCTAAATCAATTCCTACTATCATTTCTCTTCCTCATATTTATCCTTTAAAAATACTTGAAAATAGTTTTTTCACAATACTATCCTTCTTTTCTTTTGTCTTCTCGTCTGTGTTACCAAAATATGCACAAATGGCTCCTTCACCACCCTGTAGTAATTCTTCCTTTTGTCCATTTTCTTCGTATGGTACCACCTTTATGCCATCCTTACATACATTTTTAATGCTATGCATCCACTCATCGCAAGGATTTTTCTCAAGAATCTCTTCCACTTTGGCAAAGGCTTCCTCTGTTTTGCCTACACGAAGCAGATGAAGCACTCGCATAGCTTCCACTTCCTTACAGAGCGGCTCTGTACAGAAATAGCAGATATTGGTCTTAGCATTGCGCTCTAAAACCTCTTCTAACTCTTCCCTGGTTGCAGTGAAATATTTGCACACAAACTCTCTTTCCAGTGCAATCTTATCCATTTCATAATGAAGGTTCACTCCCTCCTCGCGCATCTTTTCCAAAAAGTCAATCAGTCTTTTTGCATAAATAAAAGCCGTCTTATCATCTCCGGCCAACGCTGCCGCAAACACCAAATCACAATAGATTCCCGAGTTATCCGGTTCTTTTTCAATTTCTCCTTTTAATACAATTTCTGTTTTAAAGGCATATATAGCCTTCTTCACGTCACCGCTAATCAACTCTGTCCATGCCAGGCTATCATAATATTTAGCTTTTTGATGTGCCACATCTTCATCCCTAACGCCAAACAATTCATTATACCAAAGCTTCATCACCTTTCTGGCATTTTCTTCATCCGCCAGCTTGTGATAAATCTCCACCTCTTGTTCATAACATTCAAAAGGTTGGGTATATGCTGTCTTAAGAGCTTTTAGAGCCTCTTCTGTTCTTCCTGCCCGCACCAGACTATGTGCATATCGACGCACATAGTACTTGCTTTTTTGAATTTCTTCTCCCCCTACTTCCAAAGACTTTTCATAAGCTTCCACTGCCATCTTATGTAATCCCAGCAAAGTGTATAAATCCGCCATATCACAATATGCGCGTGCATAAGGCTTATCAAAATAGAGAATTGCTTTCTTTATGCATACCAGTGCCTTCTCATATTCCATCTTTAGCTTATACACAAAAGAAAGACCGTTATAAGCATACGGATTACCCGGTTCCTCCGCCAATGCATTTTCATACTCCTCTATAGCCTTATCATAAACACAGGCATCTCTGTGAATCAGTGCACGCTCCACAAACATATAAGGCCCCGGATAAGAATACAGACACTGATTAATAATCTCCAATCCCTGTTCATACAAGGACTTATCCCCTTCACCCACTTTCTCTAAGTAGTTCTCCCGATAGTCTTTCAGCATTTTGTCCACAGTATCAGAATTCAATTTTTCATGATTCAGCATATATTCATATGCTTCTAAATAAGGGCTCTCAACCTTAGCCTGTTTCGCCTGCTCCAGGATATTTTGCAAATCTTCCTTCTTTTCAAAGTCCAGATACACCTTGGCAATTCGCTCGTATGCTTTTGGATATTCCGGAAAATGGCGGATACACTGGTATCCGCAATCCAGAACTCCCTGAGCGTCCCACATACGGTTATATGCTTTCTGGGCACTGGCATAAGCTGCAAAAATCTGATACTTCTCAATCAATTCCATAGAAACCTTGAGGCTCTTTTCGTACTCCTCCATATCCAGATACACTTGTGCCTTTTCCAGCATAATATTGTAATCCGGTTGATCTGCCTCAGCCATATCTTCTACAATTTCAATATACTCAATTGCTTTTTCAAAACACTCCGAATCCTTATAGCCAAGCTTACCATAGCAGTAAGCACGTATACTATAGGACTGCTTTACACGATCCTGATCCTTCTTTTTCTCTTTATCTTTTTCGTCATCCTTGTAGGAGTCTATCTTTGCCTTTAAAGCATTTTCCCAAACTGCCGCCATCTCCAGTGCCTTCTCATACTCCGCACCTTCTACATATAATTTGGTCATAAGCCCTTTATACTCTGCATCTTTCTCCTCAGTAACCAAAGCACTTAAATCCAGTGCATGCTGTATCCCTTCACAATATCTGGCGTCCTGTAAATAGCACCAGCCCAGCTCCAGGCCGGTTTCTATATCCGGAGTTTCCTTGAACTTTTTCTCCAGTTCCTTTTCCAATTCTGCATTAATCAACCCTAAAAGCTCTCTTAATTCTTCTTCACCACCCAGACTTAATACTTCTTCTGCACATTTCTTAGCCTCTTTAAAGAGCTTCTGTTCATAATGCCACTCCATCAGACGCTTGTTGGCCATATAATGCTTTTCATTTTTCTCCTTAATGCTTTCATAAATCGGTACGGCTTCTTCCTTGTGGTCATTTCTCCAAAAGGTTTCCGCTGCATGATACTTCACCATCAAGTCCTCAGTCCACTTCTTATACAGGTTTCTCAGCCATTCTACAGCCTCTTCCTTTTTTCCCTGCATTTCCCATACCTTGGCCCTGTTAATCTCCATCATGGGATGAGTAATTTCCAAATCATCTGCATTCTTCACAAACTCCGCAGCCTGATCAGCCTGCTCGTTACTCAGTGCCTCCCAGCAGTTGTCACTGTATCGGATAAATAAATCATAATCTGCATCCGGCGCACCCGTAAACTGGTCAAACTCCAAATCCTCTCCATGACGACAGCGATTGATTACAAAATTCATAAAATCTGCCGGGAAATGCTCTCTGAAACCATCACTATTCTCAATAATGTGTAGTTTATTCTGTATCAGCTTCCACACAGCAGTAGGCAGCTTGAAATGCTCCAACAAAAAGCGTAACAGCTTATAGGTACAATTTTCCTCTTCTGCCAGGTCCAGCAACACATCCTCTTCAAACAAAGCTTCCCAACAGGCGATATCACGGCGTTTTTCCATATTGGCATAAACAAGTGCCACCTTTTCCACCCAAAGTCCTGAAGGGGTCTCATCTTTCTCTGTCTCCTGCACCTCTTCTTCCGGCTGTCTTGCAAACGCGCATGCCTCCTCATAGGCACTACGTAATCTTTTAAACCCTTCCGGATTATCCTCCGGATTTGTCACCGCCAGTTTTTCTCTATAGGCTCTTTTAATCAGATTCTCATCTTTGGTTTCTTCTATCCCCAACACCTGGAAAATCTCTGTTTTGTTCATCCATTATTCCCCTTCTCTATACGATATCCATATATCACGAAAAGGAGCAGCGTTTTTCTGCTCCCTTTTGTTTGTTTCCTATTTACGTTTCCTTTTATTTAGAATGTGAAACGGTCTGCAAAGTAAGCATCCAAATCAGCAATTGCAACTCTTTCCTGTTCCATAGAATCACGGAAACGAACGGTTACACAGCCATCAGTTTCAGATTCAAAATCATAAGTTACACAGAAAGGTGTACCGATTTCATCCTGACGACGATATCTCTTACCGATATTTCCTCTATCATCAAATTCACAATTATACTTCTTGCATAACTGAGCATAAACCTTCTCTGCACCTTCGTTTAACTTCTTAGAAAGAGGTAACACGCCAATCTTAACCGGTGCCAATGCAGGATGGAAACGAAGTACGGTACGCATATCGCCACCCTCCAGCTCCTCTTCATCATACGCTGCACACAGGAATGCCAATACCACACGGTCAGCACCAAGTGAAGGCTCTACTACATAAGGTACATATTTTTCCTTCTTCTCATCATCAAAGTAGGACATATCCTCACCGGATACATTCTGATGCTGTGTCAGGTCATAATCGGTTCTGTCAGCAATACCCCAAAGTTCGCCCCATCCGAAGGGGAATAAAAACTCGAAGTCTGTAGTAGCCTTGCTGTAGAAGCTTAATTCTTCAGGACTATGGTCACGCAGTCTCAACTCTTCTTCCTTCATACCAAGAGAAAGTAACCAGTCACGACAAAAACCTCGCCAGTACTGGAACCACTCAAGATCGGTACCGGGTTCACAGAAAAATTCTAATTCCATCTGTTCAAACTCTCTGGTTCGGAAAGTAAAGTTACCGGGAGTAATCTCATTACGGAAAGATTTACCAATCTGCGCAATACCAAAAGGAATCTTCTTACGGGAAGTTCTCTGTACATTTTTAAAGTTAACAAAAATGCCCTGTGCTGTTTCAGGTCTTAAATATACTGTATTCTTAGCATCCTCAGTTACACCCTGGAAGGTCTTAAACATTAAGTTAAACTGACGGATATCAGTAAAGTTGTGCTTACCACAGGTAGGGCAGGGAATATTCTTTTCTTCCACAAAAGCTCTCATCTGTTCATTGCTCCAGGCATCTACACTTTCCTCTAAGATGATACCATTTTCTGCACAATAATCTTCAATAATTTTATCTGCACGGAAACGCTCATGACATTCCTTACAGTCCATCAAAGGATCTGAGAAACCGCCCAAATGTCCTGAAGCCACCCAAGTCTGTGGGTTCATTAAGATAGCACAGTCCACACCTACATTGTAAGGATTTTCCTGTACGAATTTCTGCCACCATGCCTTCTTAACATTATTCTTAAGTTCAACACCCAGATTACCATAATCCCAGGTATTTGCCAAACCGCCGTAGATTTCAGAGCCGGGATATACAAATCCTCTTGCTTTTGCTAATGCTACAATTTTCTCCATTGTCTTTTCCATGATACTTCTCCTCTTATTTATATATAATATATTTCAATTCTTCATTGGCTGTACAATCTACATACCCATAGTCATCCATTTTTGTATTGGAGCTTAAGAACTGTATTGTTTGGGGTAATCTTACACTAACAGCAGCTTCCAGAATCAGAATCTTTTTATCCTTATTTTTCTGTAGCAAATCTCCGGTTAGTAAATCTCCGCCCTTGACCTTGGAAAGCTTCTTATCTATATCATATCCTGCTATAATCGCTTCCTCTACTGTTCCGTGAAAAAGCTGCCTACCCATATAATCCTCATATACTGCAGTATTATAAAACTTCAGTGCCACCACTGCGTTCTTACTGCCGTCTTCAGCCATAATCACTTTATCTACTACGACAGGGACGCCCCCGGCTTCCTTCACCAAAGTCTTCTTTTCTGTATTATATTCATTAATCTCTGTTTCTGCCATGGCAGCCAGTTCCTGAATATCATAATACTCTTTATCAAAAGGCTCCACTATATATCCTACAATCTCACCATTTTCCGTTATTTCAATGGTATTGGATGCTACCGGTACATAAATGGTTTCTTTCGAACATCCGGTAATAAACAGTGCACTGAGTACTATCACCAAAAACAAACTGATTGCTTTTTTCTTTCCCATGCTGTTCCTCTTTTCTATTTGTTTATGTAAAACAAAGTTCAGTCTATTATACCGAACAATTCAACTTTTTTCAACATAGAGTTTTTATTATTTCCAAACTTTTAAAATCTCTGTCCCATATTTTGTCCCTATAATGATTGGTTAATTGCTCCAGCTGAGTCAGCACAGTTTCTGAAACAGTAAAGGTAAAAAGCTTTTCTATGGGGGCATTTAATACAAATTGCACTGCATATTCCGTAGAAGGCTCCAAATCCCAATCCTTAGGTAGTCCCGGAAATTCGCCATTGATAACAATACTCTTTATTTCAAATACAAATCGCACTAATTCCTTAGACAGTGCGGATACACTCAATGCCCTGAGTGACTGATATAATAATTTCAGCATTTCTTTTTCATCATTATTTTCACGGGTATAATAATCTGCAATTTCTGCAAAGTACATACCGTAATAAGCACCTATGTAATCCGTCCTTAAATCTTCAAAATAATTCTGAATATCTGCTTCCTGTACATTATATGCATTTTTCCCTACATGAAGCTTAAAAACTCCAAAAGAAAAAGGATTGGTGGCACTGCTGAGTCTGCTTCCCGGTTTACGGGAGCCTCGTACAAAGGCCGAAATCTTTCCTCTCTCTTTGGTCAACAAACAGATACGCCTATCATATTCACCGATAGGCGTCTGTTTCAATATCATACCTGTTACCTGTATCAAATCCTGCATGGGAACCTACTCCTCCCCAACTGCTGTTTTCTGTCTCGCGACTTAAGCTATTACTATGCTGTGAAACATAATGTAAATAATCTTCCACTTTTCCTGATTTAAAAAACTGATTCCAGGAATCCATGTCCTTTATCTGCAACCGTTCTTCCATTTCGTTATCCCCCTTTTCGTTTGTTCGTTATTAGGGTTAGTCGAAATGGCTTTTTCTATTCTTCCAGATTTATGTAGGCCTTTGGATGATTTTGGTATTATCTCTTTAAATCCTGGGGATTGTAGCCGAAATTTTTTAACAGAAAGTCACTGTCTCTCCAGTCCTTCTTCACCTTTACCCAAAGCTGCAGATTAACCTGCATTTCTAACAAATCTTCAATATCCGGTCTGGCAGTGGAACCGATTTTCTTCAGCATACTGCCTCCCTTACCTATAATAATTCCTTTGTGAGAATCTCTCTCACAAACAATAGTTGCCTCAATATCGCAAATATTCTTCCGATATTTCATGCTCTCCACACTCACTGCCACACCATGAGGAATCTCCTCATCCAAACAACGTAGGGCCTTCTCACGAATCAGCTCTGCCACAATCTGACGCATGGGTTGATCCGTAATGGTATCCTCGTCATAAAAAGCAGGACCATAGGGCAGATACTTCATAATACATTGTATCAGCGTATCCGTATTGTCGCCCTTTAATGCCGAAACCGGTACAATTTCTGCAAAATCCAACTCCTTACGATAGGTATCAATAAAGGTCAGAATCTCTTCCTTCTTTACCATATCGATTTTATTAATAACCAGAATTACAGGTGTTTTTACCTTCTTTAACTGCTCAATAATGTGCTGTTCTCCTGCACCGATATAATTGGTAGGTTCTACCAGCCAGAGTACCACATCCACCTCGGAAAGGGTTCTCTCTGCCACTCCTACCATATAATTGCCAAGCTTATTCTTTGCCTTGTGAATACCGGGGGTATCCAGAAAAACAATCTGTCCCTCATCAGAGGTGTAAACGGTCTGGATACGATTTCTGGTGGTCTGGGGCTTATTACTGGTAATGGCAATCTTCTGGCCAATCAACTTATTCATTAAAGTAGACTTTCCCACATTAGGGCGTCCGATTAAGGTGGCAAAGCCAGCCTTATAGGAAGGATTCTCGTTCATAATTCCTCTTTCTGCCGCTGTTGCGGTCCTTGTTATTTATCGGCACTTGGAAATATAATATCCTACCGCAGGACGCTCTCGCTTCGTCCAAAACGTAACTGCCACTTTGAGAATTGCAAAGCAATTCTCTCCAAGTTTGTTTTGCAAACTTTCGGCTCGAAAGGACCTCGCCAAGGGCCGACGTTTTGCAAGACCTTGCTTGTAGGAAATTATATTCCCAATTGCCTGACACAATCTAATAAAGTACCCAAAAACAAATTGGATTATATTTAAAACAAATTCTCCGTATGCATGAATAAATCTGCCTCTCCCTTAATCTTTTCGGCATTACCAACTGCACACAGGAATTCATCTGACATAAAAGCTTCAATATATTTCGATAATTCTCTGACATCTTCGGCAGTTGTAGAGAGCATTTCATCACGTTCCTTCTGCAATACCTCCTGGGTCAGTCCGGTCATATAGGCACTTAAGGAGAAAAGCCCCAACGCTGCCGGGTTCATAGGCACATCCAAATCACTAATAGCTCCTATAATATACTGGGTCATAGTACGTTCATCCGCTTCAAAACGAGCAATATTCTCTGCCGCTTTCTCATAAATTTCAATGGTTTTACCCAAATTAGGATCTCTGTAGGACACAAAGTAGCTTTCTCCGGATTTACCAAAGCCACACATGCACCCGTAAGCACCACCCTTTACACGTACATTGGTCCACAAATACTCGTAACCCATCATTACCTTTAAAATACGCAGTGCGCCCTTATAAGGCAAGCCTTTTCTGCGGAAATTACCGGCACGGCATACATACTGCACCTGTCCGGAAGTCATAAAGCCTTCGTTCTTGCGACTAACCACCGGCACATAGCTTCCTTTTTCTACACTTTCTGTATAAAGCCCTTCTGCAAAATCCTTTACAGGACCGACCAACTTCTCATAGCACTCAGCAGTTCCCACAAAATCCACCATCAGATTTTCTTTACGGAAAATCAATTTTGCAAGTCTTTGTAACTTCTCAATCAAAGCAACCTTGTTTTCTTCAAAATGCTCATCCAACTCTGTCACCAGTCGATAGAATGGAACCCCTGAAATCACTTCGCTAATTTCTGCCGACACACTACCATAGGATAATGCACGATTCACTGCCACACTGTGTCCGGCACTCATCATTGTGCTCTGGGTACGGCTTCTACCCTCTGCAATTATCTCACGAAGACGCTTCTCATCCGTAAAATCAGATGTCATAAGGATTTCACGCATAAGTTCAATAGCCTTATACACATTATCATATAATACCTTTGTCTTAATCTCCAAGGTCAGTCGATACTGACTCAAATCATCTATATTGCTATAGCAATTATTTACTGCAGACATACCACCGGTTACAATATTCATTTCATTGAACAAATCACCGTATTGATAATGCTTTGTATTTAACAAGCCCAGACAACCTTTGAAAATACCCAAATAAGGCAACAAATCCTCCGATATCTCCCTGCATTCAAAAATCATACGAAGATAAGCAATACCATTGGTGAAAACCTCATGCTTTAACACCGGTATATCTCCTATTCTACATTCCTCATTTATTATTTTACGGGCTTCTTTTCCAATATCTTCTCTGGCAAGCAAAGGAATTTTCGCCAAGTTCTCTTTACTGTCCTCTGCTTCCTGGTACTCCTCCAATGCTTTGGTTTCTGCCACAATATCTGCTATTTCTTCTGGACTCAGGGATTCTTTCTTTTCTGCCAGTATCTTCTTTAATTTCGCTTCATTCTCCTCTGTCAGACCCTTTTTCGGCTTCAAAATGACAATAGCTTTATGGTTGTTATCCAACAGATATTTCTGCAATAATTCTTCGAAATAGCCCTCTTTTGCTTTCTTGCGAAGAGCTGCAAAGGTCGCATTGGCTTCAATATGCAGGAAGGGCTTACTTTCATCATAGAGCCAGCTATCCAAAGCCTGCAGACCATACATAAGTCCCTTAGGGTAGGAACCGAAATCCGCTTCACGATACTTAAATTCATAATAATTGATACCGGCTAACAATGCCTTTTCATCAAAACCTTCTTTTACTAATTTCCCCAATACACTCTCAATGGTTTCTAAGAAAACAGGCTGCTTCTCCAAAGAAGTATCCTTAGCCACTATACTGAAGTAGGGCTGTCGCATGGTACTTTCATACATACTGTACACATCCTTACCCACTTGCTTTTCCACCAAAGCCTGCTTTAAAGGTGCACCTGGTGCTGAGCAAAGGGCATAATCAATAATCTGGAAAGCAATATAAAGCTCTTTATCCAGGCTGTCACCAATGGAGGCATTCCAGCTTAAATACGCACTTTCCTCTTCTTTTTCATTTTCACTGATAGGATATTCCTTTATAAACACTCTGCTTTCTGCGCCGAAAGGCTTCTGCAATGCAATCTCGCTGTCCACCTGTATTTCATCAAAATGGGACAAATACTTTTCATCCAAAAACTCCAGTTTTTCCACCATGTCTATATTTCCGTACAGATAAATATAGGAATTAGCCGGATGATAAAACTTCTGATGGAATGCCAGAAAATCCTCATAAGTAAGCTGTGGAATCACCTCCGGATCACCGCCGGATTCTACGCCATAAGTATTATCCGGATACAGACCTTCCATCTGGGCTCTGAAGAGCACATCATCAGGAGAAGAAAAAGCTCCCTTCATTTCATTATAAACCACACCATTAATGGTCAGTTCTTCCTCGGGATTCTGCAGACAATAATGCCATCCCTCCTGCTTGAAAATCTTGTCTGTTTTATAAATATTAGGATAAAATACTGCATCCAAATACACATGCATCAGATTCTGAAAATCCTTATCATTGCAGCTGGCTATGGGGTATACTGTCTTATCCGGGTAAGTCATTGCATTTAAAAAGGTATTTAATGAACCCTTTACCAGCTCCACAAAAGGGTCCTTGACAGGAAACTCTTTGGAACCACAAAGTACGGAGTGCTCCAAAATATGCGCCACACCGGTAGAATCCTTGGGTGGTGTTCGAAAACCAATGTAAAACACCTTATTGTCATCCTCATTGGAAATCAGCGCGATACGTGCTCCTGATTTTTTATGCTTAAGCAAATACCCTTCTGATTTTAAATCCTCCAGTGTATTTATTTCTATTATTTCATAAGCAGACATTGCTTCTATTGATTTATTCATCCTTCTCTCCTCTTAACTAAACGGTAAATGCCATTAATGACAATTTATTAATACACAGCTCCTGTATGAATATACCATCTTTTTCTTTTTCTGTTTTAGACAGCTTCACAAACTGTGTCAGGGGAATCATCATGGTTTCATATACTCTTTTGGGTTTTCCCAGTCCCAGAAAGCCCTTCTTGGTTACCAAACGACTTACCTTTACCTTTGCCTTTAGCTGCATATAAGTACGACAGGTAAAATCTTTCTCCGTCATATAATACAAATCACTTTCCAGCGTGGTTTCGCCACCAATCTCCGGTATCAGATAGCGTTCCACAATTGTACGGAATTTAAACGGAATCTCTTCGTTTTCCAAGACCTCCTGATAACTGTACCTGCTCCCAACATACAAAAAAGCCGTATCCATCATGATATATTTATAATCTTCATACTGTTGTTTCATCATGTTCTTCTTAGTCTTCTTCCTCTATGTATTCAATATTGTTGCCACTGAATTTAATTGCCTCTCTGATAGCAGACTGACTCATTTTTGTTTCTGTTGCCAATTCTTCCACAGTTACCTTTCTTCGGAACTCTTCCGCCAATTCCTTCGCTGCCTCCATGACCTTGTTCACCTTTTGTACCACCTTTAAATCCGCCTTTTCATTGGAAGCGTTCTCAGCTATATAATCCTCCATGGCATCCATCATCATTTTCACCAGCATCCCTTGGGCTTCATTAGGCTTTTCCAAGCACCCCAGCATAGTACTTCCCATAGCCAGTGCCACATTGCCTTCACCAATTAAATCTTCCAAAAGTACACCCTGTCCGGTATAAATCTTGGCAATTTCCACCACATCCGGCAGATATATTTCCGTCAACCTATTCTGGGCCGTCAAATCCCCTGCCATGGCAGATATGGTGATGGCTTCCTTTTCCCCATCACTGACCTTCGGTAGCTGTGCCAGTTCATCCAGATAATCCTGCAGATAATTTCTTTCCTCATCGGTCAGATAATCATCCACATTCACAGGCTCATTAATGCCCACTTTATGCTTTACCAGATAATCAAATACCATCTGGAGCTGCTCATTATTTAAATCAAGTGACGCAAAAGCATCCTTTACCTGCTCCTCACTGACACAGTTTCCCTGCTCTTTTGCTAAGCTCCTTACCTTTTCCAAGATACTCGCAAATAATACTTCTTTATTCATATAACTCCCTCTCTTTACTTCACATGCTCATGTGTAAACAGATGGTCCTGACAATATTCATAGTTGCCATTACACTTGGAGCAGAAACGAAACTCTACACCTCCCATTTCATCTGTTTTACCACAAACAGCACATTTATGCTTGGTAATCTTGGAATTCACCCTTACTTCCCGCTTAAATTCCTGACGGTGTTTCATCTGCTTGGGCGTCATGTGAATCTTGTTATGGCTCATTATCCAGAACACACCAAAGTTTATCAAAGAGGCTCCGATGGCAAATCGTGTAACAAAGTTTCCATCTATGAACTCCAACATAAGCAGCACACCATAAGCAATACCCAGCCACTTCATTTTAATGGGAATCAGTAGCATAAACAATATTTGGGCATTGGGAAAGGTGGCCGCAAAAGCTAACAAAATAGACATATTTGTATAATAGGTACTAAACAGCAGACTGCTATACACAAAAAATCCCTGTGCCTGTTCTGCCGGCAATGTACCTCCCTCCATTAAATAAACCATTCCCATAGACAAAAAGCTGGCTATTATAGTAAAGAGAAATCCGCCAAAAATATAGAGATTGTACCGATAAGCCCCCCATGTATGCTCCAATGCAGTTCCTACTGAATAATAAAAATACAGCATAATAAAGGTAAAGACATCCAAACTGTCCGGCGGTACAATAATCCAGGTAAACAGTCTCCACACCTGACCATGCATAATTTCGTAGGGATTCAGGGTAAGCATCAATATAAACTGGGGATTAATCAACCGTACAAGATACCCCACTGCATAACACATAATCAGCATTAATGATAAATTATTAATTGCATACTTTCCGAATTTTTTCTCAAACTTACTCATATAAATAACCAGACCTTTCACCACTTAATGAAATAAATATACCATTACTATTCCCAGAAGTAAACCAATCTTGTGGGATTTTCATAAATTTTGATAGAAACTTTACAAAAATTTCATTCCTAAGAATTCTTTACCTTTCTTGCTTTTTTTAGAACTCTGTCGTATAATTTTTTTGTATGTCCAAAAATAGCGTTAGTGGATGTACCCTTATTTCAGAAAGGATTTACATACATGAGTACAACAAATACCAATGAAATTAATAAGGAGCCAATCTATACTCTGGGTATCGATATTGGTTCTACTACCGTAAAAATAGCCATTTTGGATAATGCCCACAACATACTCTTTTCAGATTATGAGAGACATTTTGCCAATATCCGGGAAACTCTTGCGGCATTACTCCAAAAAGCATACAAAAACTTAAGCAATATTACTCTCTGTCCCATGATTACCGGTTCAGGCGGTCTGACCCTGGCCAACCACTTAGGTGTACCTTTTACTCAGGAAGTAATTGCCGTTGCTACTTCTTTACAGGAATTAGCCCCTCAGACAGATGTAGCCATCGAACTGGGCGGTGAGGACGCCAAAATCATCTATTTCGAAGGTGGTAATGTGGAACAGCGTATGAATGGTATCTGTGCAGGCGGTACCGGTTCCTTTATCGACCAGATGGCTTCCCTAATTCAGACAGATGCTTCCGGTCTTAATGAGTATGCCAAGAATTACCAATCCTTATACACCATTGCAGCACGTTGTGGTGTATTTGCCAAGACAGATATCCAGCCCCTCATTAATGATGGTGCAACCAAGGAGGATTTATCCGCTTCTATTTTCCAAGCTGTTGTAAATCAGACCATCAGTGGTTTAGCCTGTGGAAAACCCATCCGCGGACATGTAGCATTTTTAGGCGGTCCCTTACATTTCTTAGACCAGTTAAAGGCTGCTTTTATCCGTACTCTGAAATTAGATGATGAACATATTATTGATACAGACAATTCCCACCTTTTTGCAGCAATCGGCTCCGCCCTGAATGCAAAAGAGGACGTAAAATATACTTTGGAAGAAATGGTAAACAAGCTCTCCTCTGATATTAAGATGGAGTTTGAAGTAGAGCGTATGGAACCTCTCTTTTCTTCCAAGGATGAATATGCTGCTTTCGTGGCACGCCATGCCAAGCACAAGGTTACTACCGGCATTCTTTCCCAGTATCAGGGCAATGCATATTTAGGTATTGATGCGGGCTCTACCACCACCAAGGTAGCTTTGGTTGGGGAAGATGGTTCCCTTTTGTACTCTTTCTATAGCAATAATGATGGTAGTCCTCTTCTTACAGCTATCAGTGCCATCAAGAAAATATACAGCCTGCTGCCGGAGGGTGTAAAAATCGTCCGTTCCTGTTCCACCGGTTATGGTGAAGCTTTAATGAAGGCTGCTTTCCTTTTGGATGATGGTGAAGTGGAAACTGTGGCTCACTACTATGCTGCTGCCTTCTTTAATCCTAAGGTAGACTGTATTCTGGACATTGGCGGCCAGGATATGAAATGTATCAAAATCAAGAACCAGACTGTAGACAGTGTACAGCTCAACGAGGCTTGCTCCTCCGGTTGTGGTTCTTTTATTGAAACCTTTGCAAAATCCTTGAATTTCCAGGTACAGGACTTTGCGGCAGCGGCACTTTTTGCCAAGCATCCCATAGATTTGGGTACCCGTTGTACTGTATTTATGAATTCCAAGGTAAAGCAGGCTCAAAAGGAAGGCGCTGAGGTTTCCGATATTTCTGCCGGTCTGGCTTATTCTGTTATTAAGAATGCCCTATTTAAGGTTATCAAGGTTTCCGATGCTTCTGAACTGGGTAAGGAAATTGTAGTGCAAGGTGGTACCTTCTACAACGATGCAGTCCTTCGAAGCTTTGAAAAGATTGCCGGTTGCGAAGCCATACGCCCGGACATTGCCGGTATAATGGGTGCTTTTGGTGCGGCGTTGATTGCCAGAGAACGCTTCACTGAAGGCTATGAGACCTCCATGCTCTCTTTTGACAAAATCAACGAGCTCCAGTTTGAAACCAGCATGGCAAAGTGCCGTGGCTGTACCAACAACTGCCGCTTAACCATCAATCGTTTCTCCGGTGGCCGTCAGTACATTTCCGGTAACCGTTGCGAACGCGGTATCGGTGGTCAGAAAAATGCCAACAATGTACCTAACTTATTTGAATATAAATTAAAGAGAATGTTTGATTATGAGCCATTGCCTGAGGACAAAGCTCCCCGAGGCATTATTGGTGTGCCCAGAGTACTGAATATGTACGAGAACTATCCCTTCTGGCATACCTTTCTGACAGAACTGGGCTTCCGTGTGATTCTTTCCCCTAACTCCAATCGTAAGATTTACGAGCTGGGTATTGAATCCATCCCCAGTGAATCAGAATGTTACCCGGCCAAGCTGGCTCATGGTCATGTAACCTGGCTGATACGTAACAATGTGGATACTATCTTCTATCCTTCTCTTTTCTATGAGAGAAATGAATTTGAAGAAGCTAATAACCATTACAACTGTCCCATTGTTACTTCCTATTCCGAAAATATCAAGAACAATGTGGAAGAAATCACCAGTGGACTGGTTCGCTTACGCAATCCGTTTATGTCCTTTAGAGATGAAGAAACCATCTCCTACGCCCTGATTCGGGAATTTACAGAAATTCCTGCTGAAGAGATTAAGGCTGCTGTACATAAAGCTTGGGAAGAACAGACTCGTGCCCGTCAGGACATGCGTGATAAGGGTGAAGAGGTTCTGAAATATTTAGAAGAAACCGGTAAACGTGGCATTGTTCTCGCCGGTCGTCCTTACCATATTGATCCTGAAATCAACCATGGTATTCCTGAAATGATTACCTCTTACGACATTGCTGTACTTACTGAGGATAGTATTTCTCATCTGGCAAGTCCGGAGCGTCCTTTGATTGTATCCGACCAGTGGATGTATCATTCCAGACTTTATGCTGCTGCCAGCTATGTGAAAACTGTGGAAAACGTAGATTTGATTCAGTTAAACTCCTTTGGTTGCGGTCTGGATGCCGTAACCACTGACCAGGTGGCAGATATTCTCACCGGCTCTGATAAAATATATACCTGCTTAAAGATTGACGAAGTAAACAACTTGGGCGCTGCCCGTATTCGTATCCGTTCTCTTCTTTCAGCCTTAAAGGTAAAGGAAAAGGCCGGCAAAAAGCGTGAAATCCGTTCCAGTGCCATTAATAAGGTTGTATTCACAGAAAAGATGCGTGAGGAATACACCATACTCTGTCCTCAGATGTCACCTATCCACTTCGATTTATTGCAACCTGCCATGAAAGCTTGCGGTTATCGCTTCGAGGTACTTACCAACGACAACAAGCACTCTGTGGATGTTGGACTGAAATACGTAAACAATGATGCCTGCTATCCTTCTCTTTTGGTAGTGGGACAGCTGATGGAAGCACTGCTTTCCGGTAAATACGATTTAAACAAAACTGCTTTAATTATGTCCCAAACCGGTGGTGGATGTAGAGCTACCAACTATATCGGCTTTATCCGCCGCGCCTTGGAAAAGGCCGGCATGTCCCAGATTCCCGTTATTTCCCTGAATCTGGGTGGTATTGAAACCAATCCCGGCTTCAAGCTGGATGCTGACTTAGGCCTGAGAATCTGTCTGGCAGGACAATTTGGCGATATCTTTATGCGTTGTGTATATCGCATGCGTCCTTATGAAGCAGTCCCGGGAAGTGTTAATGCCATGCACCAGAAATGGTTAAAGATTGTTACAGAGTATATTACCTCCAAGAAGGTGAACTTAGCTAAATTCCCTTCTCTGTGTAAACAGATTATTAAGGATTTTGATAATATTGAAACTTTGGATATTAAGAAACCCCGTGTAGGTATTGTAGGAGAAATACTTGTGAAGTTCTCCCCTGCCGGTAATAACTATCTGGTGAACTTATTAGAATCAGAAGGTGCCGAAGCTGTGGTTCCTGAACTGGTAGGCTTCGTCCTCTACTGCTTCTACAACCAGGTATACAAGGGCGAGCATTTGGGTACCTCCAAGAAGACTGCCCGCATAAGTAAGATGGGCATCTGGGCTGTGGAGCACTTCTTACAGGGACCTGCCAAGAAAGCTTATCGAAAGAGTAAACACTTTACCGCTCCGGCATCTATTTACGAGATTGCCAAATATGCAGAACCCATCGTTTCTCTGGGCAACCAGACCGGTGAAGGTTGGTTCTTAACCGGTGAAATGATAGAATTAATCCATGACAATGTACCCAACATTGTCTGCACCCAGCCTTTTGCCTGCCTGCCTAACCACGTGGTAGGTAAGGGTGTTATCAAATCCCTGCGTAAGGCTTACCCTCAGTCCAATATCGTAGCCATCGACTACGATCCCGGTGCCAGTGAAGTAAATCAGCTGAATCGCATTAAACTGATGCTTTCTACTGCAAATAAAAACATGACGCCCGCAAAGGAAAAGTAGGCACCTGCGTAGCAGGTATTTACTTTTCCCGGGGCGTCACCGCCAAAATCCAGCCACGCTAGTGGCTGGATTTTGGCGGTGAGCAACCAGTAAAAAACTCCCCGGTTCAAGCTTAATAATTGCCTGAAACCGGGGATATTTACTTCTCCTTCTACTTATATGCTACTCAATAGGCAGAAGCCCCTTAAACTTCCGCTATCTACGACCCACAGGACGTATAATTACTGACGCCCACAGACCACACTACATAACATACTAACAAAAACACTACAACACCCAAAGGATACAGGGCATATTGCCACTGCGAGGTTTTACCCAGTAAATATTGCAACGGATAATATTGAATCAGGGTATAGGGAATAATATAGGTGCAAAACCTCATAATTCCTTTTCCATATACATCTAAAGGATACTTTCCATGTTCCTTAGCACCATAAGTCAATATATGCAATACTCTGGTATCCTCTATAGTATAGAAACAAAAGCTGGCTCCCAACAAAAACAAGCCCATAAAAAGAAGCGTTCCACCTACCAGCATTACTATCAAAGTCAATGCAGTTCCTATACTCCATTGTACCTGACTGTTTCGAACCCCTATGACCAGAGTAATAATCGCAGTAATTAACGGACCGGTTCGTCCAATTTCAAATTTCGTTCCAATCACCTGTAGAATCAGACTACAGGGGCGCAGTAACATCCTATCAAACTCGCCACGCTTCACAGTACCTGAAAACACCTGAAAACCATTCCCAAACAGCTCCGCAAACACAAAGGACATCTGTATCAGGGAAAAACACAATAACACATCCCCATAGGTATAGCCTTTCAACTCCGTCAAACCCGAAAACAAAAAGGTTATGGCTAGAAATTCGCAGAAGGCAATGATAAATCTGGCAAGAATCATTAATACAAACGATAACTTATACTGCATGGCACTTCTCACGCATATAGAAGCATATTTCCCGTACAAGCTTATACCTTTCTTAATGCCCATATTCCATCACCCTCCTTGTACCACAATTTTGTTTTCGACTTTTTTCCACAACAGTTGTCCTATTCCCACCAACAAAACCAACCAAATGACCTGTCCCCTAACCGCTATCAGTATTTCATTTCCTGCCATATCACCGCAATAGATACGAAAAGGAACATTCTGCATATAAGCAAAGGGAAGCAGATTCACTACAGCCAGAACCGATACAGGGAAAAAGGGAAGGGGTATAATATTACCGGACAAAAAATCCACTGCACCTGTAAACACCATCTTCCACCCCTTCGGTGATATGGTAAAAAAGCAAAGCATATACACCAATGTACAAAAGGCCACAGTAATACCGATTCCTAACAACGCAGTCAGAAGAAACCAGACAAAAGCCACTCCACTAACCGGCAAACTCATCCTGTAAGGTTCCGGCATCAGACAAGCGCATAAAAGAACCGGTACGCACCGAAGTAAGGTTTCCGACATTCTGGCACCCACGTTTCTTGAAAACCACATGGAATACACAGAGAAAGGACGACACAGCTCATAGGCCACATCTCCATTCATAATCATACCGAATATATCATTATCCGCATTCCATGTATTAAATAATCCCAGCAAAGCTTCCTTTAACCAGATATAAGTAACAATTGCCTTATAATCCATAGGTAAGGCATCTCCATAAGCTTCCGCCACCACCTTATAAAGCAAACATTCCATTAATCCCCATATGAGCTGAGTAGTCAGAGCCGCAAAAGTAACAGACCGATACTGAACTCCTGTAGCAAAGCGAAGCTTGAAAAACATATAATATTTTCTCATAACTCCTCCTACATAATATTCAGTTTCTGATACAAATCTGCCACAACCCGGTCCAGATTATTTGTATTATCTTCAGATTCACTATCCGAAAGGTGGGCAGTTTTTCGCAAATCATTCAAATTACCATCCAGTAAAACATTGCCTTTCCCAATCAATATCACTCGTTTTGCTATGGCTTCTATATCCTGCATATCATGTGTAGTCAATATCACAGTGGTTTTCTGTTCTGCATTCAGCTTCTTAATAAAATCCCTGACTGCCAGCTTGGATACTGCATCCAAACCAATAGTAGGCTCATCTAAAAACAATAAACCGGGATTATGAAGCAGGGATGCTGCAATCTCACAACGCATTCTCTGTCCCAAAGACAGCTGTCTTGTAGGCGTCTTTAATAGCTCCTGCAATTGCAGAAGCTCTGTTAATTCCTCTAATTTTTGTTTATATTGGAAAGTAGAAACAGAATAGATTTCCTTTAACAATTCAAAGGAATCCACTACAGGAATATCCCACCAAAGCTGGGAACGTTGACCAAACACAACGCCAATCCGACGCACATGCTCCTTCCGGTTTTTCCAAGGAATCAGACCGTCAATCTTACATGTACCGCTATCCGGTGTTAATATTCCACTTAGAATTTTGATTGTGGAGCTTTTCCCCGCTCCGTTGGGACCTATGTAGCCTACCATCTCTCCATCTCCTATGGTAAAGCTCACATCTTGCAATGCATGAATCACTTCATGCTCACGGTGAAAAAAAGCTTTGCAGGCCTCACCTAAACCTGCGTTTCGTTTTGCAACCTTGTACGATTTACATACATTCTCCATCGTAATCATTGTTACTTCCTCCTGGTAGTTATACTTTGCGATGCTTTTGCATCATATCTTGCCAAGCCGGTCAGGTTGTCTTTCTATACCCTTTTCTCCTGTATAAAATACATCCGTTTATGCAGTTGGAAATTTATACTATCACATTCCTCAGACAGTGTCAACTCGCAATTCATTCAACCGCTAATGTAGTAATCTATATGTGGGATTTTCAATTCCTTCATTTTTTTATTGCACTCTGCCCAAAATATGTTAGAATAAACTATATGTTTACATAAAAGGAGAATGAACCATGGAAAAAGAAACAAAATGCATCCATGCCGGCTACACCCCTAAAAACGGTGAATCCCGCATGATTCCTATTGTACAGAGCACTACATTTAAATACGATTCCAGTGAAGATATGGGCAAGCTGTTTGACTTGGAAGCAAGCGGTTACTTTTATACCCGTCTTCAAAACCCAACCAATGATTACGTAGCAGGTAAGATTTGTGCTTTGGAAGGCGGCAGTGCTGCTATGCTGACCTCCTCCGGACAGGCTGCGAACTTCTATGCTATTTTCAATATTTGTAGCTGTGGTGATCATGTAGTAGCAGCTTCTACCATCTATGGCGGTACTTTCAACTTATTCTCTGTAACCATGAAGAGAATGGGTATTGAATTTACCTTCATAGATCCTGACTGCTCTGCTGAAGAACTGGAGGCTGCATTCAAGCCTAATACGAAAGCTGTATTTGGCGAAACCATTGCTAATCCTGCATTGATTGTATTGGATATCGAAAAGTTTGCGACTGCTGCTCATAAGCATGGTGTGCCGCTTATCATTGACAACACCTTTGCAACTCCTATTAACTGTCGTCCTTTCGAGTGGGGCGCTGATATTGTTACCCACTCTACCACCAAATACATGGATGGACATGACGCTACCGTAGGCGGATGTATCGTTGATTCCGGTAAGTTTGACTGGATGGCTCATGCAGACAAATTCCCCGGTCTTACCACACCCGATGATTCTTATCATGGTGTTACATATGCTGAAAAATTCGGTCTGGAAGGTGCTTTCATTACCAAGGCTACCGCACAGCTTATGAGAGACTTCGGTTCCATCCAGGCTCCCATGAATGCTTACTTTTTGAACTTGGGCTTGGAATCCTTACATGTACGTATGCCCCGCCACTGTGAAAATGCACAGAAGGTGGCTGAGTTCTTGGAAGCTCACGAATGCATTGAATGGGTAAATTATCCCGGCTTAAAGAGTAACAAGTACTATGACCTGGCTCAGAAATATATGCCTAATGGTACCTGTGGCGTTGTATCCTTTGGTGTAAAGGGTGGTCGCAGTGCAGCTGAAAAGTTCATGAGCAAATTGCAGGTAGCTATGATTGCTACCCACGTGGCAGATGCCCGTACCTGTGTCCTTCATCCTGCTTCTGCTACTCATCGCCAGATGAATGATGAAGAATTAAAGGCAGCCGGTGTAGGTCCTGATTTGGTACGCTTCTCTGTGGGTATTGAAAATGTAAACGATATCATTGCAGATTTAGCTCAGGCGTTAGAAGCTTGCAAATAGGCTTCTGCTTAAAACCAATACTTTACAAAAATACAGACTGATGTATTTCGACGCTTCGGGATGCATCAGTCTTTTTATATTGTAAAATTATTTTAGACTCAAATATTTTTATTGACATATTTTTTTACCAATGTTAGTATACATACTGTACTGTTTAATTTGTGAACCTTTTACATTGCGAAAAAGTCCTAAAGCATGAACTTTTACGGAAGGAGTACCTATGACAAAAATAAACGAGGATTTACTGGATGCCTGGTTGCGCTTATCCATTTCTGTAAATAACCCCAGACTGGTTACGGAGATTACTTACAACGAATCTCTGATTTGCAATATTTTATACAAACATGCGCATAGTAAGGAAAAGACTCCTATAACTGCCACTGACCTGTGTAAAATGACCAATATGCTGAAATCCCAAATGAATCGTACCCTGAACCAGTTGGAAGAAAAACAGCTGATTAGCCGAGAACGCTCTACTATAGATAAGCGTCAGGTTTTTATCACGATGAATCTGCAACAGTGCCATGTGTATGAAGAACAGCATGAGCAGATTTTGAGTATTCTGGATGCTGTTGTTGGAAAACTAGGTAATGAGCGGTCTCAGGATGCTATCAAGATATTAAATGATATATCTGAAGTAGCCGAACAGCTTAATCTTGCTTAAGCATTAGTAACACCATAGAAAGGACTCTGATTATGATTCGAATATTAGTAGACTCCTCCACTGATTTTACCATGGAGGAAGTTTCCGCAAAAAACTTATATCATGTTCCTCTGACCATCAGTTTAAATGGTCAGGATTATTTATCCGGCGAAAATTTAACTTCAGATCAGTTTTATGAATTATTAACCACAGGAGAAGATTTTCCCAAGACTTCTCAGCCTTCCCCCCAGGCATTTGCAGAAATCTTTGAAAAGGCCAAAAAGCAGGGTGAGGAAATCATCTGCGTGCTTCTCTCTTCTGCATTAAGTGGTACCTGCCAGAGTGCCCATCTGGCTAAGGATATGGTAGATTACGACGGTATTTATATCGTGGATTCCCTTACTGCTACTATTATGACCAGAGTTATTGTTGATTATGGTCTTACGTTAATTGAACAAGGTAAATCCGCACCGGAAATTGTAAACGCTTTAGAATCCATAAAAAGTAAAGTAAAGGTAGCAGCCGGTATTGATACCTTAGAATATTTATATCGTGGCGGTCGCTTGAATAAGGCCACTGCTACCATCGGAGAACTGGCAAACTTAAAGCCTGTTATTTCAGTCACTGAAGAAGGTACTGTCAGCATTTTAGGTAAATGTATCGGCAAAAATAAAGCTTTACAATTCATACTGAAAACCCTAAACAGTAAAGAGTTAAATCCGGACTTTCCTCTTTACTCCGTATATGCTTATGGCTCTGAGAACACAGAAAAATTGGAAGAAAAGCTGACTAACGAAGGGTATGCTATATCTGCGCGCCTACAGTTAGGTTCCACCATTGGCGCTCATGTGGGTCCCGGAGCTTTTGGAATTATCTATGTAGAAAAATAATCATTAACAATTAAGGAGAATCCTTATGAATCTATTAGAACGTTGTTTCTGCAGAACCTTTCAGTTCTGTTTCCGTGCCGCGCTTCCATTACTTCCCTACCGGGAGCCGGCCATAATACATAATATGAAACAGGTTGTGGCAACCTTATTGGAAAAAAACAAAACTTCAGTCCTCATTGTAACAGACAAAGGTATCCGTAAAGCCGGATTACTTGATGAGCTTTTGGAAGAATTAAGACTACAGCATATTACCAGCATCATTTATGATGATACAGTCCCTAATCCTACTATTAGCAATGTAGAAGCCGCTAAAGATTTATATTTAGCCAATGACTGCAATGCTATCATCGGATTTGGTGGCGGTTCCTCCATAGATTGTGCAAAAATTTGTGCTGCCCGTATTGCCAAACCACGTCAATCCATCCACAAAATGAGAGGCATATTAAAGATACACAAAAAGCTTCCTCTGCTTATCGCAGTCCCCACCACTGCCGGTACAGGTAGTGAAACCACTGTTACAGCAGTAATCACAAATTCTGACACCCATCATAAATATCCAATTAGTGATTTTTGTCTTATTCCGGACTATGCAGTGTTGGATCCTCAGGTTACTTTGGGCTTACCTGCTCATTTAACTGCCACAACCGGTATGGATGCTTTAACCCATGCTGTAGAGGCATATATTGGCGGCACAACTACTCGATATACCCGTAAAATGGCTGAAGAAGCAGTAACAATCATTGCAAAATATCTGAAGCGGGCATACGATAATGGTAATGATAAAGAGGCTCGTGAAAACATGCTTAAAGCTTCTTTTTGTGCCGGTGTTGCATTTACCAGATCCTATGTGGGTTATATACATGGTATTGCCCATTCTTTGGGTGGTCAATATGGAACACCTCACGGTCTGGCTAATGCAGTAGTTCTTCCTCACATGCTGGGACATTATGGGCAATCCTGCAATAAACGACTGGGGAGACTGGCCATACAAACCGGTATTGCCAATCCTAAGGACTCTGCCACGCTGGCAGCCATTAAGTTTATAGCCTGGGTAAAGGAAATGAATCGCTCTATGAACATTCCCAAATTTATTGATGGTATACGTGAAGAAGATATTCCTACTATGGCAAAGCATGCCGCTTCCGAGTCCAATCCGCTATATCCTGTACCCAAGCTTATGAATGCCAAAGAATTGGAAAATATGTATTATATTGTAGGTGGTAAACATTTGAAACTACTGGAACAAAACCTGCAAAACGAGGTGGCAGATCATGGAAATCGAAAAATCAGTTAATGCACAAAAGGCTTTTTTTGCTATCGGAAGCACTCTTCCGGTGGCTTTTCGTCTGGAGAAACTCAAAACATTAAAAGCCTCTATAATCGCTCATGAAAGGGACATTGCAGAAGCTTTAAAGACCGATTTAGGCAAATCCTTCCATGAAAGCTATATGTGCGAAATTGGAATGACCCTAAGCGAGCTTTCCTATCTTATAAAACATCTGCGAAGTTGGAGTCGTAATAAACATCACTCAATCGGGCTGGCCAATTTTCATTCTAAAGGGTACAGTGTTTGGGAACCTTATGGCTGTGTGTTGGTTATGTCTCCCTGGAATTATCCGTTTATGCTCTGTATGGAGCCATTGGCTGGTGCGTTGGCTGCAGGCAATTGTTGTATGGTAAAGCCTTCCGCATATTCTCCTGCTACTTCAGCTATTATCAGTCGCATAATTAGGGAAGTATTTCCACCGGAATATGTAACCGTAGTAGAAGGTGGTCGTCTGGAAAACCAGACATTACTGGAACAGCGTTTTGACTATATTTTCTTTACAGGCGGTGTTACTGTTGGCAAGCTTGTTATGGAAAAAGCATCTCATCACCTCACACCTGTCACTTTAGAGCTGGGTGGCAAAAGTCCCTGTATCATAACTGATAGTTGTGATTTAAAGGTGGCTGCAACCCGTCTTGTTTTTGGGAAATTTTTAAATTGTGGACAAACTTGCGTAGCACCGGATTACTGTCTGGTGGATACAAAAATAGAGAAACGTTTCTTGGAATTGCTAAAAGAGCAAGTACTAGAAATGTATGGAGAAAATCCTTTAGAAAATCCCTCCTATGGTAAAATCATTAATACCAAGCATTTTGAGCGTATTTTAAACCTTATTGACTCTCATAAAGTGATTCTTGGCGGCAATTCGAATCCTGCCACATTACAGATAGCTCCTACTATTTTAAACCATGTCTCTGCAGAAGATGCTGTCATGCAGGAAGAAATCTTTGGACCTATTTTGCCTATTATTACTTATGAAACCATAGAGGAAGCCGAAGCTTTTATTAAACAATATGAAAAGCCTCTGGCATTGTATTTATTCACCAAGGACAAGAATCTGGAAAAGCGTTTTATGCAACATGTCTCCTTTGGTGGTGGATGTGTTAATGATACCATCGTGCATCTAAGCGAACCTTCCATGGGTTTTGGCGGTGTAGGACACAGTGGTATGGGTAGCTATCATGGCCGTAAAAGCTTTGAAACCTTCTCCCACCAGAAATTCATACTAAAAAAATACAACTGGATTGATTTACCTATGCGCTATCAACCCTATAAGACGCTCTATCTGAAATTAATTAAACTCTTCTTACACTAAAGTGTATTAAGCATAAAAGGGACCGAATAGGATATATATGCTCCCCAAACTCCGGTCCCGTTTTCTTACTTAATTAATTGTTCAAATTCTTGCAAAGGCAAGGGTTTTGAGAAGTAGTAGCCCTGGATTTCGTCACACTGCAAATTTTGCAAAAAATCCACCTGATTCTTATACTCTACGCCTTCTGCTGTAATGCGCATTCCCAGACTTTTTGCCAGCTTAATGGTATATCCCAACAACTTTTCACCATTACTATCGCCGATAAAGTCAACTAATCCCTTATCCAGCTTCAAGGTATCAAAGCGCATCATGTTCAAGGTTGACAGTGCAGAATAACCATTGCCAAAATCATCCAGATGAATAGGGAAGCCCACACTGTGGAACCGTTCCACCAACCGCTTTATCTGAGAATTATCCACTGTAGCACTTTCTGTAATCTCCAGAGGTACCATCTCCGGTTTCAAGCCCGAGTCTTCCAAAATCGCCTGATATCTCTGTACAATATCATCATAATAGAGACTGGCCCTCGATATGTTCACTGAAATAGGGAAAATATGCTTCTCTTCTTCCATCCACTTCTTCTGTTGTATACAAACCATGCGAAATACATATTCATCCAAATTTGCAATCAAACCATTCTTTTCAAATAGCGGTATGAAAGAAAGGGGCTGTCTTAAGGTTCCATCTTCTTTGCGCCAGCGAACCAATGCCTCTGCACCCACAACCGTTTCATCATCACTTTTGTATTTCGGCTGATACCACACTTCAAATTCCCGCTTCTCAATTGCTTCATCAAATAAATCTACTAATTGTTTTTCTTCTACTACTTTATCATAATTAATACTCTCATAAAACGCATAATTTGTCTTGCGCTTTCCGCGTACTAAATGCTTTGCCTGATTAGCATATCCGTAACAGGTTTCCGGGTCCTCCTGATTCTTTGACTCATATACACCGAAATATGGCCAGATACTGATAATACTAATCTTGGAAGAAATCTTCTTAATATCATCCGATATTTTGCTTATTCTTTCTATTAATACCGTTCTGGATTCCGCCTTCAAGAACAGTACATAATGGTCTCCATTAATATGTGCTGCCAATTCCCTTTCTGTTAAATGGGACGCAATCACATTCCAGACTTCTTTTAATGTTTCATTGCCCTTATTAATACCACAAATACTGTTCACCAGTTTAAATTCATTAATATCAAAGGACACAAAGAAACCATTCTCTTCTTTCTGTGACTTGAACTTTTCCAAAAAGCAGGCATAATTATCCCCTTGAGTTATAGGATCTACATAAGCCAAAGTACGAAGAGTTTTTTCATCCTTGCCACAGGTTCCGATATAATACAGAACAGTGCACATAATGATTAATCCTGCCAGAATAAGTAGTTTATCATATAAGTCCAATACATCATCCATTCTTTCATCCAGAATTTGCGATGTCACAATGGTACACAAATACCATGTTTGTTGAACATCATCAATATCCAAAGGTGCATAATGTAAATATCTTTTACCGTCCGCTTCCGCAAATACATGCCCTGTACACATATCATTAATAGCTTTCTGCACCTCTTCTACTACCTCTACATTCTTTTCAGAATGCTTCAGCATAGATTCAAACAAATTAGTGGTACCATACATAGGAGATTGCTCAGAATCCGTAACCACTGTACCATCCTTTTGAATAATATAGCTATAACCCAAACCCTCAAAAGATTCCACATTAATCAATTTACGAAAATCAGAAGTTCTGGCTGTAGCAAACAAAATTCCCATTACTTCCCCATTTTTATTATGTACCGGCATTGAAAGAACATTTATAGACTCCTTCTCACCAATGGTATCCTGAATACTACCGGTAATATTGGCTATACCGGCATTACCCAACAAAGATACTTCATGTCCTTGTATATCTTCAAAATGTCCATCTGTACAATGTGCCACTCCATCTAAAGTAATCACACCCATACGCTTAAAACGATATATTTCAGCGAAAGGTTTTAGGAACGCAACGACTTCTTTCAGTTCATCATCAGAATTCATCTCCGGATATTTTTCTTCTGCTTCCGCAACAATTCCTGCCAATATCTCTTGCATTTCTTCCACTTCCGCTTCAATTACAGACTTATTCTGTGCTGACACATCATCCATACTGTGAATTAGCTGTTGTTCAAATTTCATCACCATAATATGACGATGTATTAATATCACTGCCAATGTAGTAACAAAAGCAATTAACAATACTGCCATTCTACGTAACATTAAGGTTTGTCTCTTCATCTGCGTCCTCCTTTCCTTCCCCAATATAAAACATTATCAAAATCATTCTTAGCCATGTTTTCTGGTATATGTCACATAAGTATACGGAATTTCTCCATCCACATGGCTTTCAACCTCTCTATGGAAATCCTTTTCTTCAAACTCCGAAAAAAAAGTATCCCCCTCTATCTCTGCATCAATTTCTGTAATAAACATTTTATCTACGATATCAATAGCCTCTTTATACAATTCGGCGCCACCGGAAATGTATACATTTTTACTTTTATCGGCAATCTCTAAGGCTTCCTTTAATGTTCCTACCGTAGTACAGTTCTCCGCTTCGAACTTTTTAGTATTGGACACTACAATAGTATAGCGGTTTGGTAAAGGTTTACCGATTTCCTCATAGGTCTTTCTGCCCATAATTACCACGTTTCCGGTAGTCAACTCACGAAAACGCTTCTGTTCTCCTTCAATTCTCCATGGAATCCGTCCATCCTTACCAATAACTCTATTTTTACTATATGCTACAATCAAACCTATCACCGGGCCGGAGCCGGCTGCTTTCTCGGATACCATTTTACAATGGGTAGTATCAAAACATATACATTTTTGTGGAATATCATATTCTTCAAAATATAACTTCTCTTTAGGTATCCACTCTTTAATAAAACGATTAACCTGCTCCTTAGTATTCCTATTACTAATGCGCTTTATCTGTTCCTCACTATCCACGGATAAGAATACTTTTATATCCGCCTTATCTTCAAAATATGGATGTAGAGAATAACTCCCTTCAATAATATTGATATTAGCAGATTTCACTTGAATCTGTCTGTAAATGCATTGCTTTCCACAGTCATAAACTCCATAAACAAACCCTTGTACATCTACCAAATGGTCCGTGACTTCTTCCCGAAACCGTTCATAATCCACATTACCGCCGATTTCCTTTAAACGTTCAGCCGTTCTCTGATGCGGTTGAAGGAAAAAATCATCCATATGAAACAAATTACCCCCAAGACTTTCATGAAGCAATCCCGCCAATGTACTTTTTCCGGCTCCGCACATACCATCTATAGCTATTACTATCCGCTCTTTGGTCTGTTTCTTCTGATACGCACTTATATGTTCTAAAACTTTGTTAACAATATCAATCATAATCTACCCCAAATTACACTCCTACTTACTTATCATAACACTTTTGTACAAAAAAAGAAACCCATACTTTAGTACGGGTTTCTATATAAATCACTTTATGCTTCTTTATCCTTCTTTGCAGCAAAGAAGTCTTTAGTTTCCTTAGCAACCACTCCACTTAATGCAAAGAGTGCAATCATATTGGGAATGGCCATCATGCCATTGAAGATATCTGCTAATGTCCATACTGCGGATACAGTCATATATGGTCCTATAAAAACTGCCAAGATATATAACCATCTGTATGCATTTACTGCCTTCATCTTGCCGCCCGTCAAATATTCCAGACATCTTTCAGAATAATAATCCCAACCTAAAATAGTAGTAAATGCAAAGAATACCAGACAAAGCATTAACAAGAAGGAAGATACTGTTGCAGGAAGAGGCAAACCATTATTAAATGCATATGTAGTAATCGCTACACCTTCCAATCCTTCTACCTGCCAAGCACCTGTGATAACAATTGCAAGACCGGTCATGGTGCATACAATAATGGTATCAATAAAAGTACCTGTCATAGAAACCAAACCTTGACGTACCGGCTCCTTTGTTTGTGCTGCTGCGGCTGCAATAGGTGCAGAACCAAGACCAGCTTCATTGGAGAAGATACCTCTAGCCACTCCCTTCTGCATTGCTACAATCATACTACCAACCACACCACCAGTTACTGCCTGGGGATTAAATGCTCCCTTCACAATGATAGCAACAGCTTCCGGAACTTTAGTAATATTGCAAACTATAATTACAAAACCTAAAAGAATATAAATCACTGCCATAAAAGGTACCACAATTTCAGAAACCTTGGCAATACGTTTAACACCACCAATTAATACCAATGCTACACCTACTGTTAATACTAAAGAAGCAATGATAACTGCCCAGGAATAGGTTCCCAGCCCAGGAATAGCTACTGTAGCTGCATCATTGGGATCAAAGAAATTCTTCACTGCTGAAGAAATACCATTTACCTGGGTAAAGGTACCAATACCCAATAAACCTGCACATACACCAAAGAAAGCAAATACCTTTCCAAGCCATTTAGCCTTTTTACCCATACCTTTCTCAATATAGTAGAAAGGTCCGCCTAAGGTATGACCTGTTTTTTCATCTACCACACGATACTTAACTGCCAATAACCCTTCTGAATACTTAGTTGCTATACCAAGGAACGCTGCCACTTCCATCCAGAATAAGGCACCGGGGCCGCCTGCTGCAATAGCCGTTGCCACACCTACAATATTTCCGGTACCAATAGTGGCTGAAAGAGCTGTACATAAAGCACTGAAGCTGGATACCTCACCTATACCGCCTTTTTCATTTTTTACCATCCACTTCAATGCTAATGGCAATTTCCTTACCTGTAGTAAACCCAGACGTATGGTTAATAACAATCCACCTGCCAGAATCAATACCATCAGAGGCGGTCCCCATACGAAATCATCAATTTTTACTAACAATTCATTAAACTGTGTCCACATAAATCTATTTCCCTTCTTCTTTTTTGTGCAAAAAAATAAGATTGTTTATAACAATCTCGCAAAAAAGTACACAGAAATAAACTTCACTTCTCTGTCCTTTCGCCTGAGAGATTGGCATGTGCCCATGCTGTACACCTTCGGCACCCGAATCGTTTCATCAGGCTTCTCCAGAGTCCTTTTCTTTTTATTTACACTGTTAAAATGTTATCATAGAAAAATAATGATGTCAATACACTTCAATATTTTATACTGTGAAAGTGTATTGACATCATTTAAATTTAAAGTTTACGGAATAATGATATTAGCGCAATTCAAATCATAAGCCAAATCATATACCCGTCCACTCTGCAAACCCACTACCTTAGGTCGCAAAATATATTCTGTATAGTTTTCTACCACTCGTGCTGATTCACCGTTACTGAGTTGTACAATACAATTTACCGGGTAGAGAATGACACTTCCCAAAAAGCCTTTTAATGCATCCATATCAAGCTCATAGGTCATAGCCATCAGCATTTCTACTGCATCACGCTGGGAAAAGGCTGCTTTATAAGGACGCTCTGTTACCAAAGCATCATAAATATCCACTACCGTCAAAATCTTTGCAAATTTGCAAATCTGACCGGATGTCAATCCCATTGGGTAGCCTTTTCCATTTATCTTTTCATGATGCTGTAGTACCGCCAGCTTTACACTATCCTTTATTCCCTTATTATTTTTCAAAATGCTGTAGCTATAAAAGGAATGCTTCTTCATCACTTCAAATTCTTCTTCTGTAAGTTTCCCGGGTTTATTCAAAATCTCAGGAGGCACCTTGGACTTACCCAAATCATGAAGCAAACCTGCCACACCTATATCATACACCTCTTCTTCCGAAAAGCCCATTTTCTTCGCTACTACCATGGCCATGGTTGCTACATCAACACTATGCTTAAAGGTATACTCATCACTGACCTTCAGCATACTGATATCCACGGCCAAGGCATCATTGGCATCAATTGCTTTTAAAAGCTCTGAAGCAATGCTTTTTGACGCATCTGCAAAGTCATTTGCATCTGTATTGCTATACAAATAGGAAATTCCTTCCTGTACACGCTTCTTAACACTTTCAGTAAGGGTAACTCTGGAACGATCTGCTACCATTAGCTTTTCAATTTTCTTTTGGGTTTCTTCAGATACCGGTCCAAAGCCTGAAAATTCTGGGTTCTCCACGTCTTCACCCTCACGGATATAAACGCCGTTAATTCCTAACCGTCCCAGGGCCTCAATCAGATAATCATCCAATATAGTCCCTCTGGCAATTAAAACTCTACGGGTTTTATCAATAAGGGATTGGTCGATTTTCATACCCACTTTTAATGAACTTGTCCGTACAAAAAATCTTCTACTCAATCTAGCACCACCATAATTAGTTTCTGTTAGTATACCACATTTTACACATTTTAACAATGATTATGACGTTTTTTAGTATTTTTATTCATCAGCCTTTATTCTTAACCAGCTTTCATATTCTGCACAGGTCTTTAATTTATTTAATTTTTTCAACTGATTCTCTTTTTCCGGAAAACTGAAAATCAAATAACTCCACAACTCTTTCATCTTAAACAAAACATTACGATCCCCACCTAATAACTGCTGATATCCTGCATAAAGTTCATCATGAAATGCCTGTATTTTTTCCTTATCCTTCATTTGCACAAATGGTTCTTTTTCTTCTGTGTTCCACTTACTAACAATATCAACTGCCAATCCGGGATTTCGAAGCAGTCCGCGCCCCAGCATCACTGCTTTCAATTTAGGAAAACTCTCTGTTAATTGTACATAATCTTCCACCCCGAAAATATCACCATTGTAACACACTGTACACAGACTCTCTTCAAGAGCCTTACCAAAAGCTTCCAAACGTACCGGATTTTTATAATAATCCTCTCTAATTCGTGCATGTACAATTAATTCTTCCAACGGAAACTTATTATATATGGCAAGAAGTTTTTCCCACTCTTCTTCCTTCTCCATACCCAAACGTGTTTTTACAGAAATTTTTACCGGTGTTTTTTCAAAACACCCCACCAAAAATTGTTCTAAACGTTCCGGCTCTGCCAACATTCCTGCACCCTTTCCTTTAGGTACCACTGTACCGGAAGGACATCCCAGATTGATGTTGACTTCCTCATACCCCAGTTCCTTCAAAGTATTGGCAGCTCTCAAAAAATCTTCCACTGAATTCGTGAGTACTTGTGGAACCACCCACAATCCTTTATTGTTCTCCGGCAACACTTCCTGTCGTTCCTTATGGTTGAATTCTTTCTCCTTATGTAACGACAAAAATGGTGTATAGTACTTATCTATATGTCCATAATATTTAGAATACACCTTTCGAAATAAATAGGTTGTCATTCCTTCTAAGGGTGCCATTTCCAGTCTCATTATGTTATTTTCCTTCTTTTCTCTTTTCTTTTATATTTAAGTATAGCACACCCACACTAACAATGGAGTATTGTATGCTGTCTAAAAAACGTTAATATGCATTGAATTCCATGGATAAAAAAGTAATATTTTTTTGAAAAAAGTACTTGCTTTTCTGAATAAGTTGTAGTATTATAAACGAGTGCTCAAGAAAGCATGCAACAACCTAGAAAAACCAAAGGTTTTTCTATTTTTCCGAAGGAAAATTTTGGCTCGTTGGTCAAGCGGTCAAGACGCCGCCCTCTCACGGCGGAAACAGGGGTTCGATTCCCCTACGAGCTGCTAAAAACATGAATAATTATTTTTAAAGAAGCGTTGAAACCACCGAATTTTCAATGCTTTTTTAATTTCTCTGATTTTGGTTTGAAGTCTAAAAATTCTCAGGGTATCAATCAGGGTATCAGACATATGTTCACCCAATTATAACCCTTCTACTTTGTTGATTTCATCCTTTATCTGAACAACACTTCTTCTATTCTTATAGTAGTGTTGTTTCGTGGTCTTAATATCTGTATGTCCCATCTGATTAATAACTGTAGATTCAGGAACACCACTATCAATTAGTATACTACCATATGTTTTCCTTGCTTTATGTGGTGACTTCCTCTTAGCTTCCGCTTTCTTACAAACGGTGTACAGACGATTTCTAAAGACGTAAGTTCTAATGCGTTCTCCATCTTTTTCAAACAGATATTCACCAAAAGGATTTAAAACTCTAATCTTTCTCAATATCCACTCATAATTATCAGGAAGAATAACCTCTCGAATTCCGGCATCTGTCTTAGGGAAATCTCTCACTTCATAAACCATAGCTCCATCACTTCCCTTATGACTGATTTCAGTTCGATTCACATGAATAACACCATTTTTAACATCAACATTCTTTAAGCCTGCAAGTTCACCAACACGTAATCCAGTCTTAAATATAAGAAGTAATCCCAAATTCACCATATCAAGGTTTTCTTCTAAATATTCTATAACTCTAGGCAATTCATCAACCATAAACACTTGCTCATCAT
>JAFXCD010000094.1 GCA_017521605.1 Lachnospiraceae bacterium | reverse complement strand
TCTGATACAATATCTGTCATTGTAATATCATAGGCTGGTTTTCTCTTACATACTGCAAATGCGGCATCTAAAATTTGGTTTCTTTTGTTTTCCAAATATTCGTTTTTAACTTTTGGCATAGCATCGACCTCCTAAGCATATAAAAACGACAGTGTTATCGTTTTTATAATAACACATACTATTCTTGTTGGCAAGAAGAAAAAACGACAGGGTTATCGTTTATTTTTATTCTTGCTATTAAATACCATCCTAATGATATCCTTTTCGCAAAAACAATCATAGCAAGCACTGCCTGTGTCCGTACACAGGCTCAAAATCATCACGAACAGCTATCCGCTGATCGTGACGATTTTTCTCAGGGAAGTATCCCTAACCCTCTTGTCTATTTGTTGCAGTTCCCATTGGAAGTCCTTGACCTTTTGTTGAATGACCCGCCAAAAATGGTGCATCGTTCAACCAAATTATACCCTCTACCAGCTAATCAAAGAGCTTTGCTTCTGTAACTGACACAGGCACAGAAACAAAGCTCTTTTTGTCTGCTTCAAAACCGGCGACCAGAATTCTAGTCCCCGACTTTTCGCAGCCCCGCAGATATAGGGTATAACACACTAGACTTTGCAAGCAAAGTCCGTGTGCCAAAAAGGGGCGTTGTCCCCTTTGGATTCCCCCATCATTTCCGTTTCTCAGATACAAAACCGACCTTGCCGGTTTTACATCCTTGCCCCGGAAATCTAAAAAACACCGTCGCCATCTTCAAAGGGGATGTTGACAGTGCTTCTTTGTTTTTATCCATAAATTGTTTTCGTGAAATATTGTGTAAGCGTGGGTTGTAGTGTAGTATCTTTAACTAAGGGAACCTCCTCGCTCCCATTTAGACACACTTTGTGGTGTAATCCCTAAATACCCTGCCACATCCTCCTGTGTCAGATTCTTCATTATACGATATTTTTTCAGATTTTCCGGTAAGTGTAACATATTGCCCTCCAAAGGATTGATTCTACTTACATCATAACATGTAAATCCCAAAATACAATGGCGCATTAGTTGTGTTGCACTCAACTATTCCTTTTCTCCCAACTGACGCTCATGTTTCTTAAAGAAATCTACTCTGGGTTCCAGGAATTTTAGTTCATGCTTTTCTATATCTTCTACATATGAAGAAATCGGCTCCAATATCTTATTCCAATCCCACATCTCCTCTCCCAAGTTCAGATACTCTCGAAACATCTCGCATCCTTCGGGTGCAATGGGATGAACCAGAATCCCTATGATCTTACAAGCATACAGGCAATCTATAATCAGCTGTTTTCTAAACTCTACATCACCTGTGGTATCAGCAACTTTTACATTATTAACCCAATGTTTGTTTACCAGCCTTATGAAATCATCCAACACATAGGAAATCCGATGGAAATCATGATTATACATGTGACGCTCATACTCCAGAACTGCTTTTTCTGCCATGTTTTTGATTTCCTCACACGCTTCTCCTTTTGGTATTTTGTCATCACAATTATTCTGGATGGCATAGAAGCAGGTACGAATCAATCGGTTAAACACATTGGTAATCAAATTGCCGTCTTTCAAAACCATATCCACCCCAACACGTTCTTCCTCTTTCATAAATACCTGCGGCTTAAAACCAACACTTTTTGATGATAATCCCAAGCTCATGAAATGCATTCTCAGCTGGTCCCTGGTATAGAAGTCAAGTAACTCATCTGCTGTTGGCGGCTTTATTTCAGAACTGCTACTTGCTTTGGTATCCATATACAGCAAATGGCGATTGGCAATAATATGGGTTAAATGAACCTTTTCCATATCAGGCACTTCACTTTTGGGAACCTGTAATCCGGTAAATAAGCCGGTCTGCGCAATTCCGTAAAAGTAGATATTATCTTCTCCTATAAACTGATAAACCTTTGCCTCATCATCATACCACCACTTGGATAAATCTTCTTCCTTACCCTTCTCTTTCAAATAGGCTAAGGTAAATGAAAGCGGTGCCCACAAAGATTCCGGCCATACCCAGAAGGTCAAATCCTTTAAGTCCTCACACTCCGGGAAAGGTACACCCCACTCTATATTTCCCGACAAGCGGAAGGGAACCAAGGTCTTTCCGGAGGTGTAATGAATCTTCTCCTCATCCAAAATCTTCTTAGCCGCATCCCTATCATCTAAATTCTCAAATTCAAAAACCACGGAAGGTTTCTTTTCCTCGTCCATCAATCTATGAGGCGGTAACTTTGCTGCCAACTCTGCCACATCATCGATATATTTTCTGGGCACATAAATACAAGGCTTCTTCAAAAACTCCTCTACAGTTTCCAGCTGATACTTACGAATATTGGTATTTTTACGCAAGAAATCATTATACTCCTTTACCATATCCATACAATGTTCCAGGTCAAAATACCAGTTCTCAACCTCCTTAAGAATGGGCTTCTTGCCGGACAAGCTGCTGATAGGCGCCTTAAGTTCTGAAGGTGAAAACTGATGTCCCAGGGAGCATTCGTCTGCGTAGGCTTTATCAGAACAGCATCCCGGTATAGGACATTTTCCTATGACTTGTCTTCCATTTAAAAATGTCTTCCTTTCTTCATCATAAAACTGGGAATCAGATAATTTCTTAATATAGCCATTCTCATATAAAGTTCGGAATACTTTTTCTGATACTTTTTTATGAATCGCTCCTGCTTCGTCTAAGGCAGAGCCACCAAAAAAGTCTAAACTGATACCATAGTTGTCTAAGGTTTCCTTCTGTTTCTCATGATTCCCACGCACATAATCTTCCAGCGTGCCCTCATACCCATTTTCCTGTAGCTTACGATAGCTTTCCATGCTGGGAGAACCATAACAATCCGTGCCTGATAGGAATATAACATTCTCTTTTCCGATTCGGTCTCTTAAAAATCGTGCAAAGATATCTGCATGGATAAACATACCACCTACATGTCCAAAATGCAGATTCTTGTTTCCATAAGGCATACCTGCTGTAATAATTGCCTTTTTAGGAAAAGTCGGGCGCTCATTTAATGTTAATCTTTTACTTATCATAGTTATATCTTCCTTTCTGCTATTTATTATCTTTCCTTGCTTGCCTTTCTGTTGGGGAAGCTCTAACTGTTCCGGCATAGTACACCTCCTTTGCTAATCTTTAAAATGAAAAACGGTCGAAAACTCATATTGAGCTTTCGACCGCTAAGTTCAAACCATCTGCGAAAGATACATGTTATGAACACAACACAAAAAGCCCATTGTCAGTTTTAACAATAAGCTGCTGTTGCTGGTTCATTCCGTTCATGCTGATTGATAATTTCATCATGGGCTCATCCTTCCTTTGTTTTTTCGTAATTCTATCAGTAATACTTTTCATTGTCAATAGGAATATGCATTTCTTCCTCCAAAAGAATCCTCCTAATCTCCTCATCCATCTGCCTTTCATCCAATCCTTGCTGTATCAGAGGCTGGATTACCTCTCTGCTCTCTCTCATATGTGGAAGCTCTGAAGCCAATTGATTCGCTTTATCTTCACTGCCAAATCATATTCACCGGTTCTTTGGTATGCAAAAGCCTTTGCGTGGATATTATGCAAGACCTCTGCCCCACGAATGCTATCCATACCAATCAGTAAATCAATACTGGTCTCAAAAATATTTGCCAATGCCGGCAGATAAGTAATATCCGGATAGGACTCTCCAGACTCCCATAGTTAAGGTTATTGCTTCCCCTGCGTACCTCATCCCGACACGCAAGGAGTTTCATTTAATCATTCTTTCCGATAAAGCGGTGGTTACATCATGATAATCAATTGAACGCATTTAATCTGGCTGATGA